>NZ_JAKKOR010000003.1:0-348203 GCF_021738805.1 Gordonia liuliyuniae | reverse complement strand
CCCCCCCCCCCCCCCCCCCGCCGCCCCCCCCCCCCCCCCCCCCCCCCCCGCCCCCCCCCCCCCCCCCCCCCCCCCCGCGGCCAGCCGGTCATCGCTGACCCGTGGCATCGGTTACAACTCCCGTCGTTGCACTCGCCCGGTCAGCTCTTGATCATGTTCCGCAGGACGTACTGCAGGATGCCACCGTTGCGGTAGTAGTCGGCCTCGCCAGGCGTGTCGATGCGCACGACCGCGTCGAACTCGACCTTCTCGCCGTTCTCCCGCGTCGCGGTGACCTTCAGCGTCTTCGGGGTAACACCTTCGTTGAGCGCGGTGATGCCCTCGATGTCGAACACCTCGGTGCCGTCCAGGCCGAGAGTCTTGGCCGACTCGCCCGCCGGGAACTGCAGCGGGACGACGCCCATGCCGATGAGGTTGGAGCGGTGGATGCGCTCGAACGACTCGGTGATGACAGCCTTGACGCCCAACAGGACGGTGCCCTTCGCTGCCCAGTCACGCGAGGAGCCCGAACCGTACTCCTTGCCGCCCAGGACGACCAGCGGGATGCCGGCTTCCTTGTAGTTGACCGACGCGTCGTAGATGAACGACTGCGGGCCGCCTTCCTGCGTGAAGTCGCGCGTGTAGCCGCCCGAGACACCGTCGAGCAGCTGGTTCTGCAGACGGATGTTCGCGAACGTGCCGCGGATCATGACCTCGTGGTTGCCGCGACGGCTGCCCAGCGAGTTGTAGTCCTTGCGTGCGACGCCGTTCGCGTCCAGGTACTGCGCGGCCGGGGTGCCGGGCTTGATCGGACCGGCCGGGCTGATGTGGTCGGTGGTGACCGAGTCGCCGAGCAGTGCGAGGACGCGAGCGCCCGTGATGTCGGCGACGGGCTCCGGGTCGATCGTCATACCGTCGAAGTACGGAGCCTTGCGGACGTAGGTCGACTTGTCGTCCCACTCGAAGGTATCGCCCTCCGGGGTGCTCAGACCCTGCCAGCGCTCGTCACCGGCGAACACGTCCCGGTAGGAGTTGCGGAACATGTCCTGGCTGATCGCGTTCTTGATGGTGTCGTCGATCTCCTGCGCCGACGGCCAGATGTCCTTGAGGAAGACGTCGTTGCCGTCGGTGTCCTGGCCGAGGGCCTGCGACTCGAAATCGAAGTCCATCGTGCCTGCCAGAGCGTACGCGATCACCAGCGGCGGCGACGCCAGGTAGTTCATCTTGACGTCGGGGGAGATGCGGCCCTCGAAGTTGCGGTTGCCCGAGAGCACAGCGGTCACGCTCAGGTCGTTGTCGTTGACCGCGGCGCTGATCTCCTCCGGCAGGGGGCCGGTGTTGCCGATGCAGGTCGTGCAGCCGTAACCGCCGAGGTAGAAGCCGAGCTTCTCCAGGTACGGCCACAGGCCGGCCTTCTCGTAGTAGTCGGTGACGACCTGCGAGCCCGGAGCCATGTTGGTCTTGACCCACGGCTTCGAGGTGAGGCCCTTGTCGACGGCGTTGCGAGCGAGCAGGCCAGCGCCGATCATGACAGACGGGTTCGAGGTGTTGGTGCACGAGGTGATGCCCGCGACCGCGACGGCTCCGTGGTCGAGGATGAACTCGCCGTGCTCGGCCGTGGTGACCTTGATCGGCTTGGACGGGCGTCCCTCGGCACCGTTGGCCGCCGAGCGGACGTCCACTGCGCCGTCGTCGGCGAACGAGAGGGCTACCGGGTCAGAGGCCGGGAACGACTCTTCGACGGCCTCGTCGAGCTGGGTGTGCTCGGCGGTGTTGCCCTCTTCCACGTAGTTGTGGATGTCCTTGCGGAAGGCGATCTTCGACTCGGACAGCAGGATGCGGTCCTGCGGGCGCTTCGGGCCTGCGATCGACGGGACGACGCTGCCCAGGTCGAGTTCGAGGTACTCCGAGTACGCGGGCTCGCGGTCGGCGTCGTGCCACATGCCCTGTTCCTTGGCGTACGCCTCGACCAGCGCGAGCTGCTCGTCGTCGCGGCCGGTCAGACGCAGGTAGTTGATGGTCTCCTCGTCGATCGGGAAGATCGCGCACGTCGAACCGAACTCGGGGCTCATGTTGCCCAGGGTGGCGCGGTTGGCCAGCGGCACCTCGGCTACGCCCTTGCCGTAGAACTCGACGAACTTGCCGACCACACCGTGCTGACGCAGCATGTCGGTGACGGTCAGGACGACGTCGGTCGCGGTGACGCCCGGCTTGATCTCGCCGGTCAGCTTGAAGCCGACGACGCGCGGAATGAGCATCGAGACCGGCTGGCCGAGCATCGCGGCCTCGGCCTCGATGCCGCCGACGCCCCAGCCGAGGACGCCGAGGCCGTTCTCCATCGTGGTGTGCGAGTCGGTGCCGACGCAGGTGTCCGGGTAGGCCTTGCCGTCACGGACCATGATCGACCGGGCCAGGTACTCGATGTTGACCTGGTGGACGATGCCGGTGCCCGGGGGGACGACCTTGAAGTCGTCGAACGCGCCCTGGCCCCAGCGCAGGAACTGGTAGCGCTCGCCATTGCGCTGGTACTCCAACTCGACGTTCTTCTCGAACGCGTTGGCGGTGCCGAACACGTCGAGGATCACGGAGTGGTCGATGACCATCTCGGCGGGGGACAGCGGGTTCACCTTATTCGGGTCCCCGCCGAGGGCGGTGATCGCCTCGCGCATGGTGGCGAGGTCCACGACGCAGGGCACACCGGTGAAGTCCTGCATGAGTACGCGGGCCGGGGTGAACTGGATCTCGATGCTCGGATCGGCGCTCGGGTCCCAGTTGGCGAGTGCGTTGATGTGCTCGGTCGTGATGTTGGCGCCGTCCTCGGTGCGCAGGAGGTTCTCGGCGAGAACCTTCAGCGCGTACGGCAGCTTCTCGGTGCCGGGAACTGCGTTGAGACGGTAGATCTCGTACGAGTTCTCACCGACCTCAAGCGTGCCGCGGGCTCCAAATGAATTGATGCTCATGTGTGCTCCACTCTGTTCGGGCTGACCGGCGACGGGCTGCGTCCCCGGAAGTTTGTGAAGTGTCGCGAGGCCGGCCGGGTCTCTGCCGTGTCGCTACGGCTCCCATCCTAGCAGTACAAACGTACTGGTTTGCACGGAACCGGGAGTCGACGCGCCGAATTCACCTGCGGGTGAGATGCGTCGCAGTCCTGGCCGTATCATCCCTGCCGTATTGTCAACGCGGCAGTTGTTCGCCCCATGCCCGGAACGGGCATGTTCTGAGATGAGGAAGCCCGCGCATGAGTCCGCAGCCGGTCGTGTTCACCGTCGCCGCTCCCGACCCGGTCGGTGGACGCCCCGCTGACGCGTGGGCCGATCTGGACATCGCCGCGATCACGAAGCAACTGGAGGCGACAGGTGTCTCGGCACCGGCCGATCAGGTTCCGGAATTGACGGCACTGGTCAAGGAGGCCAAGTCCGAAGGACACGACCTGTTCATCCTGGTCACCGACAAGAATTACGTGCCGTTCACGGTCTATCGGGACATCGCGCACCAACTGCAGAGTTCCACCGGTGGCACCGTCCTGGTCTTCGGCCCGGGTGGCATCGGCACCAGCTCCACCGACTTCAGCCGCGTCGAGATCGAGGACGCGACGGCAGAGAAGAGCACGGGCGTGTCCGTCCCGCAGGCCGCGCGTGAAATATACGAGAAGGCCACCGAACCCAACGTCGACTGGACGTTGGCCACCATCGCGCTCATCGTCGTGGTCATCGTCGGCGCGGTCGCGGCGCGGCTGCTGAGCCGTCGAGGCGCGGCCACCACAACGACGGCCGACGAGATCGAGCAGTCGTCCGACGACACCGAACTGGACGCTGACGCAGGCGCAGGGGCGCCAAGCACTTCCGGCTCGGACGCCGACGCCGCGCGCTGACCTCTGGCTGCCCGCCGTTCGCCCGAGTCGCAGTCGCTCGCCCCGGCGAGCCTGTGTGTTATCGAACTGTGACGACCGGATCGGCCGTTCCCTTTCTGCTGCTCACCCGTGTTCCCGCAGGTAATCACGCCTTTGTAATTCTCTGGAGCCAGTTTTCAGTGGTGCTCATGTGACGTACGGTGCAGGGGACACTTGTGGTGTGCGGGGGACGATTGTTAAGGGAGTGCACGGTAGATGCGAGCTGATGCGGGCACGCGGTGGACCAGACGAGGAAGCGTGGTGGGAGCGTTCGCTCTCGCCACCCTTCTCGCTGCCGGTCCGGCGGTCGCTGAACCGACGAAGTCGAATCCGGTCGCCGCGCTGATCAACCAGATCGCCGACGTCGACCAGAACCTGACCGAACTCGCCGACGCCGTCGCCGCCAAGCAGGAGACGGTGAACAAGTCGCTCGTCGACTTCCAGAACGCGGTCGCCGCCCGACAGCTCGCCGTCGAGGCGAATAGGGGCGCCAAGTCGTCGTTGGAGGAGGTCAGCGGCGAAGTGGAGCGCGCACAGCGTGAGTTCGATGCGTTCGTACGGAGTGTGTACCGCCAAGGCAACGGCCGGGGCGCCATGACCAAGTACGTCGCGTCGGACGATCCCGAGAAGATCCTCGAGCAGATGTCTGCCGTCGACCAGGTGACCCGCCAGCAGCAAAGCGTTATCCGTCGGCTCCAGGTCGCGCGGAATCAGCAGGCCAACCGAGTCGCGGCGACCGAGGTCACCAAGAAGCAGACTGTCGCCGCGGCGGCCGACGCGTCGGCCCGCCGTGACGACGCCGTCAGCGCGTACAAGGCTGCGCAGTCGGCCGTCCGCGATCAGCAGGAGCAGCGCGTCGAGCTCGCGCACCAACGCGATTCGCTCGCCACGCGGCTGGCCGCGCTGCGTGGCAAGCCGACGTCGAAGACGACGACGGCCGCTCCGAAGCGGCCTGCCGTGCCGGGCGTCCCCAAAGAGTTGACCGACGGACTCGGCCGCGCCGTCGACGCGATCCCGAGCAAGCCTGTCGAGGGCGACGACGCGATGGCACAGGCCGCCCAGGCGGCAGCGCGCCTCGCCGCCGACACCGGGCAGGCGTTGCTGGCGAGCCTCGTCGGCAATCAACAGATCCCGCATTCGGAGCTGCTCGACGAACTCGGAATCGGCGGCACCAGCCCCTTCGAGGAGGGTGACAACAACACCTTCACCCGCCTCGGCAACGGCTCCCTCGGTTCACTGTTCGGCGGACAGGGCGGCGCACCCGGCCAAGTTCGGCCCGGGCTGCGCGGCGAACAGGCGATCAACCTCGTCGTCGACCGGATGAAGTCTCAGCTCGGTGTCACATACGCGTGGGGTGGCGGCGATGCAAACGGCCCGACCCTCGGCATTCGTGACGGTGGAGTCGCCGACAGTTACGGCGACTACCAGAAGGTCGGGTTCGACTGCTCCGGCCTGATGATCTACGGCTTCGCGGGGGTCGGCATCGATCTGCCGCACTACACCGGCTACCAGTACACGTCCGGACCTCAGGTTCCGCTATCGCAGATGCGGCGCGGCGACATGATCTTCTACGGCCCGAGCGCGAGCCAACACGTCGCCCTCATCCTCGGCGACGGGACCATGCTCGAAGCGCCGCAGTCGGGCGACGTCGTGAAGATCTCGCCTGTCCGGACCGCGGGCGCCATGCCGAACGTCGTCCGCCTCCTCTGAGACAAGCTGCTTGCCGGGCCCTCGTGGGCTCGGCGGTCCGTCGGCGCCGTGAACGATGCTCTGCGCGTGTGGAGCGGCGGACACCACCGGCCGAGGCGCTACTGTGGTCTGCAGAACCACGCACGCCGATCTTCAGGAGCGAACGCTTGACTTCAACGGACAGTCCGGACCTGGCACTCACGGCCGAGGACTCGAAGGTACTCGAACGCGCGATGTACGAGGTCAAGCGCGTGATCGTCGGACAAGACAAACTCGTCGAGCGGATCCTGGTCGGACTCCTCGCCAAGGGGCACATCCTGCTGGAGGGCGTGCCGGGCGTCGCGAAGACCCTCGCCGTCGAGACGTTCGCGACGGTCATCGGCGGAAGCTTCTCGCGTGTCCAGTTCACGCCGGACCTCGTGCCCACCGACCTGATCGGTACCCGCATCTACCGTCAGGGCCGTGAAGAGTTCGACACCGAACTCGGCCCGGTGGTCGCGAACTTCCTGCTCGCAGACGAGATCAACCGCGCTCCTGCCAAGGTGCAGTCGGCGCTACTGGAGGTCATGGCCGAACGGCACGTGTCCATCGGCGGCACGACGTACCCGATGCCCGAGCCGTTCCTGGTGATGGCGACCCAGAACCCGATCGAGAACGAAGGCGTCTACCCGCTTCCCGAAGCGCAGCGTGACCGCTTCCTGTTCAAGGTGCTCGTCGACTATCCGAGCGTCGAAGAGGAACGCGAGATCGTGTACCGGATGGGCAACACGCCGCCGTCGGCGTCGCCGATCCTCGACCCGGAGACCACGTTGCGCCTGCAAGCGAAGGCCGCGAATGTGTTCGTCCACCATGCGCTCGTCGATTACGTGGTCCGCGTCATCAACGCCACGCGTCGGCCTGAGGAGGTCGGCCTCACCGACGTCCGTCAGTGGCTGGCGTACGGTGCGTCCCCGCGCGCCACGCTCGGCATCGTGGCCGCGGCCCGCGCGCTCGCGTTGATCAACGGGCGCGACTACGTGACCCCGCAGGACGTCGTCGAGGTGATTCCCGACGTGCTCCGGCACCGTCTGGTTCTCAGCTACGACGCACTCGCCGACGAAGTCACCGCCGAGCACATCATCACCCGGATCCTGCAGACGGTCGGCCTGCCTCAGGTCAGTGCGACACCGGTCGCGCAGGTCCCGGTTTCGGCTCAGGTGGCGCAGGCGCCCCAAGCACCGCAGGCCCAGGCACAGCAGGCCCAGCAGGCGCCGCAGACAAGCGGTCCGGATCAGCAGGGCCATGCCGGGCGCTAGCGGCTACCCGTCGTTCCATGAGGGGACGCTCAACGATCCACAGCTGACCGCAGCGCTCAAGTCGCTGGAACTGACGGTGCGCCGCAAGCTCGACGGCGTGCTGCAGGGCGAGCATCTCGGGCTCATCCCGGGTCCGGGATCAGAGCCGGGCGAGGCCCGCCCCTACCAGCCGGGCGACGACATCCGGCGGATGGAGTGGTCGGTCACGGCGCGCACGTCGACTCCGCACGTGCGGCAGATGATCGCCGACCGTGAACTCGAGACCTGGTTCGTCGTCGATGCGTCGGCGAGCCTCGACTTCGGTTCGGGTGACCGGACCAAACGCGATCTCGCGGTCGCGGCGTGCGCGGCGATCGTGCACCTGACCGCGGGCGGCGGAAACCGGCACGGGGCCGTCATCGTGACTGGGGACGACATCGTCCGGATCCCGGCGCGAGCGGGGCGGGCCCACGATCGTGAGCTCCTCAAGGCGGTCGCCACCACCGAACGAAGTGCGCCGGGGGTGCGCGGCGATCTCGATGCAGGCCTCGAAGCGCTGCGCAGACCGCTGCGTCGACGCGGTCTCGCGGTGGTCGTCAGCGATTTCCTCGGGCCGCTCGACTGGACTCGTTCGCTGCGCGCCATCGGCGCCCACCACGAACTCCTGGGTGTCGAGGTGCTCGATCCGCGAGACATGGAGATCCCCGACGTCGGCCAACTGACGTTGCGTGACGCGGAGACCGGTGAGCTGCTCGACGTCGACGCGACGCCGCAGCTGCGCGCCGACTTCGCCGCAGCCGCCAGCGCTCATCGCGCCGAGGTCCATCGGGCGTTCCGCGGCAGCGGAGGCCCGGTCATGTCGCTGCGCACCGACCGCGACTGGATCTCCGACACGGTCCGGTTCGTCGGCGAGCGGCGGCGCGGCATGGCGGCGGGGGTCGCCCGATGAGCGATTGGTTCGCGAACCCGTGGTGGCTGCTGTCGATCCTGCTGGTCGTCGCACTCGTCGGCGTGTACGTGTACGTGCTGCGCAAGCGCAAGGCTCGAGCGCTCGCGTTCTCGAACATGGACGTCCTCAAATCGGTGACGCCCGGGAAAGTCGACAGGTTCCGGCATGTCCCGTTCGCGATCTTGGCCGTCGGCCTGCTGCTGCTGACGATCGCACTCGCGGGCCCGATCGCCGAACGCGATGTTGCGCGCAACCGCGCGACCGTCGTGCTGGTGGTCGACGTCTCGCAGTCGATGAAGGCGACAGACGTCGCACCGTCGCGGCTGCAGGCCGCACAGGCCGCGGGCAAACGGTTCGCCGACGATCTGACCGACGGAATCAACCTGGGCCTGGTCTCGTTCGCGGGCACCGCGTCGACCCTGGTCTCGCCGACGCCCGATCACGAGGCGACGAAGTCCGCACTCGACAACTTGAAGCTCGCCGAGAAGACCGCGACCGGTGAAGGCATCTTCGCGGGTCTACAGCTGATCCAGACGCTGAATGCGGCGTTGGGCGGCGACGACGCCGCTCCACCCGCACGGATCGTGCTGCTCTCGGACGGCAAGCAGACCGTCCCGCAGAGTCCGGACGATCCGCGGGGCGGGTTCACCGCGGCCCGCAAGGCGAAGGAAGAGGAGATACCGGTGTCGACGATCTCGTTCGGCACGTTGCACGGCACCGTCGACATCGAAGCGCCGGGCGGCGGGACCGAACGGGTCGGCGTCCCGGTGGACGACGAGTCGTTGCGGACCATCGCGAACCTGTCCGGCGGCGACTTCTTCACCGCGTCGAGTCTCGACGAGCTGAACAAGGTCTACGACACATTGCAGAAGCAGATCGGCTACGAGAAACAGCGAGGAGACAATTCGCGTCCGTGGTTGTTGGCCGGAACGTTGATCGTTCTACTGGGCGCGGTCGCCGGCTTGCTACTCAACCGCAGACTTCCGTAGACCCAGACTTCCGTAGACCCAGACTTCCGTAGACCCAGACTTCCGTAGACCCAGACTTCCGTAGACCCGCAGACCCAGAGTGCCCTGGACCCAGACCGCGTTCGCAGTCGCGTCCTCCCTGAGATAGGTTGATCAACCATGGCAGAGACCACACAGACCCCCGAACAGACGCCGCGTTCGGTCCTCGTGACCGGCGGCAACCGCGGTATCGGATTGGCTGCCGCTCGCCGGCTCGCGGCCGACGGACACAAGGTCGCGGTGACCCACCGCGGCTCGGGCGCGCCGGACGGCCTGTTCGGTGTGCAGTGCGACGTGACCGACACCGCATCGGTCGAGCGCGCGTTCGCCGAGGTCGCTGAGCACCAGGGGCCCGTCGAGGTGCTGGTCGCCAACGCGGGCATCGACGAGAACATGCTGCTGATGCGTCTCTCCGAGGAGAGCTTCACCAAGGTCGTCGACACCAACCTGACCGGAGCCTTCCGCTGCGCGAAAGTCGCGACCAAGGGCATGCAGCGGGCCAAGTTCGGGCGCATGATCTTCCTCGGGTCGGTCGTCGCGACGTCCGGCATCCCCGGGCAGGCGAACTACGCGGCGTCGAAGGCTGGTCTCATCGGTCTGGCCCGGTCGATCGCGCGTGAACTCGGGTCGCGCAACATCACCGCGAATGTGGTGGCTCCGGGCTTCATCGAGACGGACATGACCGCTGCGATGGAGGACCGCTACGTCGAGATGGCCAAGCAGGCCATTCCGCTCGGCCGGACCGGCAAGCCCGAAGACGTCGCGGCTGCCATCAGCTTCCTCGCCTCCGACCAGGGCGGGTACATCAGCGGGGCGGTGCTGCCCGTCGACGGCGGCATGGGCATGGGCCACTGAGCCCGCACCCGTCCGACCTCCCCAACACCTCGAGTAGGAGCATCTCGTGACCGGCATTCTCGACGGAAAGACGATCCTCGTCACCGGCATCATTACCGACGCGTCGATCGCGTTCCACACCGCGCGGGTTGCGCAGGAGCAGGGGGCGACGGTGATCATCACCGGGATCCCCGAGCGTCTGCGACTCATCGACCGCATCGCCAAGCGTCTGCCGCAGGAGGTGCCGCCCGCGATTCCGCTCGACGTCACCGATGAGGAGAGCCTCGGCGCCCTCGCCGACGCGGTCCGGGCGATCGCCCCGCAGGGCGTCGACGGCGTCGTTCACTCGATCGCGTTCGCGCCGAAGACGCTGATGGGCCCGGACGCGGTGCCGTTCCTGGAGGGGCCGGGCCCCGACGTCGCACGGTCGTTCGAGATCTCGGCGTGGAGCTACGCATCGCTCGCACGGGCGGCGCTGCCCGTGATGAACGAGGGCGGCTCCATCGTCGGCATGGACTTTGATCCGCGCACCGCGCTGCCCGACTACAACTGGATGGGCGTCGCCAAGGCGGCCCTCGAGTCGGTGAACCGGTACGTCGCCCGCGAGGTCGGCGAAGCCAAGCGGATCCGCTCCAACCTCGTGGCGGCGGGACCGATCAAGACCCTTGCCGCGAAAGCCATCTCGGGTACGGCGACCGACGACGCCAAGAAGCTGAACATGTTGAACAAGTACTGGGACGGTGCGTCGCCGATCGGCTGGAACGTCGACGATCCGGGCGTGGTCGGCACCAGCGTGTGCACGCTGCTCTCGGACTTCCTGCCCGCGACGACCGGTTCGATCGTCTACGTCGACGGCGGCGCGAGCCACAACACCTGGTTCCCGGACGACTTCCTGAACTGACATGACCGCGTCAGAGGTTCGACCGGCCGACGAGCCGTTCGACGCGCTGCTCTTCCTCTCCTTCGGCGGTCCCGACAAGCCCGAGGACGTGCGCCCGTTCCTGGAGAACGTGACGCGTGGTCGCGGCGTTCCGCCCGAACGTCTCGACGACGTGGTGCAGCACTACCTGCACTTCGGCGGGGTGTCGCCGATCAACCGGTTGAATCTCGACATGATCGGCGCGCTCAGGGGTGAACTCGACGGGCGTGGGCGGTCGGCGTTGCCGATCTATTTCGGCAACCGCAACTGGCATCCGTTGGCGGCGGACACGGTGTCGTCGATGGTCGAGGACGGGCACCGTCGAATCCTGGTGTTCCCGACGTCGGCGTGGGGCGGATACTCCGGGTGCAGGCAGTACCACGAGGACATCGCGGGCGCGATCGCCGACGCCGGCGTCGGCCGCGACGTCGTGCTCCGCAAGCTGCCGCAGTTCTGTGACGAGCCGGAGTTCCGCGGCGCCGTCGCCGACGCGGTGCGGGAGGGTTTGAACCGGTTCCCGGACGGTCCGCCGCCGCGGCTGGTGTTCACGGCGCACTCGATACCGGAGTCCGCCGACCGAGCGGCGGGCCCTGCCGCCGACGGCGGTCGGCTGTACTCGCGGCAGGTGTCCGACGCGTCGGCCGCCGTCGCGGGTCTGGTCGGTGTCACCGAGTTCGACGTGGTGTGGCAGTCCCGGTCGGGCCCGCCCCAGATCCCGTGGCTCGCTCCGGACATCTGCGACCATCTGCGCGCGCTATCGTCCCACGGTGTGTCTCGCGTGGTGGTGTGTCCGGTCGGTTTCGTGTCCGACCATCTCGAAGTGGTGTGGGATCTCGACACCGAAGGCGCCGAGTTGGCCGCCGAACTCGGCATAGAGTATGTCCGTGTCCCGACCGTCGGCACATCGGCGCGGTTCGTCTCGTTGGTCGCCGACATCGTCGAACGGTACGCCGACGGCGGCGGCGACATCACCGCGATGGGGTGCGGCGACGACGGCCGAATCTGTCGACCCGACTGCTGCGTCCCGGTGAAGCGACCCGCGCGGTCCGGCTAGGCCCGGCTGTTCGCGGTGCGGGCGTTCACCGTCGATAGTCGACGATGCACGTGTTGATCGCGGCCGTGCGTGCCGTGCGAGTGAGCGCGGTCAGCGCGCGGAACCGATCGTCGGCGAGATCGTGCTGCACACCGGTGACACCGATCGACGACGTCCCCGCCAACGCGACGATCGCGTCGATCTGTGCGGCCGACGCGAGCACGCGGTCGACCCGGGGGTTGTCGTGCGGTGGGAGGTCGACGCGACGTGCCTGCGTCATCGCGGCCAGTGCGTCCCGGAGGTCGGCAGGTGAGGACGACCGCATGCCCGACAGTCCCGCGATGATCTGTGCGGCCTCGCTGACCGCCTCGCGCAGCTGGTACTCGAGGTCGCCGAGCGGGAGGTCGGCGGACAGCCGGTCGACGGCGATCGGCGTCCGTGATCGCAGCAGCGTCCACCGGCAGCGTTCGGGCGTGCCGCGGGCGATCAACGCCAGCGCGTCCACCGGCCCCGCCGCCGGGCGGGGACGAGGGTCGATCAGGAGGACTTCGCCCGCCGCCATCGCGGCGTCGGTGATCGGGTCGGGCGGCAGCCCCTGAGCGTCGCCGGGGGCCGGCAGGCGGACCGCGAGATGCGCATTGCCCGCGACGGCGTCGAGCACGGCGAGCGCGTCACCGGATTCGTCGACGCCGTCGAGTTCGTGGGCTTGCGCGAAGTCGTGCAACGTGTGCAGCACGTCGTCCGGCGCGCAGCGTTGCGCGTCGCGTGCGGCGGCCCACACGGCGAGAGTCGCCGTCGGCCAGGCGCGCATCATGGTGATTTCCGGAGTGCTCATCGCCTGTCCACAATACGCGGAGAGTCGCACCGGCCTGACCGTCCTCATGCCCCCTGTCGTCCGCATGCCATAGGGTGGTGCACCGTGATGGACGATCGTTACGGCCGCGACGTGCTGGCCTCACCCCGCAGGAGCAAGCCGAAGGCCCCAGAGATCGCGGCGGAGCGCGACCTCGTCGTCGAAGACCTGGCCACCGGATTCTGTGGCGCAGTCGTCGGCATGGAACGCAGCTATGCGGGCGACATGGTTCGTTTGGAGGACCGGCACGGCCGGGTCCGGGTGTTCCACATGTACCCGGCCGCATTCCTCATCGACGGAAAACCCGTGACGCTCGTCCGACCGAAGGGTCGCGGGCCCAACGCGCCGCAGAGCATCCAGACGGCTTCCGGGTCACGCGCTCTGCCCAAACAGCGTGCGCGGACCGCTCGTGCGAGCCGGATCTTCGTCGAAGGCGTCCACGACGCGACACTCCTCGAACGGGTGTGGGGCGACGACCTCCGCGCCGAGGGCGTCGTGGTGGTGAGCCTCGACGGCTTGGATAACCTCGACGAGGCGCTCGCCGAGTTCGAACCCGCGTCGAACCGTCGAGCGGGAGTGCTCGTCGACCACCTCGTCGCCGGCACGAAGGAAGCGAAGCTGACCGCCGAGGTGGGGGAGAACGTCCTGGTGTGCGGTCACCCGTACATCGATGTGTGGGAAGCGGTGAAGCCCGCGTCGGTCAAGATCACCGCGTGGCCGAAGATCCCGATGGGGATCGACTGGAAGACCGGGATCTGCGACGAGCTCGGGTGGGGGACTCCCCGCGACGGATGGCGCCGGGTGCTGGCAGGCGTGTCCAGCTTCCGGGACCTCGAGGTCCCGTTGCTGCGGAGCGTGGAGGAACTCATCGACTTCGTGACCGTCGGTCCGGACGACGCCGACCGGTGACGCCCGGCGCGGTGGCGGCGCGTGCGGGCCCCTCACGCTCACGCGCGTCACATCGCGATCAACCAGCCGATCCCGGCGACGCCGCACGCCCACATCACCGAGGCGAAGGTGCCGAGAATGAACTGTTCGCTGGCGCGCGGCGCGCGCAGTTCGGAGAACCGGGCGAGACTCTTGACGGCCAGGATCACCGCGAGTCCGGCCGGCCAGGACATGAGGAGGCACGCGGCGACACTCGCGCGTTCGAGCACCCCGATGATCCGGCCGCCGCGCAGCGGGGTCTGGTCGGGCTCGTCGTCGCTCGGATCATCGTGATTGTCCGCGCGGGTGGGTATCCCGCCTGCGGCGAGGACGAGGCGGACGACGTTGCTGCCCGTCGCCGCCGCGGCGACGACGGTGAGTACCGCGGCCGCGACGTACGGGCCGCCGGTCACCGGGTCGGCGATCCACGCTCCGATCGCGGCGACGGCGAGGAGGACGGTGACGCCGACAGCGGTCACGCCGTCGGCCACCAGCACCTGTCGATCGGTGGCACGCGGGTCGTCGACGAGCCTGCTGCGCAGCACGCTGCCGATGATCGAGACGATCACCGCGACGGCGAGCAGGGGGATGGGGATCATCGTGCGTCCGCCTCGGTCAATAGCCGGGCGAGGAGGGCTTCGGCGGGAATCTGCAGGTCCCAGCCTGCTGCCGCGAGCCGTGACGACATGGCTTGCGGGGTGATGCCGAGCCGGTCGGCCGCGGTGGCCTGCGTGATGCCGGTACGCATGAGTGCGACTGCTTCGCGTCCGGCCTCGGAGCGGTTCGCGAGGACGTCGACGAGGAGGCCGGCCGCGGTCTGAGCGTGGACGGTCCAGTCGGACGAGCCGACCACCCGGATCCGTCGTCGATCGCGTTTCGCGGCTTCGACGGCTTCGCGCGCCGCCTCGAACGCTCGGCCCCGGCCCGCGCGGGTGGCGGCGGGCAGTGGAAGATCCACGGTGCCGACGCCGATGCCGACGCTCCAGTTGTCGGTGGCGGCGAGGTCGACGGCGATCGCCGTGATCTCGTCGGCGGCGTCGAACACCGCTTGGACTTCGTCGCCTGCGGTGCGATCGAACGGGCGGACAGTGTGGGCCGTCGCGTATCGGTCGATGATGTCGGGGACCCGGTCCCGATCGGTTCTGCTCCCACGTTGGTCGACGGTGAGCACGTACACGGTTCTGCACCTCCAAGGCAGTAGATCAGGCTTGCTGGCTTGATATGGCTCTAAACAAGGCTATAGGCCTGATTCCTCGCGGGCAAGGGTCACTCATTGACGGGCATGCGGGCGTCGATGACCAGACCGACCAACCCGACGGCGAAGAGGCCGCCGGAGACGAACACCATGGCCGGGTGCGTCTCCCCGGTCAGTGCGTCGGCCAGGAAGACGACGGCGGCGGTGCCCGGCGCGGTGCCGACCACCGACGCGACGAGATACGGGACCGGGCGCACCGCCGACAGGCCGGACACGTAATTGACGAGCGCGAACGGGCACACCGGGATCAGCCGCAGCGAGCCGACCGCGAGCCAGCCCCGTCGCTCGAGTCGTCTCTCCACCGTCGCCACCACGGGTTTGGCCAGCAGCGGTGCGACTCGGGCCCGGCCGAGCCTGCGGGCGAGCACGAACGCGACGGCCGCGGCCAGTGTCGCGGCTGTCAACGAGCCGACGAAGCCGAGCGCAGGTCCGAACAGGACGCCTGCCGCCACCGTGAACGGGGTGCGGGGGAGCGGTGCGATGCAGGCGATCGTGTACACGCCGAAGAAGACCCACGCGAACCACGGCCCCAGGCTGTCCGACCATTCCCTCGCCAGGCTGATCGACGGGAGTGGGACGAAGTAGGCACCGATGAGGACCACGACCACACCGATCAGTCCGATGACCGCTCGGCGCGTCGCTCGGGAGCGACCGACGGTCGCCGCTCCGTCGAGCGGGTTGAGCCCCGTCGCACCTTCGAGTGGGACGGCTTCTTCGGTCAAGCCTTCTCGGCCGTGTGCATCAGGGCGCATCGACACTCATCCTACGATGAAGGTCACAGGCTGATGCGCTGGCCGAGCGATCGATCGGTTAAGGTGCTTCAGGCACGTTTCAAATCGCGTATGAGGGAAGGCTGCTGACCCATGACGGCAGGTGAGAATCCGGTGGACCCCCGGTTGAGCCAGGCGTACGACCGCTGGACGAAAGCAGCAGCCGGGGTGCTGGCCAAATCGGCGCGCGTCACCCCGGACGAGTTGACCGACAGCCCCGAGGCGCTGTTGTCCACTCCGACGCGGGACGGCGTCGTCGTCCGGCCCCTCTACACCCGTAAGGACGAGGCCGCCGAACCCGGTGTGCCGGGCTCGTTCCCGTTCGTCCGCGGCGCAGACCCTGTCCGCGACGTCACCCAGGGGTGGCGCGTCACCGAGCGTTTCGGCGACTCCACCGACCAGCGCGACGCGTCCGCGATCAACGAGAGCATCCTCGACGCCGCGGGCAACGGCACGAGCGGCCTGTGGCTGACAGTCGACAGCCGGGGGCGCGACAGCCTGAGCCCCGAGGATCTGTCGAGCGTGCTCGAGGGCGTGTACCTCGATCTGATGCCGGTGACGCTGGACGCGGGAGCCGACGGCATCGCCGCCGCCCGCGCGTTCCTCGCCGTCCTCGCTGCGGCGCCCGCAGCCCCGGAGCAGGCTGCCATCACCGCCGCCACGACTCACAGCCTCGGCCTCTCGCCGTACACGGCCGCGTTTTCGGGCCGCCCCACCGTGTCGGCATCCGACGCCGCAGCACTCGCCGCTGAGGCGCCCGAAGGAGTCCGCACCTTCCGCGTCGACGGCGCCGACTTCGCCCAGGCGGGTGCGTCGAACGCGCAAGAACTCGGCCTGGCCGTCGCGGCCGCGGTCGCCCACGTGCGCGACGCCGTCGCCGCAGGTCTGGACATCGCCGCAGCGTTGCGCCAGGTGACGTTTGCAGTCTCGGTCGACGACGACCAGTTCGCGGGCATCGCCAAGCTCCGAGCGCTCCGCACGATGTGGGCACGCGTGGCCGACGTGCTCGACGCGGCAGAGGCGGGCGCCGCCGTTACCCACGCGGTGACCGATCTGGCGATGTTCACCCAGCGCGACCCCTGGGTGAACATGCTGCGCAGCACCGTCGCCGCATTCGGTGCGGGTGTCGGCGGGGCCGACCAGGTCACCGTCCACACCTTCGACGCCGCGATCCCGGTCGACGCCCGCACGTCGCGTACCTCCTTCACGCGACGCATCGCGCGGAACACACAGCTGCTCCTTTTGGAGGAGTCGAATCTGGGTCGCGTCCTCGACCCGGCAGGCGGATCCTGGTACGTCGAATCGTTGACCGCCGAGCTCGCGGCTGCCGCTTGGTCGGTGTTCACCGACGTCGAGATTCAGGGCGGATACCGGGCCGCGCTCGACGCAGGAGACGTCGCCGCACAGGTGTCGCAGGCGTTGGCAGCGCGGGAGGACGCCGTCGCGCACCGCACCGCTGCGGTCACCGGCGTCAGCGAGTTCCCGAACCTGGGGGAGCCGAGGTTGGGTGTCGGTTCGGCCGACACCGATAATCTGCCGACCGCGGCGCCCACGCTGGCCCGCGTCGCCCGCCGATTCGAAGCTCTGCGCGACCGCGCCGACGCCGCGCCGACGCGTCCGCAGGTACTGATGCTGCCGCTCGGTCCGATCGCTGAGCACAACGGCCGGACGACGTTCGTCGCGAACCTGCTCGCCGCGGGCGGTATCGACGTCGTCAACCCCGGACCGTTGACCCCGGGCGAGGTCGCCGCGGCCGTCGAGGCGAACCCGAGCACCGTCACCGTCCTGTGCGGCACCAAGGCGCGTTACGCGGACAACGGTGCAGCGGCGGCCTCGGCCGCTCGCACCGCGGGCGTGGGCCGACTCCTGGTCGCCGGGCCCGAACGCGAGTGGACCGCCGACGAGGCTGTCGATGGCCACCTGAAGGTCGGCATCGACGCCGTCGCTGTTCTGACCGAGCTGCTCGACGCCCTCGACCCTGACACTGCCTCTACTGCGACTGCGGGAGCGTGAACGCATGAGTGACACCACCATTCCGAGTTTCGCCGACGTCGAACTGACGACTCCGGCCGCCGAAGCGGGCAGCGGTGAAGCCCTCACCGACGGTTTCGCGATCCCGCACGGCTACACGGCCGACCAGGTCACCTGGGACACGCCGGAGCAGATCGCGGTTCGCCCCGTCTACACCCGAGCCGACCGCGACGCGGCCGCAGCAGACGGCGGTTACCCGCTCGACTCGATCCCCGGCGAGGCTCCGTTCATCCGCGGTCCGTACCCGACGATGTACGTCAACCAGCCGTGGACGGTCCGGCAGTATGCGGGCTTCTCGACGGCAGCCGAGTCGAACGCCTTCTACCGGCGCAACCTGGCCGCAGGGCAGAAGGGCCTGTCGGTGGCGTTCGACCTGGCGACGCACCGCGGCTACGACTCGGACCATCCGCGCGTCGCGGGCGACGTCGGCATGGCGGGCGTCGCGATCGACTCGATCCTCGACATGCGTCAGCTGTTCGACGGCATCGACCTGGGCAGCGTCTCGGTGTCGATGACGATGAACGGCGCCGTACTGCCGATCCTCGCGTTGTACGTCGTCGCCGCCGAAGAGCAGGGCGTGCCGCCGGAGAAGTTGGCCGGGACCATCCAGAACGACATCCTCAAAGAGTTCATGGTCCGCAACACCTACATCTATCCGCCTGCGCCGTCGATGCGGATCATCTCGGACATCTTCGCGTACACGAGCACCAAGATGCCGAAGTTCAACTCGATCTCGATCTCCGGCTACCACATTCAGGAAGCCGGTGCGACGGCCGATCTGGAGCTCGCGTACACGCTCGCCGACGGCGTCGAGTACATCCGAGCTGGTCTCGAGGCCGGCCTGGATATCGATAAGTTCGCGCCGCGCCTGTCGTTCTTCTGGGGCATCGGCATGAACTTCTTCATGGAGGTCGCCAAGCTGCGCGCCGCGCGACTGCTGTGGAGTGAGTTGGTCGCCGACTTCGAGCCGACGAACGCCAAGAGCCTCTCGCTGCGCACCCACTCGCAGACGTCGGGCTGGTCGCTGACCGCGCAGGACGTCTACAACAACGTCGCACGCACGTGCATCGAGGCGATGGCGGCGACCCAGGGACACACGCAGTCGCTGCACACCAACGCCCTCGACGAGGCGATCGCTCTGCCGACGGACTTCTCGGCGCGGATCGCGCGCAACACGCAGCTGCTGCTGCAGCAGGAGTCGGGGACCACCCGCCCCATCGACCCGTGGGCCGGCTCGAACTACGTCGAATGGCTCACCCATCAGTTGGCGGAGAAGGCGCGAGCGCACATTCAGGAAGTCGAGTCCGCGGGCGGCATGACCAAGGCGATCGAGGAGGGACTGCCCAAGCTCCGCATCGAAGAGGCTGCGGCACGGACCCAGGCCCGTATCGACTCGGGTCGCCAGCCGCTCATCGGCGTCAACAAGTATCGGTCGGAGCAGGACGAGGAGATCGAGGTTCTCAAGGTCGAGAACTCGAAGGTGCGTGCCGAACAGATCGCGAAGCTGGAGAAGCTGCGGGCCGACCGCGACCAGCCTGCGGTCGACGCCGCACTGGCGAATCTCACTCGCGCCGCCGCGGAGCCGGGCGGCAGTGAACTGGACAACAATCTGATGGCGTTGGCGATCGACGCGGCGCGCGCGGGCGCGACCGGCGGCGAGATCTCCGACGCGATGGAGAAGGTCTTCGGACGCCACCAGGCCGAGATCAAGACGATCAGCGGTGTCTATCGAAACGAAGCGGGTGAGGCGGTGTCGAACATCGACGAGGCGTTGGCCGTGGTCGACGAGTTCGCCGAGGCTGAGGGCAGGCGTCCGCGTGTCCTGGTCGCGAAGATGGGGCAGGACGGCCACGACCGTGGCCAGAAGGTGATCGCGACGGCGTTCGCCGACCTGGGCTTCGACGTCGATGTGGGTCCGCTGTTCGCCACGCCCGAAGAGGTCGCCGCACAGGCCGCCGACAACGACGTCCACGTGGTCGGTGTGTCGTCGTTGGCAGCAGGGCACCTCACGCTGGTGCCCGCCCTGCGCGAGGCACTGGCTGCCGTCGGTCGTGAGGACATCATGATCGTCGTGGGCGGCGTCATCCCGCCGGGTGACTTCGACGATCTGTACGAGGCGGGCGCCGCGGCGATCTTCCCGCCCGGCACGGTCATCGCCGACAGTGCGGTGGACCTGATCGGCAAGCTGGCGGACCAACTGGGCCTGGACCTGGCCTCCCGGAACACGTGAGTGGTCAGGCACGTGAGTCGGTAGGCAAGTGAGTCGGGAGGAGCGTATGAGCGCGGCGCAACGACGATCGATCGACGTCGACGCATTGGCGGCCGGCGTGCTGGCGGGGCGTCGCGCCGATCTGGCGCGCGCGATCACACTCGTCGAATCGACACGTCCGGATCACCGCGAGGCGGCGCAGCGGTTGCTGCTGCAGGTCAGCCCGCACGCGGGGAAGTCGTTCCGGGTCGGGATCACCGGCGTGCCCGGCGTCGGCAAGTCGACGACTATCGAAGCGCTCGGGATGTATCTGATCTCGCAGGGCCATCGGGTGGCGGTGCTGGCCGTCGACCCGTCGTCGACGCGGACCCGCGGTTCGATCCTCGGCGACAAGACCCGGATGGGTCAGCTGTCCGCAGCTGCCGACGCCTACGTTCGTCCGTCGCCGACGTCGGGGACCCTCGGCGGCGTCACGAAGGCGACCCGCGAGACGATCGTGCTCGTCGAGGCCGCCGGATACGACGTGGTGCTCATCGAGACCGTCGGCGTCGGCCAGTCGGAGGTCAGCGTCGCGAATATGGTCGACACGTTCACCTTCCTTACGTTGGCGCGGACGGGCGACTCGTTGCAAGGCATCAAGAAGGGCGTCCTGGAGCTCGCGGAGATCGTCGTCGTCAACAAGGCGGACGGGAAGCACCTCAACGAGGCGCGCGGCGCTGCACGCGAACTGCGGAACGCGTTGGGCTTCATCTACCCGCACGATGCGCTGTGGACGCCGCCCGTCCTGACGATGAGCGCGATGGAGAAGTCCGGTGTGGACGACTACTGGGCGGCCGTCGAGAAGCATCGTGACGTGCTGACCGAGGCGGGGGAGTTCGCTCGCCGTCGAGCGCAGCAGCAGGTCGACTGGATGTGGACGATGGTGCGCGAGACCGTGCTGAACCGGATCGACGCCGCGCCGGGGGTGCGTGGGATCCGCGCCGAGGTGGAGGCTGCCGTTCTGGACGGCTCGCTGACACCCGCGTTGGCCGCCGAACAGATCGTTGACGGCGCCGGCTTCTAAACCCGGGATTCGGGTACACACGGGGTCCTGATAAGGGGACTCGGGCACAAGCCTCACGTAGACGGCCAGAACGCCGAGATTTCGGTTCGAAGGACCACATACGTGAGGGTTGTGCCCGACCGTGTCAACGAGAGACCGTGTCCATGAGAGACCGCGTCCACGAGAAAGCCGCGGCATCGTTCACACGATGTCGCGGCTTCGTTACAGAGTGTCCGAGGGGGGACTTGAACCCCCACGTCCGTTAATAGGACACTAGCACCTCAAGCTAGCGCGTCTGCCATTCCGCCACTCGGACTCGATTCAGTTGTTGCACGGGCGTTTCGCTCGTGCTCGACAACAATAACCAAGGTTGCCCCGGTATCCCAAATCGCCTAGTAATTGAGGGTGTGAGCCCGATTCAAGCAACCGAAGAAGTCGTCGACATCGTGAGTCGACTCATCCAGTTCGACACATCCAACACCGGTGTCCCGGAGACCACGGTCGGTGAGGCGGACTGCGCTCGCTGGGTGCAGGAGCAGTTGGCGGAGGTCGGTTACGCGACCGAGTACGTCGAATCGGGGATGCCTGGCCGCGCCAACGTGTTCGCACGCCTCGAAGGCGCAGACCGGCAGCGCGGCGCACTTCTGATCCACGCGCACCTCGACGTGGTGCCCGCTCAGGCCGAGGACTGGAGCGTGCACCCGTTCTCCGGAGCGATCCGAGACGGCTACATCTGGGGTCGCGGCGCGATCGACATGAAAGACATGGCCGGCATGGCGCTGGCGCTGGCACGCCAGTTCAAGCGCGACGGCACCGTGCCGCCGCGCGACATCGTGTTCGCATTCCTCGCCGACGAGGAGGCAGGCGGCACACTGGGATCGCAGTGGCTGGTCAAGAACCGTCCGGAGCTGTTCGACGGCATCTCCGAGGCGGTCGGTGAGGTCGGCGGGTTCTCGTTGACCGTCGACCGTCCGGACGGCACCGTACGCCGGCTGTACCTCGTCGAGACGGCCGAGAAGGGCCTGGCGTGGATGAGACTCACATGCAACGCCACCGCGGGCCACGGCTCTTTCCTGCACTCCGACAACGCAGTCACCGAGATCGCCGCCGCTGTCGCGAGGATCGGCGCCCATCGGTTCCCGCTCGTGATGACCGAGTCGGTGTCGGAGTTCCTTACAGCGCTGTCGGAGGAGACCGGGCTCGACTTCAGCCCCGAGACGCCCGACCTGGAAACGGCCCTGTTCAAGATCGGCAACCTGGCCCGCATCGTCGGCGCGACGCTCCGCGACACCGCGAACCCGACGATGCTGTCGGCCGGCTACAAGGCCAACGTGATTCCGCAGCAGGCCGAAGCGGTCATCGACTGCCGCGTCCTGCCCGGCCGCCAGAAGGAGTTCGAGGCGACCATCGACGAACTCATCGGGCCCAACATCACCCGCGAATGGATCACCCACCTCGACGCCTACGAGACGACATTCGACGGCCACCTCGTCGACGCCATGAACGACGCTGTCGTCGCCCACGACGAGAACGGCCGCACCGTGCCGTACATGCTCTCCGGCGGCACCGACGCGAAAGCGTTCGCCAAGCTCGGTATCCGATGCTTCGGGTTCGCACCCTTGCAACTGCCGCCGGAACTCGATTTCGCGGCGCTGTTCCACGGAGTCGACGAGCGGGTGCCGGTAGAGTCGATTCTGTTCGGTACCAAGGTTCTTGAGCATTTCCTCCACCACTGCTGAGCGTGTGGGCCGTGGCCGCGGAGGGCGAAAGGAAACGATCGTGACTGCATTCGATCCGTACTCGGTTCTGCCGAGTCTGCCCGACATCACTGTGACGTCGAACGACTTCACGGAGGGACAGACACTGCCCACCCCGCAAGTGTCGACGATCTTCGGCGCCGGGGGAGACGACGTCTCACCGCAGTTGAGCTGGTCTGGCTTTCCCGCGGAGACGAAGAGCTTCGCGGTGACCTGCTTCGACCCGGACGCGCCGACCGCCTCGGGTTTCTGGCACTGGGCGGTCGCGGACATCCCCGCGACCACCACGTCGCTGCCCGCCGGTGCGGGATCGCCCGACTCGGCCGACCTCCCTGCCGGAGCCGTCACCCTGGGCAACGACGCGGGGCTCGCCCAGTTCGTCGGTGCAGGCCCGCCTCCGGGACACGGTCCGCACCGTTACATCTTCGCTGTGCACGCCGTCGACGTGGAATCACTCGACCTGCCAGACGGCGCGACCCCGGCGTTCCTCGGATTCAACCTGTTCTCCCGCGCCATCGCCCGCGGCACGCTGTCCGCAGTGTTCGAGCTGCCGGGAGAATAGCGGACCCGCGCTGCTGATCGAGCGGAGTCCAGACGGCGCGGCCGACTGTGCTCGATCAGCGGTTCGCGGAACCGACCGCCTCGCTCAGTGACGAGAAGCCGT
This sequence comes from Gordonia liuliyuniae, assembly GCF_021738805.1. Taxonomy (NCBI): domain Bacteria; kingdom Bacillati; phylum Actinomycetota; class Actinomycetes; order Mycobacteriales; family Gordoniaceae; genus Gordonia; species Gordonia liuliyuniae. The sequence goes on along the minus strand of NZ_JAKKOR010000003.1, from coordinate 325,122 downwards.
GCGAGCGGAGCCGTCCGGCGATGCCGTCGTTGAGGTCGCGGAGCCAGCCGGGGCCACCGTAGATGAAGCCGGTGTAGACCTGGAGGAGATCGGCGCCTGCGCAGATCCGTTCCCACGCCTGGTCGACGGTCTCGATTCCGCCGACACTCACCAAGGCCATCCGACCGCCGACACGGCTGTACAGTCGGCGCAGCACCGCGAGCGAGCGGTCCGCGACCGGCGGGCCCGACAGCCCGCCAGCACCCACCGCGTCGACGTCGCCTCGTGGCGTGGTGAGGCCGCCACGGCCGATCGTCGTGTTCGTGGCGACGATGCCCGCGAGACCGAGCTCCTCCGCGAGATCGGCGACGGCGTCGATGTCCTCATCGGACAGGTCCGGCGCGATCTTCACCAGGACTGGGACCGACGCGACCTCCAGGACCGCGGCCAGCACCGGACGCAACGACTCGACGGCCTGTAGGTCACGCAGTCCCGGCGTGTTCGGGGAACTGACGTTGACCACGACGAAGTCGGCGAGCGGGCCGAGCAGGCTCGCCGAGAACCGGTAGTCGTCGACGGCGCCATCGAGTGGCACGACTTTCGTCTTGCCGATGTTGGCGCCGATCGGCACCCGGACCGGACCGGGCCGAGCCTCGACGAGTTTCGCCGCTGCCGCGGCCGCGCCCGGATTGTTGAATCCCATCCGATTGATGAGTGCACGGTCTGCGGGAAGCCGGAAGAGTCGCGGCCCAGGGTTGCCGGGCTGCGGCTGCCCGGTGATCGTGCCGATCTCGGCGTAGCCGAAACCGAGCTGCCCCCACGCGTTGACGCACTCGGCGGACTTGTCGAAGCCTGCGGCGAGACCGATGGGCGCCGGGAAGTCGACACCGAAGACGGTACTGCGCAGGGCGGGATCGGATCCCGCGAACACCCGCGACAGCAGGGTGCGGACCACCGAGAGCCTCCCGGCGAGACCGATCATCCAGGCCATGATCCGGTGGATCCGCTCCGGCGGAACCAGGAACATCACCTTGAGGAGCGGGGGATAGACCAATCGGTTCAACGTACTCAACATGGTGACGACTCCAAGTCTCGGAACGCGGGGTGAAGGCGGGACACGGGTGGGTTCGGCGACGCGGCGCTCACGACGCGATCACAGTCGGGGCGACGACCTGCAGACCGTCGCCGCGACCAGATGCGAGCAGCAGGTCGCCGCTCGTCGGGTCGACCGCCATCGCGGTCACTTGACCGACAGTCGGGACCCGGCCCCGTTCGCGGGCGTCACCCCGCGACAGGTCGTAGGCGACGGCCTCGTTCTCGGCGGTCGAGGACACCCACAGCAGGTCGTGCTTCTCGTCGTAGGCGAGCGCGAACGGACTCGCGGGGGCGGGGTGGCGCAATCGCATCACGATCGGATCACCGAAGAACGCGTAGAACTCGTCGTCGCGGGTCCCTGTCACCATGATGCGACCGAAGCGGTCGACGACGGCGTTCGTCGCGCCGTTGCCCGCGCGCAGCGACGCCTTACGGTCGCCGCTCTCGACGTCGATCGGAAGGATCGCCGACTGGGCGCGGTCGAACACGCTGACCTGGCCCTCGACGTCGGTCGCCGACGTCGGCGCGACGAGGATGTCATCGACGCGTGCGAAGCCGCCGAACTCGTCGATCCGCTCACCGGCCGCGGACAGCACGAGCACCTTGCCCTTCGCCGTGCCGACGAGGACCTTGTCGCCGTCGACGGCCAGCGAGAGCGGGGAATCGATCGGCGCATCGGCGACCGACGTGCGCCCGTCACCGTCGACGCGGACGAGTCCGCGCGGTCCCACAGCCAGGAAGTGATCGTCCAGGGCGATCAGATCGACGACGCCGTCGATCGGCAGGGCGACACGATTCGGCGCGGGCGCGTCCTGCCCCGCGCCGTGGTGGAGGGTGACGGTGCGGCCGTCGGCGCCGAGCACCGCGGTCGTCGATCCGGCGACCGCGATCGCCGTCGCCGCGTCCTGTGCGACGACGGTGCCTGCGGGCTTCGCGGTGTCGGTCGGCGACGTCGCGGCGGTCGCGACGGGGAGCGTGTCGAGCGACGACGAGTCCCCGTCGTCGGAGTCGGAGCCGCAGGCCGTCAGAGTGAGAGTCACTGCCACCGCGAGAAGTCCGGCCGTCCATCTGGTTCGCACACGCATGGCATCCATCTTGCTGGATAAGAGAAAATCAAGGTTCGATGGGTAGCATCCACCCTCGTGATCGAATCGATGAGTTGGCTGCAGGCGGTGGTGCTCGGAGCACTGCAGGGCGTGACCGAGTTCCTACCGATCTCCTCGTCCGGGCATCTGCGCATCGTGTCGCAGATCTGGTTCGGCCAGGACGCGGGCGCGTCGTTCACCGCGGTCACCCAGCTGGGTACCGAACTCGCGGTGCTGCTGTACTTCGCGAAGGACATCGGCCGGATCGTCGTCGCGTGGTTCGCCGGCCTCCGCGACTCGTCTCGTCGCGACCTCGACTACCGACTCGGCTGGTATGTGATTCTCGCCACCATCCCGATCGGCCTCCTCGGCTATCTCCTCAAAGACGAGATCCGTACCGCGGGCCGCAACCTCTGGCTGGTGGCGATCATGCTGATCGCGTTCTCGTTCGTGTTCCTCGCCGCGGAGATCACCGCGGCCCAACGGCCCGGCAAGTCCCTGGAGCAGATGAGGCCGCGCGACGCGCTCGCGATGGGCATCGCGCAGTGTCTCGCGCTGATCCCGGGTGTCTCCCGGTCGGGTGGCACGGCGAGCGCCGGCCTGTTCTTCGGGATGAAGCGGGAAGCCGCGTTCCGTTTCTCATTCCTGATCGCGATTCCCGCGGTCCTCGCGTCCGGTCTGTTCAGCCTGCCGGACGCCTTCAATCCCGACGGGAGCGGGGTGAGCGCGTCCGGACCACAGATCCTGGTCGCCACCTTCATCGCTTTCGTGCTCGGCTACGTGTCGATCGCCTGGCTGCTCAAATTCGTGTCGGGCCACTCACTCGCCTGGTTCGCCGGCTACCGCATCGCGCTCGGTCTCCTCGTTCTCATCCTGCTGACCGCGGGCGTCATCACGACCTGACGCCCCCAGCCTTGTCATCACCCCAGCCTTCTCATCACGGCAGTCTCGTCATCACGGCAGTCTCGTCATCACCCCAGCCTTCTCATCACGGCAGTCTCGTCATCACGGCAGTCTCGTCATCACCCGTCTGCTGTCATCGGCCTGCCGTCACGCCGTAGCCTGAACGCCATGACGGTGATCCTCGTCCGGCACGGACGATCGACGGCCAACACCTCCGGCGTCCTCGCGGGACGGACCCCGGGCGTCGCGCTCGACGACAAGGGGCGTGCCCAGTCGCTCGACCTCATCGGTCGCCTCGGTGACGTCGCGAGCCGGCTGCAGGCGGTCGTCCGGTCACCGCTGCAGCGGTGCGGGGAGACCGTCGCGCCGCTCGTCGACCAGTTGGACGGGGTCCCCGAAGTGATCGACGACCGGCTCGCGGAGGTCGACTACGGGCAGTGGAGCGGACGCAAGCTCACCGACCTCGTCAACGAACCGCTGTGGAAGACGGTGCAGCGAAACCCGTCGCACGCGGTGTTCCCCGACGGCGAAGGCCTCGCCGACGTGTCGCGGCGAGCGACGGCCGCCGTTCGCGCGCTCGACCGGGAGTACAGCGGCGCGGACGGACACGGAGTCTGGCTGGCGTGCTCGCACGGGGACGTCATCAAGTCCGTCGTCGCCGATGCGCTCGGCATGCACTTGGACGCGTTTCAACGCATCGTCGTCGACCCGGCATCGATCACCGTGATCGGATACCCGCACGACCGTCCGTACGTGCTGACCGTCAACAACGGCGGTTCGCTGACCCTGCCCGCGCCGCGGGTGCACGCAGACGCCGAGGTCGGCGGCGGAGCGGGCGCCTGAGTCCGCGGGTACCGTGAAGACGATGAGAAGGAAAGCGGAGTAGACGTGTCGCGCACCATTCATGAGTTCCGGACGCCGAACCGTTTCGTGGCGGGCACGGTCGGCGAGCCCGGCGATCGGACGTTCTTCCTCCAGGTCTCGCAGGACCAGCGGTTGATGAGTGTCGAACTCGAAAAACAGCAGGTCCTGATTCTCGCTGATCGTCTCGGCTACCTCCTCGACGAGGTCGCCCGGCGGTTCGGTGCGTCCGTGCCGCCGGAGACGGATGCCGTCGCGGACACGGCACCGCTGACGATGCCGATCGATGCGGAGTTCCGGGTCGGCTCGATGGGGCTCGGCTGGGACGCCGAAGCCTCGTCGGTAGTCGTCGAACTCCTGGCGATCACCGAGCAGCCGTTGGACGAGAGCGTCATCCTCGACGACACCGACGAAGGACCGGACACGGTCCGGATCTTCCTGAACGCCGACGCAGCACGCGAGTTCAGCGCACGATCGATGCGGGTCATCTCCGCCGGACGGCCGCTATGCCCGCTGTGCAACCAGCCGCTCGACCCGAGCGGGCACATCTGCGCACGCAGCAACGGGTACAAGCGCGACGTCGAGTTCTCGCGGTCGATCGAGTTCATCGATCCCGACGTGCTCGCCGCGTTGGGGCGAGTCGTCCCTGGAGTCGACACTGCGTTCGAGGTCGAGGACGACTTCGACGACGAGTCTGATGAATCCGGCGAGTCTGACGAGTCTGACGACGACACGCGCGAGTGAACTCCGACGTTCTCGAGGTCCTCGCAGGCGGGGACCTCACCGTTCTCGGTCGGGTCCCGACGGCGAGCAACCTGGCGTTGGCTTGCCGGGTCTCCGACGGCGACGCCGAGTTCATGTGCGTCTACAAGCCGATCCGCGGCGAGGCCCCGCTCTGGGACTTTCCCGACGGGCACCTGGCCGGGCGCGAGGTGGCGACCTATCTGATCAGTGACGCGTTGGGGTGGGATCTCGTGCCCGAGACGGTATTGCGCGACGACGGCCCCGCCGACGCCGACCTCGGTCCCGGCATGGTGCAGCGGTGGATTCACGTGCCCGACGAGCCGTCCGGACCCGACCCGGTCGACCTGGCGCCCCTCGACGAGATCGCCGACGACCAGATGCCCGTCCTGCATGCCTACGACGAGGACGGACGTCTGGTCGCACTGGTGCACGCCGATCGCCCGGACTTGTTGCGGCTCGCCGTGTTCGACGTGGTCATCAACAACGCCGACCGTAAGGGCGGCCACATTCTCGTTGACGGGGACGGACACCTGTACGGGATCGATCACGGGATCTGTCTGCACGCCGAGAAAAAACTCCGCACCGTTCTATGGGGCTGGGCGGGTCGGCCGCTGCCCGCCGAGTCGAGCGACGATCTGTGCCGGCTGGCGCAGCGGCTCGCCGACCCCGACGACGTACTCACCGTGCGTCTGCGCGGACTGATTACCGACGAGGAGATCGCGGCCGTGCGCCGTCGCGCCCGCGTCCTCGGCGACGACGGGGTGCTGCCGATGCCGCCATCCGAACGCGCCATCCCGTGGCCTCCCTTCTGACCGGTTGAGCCGATGACGGTCCACCTTCCGACAGGCCCCGATTCTCGGCCCGGGCACACCACACATACAGTTGGACGCATGCAGTCGTGGTCGTCGCCCCAGATTCCCTCCGTGCCCGGCACCGCACCGGCCCTCCGCCTCTACGACACGTCCGACGCACAGGTGAAACCACTGGCTCCGGGGCCGGTAGCCACCATGTACGTCTGCGGTATCACCCCGTACGACGCCACCCACCTCGGCCACGCCGCGACCTATGTGACGTTCGACCTGATCAACCGGGTCCTGCGCGATCAGGGCCACGACGTGCACTATGTCCAGAACATCACCGATGTCGACGATCCGCTGTTCGAGCGTGCGGAGCGTGACGGCGTCGACTGGCGTGACCTCGGGTCGGGGGAGATCGACCTCTTCCGCGACGACATGGCAGCACTCCGCGTGTTGGCGCCCCGTGACTACATCGGAGCCGTCGAATCAGTCGACGAGGTCGTCGCCGCCGTTGAGCGGCTCTTGGAGATCGGAGCCGCGTACATCGTCGACGACCCCGAGTATCCGGACGTCTACTTCGACGTCGACGCGACGCCCCAGTTCGGCTACGAGTCGAACTACGACGTACAGACCATGGCCACGTTCTTCGCCGAACGCGGCGGCGATCCGGACCGGGAGGGCAAGCGCAATCCGCTCGACGCGCTGCTGTGGCGTGTGCAGCGTCCCGGCGAACCCGCTTGGCCGTCGCCGTTCGGCGACGGCAGACCCGGCTGGCACATCGAGTGCTCGGCCATCGCGCTCAACCGGCTCGGGATGGGGTTCGACGTTCAGGGCGGCGGCAGCGACCTGATCTTCCCGCACCACGAGTTCTCCGCCGCGCACGCCGAGGCCGCCACCGGTGAGCGACGGTTCGCGCGCACCTACGTCCATACCGGCATGATCGGGCTGGACGGGGAGAAGATGTCCAAGAGCCTCGGAAACTTGGTGAAGGTGTCGGTGCTGCGCGCCAACGGCGTCGACGCGAGTGCCGTCCGCCTCGGCCTGCTCAGCGGCCACTACCGCCAGGACCGAATGTGGACCGATCAGGTGCTATCCGACGGCGAACGGCGCCTGGCGACGTGGCGACGGGCCGCACGCGTGGCGACCGCGCCGGACGCGACGGACACCGTCGCCCGGCTGCGCCAGCACCTCGCCGACGACCTGGACACGCCGAAAGCGCTCGCCGCAGTCGACGCCTGGGCTGCGGACGCGATCCTCGGGATCGGCTCCTCGACCGAGTCGCCTGGGCTGATCGCGGACGCGGTCGATGCACTCCTCGGCGTCGACATCGCACCGCGAGGGTGACGGCATGCCTCGGAAGACCACCATTCCAGCCAGCACCTCCGAAGGAGTGTGGACCGTCGTCACGCACACATCGACGTACGTGCTCGACTTCGGCGAGATGACGTTGCTGCGTGCGCCCGGCGTCGGCAGGCACGATGACCAACGGTGGGAGGTCAGCGAGCTGCGGCGCGACTCGCAGGACATCCCGCTGCTCGGCGTCAAACAGTGCACTGTCGGCGAGCCGGCTCAGTTCTGGGTATCGGCCGCCGACGACCCGGACGTGCGGACCTGGCGGATCACGACCCCGGTGGTCGAGATCGAACAGATCGGCTGAACCGACGCATTAGCGTCACTGGCCTTCGTTGCGGCGACGCAGGTACCGCTCGAACTCGGCGGCCAAGGTGTCGCCGTCGACTTCGGTGAGCGCGCCCTCGTCGTCCGACGACGCTGCGTCCTCGGTCTCCTCGAGCTCCCGAACATACGCCGCCATGTCGTCGTCGTCCGACATCATCTCGTCGACGGCCTCCTGCCATTGCTGGGCCTGCTCGGCGAGCGGCCCAGTGTCGATCGATACCTCGATGACCGCTTCGAGACGGTCCAGCAGGGCGAGTACGGCCTTCGGGTTCGGCGGGTGCGCGATGTAGTGCGGCACCGCCGCCCACAGTGAGATCGACGGAACGCCCGCCTGGACAAACGCGTCCTGCAGCACTCCGGTGATCCCGGTCGGCCCCTCATACTTGCTCGGCGACAACCCGAAGCGGGTCGCGGCGGACTTCGTCTCGGCGGACCCCGACACCGGCACCGGCCGAGTGTGCGGGGTGTCGGCCAGCAACGCGCCCAGCATCACCACGAGCTCGACGCCGAGCGCCTCGGCGAGGTCGACGAGCTGCGTGGAGAAGGTTCGCCACCGCAGATTCGGTTCCGGGCCGAGGACGAACACGACGTCGCGCTCGCTGTCGGGGAGCGTCGCGTACGACACCGACGTGCTCGGCCACTGTATGCGTCGGGTCACCCCGTCGACTTGGGCGATCGTGGGCCGCGTCGACGCGAAATCGTAGAACTCCTCGCCATCGATCTCTTGAAGATCGGTGGCCTCCCAGGTCAGAGCCAGATGTTCCACCGCACCGGTGGCGGAATCGCCCGCGTCGTTCCATCCGCCGAAGGCGACGATCATGACCGGGCGGCGCAGTACGGGTAGTCCAGGGGGACGCGGAGAGTTCACTGGGCAGAGCCTACGGGGGAGTACGAACTGGGGCGAACTACCCTAGGGGGCATGCCATACTCCTCGACTCGACCAGACAACTACGACTCGACATTCCTGCAGGCGATGTCGAGCCGCGTACTGATCGGCGACGGAGCCATGGGAACGATGCTGCAGAACGCAGATCTCGACGTCGACACGGACTTCCTCGGCCTCGAAGGCTGCAACGAGATTCTCAACGAGACCCGTCCGGACGTGCTCGCCAGCATCCACCGACGTTACTTCGAAGCGGGTGCCGACGCTGTCGAGACGAACACCTTCGGCTGCAACCTGTCGAACCTCGGCGACTACGACATCGCGGACCGGATCCGTGAACTCGCCTACAAGGGCACGGCCATCGCACGCGGGGTGGCCGATGAGATGGGCCCGTCCGCGGACGGCACCGACCGGTTCGTCCTCGGTTCCATCGGCCCCGGCACCAAACTGCCGAGCCTGGGTCACACGACGTTCGCCGCGATCCGGGACGCCTACCAGGAGTGCGTGCTCGGCATGCTCGACGGTGGAGCCGACGCGATCCTCATCGAGACCTGCCAGGATCTGCTGCAGTTGAAGGCGGCCGTCGTCGCGGCCCGCCGGGCTATGGACGAGTTCGGTCGGCATCTGCCGATCATCGCCCACATCACCGTCGAGACCACTGGCACGATGCTCGTCGGGTCGGAGATCGGCGCGGCGTTGGCCGCGATCGAGCCGCTCGGCGTTGACGTCATCGGGCTGAACTGCGCGACCGGCCCCGCGGAGATGAGCGAGCACCTGCGCTACCTCTCCAAGCATTCGCGGGTGCCGATCTCGGTGATGCCGAACGCAGGCCTCCCGGTGCTCGGCAAGAACGGAGCCGAATACCCGCTCACGGCGCCCGAACTGGCCGACGCGCTCTCGTCGTTCGTCACCGACTACGGTCTCCAGTTCGTCGGCGGCTGCTGCGGCACCACGCCCGAGCACATTCGTCGGGTTGCCGACGCGGTGAGCGTCCTGCAGGCACGCGAGCGCACCCCCGACCACGTGTCGGAGACGTCGTCGCTCTACACGGCGGTCCCGTTCGATCAGGACGCCAGCTTCCTCGTCGTCGCCGAACGCACCAACTCGAACGGGTCCAAGGCGTTCCGTGAGGCGATGCTCGCGGGCGAATACCAGAAGTGTCTGGACATCGCGAAGGCGCAGACGCGCGACGGAGCCCACATGCTCGACCTCAATATCGACTACGTGGGCCGCGACGGTGCGCTCGACATGACGGAGTTGGCGAGTCGTTTCGCGACGGCGTCGACGCTCCCGATCATGATCGACTCGACCGAGCCGGACGTGATCAAGGCCGGCCTCGAACATCTCGGCGGCCGGTGCGCGGTCAACTCGGTGAATTACGAGGACGGTGACGGCCCCGACTCCCGTTTCGCTCGGATCATGGCGCACGTCGTCGAACACGGAGCGGCGGTCGTCGCTCTCACCATCGACGAGGAGGGGCAGGCGCGCACCGCCGACCACAAGGTCGCGATAGCTGAGCGGTTGATCACCGACCTCACCGAGAACTGGGGGCTGGCCGACGAGGACATCATCATCGACGCCCTCACCTTCCCGATCTCGACCGGGCAGGAAGAGGTCCGTCGCGACGGCATCGAGACGATCGAAGCGATCCGCCGGATCAAGGAGTCGCACCCCGAGGTTCACTTCACGCTCGGCATCTCGAACATCTCGTTCGGGCTCAATCCGGCGGCCCGCCAGGTGCTGAACTCGGTGTTCCTGCACGAGTGCGTCGCCGCGGGCCTGGATACGGCGATCGTCCACGCGTCGAAGATTCTGCCGATGGCTCGCATCCCCGACGAGCAACGAGAGACCGCTCTCGACCTGGTGTACAACCGGCGACGCGAGCAGGGCGCGGACGGACCGGACGATGCAGGCTACGACCCGCTGCAGAAGCTCATGCAGCTGTTCGAGGGCGTCTCGGCGGCGTCGGCGCGCGAATCGCGTGCCGCTGAACTGGCCCGGATGCCGTTGTTCGAGCGGCTCGCGCAACGCATCGTCGACGGTGAACGCAACGGTCTCATCGAAGACCTCGACGAGGCACGGTCGACGGTTCCGCCATTGAGCATCATCAACGACCACCTGCTCGCCGGCATGAAGACTGTGGGCGAGCTGTTCGGCTCGGGTCAGATGCAGCTGCCGTTCGTCTTGCAATCCGCGGAGGTGATGAAGGCCGCAGTCGCGCATCTCGAACAGTTCATGGAGGCCTCCGACGACGACGGCAAGGGGCGCATCGTCCTGGCGACCGTGAAGGGTGATGTCCACGACATCGGAAAAAACCTCGTCGACATCATTCTGAGCAACAACGGGTACGACGTCGTCAACATCGGCATCAAGCAGCCGATCGCGACGATTCTGTCCGCGGCCGAGGAGCATCGGGCCGATGTCGTCGGCATGTCGGGGCTGCTCGTGAAGTCGACGGTCGTGATGAAGGAGAACTTGGAGGAGATGAACTCGCGCGGCAAGAGCGAACTCCCCGTCCTCCTCGGCGGCGCCGCGCTGACCCGAACGTACGTCGAGGGCGACCTCGCCGACATCTACGAGGGTGACGTCCGGTACGCCCGCGACGCGTTCGAGGGACTGACCCTCATGGACGAGATCATGGCGATCAAACGTGGTGAGGGGCCGGACCCGGACAGCCCGGAGGCCAAAGCTGCGGCCGCGAAGGTCGCCGAACGCAAAGAGCGACGCGAACGTTCCAAGCGGATCGCCGAGAAGCGCAAGGCCGCCGAGGTTCCCGTCGAGGTTCCCGCGCGGTCGGACGTCGCCGCCGACAACGAGGTTCCTACGCCGCCGTTCTGGGGCACTCGGATCGTCAAGGGCATCCCGGTCGCCGACTACTCGGCGATGCTCGACGAGCGTGCTTTGTTCCTCGGCCAGTGGGGCCTTCGCGGCACGCGTGGCGACGACGGGCCGGGCTACGAGGATCTCGTCGAGACCGAGGGGCGGCCGCGGCTGCGCGAATGGATCGACCGGCTCTCGACGGCGGGCATCCTGCAGCACGCCGCCGTCGTCTACGGCTACTTCCCTGCGGTGAGTGAGGGCGACACCGTCCACGTGCTCGAATCGCCGGATCCGTCGTCGCCGGTCCGGCACAGTTTCGAGTTCCCGCGCCAGCAGCGTTCGAAGTTCCTGTGCATCGCCGACTTCATCCGGTCCCGTGAGCAGGCGCTCGCCGACGGGAAGGTAGACGTGCTGCCCTTCCAGTTGGTGACGATGGGCACGCCGATCGCCGACTTCGCCAACGAACTGTTCGCGGCGGACTCGTACCGCGACTACCTGGAGGTTCACGGCATCGGTGTGCAGTTGACCGAGGCACTCGCCGAGTATTGGCATCAGCGTGTGCGCAGCGAACTGTCGTTCACCGGTGGCGTGATGGCCGACGAGGACCCGGACCTGCCGCAGGGCTTCTTCGACCTCGAGTACCGGGGCGCCCGCTACTCATTCGGATACGGGGCGTGCCCGAACTTGGCGGACCGCGCGAAGATGATCGACCTGTTGGAGCCGGGCCGAATCGGCGTCGAACTGTCCGAGGAACTGCAGTTGCATCCCGAGCAGTCGACGGACGCGTTCGTTTTGCACCACCCGGAGGCCAAGTACTTCAACACGTAGATCGGTTGGCGTGCCTAGGGTGGGGGTCGGACCAGTTCGCGCCCGACCCATTCCAGGAGGACACCAGTGACCGATGACGCACGCCTTCCCGACGCCCTGTTCTGGGATATGGACGGGACGCTGCTCGACACCGAACCGTTGTGGGAGAAGGTTCTCGTCGAGTTCGCGAACCGGCTCGACATCGAGATGACCGACGCGCTGCGGGATTCGACGATGGGAAACAGTTCGGTCGACGCGATGACGAAGGTGTACGACGCGGCCCTCGTCCCCGAGGCCGGTCGTGACTTCGACGCCGACGAAGACTGGATGGTTCAGCGTGTCCTCGAGTTGTTCGACGGCGGCCCGCGGTGGCGGCCGGGCGCGGTCGACGCGCTCGAGTTGGTTGCCGGAGCCGACATCCCGATGGTTCTCGTGACGAACACGATGCGGGAGGTGACCGACGTGCTGTTGTCGACGATCGGCGCCGAACGGTTCGTCACGACGGTGTGCGGCGACGAGGTCGAGGCTGGCAAACCCGCGCCGCACATCTACCGTCGTGCCGCCGAACTCGTCGGTTTCCCGATCGGCCGCTGCCTGGCGGTCGAGGACTCGCCCGCAGGTGCGGCCGCGACGTTCGCCGCGGGCGTGCGCGCGATCATCGTGCCGTCGGCGATCGAGGTGCAGCCGCGCGCCACGTACACCTACCGGGACTCGCTCGTCGGTCTCACCCTCGACGACCTGGCGGCCGCCCTCGCGCACCCCCACGTTTGAGCACCGTCGCTGGCTCCCCTCACATCGCTCAACCGGCGGGGCGGAAGCTGGTCGCGGCGCTCTCACCGGATCAACGGGCCGGTCATCCGACGTCGTGCGCGTCGTGCGAAAATAGGTCACGTGAAAACCTTCGACGAACTCTTCGCTGAGCTGGCCGACAAGGCCGAGACCCGCCCCGAAGGCAGCGGCACCGTGGCCGCGCTTGACCACGGCGTCCATACGCTCGGCAAGAAGATCATCGAAGAAGCGGGCGAAGTGTGGTTGGCCGCCGAACACGAGTCCGACGACGCGCTCTCGGAAGAGATCTCGCAGCTCGTCTACTGGCTCCAGGTCATGATGATCAAACGCGGCCTGAACCCGGCCGACATCTACCGCTACCTCTAGGAACGTCTGACTCATGTTGCGTGTCGCAGTCCCGAACAAGGGCGCATTGTCTGAAGCCGCTGCCGGGATCCTCTCCGAAGCCGGCTACCGCAAGCGGGCCGATCCGAAGGACCTGTCCGTCATCGACGTCAACAACGACGTCGAGTTCTACTTCCTGCGTCCCAAAGACGTCGCGATCTACGTCGGAGCGGGGACCCTCGATCTCGGAATCACCGGGCGTGACCTGGCCGCCGACTCCGGCGCCGAGGTACTCGAAGAGGTGGCGCTCGGCTTCGGGTCGTCGTCCTTTCGGTACGCCGCGCCTGCCGACCAGGGGTGGGGGGTCGAAGATCTCGCCGGCAAGCGGATCGCGACGTCATACCCGAATCTCGTGCGCCGCGACCTCGCCGAACGACGGATCGAAGCGGAGATCATCCGCCTCGACGGCGCCGTCGAGATCTCCATCCAATTGGGGGTCGCCGATGCGATCGCCGACGTCGTCGGCTCCGGGCGGACCCTGCGACTGCACGATCTCACGGCTTTCGGCGACTCGCTGTGCGACTCCGAAGCGGTCTTGATCCGCAATCCCGAATCGCCTGAGCCGTCGAAGGCTGCGAAACAGTTCATCGCACGCGTGCAGGGCGTCGTCTTCGGTCAGCAGTACGTGATGATCGACTACGACTGCCCGAAGACCCTCCTGGACGCCGCCGTCGCCAAGACTCCGGGTATCGAGTCCCCGACGGTGTCACCGATGCTCGACCCGGATTGGCTCGCCGTCCGAGCGATGGTCCCGCGCAAGACGCACCAGTCGTTGATGGACGACCTGTCTGAGCTCGGCGTCCGCGCCATCCTCGCCTCCGACATCCGCAGCTGCCGTTTCTGACGCGTCGCGCACGCACCTTTGTGATGCGTCGCGCACGGGCCTCTCCGGTCAGCGTCCGCTCAGCCGGCGGGGGCGATCATATCGGTCTGGGCGGACCGGCCGATGAAGCCGGAGACGTCGTACAGGTCGGCGAAGCTAGCGCCGTAACCGGCGGCCCCGATCGCGAGGTCCGCGTCTAAGCCCAACCAGGGGCTCGTCGGCTGTGCGACGAGATGCACGGTCGTGTCCATGTTCATCCACGACCACTGGGTCGGATCGAGCTGTGTGCCGACGCCGTTCGCGACGTCGAGCACCGTGAACATCGATTCGAGCGGTGACATCTCCTCGTCTTCGATCAACCCGATCGCAGGGCGAATCCAGACGGCAGGGGTTTGCCCGTTCCGACCGGCCTGGCGTGCGATGACGGTGGTCCCGATGAAGCCGATCTTGCCCCACGGGACAGCCATCTCACCATCGTCGGGGAAACCCACGATCTGCGGGAGCTCGTCCGGTCCGGCGGGAAGCGGTGGCACCGGCGAATGCTCGACGGGCGACGAGTCGCCGGTCATGATCCGCCACGCGACGGTGCGTGCCACGACCCGGAACTCGCCGGACGGCGCCTGCACCTCGAGATCGGCGGCCACCTGAGAGATGCGCTTGCCCGGTCGCACCACCGATGCGCGGACTCGGTTCACGCCCAGGCCCATCGCGCCGAGAATCTCCGTGGTGACCCGCGTGAACGCCTTCCCGTCGTCGCCTGCGGCGCGGATCAATGCACGCATCATCAGACCGGCGGGCGGACCGCCGTGCTGGATGTCCGACGACCAGACGCTCACCGTTGCCGCCGTCGGGACGAAGTACTCGTACCCGGGATCGGCGCCGTCGGGCGCGGCGATCGGACGGTAGTAGCTGGGGGCTGCCGGTGCATGCTCAGACATGAGCGCCACTCTATGCTTGGGGGAGTCTCAGCTCGCCCTCGACCCGAAGGACACCCACACCGATGCCGACGACCGGCCCATTCGCCGAGGGCGACCGCGTGCAACTCACCGATTCCAAGGGGCGCAAGTTCACTGTCGTCCTCGAACCGGACAAGCAGTTCCACACCCACAAGGGCGGTATCGAACACAACGACCTGCTCGGCGCGAATGAGGGGTCGATCGTCACAACGGTCAACGGAACCGAGTATCTCGCGCTCCGTCCGCTGCTCACCGACTACATCCTGTCGATGCCGCGCGGCGCCCAGGTGATCTACCCGAAGGACACCGCGCAGATCGTCTCCGAGGGAGACATCTTCCCCGGCGCTCGCGTCCTCGAAGCAGGCGCCGGATCGGGATCGTTGACGCTGTCGCTGCTGCGCGCGGTCGGGACCGAAGGGTCGGTCCTGTCGTACGAGGTGCGCGACGATCACGCCGAGCATGCGGTCCGCAACGTCGAGACCTTCCTCGGCAAGCGGCCGGACAACTGGCGACTGGTGGTCGACGACCTCGCCAACCATGATCCGGCCGACCAGTACGACCGCATCATCCTCGACATGCTCGCGCCGTGGGAACAGCTCGAACTCGTGTCGAAGACGCTCAAGCCCGGCGGTGTCCTCACCGTCTACGTCGCCACCGTCACGCAGCTGTCGAAAGTGATGGAAGGCCTGCGGGACCTGCAGTGCTGGACCGAACCGCGCGCCTGGGAGTCGCTGGTCCGGGAGTGGAGCGCCGTCGGTCTCGCTGTTCGCCCCGAGCACCGCATGCAGGGTCACACCGCGTTCCTCATCACGGCACGCCGACTGGCCGACGGCACGGAAACCCTCCGGGTGAAACGCCGTCCGACACGCGGGTAGCGTAGAAGCAGGTACAGCGTCACAGTTTGTACAACGTCACAAGCTGTACGACATCACAGGTTGTACAGGGACGAAGGAGGACCGATGACCCCGACGACGGAGTCTGGTGCGCAGGGACAAACTCCGCAGGAGCAGATCGACAAACTGACCGAGCGCAACGCGAAGCTTCTCGACACGCTCAGGGAAGCACGCCAACAGCTCGTCGCACTGCGCGAAGAGGTCGACAATCTCGGTCAGCCGCCGAGCGGCTACGGCGTCCTCCTCGGTGTCGCCTCCGACGACAACGTCGACGTGTTCACCTCCGGACGCAAGATGCGATTGACGGTGTCGCCGAACATCGACGTCGCGGCGTTGAACCGCGGCCAGTCGGTTCGATTGAACGAAGCGCTGACCGTCGTCGAAGCACTCGGCTATGACGAGGTCGGTGAGATATCCACTCTCCGTGAGGTCCTTGACGGCGGTCGCCGTGCGCTCGTCGTCGGGCACACCGACGAGGAGCGGGTGGTGCAGCTCGCCGACACGCTCGTCCACATCGACGGGGGAGGCGAGTCCGACCGGAAGCTGCGGCCCGGCGATTCGCTTCTCGTCGACGGCAAGGCCGGTTATGCGCTCGAGCGGATCCCGAAGGCTGAAGTGGAGGACCTCGTCCTCGAAGAGGTGCCGGACGTGGACTACACGGACATCGGTGGTCTGCGCCGACAGATCGAGCAGATCCGCGACGCCGTCGAACTGCCGTTCCTGCACAGCGACCTGTTTTCCGAATACTCGTTGCGTCCGCCGAAGGGCGTGCTCCTGTACGGTCCTCCCGGCAACGGCAAGACGCTCATTGCGAAAGCGGTCGCGAACTCGCTCGCGCGGCAGATTGCCGAACACCGCGGCGACAACTCGGCCGAGGCGAAATCGTACTTCTTGAACATCAAGGGCCCCGAACTCCTCAACAAGTTCGTCGGCGAGACCGAACGCCACATCCGGTTGATTTTCCAGCGCGCCCGAGAGAAGGCGTCCGAAGGAACCCCGGTGATCGTGTTCTTCGACGAGATGGACTCGATCTTTCGCACCCGCGGTTCGGGCGTCTCCTCCGACGTCGAGACGACCGTCGTCCCGCAGCTGCTCAGCGAGATCGATGGTGTCGAAGGCCTCGAGAACGTGATCGTGATCGGCGCGTCGAACCGCGAGGATATGATCGATCCCGCGATCCTCCGCCCGGGCCGCTTGGACGTGAAGATCAAGATCGAGCGTCCCGACGCCGAGTCGGCGATCGACATCTTCTCCAAGTACCTGACCGTCGATCTGCCGTTGCACCCGGACGACGTCGCCGAGTTCGGCGGGCAGCCGCAGGCCTGTGTGGACGCGATGATCCAGCGCGTCGTCGAGCGGATGTACGCGGAGACCGACGACAACCGCTTCCTCGAAGTGACCTACGCCAATGGCGACAAAGAGATCATGTACTTCAAGGACTTCAACTCCGGCGCGATGATCCAGAACATCGTCGACCGCGCGAAGAAGTACGCGATCAAGGCGCACCTGGAGAGTGGGCAGCGCGGCCTGCGGATCGGGCACCTCATGGACTCGATCCTCGACGAGTTCTCGGAGAACGAAGACCTGCCGAACACCACCAACCCGGACGACTGGGCTCGGATCTCGGGTAAGAAGGGCGAGCGCATCGTCTACATTCGGACGCTCGTCACCGGTAAGGGGAGCGGTGCCAGCCGCGCCATCGACACCGAATCGAACACCGGGCAGTATCTGTAGTTTGCGAAGTCATTCCGGTGAACGTCTCAGCCGACGTTCACCGGATATGGTGTTGTGCGATGAACACTCAAGGAGTCAGTCCGCTGCGGGTCCGCGTCGGTCAGGGCGCGCAGCAGACGATTCGGGACTCGCCTGCCTCGCTCGGCCGGACCCCCGACAACGACGTCGTGGTCGACCACCCACTCGTCTCGCGGCGGCATCTGTCGATCGAATGGTCCGCAGGCGACGGTTGGCAGGTCATCGATGCGGGCAGCACCAACGGGATGTTCGTCGGCGGCGTCCGCCAGACGGTCGTCACGGTCGCAGGCGGAGCCCGAATCAATCTGGGTGACGGCCAGACCGGCCCCGTCCTTGAGTTGACTCCGCTCGCGCCGTCGCCGCCGACGATCGTTCCGCCCGGCGAAAGCGGTCGGGGGCACCAGCCGACTCAGCGGCCCGCGCCACCGTCGCAGCCGGTTCGTGCACAAGCCCAACGCCCGATCTCGCACCCCACACCGGCCCAGCGGGTTCCGGTACAGCAGCAGCGGCGCCCGCCGACGCCGCCTGCCTACCCGAGCCCGATACACCCAGACCCGATCCGACCGGGCACCACGCGTGCGGTCAGCTCCGCTACGGCTCCACGGTTCGGGGAACTCCCCGACGCACCCCATCTTGCGGCGCTGCACCAGAATGCGTCCGCGATCTTCGAGGTCCCCGACAGTCTGCGCGGGCGCGAGGCCATCGCGGTGGCGGGCACACAGTCGATCGGACGCACCCCGGACAACGACATCATCGTCAGCGATGTCCTCGCGTCGCGGCACCACGCGAAGCTGACCTCAACGCCGCAGGGCCTGCTCCTGGAAGACCTCGGAAGCGTCAACGGGACGTTCGTCAACGGGCAGCGCGTCATGGCGCACCGGTTGACCGACAACGACGTCGTGACGATCGGCAACTCCGACTTCGTCATGTCCGGTGGTTCCCTCGTCCGTGGCCGACCGCAGACCGACGTCGCGGGCGGCGTCCAGGTGGACGGCGTCTCGTTGACTATCGACGGTAAGACCCTGCTCAACGACATCTCGTTCGACGCCGGACCCGGTTCGCTCACCGCGATCATCGGACCGTCCGGTGCCGGCAAGTCGACGATCTCGAAGATCGTTGCGGGCCTGGGCGATCCGACAGTCGGCGTGGTGCGGTTTGAGGGCCGGGGAGTGCACAGCGAGTACGAGGCACTGCGGACCCGGATCGGCATGGTCCCGCAGGACGACGTGCTGCACCGCAAGCTGACGTTGCGGCAGGCGCTGCGCTACGCCGCCGAACTGCGTCTGCCCTCGGACCTGTCGACGGCCGACCGCGACCGAGTGATCGACGGCGTCCTTTCCGAACTCCAGTTGACCGAACACGTCGACACTCGCGTCGACAAGCTCTCCGGCGGCCAACGCAAGCGCGCGTCCGTCGCCATGGAACTGTTGACCGGGCCGTCGCTGCTCATCCTCGACGAGCCGACGTCCGGTCTGGATCCTGCGTTGGACCGTCAGGTGATGCAGACGCTGCGTCGCCTCGCCGACGCCGGCCGCGTGGTCCTGGTGGTGACCCATTCGCTGACCTACCTCAACCTCTGCGATCAGGTGCTTCTGCTGGCGCCGGGCGGAAAGACGGCGTTCAGCGGTTCACCGCAGGACGTCGGCTCCGAACTCGGCACCACCGACTGGGCGGAGATCTTCGCGTTCACCGCGGACCAGCCCGACCTGGCGTGGCACAACTACCGGCAACGGCATCCGCGCACGTCGTCGCCTGCGCGCGCTCCGGCGGTCGGGCCGCCGGTGAAGGCGCACCAGGCGAGCGTCGGGCGTCAGACCTCGACGGTGGCCCGCCGCCAGCTGCGCTTGATCCTCGCCGATCGCGGATACTTGATCTTTCTGTTGCTGCTGCCGATCGTGCTCGGTCTGCTCACGCTGGTGATCCCCGGATCCACCGGGTTCGGCATCAGTTCGAGCGATCCGGGCGCGATGATCGCGACCGATCCCGTCGAAGCCGTGCAGCTCCTCGTGGTTCTCGTCATCGGTGCCGCGTTCATGGGCGCAGCCCTGACCGTCCGCGACCTCGTCGGCGAACGTCCGATCTTCGAACGCGAACGGGCGGTCGGGCTGCGTCCGGGCGCATATCTGGCGGCCAAGGTCGTCGTGTTCTTCCTGGTGACGGCGGTGCAGAGTGCGATCATGCTCGGCATCACGTACGGACTGCGCGACATCCCCGAATACGGCGGCGTGGTGCTGCCGCCCGCCGCGGCCCTTTTTGTCGCGGTGGCGGCCCTCGCGTGTGTGAGCACGCTGGTCGGGCTCGCGATCTCGTCGCTGGTCCGATCCAATGAGCAAACGATGCCGCCGCTCGTCATCGTGGTGATGGTCCAGCTCGTCTTCTGCGGCGGCCTGTTCCCGATCAGCGCGGCCGGCGCCGTACAACTCGGGTGGGTCTTCCCCGCCTACTGGGGGTACACGGCGGCAGCCCAAGCCGTCGACATTCCGCAGATCAATCCGGAGGCGAGCCAGGTCAAAGCCACGCCGGGAGAGTCCGTGGAGTACCCGTGGTGGACGCCGACGGCCGGACACACGGCGCTCGCCTACGGTGTACTCGCACTGATGGCGGTGCTGCTGATCGCACTCGTCTACTCGCGACTGCGGCTGCGCAGACGGTGAGACCGAGCGTGCGTCCGACCCGGTGACGCGGGGAGCGCCCGTCGTTCGCGGAGCGCTCGCGAGTCCCGTTAGGCTGGGCGCATGGAGCGCATCATCGGCACCGAAGTCGAATACGGCATCTCGGCGCCCGGAGACCCGGCCGCGAACCCGATCATGACGTCGACGCAGGCTGTCCTCGCCTACGCTGCCGCCGCCGCGGTTCCGCGGCGCGAGCGGCGGACCCGGTGGGACTTCGAAGAGGAGTCGCCGATGCGCGACGCGCGAGGCTTCGACCTCGGTCGCCACTCAGGTCCCGCGCCGATCATCGACGCAGACGAGATCGGCGCAGCGAACATGATCCTCACCAACGGCGCCCGCCTCTACGTCGACCACGCGCACCCGGAGTATTCGGCGCCCGAGGTGACCGATCCGATGGACGCGGTGATTTGGGACAAGGCCGGCGAGCGAGTGATGGAGGAGGCCGCACGGTACGTCGCGAGCGTCCCCGGCGCACCACGGCTGCAACTGTATAAGAACAACATCGACGGCAAGGGTGCGTCGTACGGCACGCACGAGAACTACCTGATGCGTCGGGGCACTCCGTTCGACTCGATCATCGTCGGCCTCATGCCCTTCTTCGCGTCCCGACAGGTGATCTGCGGGTCCGGTCGTGTCGGCATCGGCCAGCGCGGCGAGGAAGCCGGCTATCAGCTGTCCCAGCGCGCCGACTACATCGAGGTCGAGGTCGGTTTAGAGACCACGCTCAAGCGGGGCTTGATCAACACCCGTGACGAGCCGCACGCCGACCCCGACAAGTACCGCAGGCTTCACGTGATCATCGGTGACGCGAACCTCGCCGAGACCGCGACCTACCTCAAGGTCGGCACGACGGCACTCGTCCTCGACCTCATCGAAGCGGGGGTGGACCTCACCGACCTCGCACTCGCGCGCCCGGTCGAGGCCGTGCACGCCATCAGCCACGATCCGACCCTGCGGGCGACGGTCGCACTTGCCGACGGACGGGAGATGACCGCGCTCGCCCTCCAACGCGAGTACTTCGCACGCGTCTCGGCGCACCGCGACGCGCACGCGGCACACGACGAGCGTGCCGCGCACGTCCTGCAGACGTGGGCCGACGTGCTCGACAAGCTCGAACGCGACCCGATGGAGTGCGCGGACATCCTGGACTGGCCCGCCAAGCTGCGCCTGCTCGAAGGCTTCCGCAACCGGGAGGGGCTCGGCTGGGGGGCGTCGCGTCTGCAGCTGATCGACCTGCAGTACTCGGACGTCCGTCTCGACAAGGGACTCTACAACCGTCTCGTTGCGCGGGGCTCGATGAAACGACTCGTCACCGAGGAACAGGTGACGGCCGCGGTCTCGGCGCCGCCGGAGTCCACGCGGGCCTACTTCCGCGGCGAATCGGTGCGTCGCTTCGGCTCGGACATCGCGGCCGCGAGCTGGGATTCGGTGATCTTCGACGTCGGCAGTGACTCGCTCGTCCGCATCCCGATGCCCGAACCGCTGCGCGGCACCCGCGCACACGTCGGCGAACTTCTCGACACCGCCACGTCCGCTGTCGATCTCGTCGATCAGCTGACCGCGACCTGACCGGCGATTCGCCGCACGGCACATCGCAGAGCCCCGGTAGTGTTGAGGGACAACCACTCTTCAGGAGGCGATGATGGCGCAGGAGCAGGCGAAACGGGGCGGCGGTTCGGGCGACGACGAGGTGACCGGCTCAGGAGCCGCCGGGCAGGAGCGTCGCGAGAAGCTGGCCGTCGAGACCGATGATCTGCTCGACGAGATCGACGACGTGTTGGAAGAGAACGCTGAAGACTTCGTCCGCGCCTACGTCCAGAAGGGCGGGCAGTGACCGCCGGTGTCGGCGGCCAGTCCAGGCATGACATCTCGTCGTTCACCGACTTCCTCCGCGTGAACGCACCCGACCAGCTGCCGGGCGCGTCTACCGGGGGACAGGTGCCGAGCGACGCCGCCGACCAGATCCCGCACGGCACGACCATCGTCGCGGTCAGCTACCTCGGAGGTGTGATCCTGGCGGGCGACCGTCGGTCGACGATGGGCAACATCATCGCGACGCGCGACGTGCAGAAGGTCTACATCACCGACGAGCACTCCGCGGCGGGCATCGCGGGGACCGCGGGCATCGCGATCGAGATGGTGCGACTTTTCGCCGTCGAGCTCGAGCACTACGAGAAGATCGAAGGCGTCAGCCTCACGTTGAACGGCAAGGCTTCTCGACTCGCGTCGATGGTGCGCAGCAACCTTGGCGCCGCGCTGCAGGGACTCGCCGCCATTCCGCTGCTCGTCGGCTACCAGCCGACCGACGGTGCACCGGAACCGTCGTTCGGGCGCATCTTCTCCTTCGACGTCGCCGGGTCACAGCACGAGGAACGCGGCGGCTACGAGGCCATCGGTTCGGGATCGGTCTTCGCACGCTCGTCGTTGAAGAAGCTGTACCGCTCGGATCTGACCGCTGACGACGCGCTCGCCGTAGCGGTCGAAGCCCTCTACGACGCCGCCGACGATGACTCCGCGACCGGCGGCCCCGACATGGTCCGCCGGATCTTCCCGACGGCGGTGCGTATCGACGCCGACGGTGCCCGCGACGTCGCCGAGCCCGAGATCGCCGATGCCGCGCAGGCGGTCGTCGACCGACGACTCGCCGCCCACGAGGACGGAGGGGATCGACGATGACGTTCCCGTACTACGCGAGCGCAGAGCAGATCATGCGCGACCGTTCCGAGCTCGCCCGCAAGGGCATCGCCCGTGGACGCAGTGTGATCGCCGTGACGTACCGGGACGGTGTGCTGTTCGTCGCGCACAACCCGTCGAACACCCTGCGCAAGATCAGTGAGATCTACGACCGGATCGGGTTCGCCGCGGTCGGCAAGTACAACGAGTTCGAGAGCCTACGCAAGGCGGGCATCCAACTCGCCGACCTGCGCGGCTACTCCTACGATCGTGCCGACGTCACCGGTCTGTCGCTGGCCAGCGCATACGCGAACACGCTCGGCACGGTGTTCACCGAACAGGCCAAACCGTTCGAGGTCGAGCTGTGCGTCGCCGAAGTCGGTCGGGCCGGCGCGGACACACCGTCGCAGCTGTACCGCATCGGGTACGACGGGTCCATCGTCGACGAGCAGTCGTTCCTGGTGATGGGCGGTGCGACCGAACCGATCGTCGCCGCGATGAAGGATGCGTACCGGGCCGCGATGACGTTGAACGACGCGTTGACGGTCGCCGCACGGGCCCTCGCGACCCCCAAAGACGGTGATGCGGGACCCGACGCGGACGCCGCGCCACCGTTGTTACCGGTCGCCGAGATCGAGGCCGCGATCCTCGACCGGACCCGGCCTCGTCGGGCGTTCAAACGGCTCAGCGACCAGCAGGTCACCGGCCTGCTGGCAGAAGGCTGACTGGAGTTGGAGAACTGACTGGAGTTGGAGAACTGACTGGAGTTGGAGACTGACGTGGAGTTGGGAGACTGACGGTGGAGCTGGGAGACTGACGTGGAACGTCGAATCATGGGCATCGAGACCGAGTTCGGTGTCACGTGCACATCGCACGGACAGCGGCGACTGAGCCCGGACGAGGTCGCGCGCTACCTGTTCCGGCGTGTCGTCGCCTGGGGCCGGTCGTCGAACGTGTTCCTGGAAAACGGCGCCCGGCTCTACCTCGATGTCGGATCGCACCCCGAGTACGCGACCGCCGAATGCGATTCGATCGAGCAGTTGATCGCCCACGACCGGGCGGGCGAACGGATCCTGGAAGACCTCATGGTCGATGCCGAGAAGCGTCTCGCCGACGAAGGCATCGGCGGTGACCTCTACCTGTTCAAGAACAACACCGACTCCGCGGGCAACTCGTACGGCTGCCACGAGAACTACCTGGTGAACCGGATGGGCGAGTTCGGGCGGGTGTCCGACGTGCTGCTGCCGTTCCTGGTGACCCGTCAACTGATCTGCGGGGCAGGCAAGGTGCTGACCGTCGGCCAGGATTCGACGATGTGCCTGTCGCAGCGTGCCGACCACATCTGGGAAGGCGTGTCGTCGGCGACCACGCGGTCGCGTCCGATCATCAACACGCGTGACGAGCCGCACGCGGACGCCGAGAAGTACCGTCGTCTCCACGTGATCGTCGGCGACTCCAACATGGCGGAGACCACGACGATGCTGAAGGTGGGATCGGCGCTGCTGGTCCTGGAGATGATCGAATCGGGCATCTCGTTCCACGACTTCGCGCTCGACAACCCGATCCGGGCCATCCGCGACATCAGCCACGACGTCACCGGACGGCGCGAGATCCGTTTGGCGGGCGGCCGCACGTCGACGGCCCTCGCGATCCAACGCGAGTACCACGCGCGCGCCGTCAAACACCTGGAGAGCCGCACGCCCGATCCGACGATGGACCGCGTCGTCGACCTGTGGGGCCGCACCCTCGACGCGATCGAGACCGGTGATTACAGCGGGGTCGACACCGAGATCGACTGGGTGATCAAGCAGAAGCTGTTCCGCCGGTACCAGGATCGCTACGGCATGGACCTGTCGGACCCGAAGATCGCGCAGCTCGACCTCGCGTACCACGACATCCGCCGCGGCCGCGGCGTGTTCGACGTGCTGCAGCGCAAAGGTCTGGTCGCGCGCGTCGTGGCCGACGACGACATCGACCGTGCCGTGCACACCCCACCGCAGACCACACGCGCCAAACTGCGGGGCGAGTTCGTCGTGGCGGCGACGAAGGCCGAACGCGACTTCACCGTCGACTGGGTCCACCTCAAGCTCAACGATCAGGCGCAGCGCACCGTCCTCTGCAAGGACCCGTTCCGAAGCGTCGACGAGCGCGTCGAACGTCTGATCTCCTCGCTGTAGGCCTTAGGATCACCGCGTGGCATCCACTCCGAAGGCCGAACGCCTCCTCAACCTCGTCATCTGCCTGATGTCGGCGCGCCAGTACGTCACCGCCGAGTACGTGCGCGCCAACATCGTCGGCTACGACGCCTCAGGGCAGAGTGACGAGACGTTCAAACGCATGCTCGAACGGGATAAGAACGAGCTGCGCGAGTTGGGGATTCCGGTCGTGACCGGGCGTAACGGCGTCGGCGCAGAGGGGTACCTCATCAAGCCGGACGACTACGCGCTGCCCGACATCCGGTTGGACACCGAGGAGGCTGCCGCGGTCGCCGCTGCCGCCGCTGTCTGGCGCGTCCCGGATCTCGCCGCCGTCTCACAGTCGGCCGTCCTCAAACTCCGCGCGGCGGGTGTCGACGTGGTCGCCCCCGACGAGCTCGGGGTCGAGCAAGCGGGGGGACCCCGATCGGTGGGATCGGAGACCGCGATCCGCGGTCTCATCGACGCGATCGGCGCCGCGCAGGCCGTCACCTTCACACACCGGTCGACCCGTGGGCGGTCGACCCGCCGCGTCGAGCCGTGGGGAGTGGTCGGCAACCGCGGACGCTGGTATGTGATCGGCCACGACCTCGACCGCGACGCGACCCGCACCTTCCGGACGTCCCGCATCGACGACGTCGCTCCGGCGTCCGACCGAGGGGCCGTGCACGTGCCCGCGGGCCTGGATCTGAACGCTCTCGTCGACGAGGCCGTCTCCCGCGCGAACGACGCGCAGAACCTCACCGCGCGCGTGTGGCTGGCGAAGGGACGCGCGCACGGTCTGCGACGGATGGCACGGTCGGTGACCTCGCAGCCGCTGGGATCCGAGGACGGCGACGTCGCCGAGATCGATGTTCGTTCCCGCGTCGGAGTGATCCGTGCGGTGCTCAGTGCCGGGGCCGACGCGGTGGTTCTGGAACCGGCCGACCTGCGTGCGACGGTGATCGCCGAGCTCGACTGTCTCGCCGCGGGACAAGGAGGAACGCGATGAACGCCGCGTCGCCCGCCCGGCTGTCCCGCCTGCTTGCGATGGTCCCATACTTCCTGGCCCGCCCGGGGATCAAGCTGTCGACGGCGGCCGCCGACCTCGGCCTCACGCAGAAGCAGTTGACGAAAGACCTTGAACAGCTCTTCCTGTGCGGGCTCCCCGGGTATATGCCCGACGATCTGATCGACATCGAGTTCTCCAGCGGCTACGTCCACGTCGGATTCACCGCAGGCATGGACCGACCGTTGAAGCTGACTGGCACTGAGGCGAACGCCCTGATCATCGCCCTGCGGACCCTGCTCGACACCGGGGCGGTCGACGCCGACGCCGTGCGCCGCGCCATGGCGAAGATCGAGGCCGCGGTCGGCGGGACGCCCTCGTCCGCGGTGTCGACCGTCGACGCCGCGCCGACTGCCGACGAGCCGGTCCGCCAACGGATCCGGAGCGCCGTCACCGACGGTGTAGCGCTCGAGATTCGCTACTACACGCCGAGCCGCGACGAGGTGACCGAGCGTATCGTCGACCCGATCATGATCAAGGCCGTCGACGGCCACAGCTACCTGGAGGCGTGGTGCCGGTCGTCAGACGCCGTCCGACTGTTCCGCTTTGACCGTGTCCTTGACGCGGAGCCGCTCGACGAGCCGTCGGCGCCGCCCGAGCGGGCCCCCGCGCACACCCAGCCGGCAGGCGCGTCCACCCTGACCGACGACCTGCCGACGGCCCGGATCGAGATCGATCCAGAC
This sequence comes from Gordonia liuliyuniae, assembly GCF_021738805.1. Classification (NCBI taxonomy): domain Bacteria; kingdom Bacillati; phylum Actinomycetota; class Actinomycetes; order Mycobacteriales; family Gordoniaceae; genus Gordonia; species Gordonia liuliyuniae. Next base: position 298,603 of record NZ_JAKKOR010000003.1, on the reverse strand, counting down.
GCCCGGTGGCTGCTCGAGTACTACGCCGTCGACCTCGACACCGACGATGCGGACCTGGCCGAGGACGTGGCCGTCACGGCGACCCTGCGCTACGGGTCGCCGCAGTGGCTTGAGCGTTTCCTGCTCGGTTTCGGTGGACGGGTCCGGCTCGCCGAGCCGACCGTCGACGGCGACGTCGCCGAGGCGGTCAAGGCGACCGCCGCCGCGGCGCGAGCGCGATACTGACCGTCGCAGACGTGCAGGGACGGATCACGCTCCAGCGGGTACAGTAAGGCTAGACATTGATATCTTGGGACATTGAGTTTCTGCAACGGAGGTTTCTTCATGGGCGCCCTTTCCTGGTGGCACTGGGCAATCGTGCTGGTCGTGCTCGTCGTGCTGTTCGGTTCCAAGAAGCTGCCCGAAGCGGCGCGCGGTGTCGGGCGTTCGATGCGCATCTTCAAGTCCGAGATGGCCGAGATGGCGAACGACGGCGACGACAAGTCGAAGGCAGACGAGTCGAAGGCAGGCGAGCCGCGTGAGCTCACCGCACGCGACCAGGACGTCGACGTCAACGTTACGGTCACGGACGAGACTAAGAAGTCGGCCGAGATAAAAAAGTCGGCATAGCCGCGCACTGACACTCGCGTGCGAATCAACTTCCGCCGACTCGATCCCCGACAACGACGCAGCAAGGTCAACCCGGACGGCTCGATGCCGTTGCGGGAGCACCTGTACGAGCTTCGCTACCGGCTCCTCGTCGCGCTCGCGGCGATCGTCGTCACGACGATCATCGGCTTCATCTGGTACAGCTACGGTCCGTGGCGCATCGAGTCGCTCGGCGAACTCCTGCGCGGCCCCTACTGTGATCTCCCGGCGTCGACTCGCGCCACCCTCACGCCGGACGGCGCATGCCGTCTCCTCGCGACTGGTCCGTTCGACCAGTTCATGCTCCGCCTGCAGGTCGCGCTCACCGCAGGCATTGTCCTCGCCTGCCCGGTGTGGTTCTACCAACTGTGGAGATTCATCACGCCCGGCCTCCGCGACAACGAACGCAAGTACGCGGTCAGTTTCGTCTCGGCGTCCGCCGTCCTGTTCGTCGGCGGCGCGGTGCTTGCGTACATCGTCGTCGCGAAGGCGTTCGAGTTCCTGCTGACCGTCGGCAACGATGTCCAGGTGACCGCTCTCTCCGGTGACCAGTACTTCAGTTTCATGCTGCACCTGCTGATCATCTTCGGCATCAGCTTCGAACTACCGTTGTTGATCATCGCGCTGAATATCGTCGGCGTACTCAAGTACGAGCGACTCAAAGCCTGGCGTCGCGGCCTGATCTTCGCGATGTTCGTCTTCGCGGCCATCGTCACGCCGGGCCAGGACCCGTTCACCATGCTCGCGCTGTCGATGGCTCTCACGGTGCTACTGGAGGTCGCGATTCAGTTCTCCCGGATTCACGATCGCCGCAGGGGCAAGCACAGCCCCGACTGGATGAACGTCGACGATGACGAAGCCGCACCGCTCGACGAGGTCGATCGCTCGGAATCGGCGTCGCGACTGGCGCGACCGGCCCCGGTCGGCCCCGCGGGAACAATCGACGGCACGTCCGACCGCGGTTCGGTGCGCGCCGCGTCGTCGTTCGATGAGATCCTGTAGGGGATGACTACGCGCGCTGAGATCACCGGTCCCGAACTCACTGCTTTCACCGGTCGCCTGGATTTCGCGATCGACGACTTCCAGATTCGCGGTTGTACCGCGCTCGAGGACGGTCTCGGAGTGCTGGTGTGTGCGCCGACGGGCGCCGGAAAGACGATCGTCGGCGAGTTTGCCGTCCACCTGGCGTTGGCGCAGGGCGGCAAATGCTTCTATACGACGCCGATCAAGGCGCTCAGCAACCAGAAGTATCACGATCTGATCGCCGTCCACGGCGCGGAGAACGTCGGCCTGTTGACCGGCGACAACTCGATCAACTCGTCTGCACCCGTCGTCATCATGACGACCGAAGTGCTTCGGAACATGATCTACGCGGATTCACCCGCGCTGCACGGACTGTCGCACGTCGTCATGGACGAGGTGCACTTCCTCGCCGATCGTTTCCGCGGAGCCGTCTGGGAGGAGGTCATTCTCGGCCTCGATCCTGCGGTGCGCGTGGTGAGTCTGTCGGCGACGGTTAGCAACGCTGAGGAGTTCGCCGACTGGATCACCACCGTCCGCGGCGATACCGCGGTGGTCGTCGACGAACATCGCCCGGTTCCGCTGCACCAGCACATGCTGGTGGGCAACCGGATGTTCGAGTTGTTCGACCGGCGGCGTCGTGACGGCGGGAGACCGGAGGTCAACCCGGAGCTGACCCGCTACATCAAGCATCGGGTATTGGGCGCGGATGCGGTCGGCACTTACCGGGATCGCCTCGCGCGCGAGCGCGGCAGGCGCGGCACCCGCACCACGGGGGTCTCACGACCGCGGTTGGTCTCGATGCTCGAGAACGAGGGGCTGCTGCCCGCGATCACGTTCATCTTCTCGCGTGCGGGATGTGAGGGCGCGTTGGCGCAGTGCCTGCGGTCGGATCTGCGGCTGCTCGATCCCGACGAGGTCGACCAGGTCGACGAGGTCGTCGAGCGACACCTGACGGAATTGGCTCCGGGGGACGCCGACGTCCTTGGCGTCGACGCCTGGCGGTCGGGTCTGCGTCGCGGGTTCGCCGCCCATCACGCAGGCATGCTGCCGACCTTTCGCCAAGCTGTCGAGGAGTTGTTCACCCTCGGGTTGGTCAAGGTGGTCTTCGCGACCGAGACCCTCGCTCTCGGCATCAACATGCCCGCTCGCAGTGTCGTCCTGGAGCGCCTCGTGAAGTACAACGGCGAGTCGCACGTGGATCTGACGCCGGGGGAGTACACGCAGCTGACCGGCCGCGCGGGACGCCGCGGCATCGACGTGGAGGGCCACGCCGTCGTCGTGTGGACGCCCGAAGTGCTGCCCGACCGGGTCGCGGGTCTGGCGGGTGCGCGGACGTTCCCGCTGAAGAGTTCGTTCGCGCCCGAATACAACATGGCCATGAACCTGATCGACCGACTCGGGTTGGACGGTTCGCGCACCCTGCTGCGGCGTTCATTCGCCCAGTTCCAGACCGATCGGTCGGTGGTCGGCCAGGCCCGTCAGCTCGATTCGGCGCAGCGGTCGCTGCGCAAGGTCGACACCGAACTCGATGCGGCGTCGACGAGGCACTCCCTCGACCCGGATGTGTTCGCCGAGTACGTCGACCTCCGTGCGGCCATCAAGCAGCGGGAGCGTGCCCAGCGGTTCGTGCGGCGTCTCGACGGCGAGCAGGCAGTCGCCGAGAGCCTCGGTGCGCTCACCCGCGGACAGGTCGTGTCGGTGCAGTCCGGCAGGCATCGAGGTCTTGCCGTGGTCCTCGATCCGGCGTGGAAGGGCGCCGACCCGAAACCGCTCGTGTTGAGCGAGGACGGCTGGGTCGGCCGCATCGGGTCCGCCGAGTTCGTCAATCCGCCGGATGTCCTCGGCGATCTGCGGGTCCCGAAGGACACGCGCACGCGCCACGCTCGACGCGAGATCGCGGCGGCGCTGCGCAAGTCGGGCATCGAACGGCCGCGCGGCAGAGTCAAGAAGAAGGCCGCGCCTACCGACTACGAGTTGGAGGAGATGCGGGGGCGACTCCGTCGCCACCCGTTGCACAAGGCGTCCGGCCTGGACGATCTGTATCGGCTCGCGGAGCGGAAGGCCCGCGTCCAACGTGAAGTCGACTCGTTGAGGACGGCCGTCCAGGAGCGTACGTCCCAGTTGGAGAACGACTTCGACGCCGTTGTCGGGGTGCTGCTCGACTTGAGTTATCTGGAGGACGACGGCGAAGGATCGATCCGGGTGACGCCGACGGGCGCGGTGCTGCGCCGCATCTACAGCGAGAGCGATCTTCTGGTCGCCGAATGCATCCGCGCTGGAGTCTGGGATCGGTTATCGCCACCGGATCTGGCCGCGGTCGTGTCGGCGGTGCTGTTCCAATCGCGCCGTGATTCGTACCGGGGAGGCGTCGACTCGATGCCCGGGAACCGCGCGCTGCGCGATGCGTTGACCGGGACGCTCGAGGTGTGGGAGGCGACCAATCGTGTCCAGGAACGGCACGGAGTCGTTCAAACACGTGAGCCGGATACCGGCTTCTGCGCGGCCGTCTCGGCGTGGGCGTCGGGCCGTTCGCTGAGGGAGGCGTTGCTCGCGGCGACCGAACAGGGAAACCTGTTGTCGCCCGGCGACTTCGTCCGCTGGAACCGGCAGGTCATCGACCTGCTCGAACAGATCCGCGGCAGTGTCGATCCCAATGCGCCGCTGGCGGGCGCCGCCCGCCGCGCCGTCGCCGGCGTGCGCCGCGGCGTCGTCGCCTCCGAACTCGATTGACGGGTCGACACCGAGGATTCATACCGGGTGCACCGGTCACGCTGCGGTAGCGTGACATCCAACGCAGATCGGGTATGTGAGAGTGATGAGGAGAGGTCCGAGATGACCAACGGTAACGAGCCGACTGACGCGGGTACGCCGGACGACGACAGGACGTCGATCGTGCAGCGTCCGGACCTCCCGGCGGCCCCGTCGCCGACCGAGGGGCCGGAAGGCTCAGACGCGACGACTATCTCGCAGTTGCCGGCGACACCAGCTCCCGAATCCGGTGTGCCCCAGCAGAGTTCAGCCCAGCAGAGTTCAACCCAGCAGAGTTCAGCCCAGTCGGATGCGTCGCCCGCCGCGCAGCAGCAGTCGGCGTACCAGCCGACCGAGTTCGCGCAGCAGCCGGTGCAGGCGGGCCAGCAGCCGTTCGCAGCGGGCACTACACCGTTCTCTCAGTCGGGAGTTCCGTCGGACCCGACGACGGTCCAACAGGCACCCCAATACGGTCAGGGCCAGTACGGTCAGCCCCAGCCCGGCCAAGCCCAGCCCGGCCAAGCCCAGCCCGGCCAAGCCCAGTATGGGCAGTCCTCGTACGGGGCGCCGGCCTACGGTGCTGCCGGCCAGCCCCAGTTCGGGCAGGGGCAGCCCCAGTACGGCCAGGGTCAGCCCCAGTATGGTCAACCCCAACCGGGCCAAGCCCAGTACGGCCAACCCCAGTACGGGCCGCCGGCGTACGGACAACCCCAAGCTGGCCAACCCCAGTACGGGCAACCCCAGTACGGCGCCGATCCGACGTTGAACCCGTACACCCAGCAGCCGGGCGCGGGCGGCAGTTCCGGTGGCAAGGGCAAGTTGATCGCGATCGTCGGTGGCGCTGTGGTGATCATCGCCGCGATCGTGCTGATCACGGCTTTCGTGTGGCCGAACTGGGCGAAGGGCGGCCTCAATCAGGACGCCGTCCAGTCAGGTGTGCAGAAGATCCTCACCGACCCGCAGCCGGACGGCTACGGCATCTCCGACGTGAAGGATGCCAGCTGCCCCGACGGCCAGAAGGCCGAGTCGGGCACCACGTTCACCTGCTCGGTGACCGTCAACGGCGAGAACAAGCACGTGACCGTCACTGTGAAGGACTCGGACGGCACATACGAAGTGTCACGTCCAACCAACTGATCTGTCGTCCCTAATCTCTCGTCACTGTTTGACCCATTGAAGTGGGGCGCGACCTATGAGAAGGTCTCGTCCCACTCCAATGCTTTGGCGAGCCGGTTGACGCTGGCGGAGACGCCGAGTTCGGCGACGAGTGCGCGTAGACCGTCGACGTCGTCGGGCGTGGTGGGCAAGCGATCGTCGGTCCGGCTCTCGACGGTGTCCGCGTCGGTCCGGACGGCGACGACGACGCGCGCCGCGGTCAGGTAGTCCGTCGACGCGAGGATCGACTTCCGGGCACGGGCGGCCAGCGCCGATCCCGGGTCGTGGGCGGCGACTTCGAGCGCGTCGAGGTCGCCGTACTCGGTAATGAGTTTGGCTGCGGTCTTGTCGCCGATGCCGGGGACGCCTGGCAGCCCGTCGGACGGGTCGCCGCGCAGGATCGACATCTCGGCGTACGCGGTGCCCGCACGGTCTTCGGGCACGTTATATTTCGCAGCCACCTCGGCGGGCCCCATGAGTTCTGCGTTCTTGAGGCCGCGTCCGACGTAGAGGACGCGGACCGTCACCGGGTCATCGGCGACTACTTGAAGCAGGTCGCGGTCGCCGCTGACGACGAGGACTGAGTCGGCGGCTTCGGCGAAGGCGAGTGTTCCGATCACGTCGTCCGCTTCGCATCCGTGCGCGCCGGACGTCGTGATGCCCGCGCAGCGCAGCGCTTCGATGATCATGTCGACCTGTGGGGTCAGCGTGTCGGGGACCTCTTCGACATCGCCTGTCGTCGTGCCGTCGCCCGGGGTCGCGACGCGGTGCGCCTTGTAGGACGGGATCAGGTCGGTCCGGAACGTCGGCCGCCAGTCGAGGTCGAGGCAGACGACGAGGCGCGTCGGCCGGTGTTCGGTGACCAGTGCGGCGATCGTGTCGACGAATCCGCGTACCGCATTCACGGGACGTCCGTCGGGCGACGTCATCTTCTCGGGCAGAGCGTAGAAGGAACGGAACCACAGGCTGGCACCGTCGAGCAGCATCACCGATCCGGTCATGAACAACACTCTTGCATATGCGTGCAATACCCTGGGGCGCATGGCAGCCCGATTCGACTCCACCGTGTACGCGCAACGACTCGATCGCGCAGCGATCCTGGCCCGGGATGCCGGGATCGACGCGATCATCGTCGGAACCGGCCCCGACTTCCGTTATCTGACGGGTTCGGATGCCGATACCTTCGAGCGACTCACCGCTCTCGTCGTCCCGGCGGACGGTCGTGCGCGGGTCGTGACCGCTCGCCTGGAATTGGCGTCACTGCGTGATTCGGCGATTGGTGACCTGCCGGTCGACGTCGTCGACTGGGTCGACGGCCAGGACCCGTACGCGTTGGCGACCGAGTCCCTTGCGTCGGATGCTCGACTGGCCGTGTCCGACGCGCTGCCCGCACTGCATCTGATTCCGTTGGCGGCTCGGACACCGCGAGTACCCGAGCTGGCGACTACCGTCCTCCGCGAGCTCCGCATGATCAAGGACGACGCCGAGATCGAGGCCTTGCGCCGCGCCGGGGCCGCGATTGACCGCGTCCACGCACGAATGGGCGAGTTCCTGGTCCCCGGGCGCACGGAGGCCGAGGTCGCCGCGGACATCGACGCCGCGATCCTCGCGGAGGGCCACACGCGCGCGGAGTTCATCATTGTCGGTTCGGGTCCGAACGGTGCTGACCCGCACCACGAGCACTCCGACCGGGTGATCGGTGCCGACGACATCGTGGTGATCGACATCGGCGGACCCGTCGAGCCCGGCTACAACTCCGATTCGACACGCACCTACTGCTTCGGTCCGCCGCGCGCCGACATCGCCGCCGCGTACGACGTCCTGGAGAGGGCCCAGGCTGCCGCGGTCGCGGTTGCGCGACCGGGGGTCACCGCCGAAGCCGTCGACGCTGCCGCGCGGACCGTCATCGAGGACGCGGGGTACGGGGATCAGTTCATTCACCGGACCGGACACGGTATCGGTCTGTCCGTGCACGAGGAGCCGTACATCGTCGCTGGCAACGACGATGTGCTCCGCGAGGGTATGGCGTTCAGCATCGAACCCGGCATCTATGTCGCAGGGGAATGGGGCGCCCGCATCGAAGACATCGTCGTGCTCACCGCGGACGGCTGCGAGCCGTTGAACACCCGTCCGCACGGTCTGGTGCAGCTCTAGTGCCGGCGCCCACACGTTCGTCACCAGGCTGGTAGCTCGTCAGTGACGATAACTCGTCACTGTGGTCGCCGGCCTCGTGGAGGATGTGGGGTGTCAACCCCGCAAACCAACACCGCTCAGGTCGGGCAACGTCGTGGCGACGGTGTCGGGCCTCAGCGGTGTTGGTTCGGTTGGCGGGGGCGGCACGTCATGCGACCGCGATCGTGCGCGGCCGACCGCGGGCCCCGGCCAACGCGGCCAGGGGCAGCATTCCCGCGGAGACTCAGTGCGGAACTGTGCCGACCGGCATGACCGCGGTGACGATGTGTCCCGGCGGGAGCCACTGAGCGGCGGCCGCCGCGATCGCGTCGTCGTCGACGCCGCCGAGGAGGACGGTGCCGAAACCGGTCTCGGCCGCCCAGAGGTAGACGTTCTGCGCGATCAGGCCGGTCTCGATCCAACAGAAGCGTGTGCCCCGGTCCTTCCCCTGATCGGCGAACGCGTCGTCGGCTGCCGCGGTGTCGGCGGAGAGAACAAGGGCGGCCGGACAGTCCGCGAGCCAGTCCGCGTCGATAGTCGCGTCCGCGACCGCTGCGAGGAAGTCGCCGGTGGTGACCGGCACGAGGTCGTCGAGCGGCTGATCGTAGCGGTACGCCGCGGCCGCGACACCGGTCACCGCGTGCGTGATCACGGTGATGTGGACGTCGTATCGGGCGTGTGCAGACCCGTGCCCGCGCCGCCCATGACGACTCGGTCCGGCCACCGTGGCGACGAGATCGCGCAGCACGTCGGCATCGATCGGATCGCGCCGGTACGCCTTCGTAGACCGGCGACGGGCCAGGAGATCGGTCAGTCCTGTCATCCGACAGCCGCGATCATGCGTCGGGCTCGGTGAACATCGTGGCCGAACCGAGGACCCGCTGGCACGTCACTTCGATGACCACGCGCTTGGGGTTCTCCCTCGGCTGTCGATACCGAGCCTCGTAGCGGACTTCGGCGTCGTGGACTGAGTCCGCGTCGGTGAGCACCCGAGCCGGACCTTCGACGGTCAGCCATCGAGCACCGTCGACATGCGTCAGAGCGGCGTACCCGCCGCGTGCCGCGTTCGTCGCCTTCTGGTTACCGCCGGAGGTGATCACCCGTGCGACTCCGGCGTCGAGGTCGACGGTGACACCGACCGGGCAGACGTGTGGCGTGCCGTCGGCGCGCACCGTTGCCAACGTCGCGATATGCCGCTCGGTGAGAAGGTCGTGGGCGGCGGGCGAGAGGTCCGAGAGAGTGTGCGGCATGTGTTCGACACTATCGGCGCGCGCCGTCTCGACACCCATCGGCGGGCGACTGGAATACTGCAGGGGTGGGAACCATTGTGCTCTTCGGCGGACGCAGCGAGATCGGCGTCGCCACCGCAGTCAGGCTGGCCGCAGGCAATGCGGTCGTGCTCGCGGCCAGACGACCGGACGATCTCGCCGTGGAGTCCCGGGTGTTGCAGGCCGCGGGCGCGACGCGGGTGCACACGGTCGCCTTCGACGCCGACGACGTGTCGTCGCACCCCGGTCTCATCGCGTCGATCGTCGCCGACCACGGGCCGATCGAAGCGGCGATCATCGCGTTCGGCATTCTCGGCGACGCCGCTCGCGCCGAGACGGACGTCGAACACGCCCTCGCGATCGCCCACACGGACTATTACGCGCAGATCAGCGTCCTCACGCCCCTCGCGGTGGCGCTTCGCGAGCAGGGATCGGGCACCATCATCGTCTACTCGTCGATCGCCGGAGTCCGGGTCCGCAAGGGCAATTACGTCTACGGGTCGACCAAAGCCGGCCTCGACGGTTTCGCGAGCGGCCTTGCGGATGCGTTGCACGGCAGCGGCGTCCACCTGCTGTTGGCCCGCCCTGGTTTCGTCATCGGTGCGATGACCCGGGATCTGATGGCGTCCGGCGTCGAACCCGCACCGATGTCGGTGACTGCCGATCAAGTCGCCGACGCAGTCGCGACCGCCTACCGCAAACGGCGTGGCGAGGTCTGGATCCCCGGCAGGCTGCGGGCGGTCGCGTTCGCGATGCGATTCGTGCCGCGCGCGATCTGGCGACGGTTGTCGCGGTGAGCGCCGACGTCATCGTCGTCGGCGTCGGCGCCGACGGTTGGTCCGGGCTCGCCGCCGCCGCACAGGCCGAACTGTCGCGGGCCAGGATCGTCTACGGATCGACCCGGCAACTGCGCCTCCTGCCCGGTGAAGTCCGCGCCGATCGCGTGGTCTGGCGGAGCCCGATGAGTGCGCACCTGGCCGAACTCGCAGACGGGATCGCCGCACACTCGATTGACCCAAACTCGAATAACCCAAACTCGAATAACCCAAACTCGAATAACCCAAACTCGAATAGCCCAGACTCGAATAGCCCGGACTCGACGGCCGCGGCGGCGCCGATCCACGTGTTGGCCAGCGGCGACCCGATGTTCCACGGGGTGGGTGCCTCGCTCGTCCGCGCGTTCGGCGCTGAGCGCGTCCGGGTGATCCCGCACCCGTCGAGCGCATCCCTGGCCGCGGCACGTCTCGGCTGGGATCTCGCCCGCACCCGCGTCGTCAGCCTGGTGACCGCGCCCGTCGAGACACTTCTCGGCCATCTCACCGGCGGTGCGCGGACGCTCGTCCTCTCGCGGGACGCGGCGACGCCCGCCGACGTCGCAGATCTGTTGACCGCCGCCGGATTCGGCGCGTCGTCGATGACGGTGCTGTCCGACCTCGGCGCACGGACCGAACGCGTCGACAGCGGGCACGCCGCCACCTGGACGGGCACGCCGTCCCCACTCAACATCGTCGCCGTCGACTGTGTCGGGCCCGCACACAGTCGCGCGCCGGGACTCGACGACGACGAGTTCACCAATGACGGCCAGTTGACCAAGCGCCCGATCCGCGCGCTCACCGTCAGCGCGCTGCGGCCCGCCGACGGTCAAACCTTCTGGGACATCGGCGCCGGCGCCGGGAGCATCTGCATCGAATGGTTGCGGCTGGCCCAGACGGGCCGGGCCGTCGCCTTCGAGGCCGACCCGGCACGAACGTCGCACATCGTCGAGAACGCGCGTAGGCACGGCGTCGCCGACCGACTGGAACTGCGCGGCGCCGCACCGGACGCATTGACCGACGCCCCGAGGCCGGACACCGTCTTCGTCGGCGGCGGACTGTCCGCCGACCTCCTCGAACGGGCGTGGGCGGCACTGCCTACGGGGGGTCGGATCGTCGCCAACGCGGTCACGTTGCAGACCGAACGCCTCATCTCCGACGCGGCCGACCGGTGGGGAGGCGACCTGATGCGCGTCAGTGTCGAACGTGCTGCACCGCTTGGCCGTTCGACGGCGTGGCGGCCGGCGCTGCCGATCGTCCAGTGGACAGCTGTCCGAACCGATGACGAAGGAATGCGATGACCGTCTACTTCATCGGGGCAGGCCCCGGAGCCGCAGACCTGATCACCGTGCGCGGCGCCGACCTCCTCGCACGATGCCAGACCTGCCTGTACGCGGGATCCCTCGTACCCAGAGAACTCCTCGACCGGCTGCCGGACGGCGCCGTTGCTGTCGACACCGCGACGATGCCGCTCACCCGGATCGTCGCCGAGATCGCGGCGGCTCACGCCGCCGGCCACGACGTCGCGCGGCTGCATTCGGGCGACCTCGCGCTGTACTCGGCGCTCACTGAGCAGACCAGGCGGCTGCGCGACCTCGACATCCCGTACGAGTTGGTTCCCGGTGTTCCGGCGTTCGCGGCGGCCGCCGCGGCACTGGACGCCGAACTCACCGTGCCGGGCGTCGCGCAGAGCCTACTCATCACCCGTGTGTCGACCCTGTCAACGAACATGCCGCCGGGGGAGGACCTCGCGTCGCTCGCACGCACCGGGGTGACGTTGGCGTTGCACCTCGCCGCGCACCGCACCGAGCAGATCGTCGCCGACCTCATGCCGCACTACGGCGCCGGCTGCCCGACCGCCACCGTCGCGTTCGCCTCGCGCGGCGATCAGCAGATCGTGCGAGCGCCACTCGCCGACCTTCCGCAATCATTGGCCGACGCCGGTATCACCAAGACCGCGGTCATCTTCGTCGGAGCGGCGCTCGACGGAGCCGCACATCCGGCTCTCGTGGACAGCTACCTGTACTCGCATACCCGGATGAGCAAGCTGCGCACCGGTGCCGCCGATGCCTGACGTCCTCGTCCTGGGCGGCACCGGCGAGGCGCGTGCCGTCGCCGCCGCGCTCGTCGACGACGGCGTCGACCTGGTGAGTTCACTGGCGGGCCGGGTGCAGAGCCCACGGTTGCCGGTCGGCGAGGTGCGGATCGGCGGGTTCGGCGGCCGGGACGGGCTCGCGGACTATCTTCGCGGGAACGGGGTCCGCGTCGTCGTCGATGCGACGCATCCGTTCGCCGCACGGATCACGCCGAACGCCGTGGCGGCGTGTGCGGCCGCCGGAGTGGCATACCTACGCTTGGCGCGCCCGGCGTGGGAGCCGGAACCGGCGGACCGCTGGACTCGTGTGCCGGACATCAATGCGGCGGCGACCGTCGTCGCTGCACGCGGTGGCCGGGTCTTCCTCACCACCGGTCGCCAGGATGTTGGAGCGTTCGCCTGCGTCGACGACGCCTGGTTCCTGATCCGCGTCGTCGATGCGCCCGACACGGAGCTCCCGCCGCACCACGAGCTCCTGCGCTCGCGGGGACCGTACACGGTGGAGTCTGAGCGGGAGTTGTTGGAGTGGCACGCGATCGATCTGCTCGTGACGAAGAACAGCGGCGGGCCGCTGACCTCCGCGAAACTCCGTGCGGCCGCCGAACGGGGAATCGAGGTGGTCGTCGTCGACCGGCCGAGTGAGCCGACGTCGATCGAGACGGCGCCGACCGCCGACGACGCGGCCGCGCGGGTACGGATGCTGCTGCAGCGCTATCGGCCGTAATGGCGGGGCGTGAACGCCAGGTCGCCGCCCGAGCGACGCGCTGCGACCGTCGACGACGAACCGATGATCACCAGGGTGCGCATGTCGACCGTCGACGGATCGAACTCGGCAGCGGTCGTCACGGACACGCGTTCGCCGTGGCCTCCGACGTCGCGCCCCTGGATCACGACGCGGTCCGCGGGGACGAGCTCGGCGAGGAGTTCCTTCAACCGGACGATCTGCTCGGTCCGCTTCGACGACGCCGGGTTGTAGATCGCGACGGCGAGGTCCGCGGCGATCGCGTGGCGTAGTCGGTCCTCGATCACCGCACCGGGTTTGAGCAGGTCGGACAGTGAGATGACCGCGAAGTCGTGCCCCAACGGCGCACCGGCGGCAGCGGCGACGGCGTGCGCGGCGCTCACCCCCGGAACCACGCGGACGCGGACGTGCTGCCAGGCAGGTTCGGACGCTACCTCGGCCACCGCCGCCGCCATCGCGAACACGCCAGGGTCGCCGGATGAGACGACGACGACGCGGCCGCCGCGTGACGCGAGGTCCAGCGCGAACTCGGCGCGTTCGGCTTCGACCCGGTTGTCGCTGGCGTGCACGCGTTGCCCGGGCCGTGCGGCGACCCGCTTGAGGTAGGTGCGGTAGCCGATGAGGTCGGTCGCGGCGGCGAGCTCTGCGGACACCTGCGGGGTCGTCTGGTCCACCGGGCCGGGGCCCAGGCCGACGACGACCACTTCGCCGGCGCTCGACGTCTCGCCCGCGAACGGATTGTTGCGGCCGCCCGGCACGACGATCAGCGAGAAGTAGGGGACCGTCGCCGGATCGACGTCGGCGACGCGTTCCACCCGCTGGCGATCGGTCGACGCACGCTCGACATACCACGCCTCGTCGAGCCGGCCGGCCGCCACGAGAGCGTCGCGGACCTTGACGAAGGTTCGACCGAGTTTCATCACGGCGAGTGCTTTCCCCGAACGGAAGCCGGCGACGAGCTCACCCGGCTCCGCCGTCCCGGGCAGCACGGTCAGGGTCTCCTCGCCCTCGACCAGCGGGATGCCGACAGCGGCCGACGCCGCGCTCACCGAGGTGACGCCCGGGATGATCTCGGCGTCGAACCGGTCGATGAGACGCTTGTGCATGTGCATGTACGAGCTGAAGAAGAGCGGATCGCCTTCGGCCAGGAGCACGACGTCGCGGCCGGCGTCCAGATGCTCGGCGAGTCGGGCCGCACTCGCGGTGTAGAAGTCGCTCATCGCTCCCGCATATCCGCCGGGGTGGTCGGTGGTCTCGACCGTCAGCGGATACATGAGTCGTTCGTGGGTCTGCCCGTCGCGCAGGTAGGGGCGCGCCACCGACAGCGCGATCGAGTTGCCGTGTCGCGCCGAGTGGAACGCGATGACGTCGGCCTCACCGATGACGCGTGCGGCTTTGACGGTGACCAGTTCGCTGTCGCCGGGCCCGAGCCCGACACCCCACAGCTTGCCGCTCATTCGACGACGCTCGCGAGTGCGTTGAGGGCGGCGGCGGTGATCGCCGAACCACCGCGTCGACCGGTGACCGTGAGGTATTCGAGGTCGGTGCGCGCGGCGAGCGCGGCGCACGACTCGGCGGCTCCGATGAAGCCGACGGGGGCACCGACGATGGCTGCCGGGCGGGGCCAGCCCTCGTCGATCAGGTCGAGGAGCGCGAACAGTGCGGTCGGTGCATTGCCGATCGCGACGACCGAATTTTCGAGGTCGTCCCGCCAGTACTGCAGCGCGGCTGCGGTTCGGGTGTTCCCCAGCTTCTCGGCGAGCTCGACGATGCCAGGTTCGCGCAGGTGGCAGCGCACGTCGTTGTCGGCGGGAAGGCGTGTGCGGGTGACGCCGGAGGCGACCATGTTCGTGTCGCACAGGATGGGGCCGCCCGACGCCAGCGCGGCGCGGGCCGCGGCGACCACACCCGGTGTCGCGACGACGTCGTCGGCCAGATCCGTCTGCCCGGACGCATGGATCATGCGTACGACGACGGGTTCGACGTCGGCCGGGAAACGGGCCAGATCTGACTCCGCTCGGATCGTTGCGAAGGACTGGCGGTAGATCTCCGCGCCATCACGGATGTAGTCGGTCATAGTGCGTTCGACACTACTGAGTGGGTCGATGCGAAAGTCGTCGCGGGTCTCGGGTGGGCGCTAGCGTGCTGTGTCGCGCCGCTCGTGGACGTAGCCGTCGGACGATGCGAGCACTCGTACATGGGTGCGGGCCGGCGAGCCGCAGCCGCGCGCGCAGCCGACCCAGTGTTCCGGCGTTCGGGCGCCGACCTCCGAATCGAGGTCGGCGACCCGGCTGCGCAGATCGCCGCGGACGTCCGCGAGCGATTTCCCGCAGCCGGACGAGCCGATGCACGCGGTGAGCGCGGTCCACGGAGATCTCGCGTCGAAGACGAAACCGAGCGGGGCCAGGACACGGACCACCGTGTCGGCGACGGCGTCGTCGAGGTCTCCCACCAGGATCTCGCGTTCAGGGGTCACCGTGACCGGAGTCCCGATCGCTGCGACGTAGCGGGCCTGTTCGGCGGTCAGGCGACCGAACGGCACCACGGCGCCGACCGTCACCCGGCCGTCCGTCTGCGTGAACCAGCCGACTCGCGGCTCCGGATGTCGAGCCTGCGGCACCGCCGTGTCGCCGGTGCCCAGCCGCGCGTAGAGAGTGTCCGTCCGGTCGGCGTCGAGGTCGGCGACCCGCCACGCGCCGTCGGCGACTTCGACGAACACGCCGGCGGCGGCGACCATCGCTTCGGCGAGACCGGCAAGGCGCACGGGTTCGCCCACGGCACGACCACCGACGACGACTGCCGCACGGTCGCCGTCGAGCGCCACGCCGGTCACGTCGGTTCCGTGCGCCAAGACATCGCCGCGACCGTCGTCGAGACCGAACCAGAACCGTCCCGACAGCCCCGACGACCACGGGCGGTCGACGATCGCGGCGTGCAGCGCAGGCGCGACCGGACGCAGATCCGCTGTGCCGGCGACCCGGCCGGTAAGCGGCGACATCGCGATGTTCCGCACCCGGTCGTGCGCGGACCCGCGCACGAGGCCGGCTGCGGTCACCGCGGCGGCGAACTCGGGGACCCGACCGGTCGGGATCCCGCGCACCTGCAGGTTGCCGCGGACGGTGATCTCGATGCCGCCGTCGCCGAACTCGTCGGCCGCGTCGGCCATCGCCTCCAGAGCGGCCGCGCCGATGACGCCGCCCGGCACCCGGATACGCGCCAGTTCGCCGTCGAGGGCGCTGTGCGTCGCGAAGACGCCGGGACAACGGTCGGGGGCGGGACCGGTTGCGGGTGAAGTCACCTCTCCAGAGTAGGCCGCACCGCTGCCGATACTCTGATCGAGAACCAACGACGTGGAAGCCGGTGAGAAGCCGGCGCGGACGCGCCACTGTGAGGGTCGCAGGCTTGCGGCCCGAGCCAGACCCATGTCGTTCGACCGGGACATCCGGTCGGTCCCAACGACGCCGGGCGCGCCAACCCGGCTAGGAGCGATCAGTGATCACGCTGCTGTCCACATCCGATACCGACTTGCGCACCGCGGCGACCTGCGGTGCCGACTACCGCGTCGCAAACCCGAGCCGCATTCTGCTCGACGAGATCGCTTCACTGGTCGACGGAGCCGATCTCGTCGTCGTCCGAATCCTCGGCGGGCGCCGTGCGTGGGAGGACGGTCTCGACACTGTTCTCGCGCAGCCGGTCCCGGTCGTGGTGCTCTCCGGCGAACTCAACCCCGACCCCGACCTCATGGCGCTGTCGACGGTGCCGACCGGGGTCGCCGCACAGGCCCACAGCTATTTCGTCGCAGGCGGCCATGCGAACCTCGCCGCCGTTCACGATTTCCTGTCCGACACGGTCCTGCTCACCGGTCTCGGGTTCGCGGCACCGGTGCAGACACCAGCCTGGGGTGTGCTCGAGCGCACGACCGCGCCCACCGCGCGGCCCGAACGCATTGGCGTCCTGTACTACCGCGCCCAGCACCTCGCCGGGAACACCGAATACGTCGACGTGCTCTGCACCGCGATCGAAAGCGCAGGCGCCGAGGCGGAGGCCGTGTTCTGTGCGTCGCTGCGGGCGGCTGACGACGACCTGATCGACCACCTCGGAACGTTCGACGCGTTGATCGTGACCGTGCTCGCGGCGGGCGGCACCCAGCCTGCCACGGCAGGTGCGGGCGGGGACGACGAGGCATGGAATGTCGAGCGTCTCGCCGCGCTCGATATCCCGATCCTGCAAGGGCTCTGTCTCACGTCGTCGCGGGAGGACTGGGCGTCGCAGGACGACGGTGTTTCGCCGCTCGACGTCGCGAGCCAGGTCGCCGTGCCGGAGTTCGACGGCCGGATAATCACAGTCCCGTTCTCGTTCAAGGAGTTCGACGAGAACGGCCTGCCGTTCTACGCGCCCGACGCCGAACGATGCGCGCGGGTGGCGGGCATTGCCGTCCGTCACGCGCGTCTTCGTCACCTGCCGGCCGCCGAACGGCGGGTCGCCTTGCTGCTGTCGGCGTATCCGACCAAGCACGCGCGGATCGGCAACGCCGTCGGCCTGGACACGCCGCGCAGCCTCGTCCACCTCCTCCGAGCCTTGGCCGATACCGGGTATCAGGTGACCGGCGACGTTCCCGGACTCGGTGCAACTCCCGACGACGACGATCCCGACGCGTTGATGCACGCGCTCATCGACGCGGGCGGACAGGACCAGGACTGGCTCACCGAGGAGGCGCTCGCCGCCAACCCGATCCGGGTGTCGGCGGCCGACTACACGGCGTGGTTCCAGACGCTGTCCGACGGGCTGCGGGAGTCGGTGACCGGGCACTGGGGGCCGCCGCCGGGGGAACTGTTCGTCGACCGCACCCACAACGCCGACGGCGACATCGTCATCGCGGCGATGACGTTCGGGAACGTGGTCCTGCTGGTGCAGCCGCCGCGCGGATTCGGGGAGAACCCGGTCGCGATCTACCACGACCCCGACCTGCCGCCGAGCCACCACTATCTGGCGAGTTACCGCTGGCTCGCGTCCCGCAACGACGACGACGGTTGGGGATTCGGCGCTGACGCGATCGTGCACATCGGCAAGCACGGCAATCTCGAATGGCTGCCGGGAAAGACGCTCGGCATGTCCGCCGACTGCGGAACCGATGCCGCTGTCGGCGATCTGCCGCTGATCTACCCGTTCCTCGTCAACGATCCGGGCGAGGGCACCCAGGCGAAACGCCGTGCGCACGCGGTACTCGTCGACCACTTGATCCCGCCGATGGCGCGCGCCGAAACGTACGGGGACATCGAACGTCTCGAACAACTCCTGGACGAGCATGCGAACATCTCGGCTCTCGACCCGTCGAAGCTGCCTGCCATCCGGCAGCAGATCTGGACGTTGCTGACCGCCGCGAAGATGGACAGCGACCTCGGATTGGACCAGCGTCCCGACGAAGACGTGTTCGACGACATGCTGCTGCACGTCGACGGCTGGCTGTGCGAGATCAAGGACGCGGCGATCCGCGACGGCCTGCACGTTCTCGGACAGGCGCCGGACGCCGAGACCGAGGTCGACCTGGTGCTGGCGATGCTCCGGGCGCGGCAGATCTGGGGCGGATCTCAGACGCTTCCCGGTCTGCGTGAAGCGCTTGGCCTCGCCGAGAACGAGTCGGCACGCGGGGACGTCGACCGGGTCGAGGCGACGGCCCGCGGCCTGGTGTCCGCGTGCGCCGCAGGCGATTGGTCGGACGACGCCGTCGCCGCGGCATCCCACGGGCAGCCGGACCAGGTCGGGAAGATCCTGGCGTTCGCCGCCCACGAGGTGATTCCCCGACTGCGCCAGACCTCCCGCGAGATCGACCAGGTGCTCCACGCGCTCGACGGAGGGTTCATCGAAGCGGGTCCGAGCGGATCACCGCTGCGCGGTCTGATCAACGTGCTGCCCACCGGCCGTAACTTCTACTCGGTCGACCCGAAGGCCGTCCCGTCGCAACTCGCGTTCGAGACCGGTCGCGCGATGGCCGATTCGCTCGTCGAGCGATATGTCGACGATCACGGCGAGTTCCCCGCGTCGGTCGGCCTGTCGGTGTGGGGGACAAGCGCGATGCGCACCTCCGGCGACGATGTCGGCGAGATCCTCGCGCTGCTCGGCGTCGCACCGGTCTGGGACGAGATGTCGCGCCGTATCACCGGGCTCGAACTGGTTCCACTAGCCGAGCTCGGCCGTCCGCGCATCGACGTGACGATCCGGATCTCCGGGTTCTTCCGCGACGCGTTCTCACACGTGGTCACGATGCTCGACGACGCCGTCCGGCTCGCCGCGGACGCCGACGAACCCGACGACCGGAACTATGTAGCCGCGCACGCCCGGGCAGCCGTCGCCGACCACGGTGACGCCCGCCGCGCCACGACCCGCGTCTTCGGGTCCCGGCCCGGCACCTACGGTGCGGGCCTGTTGCAGTTGATCGACTCCAAACAGTGGCGGACCGACGAGGACCTCGCCGCCGTCTACACCGAGTGGGGCGGCTACGCCTACGGCCGCGACCTCGACGGGGTGGCCGCCGTCGACGACATGCGCGCCGCCTACCGGCGGATCGCCGTCGCCGCGAAGAACACCGACACCCGCGAACACGACATCGCCGACTCGGACGACTACTTCCAGTTCCACGGCGGCATGGTCGCCACCGTGCGCGCGCTGACCGGCGAGAATCCGGAGGCCTACATCGGTGACTCGACTCGGCCTGACTCGGTGCGCACCCGCACCCTGCACGAGGAGACGTCGCGAGTGTTCCGCGCGCGCGTGGTGAACCCACGGTGGCTCTCGGCGATGCGCCGTCACGGATACAAGGGCGCCTTCGAGATGGCGGCGACCGTCGACTACCTGTTCGGCTACGACGCGACGACCGACGTCGTCGCCGACTGGATGTACGAGCAGTTGACCGAGCAGTACGTCCTCGACGAGACCAACCGCGACTTCCTCGAACAGTCCAACCCGTGGGCGTTGCACGGCATCTCCGAGCGGCTCCTCGAAGCGGTCGAGCGCGGCATGTGGCATGAGCCGCCCGCGGAACTTCTCGACCGGTTGCGGCAGGTGTACCTGGAAGCCGAAGGTGACATCGAAGGGCGCTCCGAGGACTGACTCGTCCCAGTCGGGAACTCTTCGGGCAGGCTGGGCGTTGCACCAGTGAACACCACCTCGTGTATCGGAGAGTGACGAAGCAATGATCAGGCTCGCAATCGTGGCCTACCTCGTCGTGGAGATCGCGGCGTTCTGGGCGCTCACCCACTTCCTCAACTTCGGGTGGGCGCTGTTGATCACCGTCGGCGCGGCCGCCGTCGGGTTCGCAGTCCTCGGCCGACGTGCGCGGACACTCACCGCGGACCTACGACGGGCCGCACGCCGCGAACCGACCGACGCCCGACCGGCGGGCGACAGCGTCCTGTTCGCGGGCGCCGCACTGTTCACCGTCCTGCCCGGAGTCGTGTCCACCGTCGTCGGATTGCTCCTGATGACCCCGCCCGCGCGGAAGATCCTCCGGCCAGCCGTGGAAGCGGGCATGATGCGCCGCGCGTCGATCTTGGTCGCAGGAGTGCCCGGTGGGCGCGCGCCGGGCGGCCGGTACGTGGACGGGACCGTCGAGGGCAGCGTCGTCGACGAGACGTCGGACGTCGTCGACGTCACCGCGCGACGTCCCGACGGCTCGGTCTACATCGACTTGCCCGGCCTCCCCGAGCCGCCCGCCACCCGTCCCTGACACAATTGTCGTGTGACGACTCAACTGCTCCTCGGCGGGACGGTCTATTCCTCGCCTGCGGCCCCCGATGCCACCGCCCTCGCGATCACCGACGGAATCGTCGTGTGGGTCGGAACCGATGACGTGGGACGCGCTCTGCACCCGGACGCGGAGATCGTCGACCTGGGCGGGCATTTCGTGGCGCCCGCGTTCGTCGACTCGCACGTCCATCTGACCGACACCGGCCTGCGGCTCACCGGACTCGACCTGAGCGGGGCCACCAGCCGCTCCGACTGTCTGCAGCGGCTCGCCGCGCATCTGGAGACCTCTGACGACGCGATCGTCTGGGGGCTCGGGTGGGACTCGTCGACCTGGGACGGTTCGGACGCCGAAGGGCTGCCGCCGACGACGGCCGACCTCGACGCGGTGGCCGGGGACCGCCCCGTCTACCTGGCGCGAGTCGACGAGCATTCGGCCGCCGCATCCAGCGCACTGCGCGAGCTCGTCCACGGCATCGAGGCCGCCACCGGGTTCGACCCGCAGACCCCGCTCGTGGCCGACGCCCACCACCGCGTCCGCGCCGCCGCACGTGCCCTCATCACCCCGGAGGCGCGGCGCCGAGCCCAACTGACCGCGCTCGACCACGCCGCGTCACGCGGGGTGGTCGTCGTCCACGAGAACGGCGGCCCCGACATCAGCGGCGTCGACGACTTCCGGTCGATCGCCGACCTCGACCATCCGGTGCAGGTCCGGCGCTATTGGGGGCAACCGGTCAGCACCCTCGAAGAGGCCAGAGCCGTGATGTCGGCGATGGGTGCCGACGCGATCGGCGGTGATCTGTTCGTCGACGGAGCGATCGGCTCGCGCACCGCGTGGCTGCGCGACGAGTACTCCGACGCCCCCGGTGAGTACGGCGTCAGCTACCTCGATGAGGAGACCATCGCGGCGCACCTGCGCGCGACGACCCTCGCCGGAGTGCAGGCGGGCTTCCACATGATCGGCGACGGGGCCGTCGCCGCCGTCGCCGCCGCGATGACCGCAGTCGCCGACGAACTCGGCACGGCTGCGCTCGCCCGGTGCGCCCACCGTCTGGAACACGCCGAGATGGTGACCGCCGACCAGGCCGAACTGTTCGCCCGTTGCGGAGTCATCGCATCGATGCAGCCGCTGTTCGACGACGAATGGGGCGGCGACGACGCCCTCTATATACACCGTCTCGGCGAACGCGCCGCGACTCTCAACGACTTCGCCGGACTGGCCCGGGCAGGCGTCGCACTGGCGTTCTCGAGCGACGCCCCGGTCTGCGACATCGACCCGTGGGCGACCATCCGCGCCGCCGTCCACCACCACACCCCGACCAACGCCATCTCGCCACGAGCGGCGTTCGCCGCGTGCACACGCGGCGGATGGCGGGCAGGCGGAGTCAACGACGGCCTGACCGGAACGCTCGTGCCCGGTGCGCCGGCCCACTACGCGGTGTGGGACGCCGACGAATTGGTCGTCGCAGCCTCCCACCAGGGTGTCCAGCGCTGGTCGACGGATCCGCGGTCCCGGGTCCCCGCGTTGCCCGACGTCGCACCCGGCGCGCGTCTACCCGAGTGCGTCCGCACCGTGATCGGTGGCCAGACCGTGTACGAACGGCCGACTGCGTGAGTCTGCCCGCCTGGGCGTGGCGTCTGATCGGCGCTGCGGCCGGCGGTGGACTGATGTTCGCGGCGTTCCCGCCGCGCGACCTCTGGTTCCTTGCGCCGGTATCACTCGGCATCCTCTACGCGGTGCTGCGAGTGGGGCGCCCCCGCATCCGAGTTGGCGCGCTCACCGGCCTCGTGTACGGCCTGGTGTTCTTCGTCCCGCTGCTCCCGTGGATAGGTGAGTACGTCGGTCCGCTGCCGTGGCTCGCGCTTGCCGTGATCATGGCACTCTATCTGGCCGCATTCGGCGCCGTCGCCACGGTCACCATGCGCCTACGGTGGGCTCCGCTCTGGTTCGCCATCGCTTGGACGGGCGTCGAAGCCGTTCGCTCGTCCTTTCCGTTCGGCGGATTCCCGTGGGGGAGGGCGGCGTTCAGCCAGACATCGGGCCTGGTGCTGCCCACTGCCTCCGTCGTCGGAGTACCAGGCCTGTCGTTCCTCGTCGCGCTCGTCGGCGCGGGCGCGGCATCGCTCGTCCTCGCGGCAGTGGCGGCGCGCACGGGCTCCTGGTCGTGGCGGCGGGCGGCCGCGGCGGCCGCGGCGCTGATCGTTCCGTTGATCGCAGGCAGCGTCCTGTTGGGCACCGGTGCGCCCGGAACGCACTCGACGTCCACGCTGGAGGTGGCGGCCGTTCAGGGCAACGTGCCGCGTTTGGGCCTCGACTTCAACGCGCAGCGGCGCGCAGTCCTCGACAACCACGTGAACGAGACGATGGAACTGGCCCGACAGGTGCAACGCGGTGAACGTCGCCGACCCGACCTCGTCCTGTGGCCGGAGAACGCCTCCGACATCCCGCCTCTGCAGAACGAGGACGCGGCAGCCGAGATCCGTACTGCGGTCACCATTGCCGGCGTCCCGATCACAGTCGGCACGCTCATGCCGAACCCTGACGGGCCGACCAACAGCGTCCTGCTGTGGGGGCTGACCGACGGGGTCGCCGACCAGATGCCGTCCGACCGGTACGACAAGCACATCATCCAGCCGTTCGGCGAATACCTGCCGTGGCGCGACTTCTTCCGCCACTTCTCCTCGTACGCCGACCGCGCAGGCAATTTCCAAGCCGGCACCGGCCCGGCCATCCTCACCGCCGACACCCCGAACGGGCAGGTGCGGGTCGGGGTGTCCACCTGTTGGGAGGTCGCCTTCGACCGCTCGCCGCGGCAGGCGGTGAACGACGGCGCACAGTTCCTGTACGTCCCGACCAATAACGCGACGTTCGGCCTCACCGACATGAGCAGCCAGCAGTTGGCGATGTCCCGGGTGCGTGCCGTCGAGACCGGACGGTCGGTCGCCGTGGTGTCGACCAGCGGTCTGAGTGCGCTGATCCGCCCGGACGGATCGATCATCACCGAGAGCGGGCTGTTCGAGCCGGCGATCCTGGAGAGCCCACTGGACCTGCGGGACGGGACCACCCCGGCCGTCTGGTTAGGCGCCTGGCCCGAGCGTGTGGCGCTGCTCGCGTTGCTCGCGGGATTTTTGTACGCGCTGTGCACAACGACTAGCCTCGAAATGTTCGCCGGTGGATCACGGCTCCGCTCGATCAGCGGGGGAAGGAATCGACTAGCGGACGAGGACAGCGGTCGGCACGACACTGCCGCACGCCCAGACGAAGGAGCACGATGAGCGGTACCGATCAGAACGTGGTCACTGAGCACGGTGGCCGGGCCCTCGTCGTCGTGCCGACGTTCAACGAGCGCGAGAACCTGCCGCTGATCGTCGAGCGACTGTTCTCCGCACTCACCGACATTCACCTCCTCGTCGTCGACGACTCAAGCCCCGACGGCACCGGCGATGTCGCCGACCAGCTCGCACGCGAGGACTCTGCGGGCCGTATCCACGTCTTGCACCGCACCGCCAAAGACGGTCTCGGCAAGGCGTACCTCGCCGGATTCGCATGGGGACTCGGCCGCGACTACCGAGTGATCGTCGAGATGGACGCCGACGGTTCGCATGCACCCGAGCAACTGCATCGTCTGCTGGCCGGAATCAACGACGGCGCCGACCTCGTCATCGGTTCGCGCTACGTCCCCGGCGGCGCGCTCGTCAACTGGCCGAAGCGACGCGAGCTCTTGTCGAAGGGCGCCAACACGTATGCGCGCCTGGCTCTCGGCGCCAAGATCAACGACATCACCGCGGGCTACCGCGCGTTCCGTCGCGAAGTGCTTGAGAAGATCGGACTCGACGAGGTCGAGTCGGCGGGGTACTGCTTCCAGATCGATCTCGCCTGGCGCACCCTGCAGCATGGGTTCACTGTGCGCGAGGTCCCGATCACGTTCACCGAGCGAGCCATCGGCGAATCGAAGATGGACGGCGGCGTGATCGCCGAATCGTTCATCAGCGTGGCGCGCTGGGGGATTCAGGGACGCCTCGGCACACACCGCCGCTGACACACCGAAGGCCCCGGCGCGAGCCGGGGCCTTCGGAATGTGTTCTCTTATGCGGTTCCGCCGCGACGGCGCTGCTTGAGCAGGTCCAGTCGTTCGGCCAAAAGCACTTCAAGCTCCTCTTCGGAGCGACGCTCCAGCAGCATGTCCCAGTGGGTGCGCGGGGGCTTGCCCTTCTTCTCCTCGGGCTCGGCGCCTTCGAGAATGGTGCCTTCCATACCGTTCTTGCACGGCCACTTCGACGGGATCTCCGCGTCGTCGGCGAACGGGATGTCGAAGATCTCGCCATTGTCGGTGCGGTACTGGACGATCCGCCGCGGTGCGAGGTCGTGGTCGCGATCGGTCTCGTAGCTCACCGCTCCGAGTCGGCTACCGCGCAGTACTCGATCAGCCATTCATGGTTCCTCTCAACAGACAGTCGATCCCTAACAGTCTACGCGTCACCGCGCGTGGGCGCGCAGACGCGTCGGATCAAGCGAGTAACGTCCACGGAGTGTCATCGACGTCCCAACACAAGCGCCCCTACGCATGCGCGTGGTGTGGGCGACAGATGGTCGACTCCGAGTCAGGCCGCCGACGGAAGTATTGCAAGCGGTCCTGCCGCCAACGGGCCTACGAACAGAGAACGCTCGTAGCGGGCACCGCTATTCCCGGCGACGCTCTGATCCTGTCCGCCGACGAGGCCGAATCGCTCGGCGACCGACTGTTCGCACTGCGGTGCGCGGCGCAAGATGTCCGGACCGCGATCGGTGAGAGGGCCGATCCGGCGACCTTGCAGGAGATGGCCGACGAACTGGTGCGCCTCGCCGAAGAGTCGGAGCGTCTGCGTTGATCGCGCGAGTATTCGGCGCGTCGTTCGTCGTCACGATCCTCTCGCTCGTCGTCGCATTCCTGTACGCGGGCTGGTCGGGAGTCGCGCTGTGCGCGATTCTCGGCATCCTCGAGATCTCCCTGTCGTTCGACAACGCCGTCATCAACGCGACCATCCTCGAACGCATGAGCCCGATGTGGCAGAAGATCTTCCTCACCGTCGGCATCCTCATCGCCGTCGTCGGCATGCGGCTGCTCTTTCCGCTCGTCATCGTGTGGGCCACCGCCGGCCTCAACCCGGTCGACGCCATGGATCTCGCGCTGAATCCGCCGGCAGACGGTGCCGCCACGTTCGCGGACGGATCCGCGAGCTACGAGACGCTGCTGACCGACGCCCATCCCCAGATCGCGGCATTCGGCGGCATGTTCTTGATCATGCTGTTCCTGGACTTCGTCTTCGACGACTCCGGCGTCACCTGGCTCAGCCCGATCGAAGGGCCGCTCGGTCGCCTCGGACGGCTTCCGGGCGCGTCGACCGTCGTCGCGCTGGCGGCTCTCGTCACCGCCGCTCAGTTCGCCGCCGACGATGCCACCGTGTCGGTGTTGACCGCAGGCATCCTCGGCCTGTTCACGTATCTGGTGGTCAACGGTCTGACCGGCCTCATCGAACAGGATGAACCCGACGATTCCGCCGGGCCGAGCGAAGCGGTCAAGGCCGTCGGCAAGGCTGGCCTGTTCCTGTTCCTGTACTTGGAGGTCCTGGACGCATCGTTCTCGTTCGACGGAGTCATCGGCGCCTTCGCGATCACCTCGGACCCGATTCTGATCGCGCTCGGACTCGGCTTCATCGGGGCCATGTTCGTCCGCTCGATCACCGTCTACATGGTCCGCGCCGGAACGCTGTCCGAATACCGGTACCTCGAACACGGCGCACACTGGGCGATCGGCGCGCTCGCCGTGATCATGCTGGTGAGCGTCGACGAGAACATCGAGGTGCCCGAGATCGTGACCGGCCTGATCGGCGTGGCGTTCATCGGTGCGGCGACCCTGTCGAGCATCTGGGCCAATCGTCGCGACGCGGCCCGTCAGTCGGCGAGTCCGGTCGCCGACTGACAGGGTCGCACTAGCCGATCTGTTCGTACACTTCACCGACGGGGCGGGCGAGCAGCCGGTCGGTCATCTCACGTTTGAGGACCCGCAGATGCGCGTCCTCGTCGGCAGAGCGGTCCACTTTGGCGCCTAGCGCGATGAACTCGTCGGTGACGAGGCCGTCGTCGCGCAACTGCAGCAGGACGGTGCGCCCGTCGTAGGAGAACTCCCACACGTACCGGGCCAGCGTGGTGCCGCGTTCGGGCTTCGCGAGGTCAGGGTCCACCGCGAACCGGTCGCCGGTGACCGCCCGCAACACCATTTCGATGGCGTCCCGGCCGCCCGGTCCCGGGAACGCGGTCCTCACCTGCACGCGGCGGCGCTCGACGTCGCCGAACAGTACGACAGCGTGCTGCAGTGCGCAGAATCCGTGCGCGACACCGCCGGGGAAGGTCGGCCCGTGGTACTTCATCACGTCGTCGACGGCCAGCTCGATCGGTGTTCCGTCCTCGTACACGGTCAACATCTGATCTCTCATCCTCTCGTCGCCCAGTGCAGGGCGGAATACAGCATCTGGGTGGCGCCGGGCATGAACCCGGAGCCGTGGTGGTAGACGGGATCCATCGTGGTCACCAGCAGCCGACCTGCGGTGGTGTTCTCGTCGACGTAGAGAATGGATCCATCCCGCTCACCGTCCTCGGTGTGCAGGTCGACGAGGCTGACCGCGCCCGCCGGCAGCTCGAGAACCCCGTGGTAGTGCCAGATCACGGACTTCTCGGAGAAGAACTGCCACGCGGCATGCTCCGGGTGCTTGGTGCGGAGACGATGATCCTCGCCGGTCCGCCACCACCAGAAGACGGTCGGTCGGGGCTGTTCGCGGACACCGGGAAGCCAGTCGCCGACATGGTTCTCGCCGAACGCGATCACCGTCGCGCCGCGCGCGAGCGCTGCGGAGATCTCGCTGGCCCAGGCGGTCAGCAGATCCGGTCGCAGGCGATCGGCCACCACGAGCACGTCCGCGTCCCGCACCGCGTCGGGGCGATCGGTCCGCACATGCATCGGTGCAAGGCGGTACGGCGCGAGAGCCGGATCGGCGAGCGTCGCGAGGTGGCTGTGACTGCCCCCATGCAGGAATGCGATTCGCGTCATCGGCCCTCCAACCATTCGACGATCTGTGTTCGCAGGGCGGCGGTGCCGCGGTGTTCGCCCGCGAACTGCAGTAGATCGTTTCCGCCGTGCACGAGCACCCGGCCCGCGCCGATCGGGTACTCGTAGTCGATCGGGGCCGCGGTGCGGCCGATCGTGTGGACCACGCGCGCCTCGTCTGGCAAGTCGAGATAACAGCCGCGTCCATAGAACCCGGCCACGCCGATCTGTTCCAGCTCGTCGAACGGGACCGGGCCGGTCCGGCCGCTGTTGTACAGCAACGCCTTCGGATCGACGCTCGAGAACACCGGGTGGTCGCACACTCTGTTGAGGGCGAGGTCGGCTGGCGACCGGAAGTCGAGTCTGCGCCAGCGGCTCAGTCCGTCGAGGAAGATCCGTTGCACGTGGCCGTTGACGAGCATCCGACCGCCGTCGCGCACGTACGCAGTCAATTCGTCGCGGTGTGCGGCGAGGAACTCCTGGTCGACGTCGCCGGTCAGGTAGACGCCGGTCGTCTCCGGTGTGCACGCCCCGAGAAGGTCGTACACGTCCACCTCGTGGAAGCCGTCGACGAGTTCGCCCTGGCGCGGAGCCATCATCGCCTTCAGAACACTCATGCCACTCCTCGCCCGAAGTCGGGCACGGTCAATCGTCGGATTGCGCTCGGGGTCGTGACGTCGGCGGTGACGATCGGGACGCCGTACATCTCGCTGAGCAGTTCGTCGGTGAGCAGTTCACGGGTGGGGCCGACGCGTTGGTCGGCGCCGGACACCATGAGCATGGACCGCTCGGCGATGTGCAGGGCGTGGTCGGGATGGTGCGTCGTCATGATCACCGACATGCCTTCGTCCGCGAGTGCGCGGAGCACCGTCAGAACGCCTGCCTGGTTCCGCAGGTCCAGCGCGGAAGCGGGCTCGTCGAGGACGATGGTGTCGCATTCGGACACCAGTGCCCGTGCGATGAGGACCAGCTGCCGCTCGCCGCCGCTGAGCCCCGTGTAGTCGCGTTCGGCGAGGTGCTCGGCGCCCACGCGCACCAGTGCCTCTTCGGAGGCTCGGCGGTCGGCCGCCGTCGGCGCGCTGTAAAGTCGCACCTTGCGGGCGCGACCCATCAGGACGATGTCGAGCACACTGAACGAGAACACCACCGAATGGCTCTGCGGAACGTATCCGACGCTCCCGGTCGTGGCAACCGATCCGGACACCGGCCGCAGCAGACCCGACAGACATTTGAGCATCGTCGTCTTTCCACGCGCGTTCGGCCCGAGCACGGCGAGTACTTCCCCCGCGTGTGCGGCCACCGAGACGTCCTGGAAGATCCAGGGGCGGCCGGCTGCGTACCGGAACGAGATCGAGTGCGCTTCAAGCAATGGCATCCCCTTAGGCATGTGAACCCCCTCAGACATGGGTAGCCCCTTAGGCATGTGAACCCCACAGTCTGGACCGGTTCCGAATCAGGAGCAGGACGAAGAACGGGGCGCCGACGAGTGCGGTCAGGATGCCGATCGGGATCTCCGTGCTCGTGGCCGAGCGGGCGATCGTGTCGATCACCGTCAGGTAGGTGGCGCCGAGCAACACGCTGATCGGCAGGACCCGGCGGTTGTCGGTGCCGACCATCATGCGGACCAGGTGTGGGACGACGAGCCCGACCCACCCGACGACGCCTGCGACGGCGACCGATCCGGCAGTGATGAGCGCGACGCCGACGAGGAGGACTGCCCGGAGCACGCCCGGCCGCAGCCCCATCGCGGTGGCGTCCTCGTCGCCCATCGACAGGATGTTGAGCCGCCACCGCAGCGCGAGCATCACCGTGCTGGCGATGATGATCGGGACCGCTGCGATCATCAATTTGGTGTAGGTGGCCGACCCTAGTGATCCCATGAGCCAGAACACGATCGACGGCATCTCGCTGTACGGGTCAGCGATGTACGTGATGAAGGAGACCAGCGCCTGGAACATCGCGCCGACGACGGTGCCGCCGAGGATGATCATCAGCAGCGGCGCACCCGGCACAGCTCGGGCGATGGCGAGCACCAGCAGAAGGGCGGCAATGCCGCCGAAGAAGGCTCCGCCGACCAACGCGGCACCGCCGGCCCCGGTGAGCAGGATGAGCACGCCGCCGAACGACGCACCCGACGAGACGCCGAGCATCTGCGCGCTGGCGAGCGGATTCCGGAACACACCTTGCATCACGGCACCGGTGAGTGCGAGGCCTCCGCCGATCAGGATAGACAGGAGAACGCGGGGGAGTCGGACGTCAATGACGGTCGAATACTCCTGCGGGTACCACGTCTGTTCGATCGGGAGCACCTGTCCTAGGAGGATTCTGACGATCTCGTTGACCGGGACGAAGTAGCGGCCGACGGCGAGCGAGCCGATCGCTACCACGATGAGGACAGCGGTGAACGTGAGAATCAGGAGGACGTTGGCTCCGGGCAACCGGCGACGTACGGGGGCTTCGGACGCCGGCGCCGGTGCGAGGTCAGCGGCGGAACTGGTCATAATCTGCCGCATCGCCGTTCATGTCGAGTCGGAGCACCTGGTCGATCTCGTCCTCGGAGATGTCGTAGGCGAACAGATCGTCGAACGCGTCGCGCATCTGCGTGCGCAGTTCACCGTTGCGTTCGGTGGGGTAGAGGATCTGGTTCATCCACTGCCACATCAACGGTGACTCAGCACTCGGCACCTGCCAGCGGTAGCCGCCGAGCGGTGTCTTGTAGACGCGCTTGTTCTTCACGGCACTGGTGCCCGCGAGTCGCGAGTCGGCGTAGATATCGGCGGGCGTGCTCGTGTCGAAACCGCTGAGCATGATCACCTCAGGGTTCCACGCGAGGATCTGTTCGGCGTTCACCTGGCCAGAATCGGAGACGAAGCCGTCGGTCACCAGGTCGGCGCCGACCAGGTCGAACTGGAAACCGTCGTAGCCGTCGGCAGTCGTCGTGCTATACGTATCACCGGTCTTCGACAGGATCATCGCTCGCGGGCGCTCGCCGCTCTGCTTCGCGACGCGGTCGCGCATCTTCGCGATCTCGGCGTGCTGCCAGCCGACGAGTTCGGTGCCGCGTTCGGGCTTGCCGGCGATCTGTGCGAACAGGGTGATCCAGTTCTCGAGGTCTTCCTGGGTCCCGTACTCGAGACCGACAACCGGCATCCCTGCGGCTTCGATCGGTTCGGTGACCCCGGTGCCGCGGTCGCCCCACTGCACCACCACGTCGGGGTCGAGTTGCAGCAGGGTCTCGACGTTGGGCACGAAGTCGTTTCCGGCGACGACGGGCGACTCTGCCGACCCGGGGAACATCGTCGCGAACATGCCTCCTCGGTTCGCAGTCAGCGTCGACTCGTTGATGCCGACAATGCGGTCATAGCTTCGATCGACGGCAGCGAAGATCGCTGGCGCAGGCATCACGGTGAACGCCACCTTGTCGGCGGGCCCGTCGAGCGTGATCGTCTTGCCACGTTGATCGACGATCGTGAGGGCCGATGAACCGGCCGAATCGTCGGTGGTCACAGCGTCGCGGCTGGAGCATCCCGCAGTCAGTGCCACGGCCGCGATCATGGCGGTCGCCATCCATCGCCTGCCGGTGTCGGAAAGTGGTCGACGTCGTCGGGACATCGTGGAAGTGGGCATGGGAGGGCCTTCTTTCAAGTAATCCTAAGCTAACTTAGGTTAGCGTTGGGTCAATCATTCGCACAGACTGGGTCGCACGATCGGGTGACGGTCACGATCAGGCGGCAGGATGGACGCGAACCGATCCGATGACCCGTCGTAGACTCTGATTCGTGACCGAACCGCGCTCGGATGAGCCGTCCGACGACGACCAGTCGTCACCCCTGCATCGGGCCGGAGACTTTCTCTCGCGCACCGATTCGTCGAAGGCTGCGGTGCGAGCGGCGCGTCTGGCGCGCAAGCTGGCGCCGCAGGAGAACACGGTGTTCCCGAGCCACGAGCGCACCTCGGACCGGCTGGCTCGCCTGATCGGCGACACGAAGCCTGGTCGACAGAGTGCGACTCGAGAGCTTGGTCTGGCCTCGGTGTCGTTGTGGCAGAACATGATCGAACGACGGCGACCGTCGGCAAGCGACGTCCCCGTACCGGTGACGATCCTGTTCACCGACCTCGTGAGCTTCTCCTCGTGGGCGCTCCGCGCGGGTGACGACCAGGTCCTCGACCTGCTCAAGCAAGTGAACGATGCATGCGCCCAGGTGATCCGCAGTCACGGCGGCCATGTGGTCAAGACTCTCGGCGACGGCACGATGGCGGTGTTCATCGACGCCACTCAAGCGGTCGAGGCGGCCTACGAGTGCGGGGAGGCGGTCGCCGCGATCACGGTCGGCGGTCATCGGCCCGCCTTACGCGCCGGAATGCACACCGGCGAGCCGCGCGCCGTCGGCGATGACTTCATCGGCGTCGACGTCAATATCGCGGCGCGCGTCTGCGACGCCGCGGGCGCGGGCGAGGTGTACGTCAGCGAGGCGACGCTCGCGGACCTCGACACCGGCCGATACCTGGTCAAGAAGCGGCGGTTCCGCGCGAAAGGCGTTCCGAAGGACCTGCACGTCTTCCGCGTGCTGCCGCGCTACGACGACACCGATCCGGTTCCGCCGCAATAGCGTTGCGCCCGCATTAGTGTGTCGCCCGCATTAGTGTTTCGCCTAGTCGGTAGTCGCCGGCATCGATGAGGCTGTCGATGTGTGGCGTGCACCGGCGCACGCTCGGTCCCCGAGGATAATGGACGACGTGGCACTCTTCGACGACGACGAACTCGAGCATTTCTATCGTCGTATCGAATCTCGTACCGAGGCGGCCAGCGCCCGCCCTCGGCGGCGACGGCGCGTCGTAGCGACAGCGGCGATCGTCTGCCCGACACCCGAGAAGATCGCCTACCCGGATTATGCTGCGGTCACCGGCGCGATTCTCGCGCTGACTCGGCAGTCACGGTCGCGCCCGTCCCTGCGCTCCTACGAATGCCGATGCGGCTACTGGCATCTCACGAGCGGTGTACCGCGACCGGAATGACCCGAACGTGAACGGGCCCCGACCGTGATGGTCGGGCCCGTTCACTCAAAGGTGTGGTCAGTATCAGCGACGACGCGGCGTGGGGCCGAGTACAGCGACCGGCGAGTTCGACAGCTGGAGTGCCGCGCGGTCGGAGTTGCTCATGTTCATCATCTTGTTGATACGGCGGGTGTACCCGCGGAGTGTCGACGCAAGCGCCGGACTGGTGCTCTTTCGCATGGTGGAGTCCTCCTCCGTCTTCTTCAGTCCACACTAAGGTAACCAAGAATCCACCCGTAGTCAACTACCGTTCCGGAAGCGTTAACCTCGCGTTCACCTTGCGAGGTTGGCGAGCCTCGCAATCTCGTCGGCGGAACCGGGGGAGACGAGCATGGTGGTCACGCCGGCCTGCTCCCAGACACCGATCTGCTCGCGGACGTGCGCCTCGTCGCCGATGATCGCCGAATCGTCGACAGCCTCGTTCGGAATGATCTGCGCGGCTTCGTCCTTCCGACCCGAACGGAAAAGGGCTGTCACGTCGTCAACGACGTCCGAGTAGCCCATCCGGCGATACACCTCGGCGTGAAAGTTCGTGTCCTCGCTGCCCATGCCGCCCATGTACAACGCGAGAAACGGTTTGATCGCCGCGTACGCGGCTTCAGGGTCGTCGGTGAGGACGATCTGCGCGGTCGCGCAGATCTCGAACGTGTCGCGTGTATTCCGGGCGCTCGGGCGGGCGAAACCTTCATCGAGCCACTCGTTGTACTGGTCAGCTAGACGCGGCGTGTAGAACAGCGGCAGCCAGCCGTCCGCGATCTCGGCGGCGAGCGCGATGTTCTTCGGACCCTCCGCGCCGAGGAACACCGGGATGTCGGGGCGTAGCGGGTGAACGATCGGCTTGAGGGCTTTACCGAGCCCGGTGGTGCCGTCTTGGGTGGCGGGCAGCGTGTAGTGGGGACCGCCGCTCGTGACCGGAGCCTCACGCGCCCAGACCTGGCGCATGATGTCGATGTACTCGCGGGCGCGCGCCAGCGGCTTCGGGAACCGTTGGCCGTACCAGCCCTCCACCACCTGGGGCCCTGAGACGCCCAACCCGACGATGTGTCGGCCGCCGGACAGATGATCGAGTGTCAGAGCCGCCATCGCGCACGCCGTCGGTGTCCGCGCGGACAACTGCAGCACCGACGTCCCGAGTCGGAGCCGCTGCGTGTCCGAACCCCACCATGCGAGCGGGGTGTACGCGTCCGACCCCCACGCCTCCGCGGTGAAGACGGCGTCGAAACCGTGCTCCTCAGCGGCCGTGACGAGTTCCCGATGATTGTTCGGCGGCTGTGCGCCCCAGTATCCGAGCTGAAGTCCGAGTTTCATGATGCCGACTGTATCGGTCGTCACAGAACATCGACGGCGGCACATCCCAGAGCACACACGCCGGCGGCACACCCGAGAGCGCACACGCCGGTCGAGCGGAATCGAGACCCGCGTCGTGGGGTCTCGACTCCGCCCGATCAGAAAAGGGGGCCCGATCAGAAAAGGGGCTGGATCAGTTGTGGAGGTCGAACCGATCGGCGTTGACGACGTGGTTCCAGGCGGCGACGAAGTCCTCGACGAACTTGCGGCCCGCATCGTCGGCGCCATAGACCTCGGCGACGCCACGCAGTTGCGAATTGGCGCCGAAGACGAGGTCCGTACGCGTACCGGTCCACTTCTTCTCACCGGTCGCACGGTCGGCGCCGACATAGGTGCCGTCGGGCTCCTCGGTCCACTCGGTCTCCATGTCGAGGACGTTCACAAAGAAGTCGTTCGACAGGACGCCTGGGCGGTCGGTGAAGACGCCGTGTGTCGAGTCGCCGTGGTTCGCGCCGAGCACGCGGAGGCCCCCGACGAGGGCCGTCATCTGCGGCGGTGTGAGCTGCAACAGGTAGGCGCGGTCCACCAGCAGGTACTCGGGCTGCGTCTCGACATCGGCCGCGACGTAGTTGCGGAACCCGTCCCACCGCGGCTCCATCTCGGTGAATGATTCGACGTCGGTCTGCTCCTGCGTCGCGTCGCCGCGGCCGAGTGCCACCGGAACGGTGATCGCGTGGCCCGCGTCGGCCGCAGCCTGCTCGATCGCAGCGGCGCCGCCGATGACGATCGTGTCGGCGATCGACACGTGCGCGGTCGACGCCGCATTGAACTCATCGGCGATGGTCTCCAGTACCGGCAGGACCTGCGCGAGCGCCTGGGGATCGTTGACCTCCCAGCTCCGCTGCGGCTCGAGTCGCACGCGGGCACCGTTGGCTCCTCCGCGGTAGTCGCTGCCACGGAATGAGGCAGCCGCCGCCCATGCTGTCGAGACCAACTGTGACACGGTCAGACCCGACGCCAGAATGCGGCGCTTGAGCTCAGCGACGTCGGCGTCGCGCGGCTGCGGACCGCTGGGTGCGTCGACGACGTCCTGCCAGATCAGCTTCTCTTCGGGGACCTCCGGGCCGCGGTAGCGGGCCAGCGGGCCCATGTCGCGGTGCGTCAGCTTGAACCAGGCGCGCGCGAAAGCATCCGCGAACTCGCGCGGGTTCTCCAGGAAGCGACGCGAGATCTTGCCGTACTCCGGATCCTCGCGTAGTGCGATGTCCGTGGTGAGCATCATCGGCTGATGGCGCTTGTCGGGGTCGGCGGCGTCCGGGACGCTCGTCGAACCGGCGTTGTCCTTCGGCCGCCACTGAGTGGCACCCGCGGGCCCGGTGTACGTCTCCCACTCGTAGCCGTACAGAGTCCAGAAGAAGTTGTTGTCCCAGGTGATCGGCGTGCTGTTCCACGCGCCCTCGATGCCGGAACTGATCGCGTCCACGCCGACTCCAGAGTTGTACGTGCTCTTCCAGCCGATGCCCATCTGCTCGAACGGAGCGCCTTCGGGGGCGTCGCCGACGTTGTCGGCCGGGCCTGCGCCGTGCGTCTTGCCGAACGTGTGGCCGCCGGCGATCAGCGCGACGGTCTCTTCATCGTTCATCGCCATGCGAGCGAACGTCTCGCGGATGTCGCGAGCGGCGAGCAGCGGATCCGGATTTCCGTTGGGGCCTTCCGGGTTGACGTAGATCAGACCCATCTGGACCGCGGCGAGCGGGTTCTCCAGGTCGCGGTCGCCGGTATAGCGCTCATCGTCGAGCCACCCGCGCTCGGGCCCCCAGTAGATCTCCTCCGGCTCCCACTTGTCGGGACGTCCGCCGGCGAAACCGAAGGTCTCGAAGCCCATCGATTCGAGTGCAACGTTGCCCGCGAGCACGATCAGGTCCGCCCAGGAGAGCTTCGCGCCGTACTTCTGCTTGATCGGCCACAGCAGGCGGCGTGCCCGGTCGAGGCCGGCGTTGTCCGGCCAGCTGTTGAGCGGGGCGAAACGCTGCATGCCGTGGCCGGCGCCGCCGCGACCGTCCGACACCCGGTACGTGCCTGCGGCGTGCCACGCCATGCGAATGAACAGGGGGCCGTAGTTGCCGTAGTCGGCGGGCCACCACGACTTGGAGTCGGTGAGGAGAGTCGTCAGGTCGGTTTTCACCGCGGCGAGGTCGACGGATTCGAACTCGGTGGGGTAGTCGAAGTCGGGGCCGTTCGGGTTACCTTCGGCCGGGTTCTCCGCGAGGAGCCTCAGATTCAGTTGGCCGGGCCACCAGTCACGGTTGCCGCCGCCTGCAGCGGGCAGCGGCATCCTGCCGCCGTGCATCGGACATCCTTCTACTGCGGTCGCACTCTGCTGTTCAGACACGGTGTTCCTTCGTTAACGTTTCGGGTGTTCTCGTCATGGCTGATGATCGGATTCATTCGATGTGGTCCCGAGCCCGGATGTGGCGCAGTCGGGACAGGCGCCCCAGTACACGATCTCGGCCTCGTCGATGACGAAGCCGTGGTCGTCTGAGGCGTCCAGGCAAGGGGCCGCTCCTACGACGCAGTCGACATCGACGACCTTGTCGCAGTACCGGCATACCAGGTGGTGGTGGTTGTCGGTGACACGTGTCTCATACAGAGACACGTGACCGGAGGGCTGGATTCGTCGGATGAGTCCGACGTCCGTCAGTGCGCGAAGCACGTCGTAGACCGCTTGTTTCGAGACTCCGTCGAGCATGTCTCGCACACCGGACAGGATCGTCTCCGTGTCGGCGTGCGGGTGCGCGTCCACGGTGTGCAGGACCGCGAGTCTCGGTCTGGTCACCCGCAGTCCTGCGCCCCGCAGGGCTTCGGTGTGCGTGTCGGTGGCCATGACCCGATTATGCCTGCTTTTCTGGACTCAGTCCAGTTATTGCGGAAGTTGGTCGGCCCCCGCCGACTGCGCTGCCACTCGGCATCAAGAGACGGGCCGGAACATCGCGAAGCATCATCGAGACCACCGAATCGGAGACCCCGTGACTGCGCAGGTCAGGAACCACCCGGCCGGTCACCTGGAAGTAGTCCCACTGATCGGCCACCACGTCGATCGCGTGCTGATCGAACCAGTCGCTGTAGCAGAACGCATCCTGCGACAACACGATTCGATCGCCGTAGCCGCGATCGATCAGGGCGAGGACGGTGTCGACGCGGTCGGCATGGGGGAGCAGCAGATCCACACCGAACCGGTCCATGCCAAGCACCGAACCCGCGTCGGCCACCCGCATCAGGTAGTCCAAGTCGGTCGAGTCGCCGCTGTGCGCGAGGATCACGCGAGTGAGGTCCACCCCCTCCTCGGCGAGCACACGCTGCGCGACCAGACCCGACTGGGTGTGCGGATTGGTGTGCACGACGATCGGCAGGCCGGACCGCGCCGCGACCCGGCCGACCGACCGCATGACCCGTTCGACGCCGACGGTGAGCCCTTCGGCTTCGATCACGCACACCAGGAATCCCGCTTTGATCTGGGTGGGTCCGATCCCCTCGGTGATGTCTCGCATGAACAGGGCGTCGAGCGGTTCGGGGACGTCGAAGCCGAGCGCCGGCCCTGTGTAGTGCATCTGGAACGGGAGATCGTTGAACGTGAAGAAGCCGGTCGCCGCCACGATGTTCAGGTCCACCTGTGCTGCCACGCGGGCGACTCGCTCGATGTTTCGTCCGATGCCGAGCACCGAGACGTCCATGATCGTGTCGATGCCCGCGGACTTGAGCCGCGTCAACGTGGCGACCGCGTTGTCGACCTCCGCGTCCTCATCCCACTCGGGCAGATAGTTCAGCCGGAAGTCCTCTTGGACGACGAACACGTGCTCATGAGTGAGCACGGCTCCCAACTGATCTGCGCCGATGCGCCCGGCGACAGTGTCGATGCGGTCCATGTGGCCTCTCGTAAGACCGGTCCACTCGACGGGGCCGGCAACGATCCCCACGGTAGTGCGAACGTCGGGTCGACGCGGGCGAATCCGCCCGACCTCTCAGGTCCGATCAGACGATGGCAGAGTTTGTTGGCAATGAGTCGACCACGCACGGTGTCGACCTCGCAGAGGAGTACGGAAGAGCCGAGTTGATCCAGAATCCACCGACGCGTCGTCCGTCCGCTGTCGGCGCCGCAGCGGCCGCGGGTGCCTTCGTCGTCGTGGCCGTCGCCGCAGCGGTCGTCGCTCGCCCGCTCCACGACGACCGCGTCGCCATCCGGTTCGTCCGCCGACATCAGTTTGACTGGCTGACCGACCTCGCGCGCGGGTACTCGGCGGTCGTCGGGCCGCTGACC
Organism: Gordonia liuliyuniae; assembly: GCF_021738805.1. Taxonomy (NCBI): domain Bacteria; kingdom Bacillati; phylum Actinomycetota; class Actinomycetes; order Mycobacteriales; family Gordoniaceae; genus Gordonia; species Gordonia liuliyuniae. Next base: position 260,482 of record NZ_JAKKOR010000003.1, on the reverse strand, counting down.
GTCGTCGCGCTCGCGGCCGTCGGCGCACTGCTGTTGGCAGCCCACGATCGTTCGGCGCGTCGTCCGATCGCGATGATCGCCGGCCCCTGGGTCGCGGTCGCCGTGTCGGAGATCGTGAAATGGATCGCCGACCGGCCACGACCTCCGGTCGGGTGGCAGCTCGGCGGACCGGAGACGACGCCTGCGTTCCCGTCGACGTACGTCGCGGGCCTCACCGCGATGGTTCTGGTCACCGTCCTGCTGGTCACGGCGGCGCACAGTCGGGCCCGGTGGATCTCGTATGCGATCGCGACCTGTGTCGTCGTAGCGATGGCCGCGGCACGCGTGTACCTGTGCATGACGTGGGCGTCCGACGCGGTCGGCGGCCTGTTGCTCGGCGTCGCGACAGGCCTCGGAACGGTGTGGGTCGTCGACCGAATGACGGACGGTCGACGCGCGTCGACGATGCCTTAGTCTGTATCCATGTTCAGTCCAGGACAGCAGTTCGCCGATTACCGGATCGTGCGAGTCCTGGGTGCAGGCGGTATGGGCGAGGTGTATCTCGCGAAACATCCGCGACTGCCTCGCGAGGACGCGCTGAAGGTTCTGCCGACCGAACTCACCGACGATCCGACCTACCGGGCGCGCTTCATCCGGGAGGCCGATCTCGCCGCCGGACTCGATCATTCGAGCATCGTCAGCGTGTACGACCGAGGTGAGGACCAGGGGCAGCTCTGGATCACGATGAAGTACATTCCGGGGTCGGATGCCAACGTGCTCATGAAACAGAGTGGGCCGTTCGCCGTGCAGGACGTGGTCGACGTCGTCACCTCGGTCGCCGACGCACTCGACTACGCCCACGGCAAGGGGCTGCTGCACCGCGACGTCAAACCTGCGAACATTCTGATCGACGGGACGTCGGCGACCCGCCACAAGATCTACCTGACGGATTTCGGCATCGCGCGGACGCTCGGGAACGACACGGCGTTGACCGCAGCCAACCTGACCGTCGGATCGATCCAGTACACCTCACCCGAGCAGTTGCGGGGCGGCGATCTCAACGGACGGGCCGACCAGTACTCGCTCGCGTGCACCGCGTTCAAGCTCCTCACCGGCCGCGCGCCCTATCCAGAGCGCAAGCCGACAGAGATCATCAACGCCCACTTGAACAGTCCGATCCCACACGCACGAGAACTCCGCCCCGAACTGCCCGGGGAGGTGGACGCGGTCCTGGCGCGCGGGATGGACAAGAAGGCCGTCAATCGCTACCCGACCTGCGCCGACTTCGCGCGCGACCTGAAAGCGGCGCTGCGTGCGTCCGGCGGAGCGCCGCGGTTTCCGGCGACGATGATCAATCCTGGCCCGAGCCGTCCGCCGACGCCACCGGCGCCCCCGCGCCCGAGCCCTGCGCCGCCGCATACACCCGCCCAACCGCCTCCCGCCCAACCGACTTCCACACCGTCGCCGTGGGCCCAGCAGCCGTCCGGTCCGCAGCCGTCCGGTCCGCAGGCTCCGGGACCGCAGACGCCTGGCCCGCCACCTCAAAACGCTGGGCTTCCGTACCCCGGAGCCCAACAGCCGGGAACCCAACAGCCGGGAACCCAACAATCAGGGCCCCAACAGTTCGCGCCCCAGCAGTTCGCATACGGGTCGGGACCGCTCGGACCGCAGCCGCCCTACGGTGGTCCGCCGCAACCTCCATACGGTCCCCCCGGGGGGAACGGTTCCGGGCCGGGCGGTGGACGAGGTAAGCAGATCGTCCTGATTCTCGGCGCGATCGTTCTCGTCGCGGCGTTGGCGACCGGTCTGGCGTTCGTGGTGAAGGCCGCGATCGGAGACGACGGCGACGACGAGGCCGACGGACCCAGCAGCACCGTGCCGTCATCGGTGACGACGTCACCGTCGACGAGCAACTCGAATCCCGCCGTCGTCAACGGCGTCCCGACGCAGTGCGTCAACGGTCAGCCGGCGTCGAACACGTCCACCCGGCAACTCTCGTCGGGCAAGATCTCCATCCCGTCGACTGTGCTGCCGAGCGGGTGGGACCCCGACCGTGGAACGCACTTCCCGTTCGTCGCGCAGGCCGACGGCGTCACGCTGAATCGGCCGCCGGGCGCGGCCACCTGGGTCGCGCAGATCGCGGTCGGCGTCCTGCCGTCCGACTTCAACGCCCACACCGAGGAGATTGCGCGCAAGTACATCGAGTGCCTGTCCGTCGGCCCCGGCTACGACACGGTGAGTGTCGGCGCCCTCCGGTACGGGCAGGTCATCAACGCGAAGGTCGACAATCGCGACACCGATTACACGCTGTTGAATGCAACCATCCCGGTCAGCAACGGGCCGTCGGGCGTCACAGGCGACGATGTGCTCGTCGTCGTCGTCGACAGCAGGCCGATGACCGTCGCGATCGGGATCAGCCCCATTGGGGACGCCTCGACGCAGCAGGCCGTCGACAAAGCGGTGCGCGGGCTCCTCGTGAGGGACTGACCGGGCTCGTCGTCGGAGAACTGTTGGCGGCTCGTATTAGAGTTCACGCATGGTGGAGAACCCGCGACCGGCCGACAGTCATGACCGAATCCGAGTGAGCGGTGCTCGCGTCAACAACCTCAAAGACGTCGACGTCGAACTACCCAAGCGACGCCTGACGGTCTTCACTGGCGTGTCCGGGTCCGGGAAGAGCTCGCTGGTGTTCGGCACGATCGCGGCCGAGTCGCAGCGGCTCATCAACGAGACGTACAGCGCATTCGTTCAAGGCTTCATGCCGAGTCTCGGACGGCCCGACGTCGACCTGCTCGACGGCATTACGACGGCGATCATCGTCGACCAGGAGCGGATCGGCGGCAACCCGAGATCTACCGTCGGCACGATCACCGACGCGAACTCGATGCTCCGGATCCTCTTCAGCCGGCTCGGCACACCCCCGGTGCCGACGGCGAATGCCTTGTCGTTCAACGTGCCGTCGGTCTCCGGCGGCGGTGTGATCAAAGCGGAGGGAAAGAAGGCTGCGAAGGCGTCGTTCGAACGCGTCGGCGGAATGTGCCCGCGGTGCGAAGGCATGGGGACGGTCTCGGACATCGACCTCACGCAGATCTACGACGCCGACAAGTCACTCAACCAGGGCGCAATCACGGTGCCCGGTTTCAGCGCCGACGGCTGGTACGGCCGCGTGTACGGCGGTTCGGGCTTCTTCGATCCGGACAAGCCGATCGGTGAGTACACCACACGTGAACTCGACGATCTGTTGTACAAGGAGTCCGTCAAGATCAAGGTCGACGGCATCAACATCACCTACGAGGGGCTGATCCCTCGGATCACCAAGTCGATGCTGTCCAAGGACATCGACTCCGTCCAACCGCACATCCGCGCGTTCATCGAACGGGCCGTGACCGCCGATACCTGTCCGGACTGCGGCGGCACCCGGCTCGCCGAACACGCTCGCGAGTGCCGCATCGACGGGATCAGCGTCGCCGACGCGTGCGCGATGCAGATCTCCGACCTCGCCGCGTGGGTCGGCGGCCTGTCGGAGCCGAACGTCGCGCCACTGCTGACCAAGCTGCACGCGACGCTCGAGTCGTTTGTCGAGATCGGGCTCGGGTACCTCGCGCTGGACCGGCCGACAGGCACCTTGTCCGGGGGCGAGGCGCAGCGCACCAAAATGATCCGCCACCTCGGATCGGCGCTGACGGATGTCACATACGTCTTCGACGAGCCGAGCATCGGACTGCACCCGCACGACATCGCACGCATGAACGATCTCCTGCTGCGCCTGCGCGACAAGGGGAACACGGTCCTCGTGGTCGAGCACAAGCCGGAGACCATCGCCATCGCCGATCACGCCGTCGACATCGGGCCGCGCGCGGGCGCCGACGGAGGCGAGATCTGTTACGAGGGCGACGTGGCCGGGCTGGCGGCGAGCGACACACTGACCGGACAGCATCTGGGCTATCGCAGTTCCCTCAAGGCAGACTTCCGGACACCGACCGGCGCCATCGAGATTCGCGGAGCGTCGACGAACAATCTGCGCGACGTCGACGTCGACGTCCCCCTGGGCGTCCTCGTAGTCGTCACCGGCGTCGCGGGGTCGGGCAAGAGTTCGCTGATCCACGGCAGCATGCCCGCGTCAGCAGATGTCGTCACGATCGATCAGACGGCGATCCGCGGATCGAGACGGAGCAACCCGGCCACATACACCGGGCTGCTCGACCCGATCCGCAAGACCTTCGCGAAGGTCAACTCCGTCAAACCCGCGTTGTTCAGCGCCAACTCCGAGGGCGCCTGCCCCACGTGCAAGGGCAACGGCGTGATCTACACCGATCTCGCGACGATGGCCGGGGTCGCGACGGTGTGCGACGACTGCGAGGGCAAACGTTTCGCCGCAGGCGTCCTCGACTACCGGGTGGACGGCCGCGACATCAGTGACGTCCTCGCCATGTCCGTCGACGAGGCCCTGGACTACTTCGACGACGGCGAGGCCAGGACTCCTGCCGCGCACAAGATCCTGGTCCGTCTGCACGACGTCGGTCTCGGCTATCTGACGCTCGGCCAACCGTTGACGACCCTGTCCGGCGGGGAGCGTCAACGGATCAAGTTGGCGACGGCGATGGCGGAGAAGGCGACGACGTATGTGCTCGACGAGCCAACGACCGGCCTCCACCTCGCCGACGTCGACCAGCTGTTGCGGCTGCTCGATCGGCTCGTCGACGCGGGCAAGTCGGTGATCGTTATCGAACACCACCAGGCGGTCATGGCGCATGCCGACTGGATCATCGACGTCGGCCCAGGCGCCGGCCAGGACGGCGGCACCGTGGTGTTCGAGGGCACGCCGGCCGACCTCGTCGGCGAACGAGCCACCGTGACCGGTGAGCACCTCGCGGCCTACACCGGCGTCTGATCCGCCTGTGCTTCGTCCGCTGCCTCGCCGCCGTCTGACACGCCCCCTGACACGTCGACGGGCACGCCCCCTGACACGTCGACCGCGGTGACCTTCGGGGTCCGGTTCCCAGTGAACAGCGAGAAGATCGCCCCGAGGACACAGCACACGACTGCGAACCAGAACGCGGCCGACAGACCGTCGGCGAACGGTTCGGAGATCAAGTGTGGGAAGAAGTCCAGGCCGGTGAGGTGGTCCATGTCGACGCCCGGCATTGATCCACTGCCCGTGAGTAGTTCCTGAATCGGGTTGTAACCCAAGAACGCGGCGAACAGGATGCCGACGGTCGGTAGGTTCGCCACCGTCTCGGCTTGATCGGCGGGCACGCCGTTCTCGGTGAGTCCGGAGAACATCACGTCGGGCAGGTTCGACGAGAGACCCACGATCATGAGGGAGAAGAACAATCCGATCGACAGCACCATCGCGGCGTTCTGGAACGTCGTCATCATGCCCGCGCCCGAGCCCCGCGAGGTGGCGGGCAGCGAGTTCATCACCTCCGCCCGGTTCGGCGAGCTGAATAGGCCCATTCCGATTCCGTTGATCAACAGGATCACCGCGAAGGCGGGGTACGCGAAGTCGACGGGCAGCAGAATCAACGCGACGAAGGTGCCCGCGGTGATCAGCATGCCGAGCGTGGTGAACCACTTGGTGCCCAGCTTGTCCGACAGCGCGCCGGACACCGGTGCGACGAAGAGGAAGCCGATGGTCATCGGAACCATGTAGATGCCCGCCCACAGCGGAGTCTGCGAATAGTCGTATCCGTGCTGGGGGAGCCAGATGCCCTGCAACCAGATGATCAGGATGAACTGGAGACCGCCGCGACCGATCGACGCCATCAGGTTCGCCGCGTTGCCCGCCGTGAACGACCGATTGCGGAATAGGCTGAGCTCGAAGAGGGGGCTGTCGACGCGCGTCTCGATCCAGGTGAAGACGACGAGTACGAGGACTCCGCCGATCAGCCCGGTCAGGACCAGCGGGTTGGCCCACCCCATGTTGGAACCACCGTACGGCTGTATCCCGTAGGTGATGGCGACGAGGATCGCGATGAGACCGATCGCGAATGTCAGGTTGCCCCACCAGTCCATCTTCGCTTTGGTGCGGACGCCCGTGTCGCGGAGCTTGAGGTACGCCCACACCGTGCCGACGAGTCCGAACGGGACCGACACGAGGAAGATGTAGTGCCACTGGATCGGTGCGAGGAGGCCTCCGACGAGTAGACCGAGGAACGAACCGGCGATCGCGGCGACACCGTTGATGCCCATCGCAAGCCCGCGCTGGTGGGCCGGAAACGCGTCGGTCAGAATCGCCGACGAATTGGCCATCAGGAAGGCACCGCCCACGCCCTGAACGACGCGCCAGACGATGAGCCAGATGGCTGCTTCGGCACCGTCGAACCAGGTGATGGCCAGGAAGATCGACGAGATCGTGAAGATCAGGAAACCCAGGTTGTACATGCGGGCCCGCCCGAACATGTCGCCGAGGCGGCCGAAGCTGACGACGAGGACCGCGGTGACGACGAGGAATCCCATCATCATCCACAGCAGGTAACTGGTGTTCGACGGAGTCAACGGGTTGAGGCCGATGCCTTTGAAGATGTCCGGCAGCGCGATCAGCACGATCGAGCTGTTGATCGTCGCGATGAGCATGCCGAGGGTGGTGTTCGACAGCGCTATCCACTTGTAGTGGGGGTCGTCGCCGGCCTGTGGTGAATCGCTGTGGGATCTCGCTGGTGGGGACGAGGTCATAAAATGGCGTCCTTCTGTCGATCGGAGGAGTCGAGTCCGGGAGCGAGTGCTGTCGACAGCAGTCGCAGGCCTGCGTCGACGGTGTCTCGGTCGGCGGGAGACATCGTCTCGAGTGCGTCGGCGAGTGCGCGAGCGCGGACGAGCCGCATGTCGGCGATGACCGCTCGCCCCTGGGCGGTGGGTTGGACGAGCTTCGCGCGAGCGTCGTCGGGATCGCCGACGCGCTCGACGTAGCCTCGATCGACGAGGTTCGCGACGATCTTCGACATGGTCGGTGCCGCGACCGATTCGGCCACGGCCAGCGCGGTCACCCGGATGGGGGCGTTGTTGATGATCGTCCAGAGGGTGGCGGCGCCACCCGCGGAGAGTCCCGAACCGGCGGCTTTGGCGCGCAACGTCCGGGTGATGCGGGTGAGATGTCGGTACATGCCTGCGACGTCGTCGGCGAACGTCTCGCTGGTCTGCTCGTCTTGCATCGTAGATCGTCTCCCTCGTCGAACTCGGAGAATACTATTAGTTGCCAACAGCTAACTACAGTCGGACAACGGCGACACAAAAGAAGAATCCCCTCCGCGATGACTGCGGAGGGGACTCTTCTGAGCAGGTCAGGCAGCGTGCTGCGACAGGTGCGTCGTATGGCCGATGGTCACTGGACTGTCCTGCATGGTCTGCATGAAACGCAGTTGCTCGGCCCGTCCGCGGGCAGAGGCGCGGACGCTGCCGCCCGGCAGCAGCTTGGCGATCGAGTGCAGGGTGTTCACCGGAATCCGAAGGATCGGGTACCAGGGGACCGTTCGGGTCGGCAGGCCGAGGGTCCGCATTGCGCCGCGTCCCAGGAAGAACGCGCTGACCGACAGGTGCTGCGACTGGGCTATCCGACGGCGGAGCGTCTGGAACCTCGGATAGTGCCACCGCAGCGGGTCGTCCGCCATCGGCCTCGCCAGTTGGGCGGACGTCTCATCGGGGGTGGAGAGCGCAGCCGACGTGTGGTGCAGGATGCGGATGCCGTCCCGGAAGTCCACGGGCAGGAATTCGTCGGCGACGCCCATGAGCCACCCGACGTATCGGGCCAAGTGCGCGACGGCCTGGTATTCCGCCGGCGTGTTGAACAATCCCATCGCGAGTCCGCCGACCATCGGCGCGATGAGTGAACCGACCATGGTCGCAGCCATGTCCGCCTGGTTGATCGGGAGCCCCCACTCGTCCGAGTCCCAGTCGTCCATCGCGGCGACGTGCCTGCGCACGAGGGAGTGGATGAACCGGACGCGCAGGGTGGACCGATAACCGACACCCTGCGCGAGCAGGCCTCCCTCCTCGATCACGTCCAGCGCCCACTGCGACGTCTCGGCGAACCGGGTGTTCGACCCCTTCTCCAGTGCGCCGGTGCGCAGCAGCGTCTGGTTGAAGCCGGAGAACGCGTAGCCGCCGACGAGCGCGACGTCACGTGCGACGTACAGTCCGTCGGCGCCGCCGCTGTTCATCGTCCGCGCCGCGGTCTCGAGCTTGCGTTGATCGACCCAGTCGGGTGTCCGTTCGACGATGGCGAAGAAGCCGCGCAGATACTCCGGCGCGTCGGGGACAGCGTCGATGCCGTGCTCGAGAGCCTGTTCGTACATCGGACGGAGGGCTCGGATTCCCGCGCCCTTGATCATCTCGTCCACGACGTGATCCATCAGTGGATCGCCCTCCGTGAGGGCTTCGCCGATGCGCGCGAACTCCGCGTCGGTGACGGGATGAATGCGCAGGAGTCGGGCGAATCCGTCGACGCCGACCGGTACTCGTTGCGGGGAGTCGGGATGCCTGCGAGGAATGCCTGCGCTCATTCGCGTGACCTCAGTTCGACGATTTAATGGATAACGAGCGTTTCCCAAACTAGTGCGGACTAGAATGCGATGTCAATGACACGCAGAGAAGTAGTCCGTGATTACGGCGGAGTGAGCGCTGGTGACCGTCGTGATGATCGACGCCGGCGGTTGGTCGCCGCGGGCCGGCGAATCTGGGGCGATTCTGGGATCGGCGACGTCACCGTCCGCGGAACGGCTCGCGAAGCCGGCCTCGCGTACCGGTACTTTTATGAGCACTTCCCCAACCGGGACGCGCTCATTGTCGCCGTCGCCGACGAGGTGCGCACCGAACTGGTGACGACCCTCATCGAGTCGAGCGTCGAAGCCGGCGGCGGAACTGAGCAACAGTTGCGGGTCGCGCTCCGCGCGTTCCTGTCCGTGATCGCCGACGATCCGCAGATGTTCCGGATCATGACCAGTGACGACGCAGGTGTCGAGGGGCTCGATCGTCGTCGCCGCGACACGCTGGACCTGGTCGCCGAAGCCGTTGTCGCGAACCTCGCCGAACAGTCGGACGCCGCGGAGACGGACTTGCGTCGCACCGCCCGGTTCGCGGTCGGTGGCGTCTACCGCCTGATGGAGACGTGGCTCGTCGAGCGCGACGTCGAGGCCGACGAGTTGGCCGACATCTGTACACGGTTGGCGATGTCGCTGACGACAGTTCGGCGGTCGTAGTGAGTCAGCGGTCGTAGGGATTCAGCGTCGTAGGGATTCAGCGGTCGTAGTGAGTCAGCGGTCGTAGGCGTCGAATAGTTTGCGCCGTTCGTACCACCGTTTGCTGAAGGTGGCCTCCCGCACCGACTCCTCGCTGTCGAAGTTGGAACCGAGCGCGCCCGCGATGGTGCCGAGCGATGCTGCAAACCACCCCAGCCGCACATAGCTCCACGTTCCGACGTCGTGTCCGAGCTGACTGGCGAAGTACGCCGAATCGACGACGACGAACGCCAGCGCGGTGAGTCCCGCCACGAGCAGGACGTGCATGAGGGCGACAGCCGAACAGACCGTGATCACCGTCGACGCGTTGTCCACGGCGCGTCCCGGTGGGTGCGGCCGGGCCGAATGAGTCCAGAGCCCGTTGCTCACGATCAGCCATGCGGCGAGGGCCGTGACGACTACGAGGCTGATCGCGCTCAGCCGGGCGAGCGCGAGAGCGTCCGCGATCTGCCAGACGCTGCCGTAGAAGATGCCGAACGCACCGGATGCGAGGCCGACCGCGGTGCAGCCGGTCAGCGCGCCCAGCATGCGGCTGGGGCGGTTACTGTGCACCATGCCCGCAAGCATCGCGAGACGTCCTGCCAGGCTGGAGATCTCGCGCTTGGGCACGACGTCGTCCGACGGTTGCCGCCCCGCCGACACGGCCGCGACGAGCCCCGTCAGCAGTCGGCCGGTGCGAGCACGCTGGCGCCACACGCCCAGTGCGGGCACGAAGACGACGGTCGCCGGGTCGGGACTGCACACCTCGTAGCGGATCGGCCTGCCGCCGCGGTGATGCGTCAGATCCGTCAGATAGACGACGACGTCCCACTCGTTGCGCTCCATCAGGGCGGGTGCCTGCGCAGCGAGAGGGATCTCGCCGTCCGGGTCGACTGGAAGCACTTCCTGGCTGCGCCTAACTTCCCACTGACCGCCGACATCCCGACGCAGGTCACGCGCGAGGCGCTCGCAGACGGACGCCGCAATGCGGTTCGGGACACCCCGGTCGGCCATCAGCCCGACGACTGTCACGTCATCACTCATCGACCCGAACGTACTGCATGAGCTTCTGGTTTTCACCCATGTTTGACCAGCGCGGTTCCCGGGAACTCGTCAGTTATGGACTCACTCGGCACAGATGATTCAATCGATCCTCGCGCGCCAGGGAAGGCCGGGCCGATCCCGTATCCAGGGCACACCTCACAGATGGACGAGCAGCCGTCCGACGAGATGCGCTCGTACCATGGCCGGGGGCTGCTGGCCGACAAGTGCGCCCTCGTGACCGGGGGCGACTCGGGCATCGGGCGAGCCGTCTCGGTGGCGTTCGCGAAGGAGGGCGCCGACGTCGCGATCGCGTACCTCTCGGAAAGCGACGACGCCGCGAAGACCGTCGAACTCGTCGAGGAGCAGGGGCGCCGAGGTGTGGCCTACCCTGGCGACCTCGCCGAGCCCGACCACTGCTCCGACGTCGTCGCGAGGACGGTCGCCGACCTCGGCGGACTCGATGTCCTCGTCAACAACGTCGCGTATCAGGCGCCCGTAGACGACTTCGCAGAGTTGACCGACGAGCAGTGGCGGCGGACGTTCGCGGTCAACATCGACAGCTTCTTCCATACGACGCGCGCGGCGCTTGAGCATCTGACGCCTGGCGGGTCGATCATCAACACCGGCTCCGTGAACGGGCTGCGCGGAAACAAGACGTTGATCGACTACGCCGCGACCAAGGGGGCAGTCCACACGCTCACCAAGTCGCTCGCGCAAGCGTTGCTCGATCGGAAGATCCGCGTCAACTGTGTGGCGCCCGGGCCGGTGTAGACGCCGCTCATCCCGGCGACGCTTCCCGACGAGGACGTCGAGCATTTCGGCGAACAGGCGCCGTACGGTCGCGCCGCGCAACCGGACGAGATCGCGCCGTCGTACGTGTTCTTCGCGTCCCCGCTCCTGTCGTCGTACTACACGGGGGAGGTTCTCTCACCGATTGGCGGCGAGACGCACCCCGGCTGATCACCGATCCGACCCGCATCAGAGTCGACTGTCACATCTGAGCGACCCTGTCGTACAGCCATCCGCCCGACAGAAGGAGGAGAAGATGCCGAAGACAGACAAGAAGGGCCGTCCGCGTCGTTCCGAACTGCCCGATACCGTGGCACGTTCGTCCGCGAAGGCGCAGCGGACCTTCGCCGAGGCGCACGACAGCGCCCTCAAGGAGTACGACTCCGAGGAGAGCGCACACCGTGTCGCGTACGCCGCCCTGAAGCACTCGTACGAACGGGTCGGCGACCGGTGGGTCGCCAAGTCGTCCCGCGGACCGTCCGACCAGCGGGACAAGAGCGGCGGCCCGAACGCGTCGGGAAAGAGCCACTCCGGGGTGAACGCCGAGGCGACCAAGGACCATCTCCTTCACGTCGCACGAGACCTCGACATTCGTGGACGCTCCACGATGCGCAAGGGCGAGTTGATCGACGCCATCGAAGACGCCAACGCCCACAGCGCCCGATCGGCACGCAAGAAGAACTGACAAGCCACGCAGAAGGACACGCCACGCAGAGGGAAGCGCCGCTCGACGAAGATCGTCGAGCGGCGCTCACCTGTCGGTCGGGTCAGCGAGCGGTCGAGGCGGCCCCCGCCTCGGTGGCCTGCGCAGCGTGCGGCAAGTCGCCGAACGGGTCTTCCAGGTGTGCCCGCATGAACCACTGGAATTTCTCGAGTTCCCCAGTCTGCCCGATCAGCATGTCTTCGGACACGGGGTCGATCTTGCCCGCCAGTTCGATCGCCGCGCGGTGTGATCCGACGACGCCGTCGTAGACGACGTCGAGCGCCGCGAGGTGTGCGGTCACGGTGTCGCGGCCGAGGCTGTAGTCGTCCCATGTCCGGTTGTCGGCGATCGCTGCGGTCGTACCGCACGGCGAACCACCGAGTGCGGCGATCCTCTCGGCGAGATCGTCAGCGAACCCGCGTACGGTCTCCACCTGGGGGTCGATCATCTGGTGGACGCCGATAAACGACGGACCGACCACGTTCCAATGCACATGTTTGAGAGTCAGGTGGAGATCGCTGAGGGCGCTCAACCGCCCTTGAAGTGCGGCGATCAACCTCTCCGAGTCGTTGGTGTTGGTGTTGTTGGCGATGGTGTGCTGAACGGTCATCGCGGTAGTGCTCCCTTCGTTGATCATGCAGGCGATGTCATCGAGGATCCGGCGATTCGTCGCGGTGGACGCGGCGGCCGTGGAACTCGCGCTCGTACTCAGCCGCCTCTTCGGCGGTGACCTCGGGAACGATCGGATCGTGTCCCGGACGGTCGAGTGAGTCGTCGGCGGTCAGACGTGTGCGAGCGAACACCAGGCAGCTGATGCCGATGATTCCGAATACGACGGTCGCCACGATCCACGGCGTAACCATCATGTCGAATCCGGCAGCGGCGATCGTCACCGCGAGTGATGCCACCGCGAGGAGAAGTGCGCCGTAGCCGACGAGTCCGACCGCCTTGAGCGGCCGAGCCGTCCGCGCGAACAGGTGTGACCGTACCGGGTCGGTCGGGCCGCCGTTCGCGGGCCCGCTCCCGCCGCCCGGGGTTGGTTCGACGTTCATGGAGAAGACCTCCCATAGATCGTGACGATCGGTGACCGTCATATTCGGCGATTGGAGCTCAGCGCACTGGTTGTGCGCTCAGGACCAAGGAGTACCCGGTCACGCTCATCGGCAAACACTGCACCGCGAGTACCGGCGGTGTTCTCCTCGTTCACGGCAGCGGGCGAGGTCTCCGAACGCTAATGTCAGTACAGTGACGAACTCAACCAACGCGGGAGCGGATTCGGCGAGCCAGAGGGCATCGGGAACTCGCGTCGGCAGTTTCCGGTACTGGTTCGACGAGGACCGGTGGGAGTGGTCGGACGAAGTGGCCGCGATACACGGGTACCGGCCGGGAGAAGTGCAGCCGACGACCGCGCTGCTCATCTCGCACAAGCACATCGACGACCGCCAATCGTTCACCGAACTCGTGCGGACCATGCGCGAGAGGCGAACGCACTTCTCCAGTCGGCATCGCATCGTCGACACGGCGGGCCGCGTTCATCACGTCGTCGTGATGGGTCGCACGTTCCGGGGTCGAGACGGCGAGGTGGCCGGTACCGGCGGCTTCTACGTCGATCTCGGGCCCGCGGTCGACGACACGGTCCGTGACCGCGTCGACGAACAGGTACAGCACTTCCGCGCCCGGGGAGCAGTCATCGAGCAGGCGAAGGGCATGCTCATGCTCGTCTACGGCATCGACGACGACCGCGCGTTCGACGTGCTCCGCTGGCTCTCGCAGTCGCGCAACGTGCCCGTCGTCGACGTCTGTCGAACGATCGTCGAGGGCGCGTTGGCTGATCCGTGCATACCGGAGAGCGTCCGGCGCGAGTTCGACCTCGTCGTGCTGAGCGGCTCGGCAGAATCCGAGCCGTAGACCGGCTCGGCACCTACCGGTCTCGGCCGTGGCGGCTGCCGCGGTAGGCGGCGCGCCGGATGTCGGTCAACCGCCCGGGCACCGGTTCCACCGAGTGGGGGGTGATCGACGGGTCGAATGCGATGTCGTCGGCGACGACGTCTCCGCCGAATACGACGGTCGCGAGCTGCGTCCACTGGCCGCGGTCGCGGCTCGCGGTGACGGACAGGGTCGCTTCTTGGGTGTGGAGTGCGGCCGCGAGCGAATCGAGATCCAGTCCGGGCGGTGTCGGTGGGCAGGTGAGTCGTCCCGCGATTCGCCAGGTCGCCTCGTCATGCCGGAACTCGGTCAGGGCGGACACATCGATCCGGCCCCACCCGCGGGTCGGTGTCGGAATCGGAATGCCTGCAACCCGACGCACCGGCCCCGTCATGAGCAGATCCCAGGGTCCCGAGTCACTGGTGACGAGAACGGTCTCGGGCGCGAAGCGCACGGCGACACCGACGAGGTCGGGCAGTGCGCCCGGCGCACCGATGCCCTTCGAGACGCGGAGGGTGACCGGTCCGGATCCGATCGGCAGCACACCGCGCTCGACGGTCGCCGAACCCGGCAACGTCAGTCCGCGGCGGTGCACCGCCCGGCCACTGCGCAGACTCGCGACGGCGTGCCCGATCCGTTCCGCGGCGCCGGTGAACCTCGACCCGGTCATGGCCTTCTCCTGACTGTGGTGTGACGGTCTATGGCGGGCACTATCGCTGCGCGGCTAGGACGGCGGGCGGGCACTATCGCTGCGCAGTGAGGGCGAGGGGGAGCGCGATGAGCATCAACGCGAGAAGAGCCCACGCAGCGCCCTGCCAGTACACCCACATCCGCCCGCGCCGATACGCGGCGAAACCGATGCCCAGCGCCAGCAGGCCGCCCACGCCGAACACCCCCGGCACCGAAGCTCCGAGTACCACGCTCGTGCCGCCGGTCGCCGCGAAGACGACGAGCAGGACGGCGCCGACCACGAGCACCGCAGCCGCATAGCGGGCCGCGGCGCGAAACGAGTTCGGATCGGACCACCGCTTCTCGGCGTCCCGCCGTCCGGCGCTCGGCGTGTCTGGCGTCATGCCGGACGAGTACCCAGTCGACCGTCAGTTCAATCATCCGGACTTCAACCATCGGGGCTCAACCGTCAGCGGCAGGGCTGTTGCGCGCGGTGATCTCGATGGTGTTGCCGTCGGGATCGACGACGACGGCGTAACCGGGCCGATCCGGATACGGTGGGCTCGGCGTCGAGGCGCCGAGCGCGACGAACCGTTCGACCGCCGCCGTCACGTCCTGGGTGTCCCACCCGCGTATCCCGATGTGTGTCGGACGGGGCTGTGTCTGATGCCCTGGCGGGGCGGCGACGACCAATCGCGTGCGATCATCGTCGTCGACCAGTTCGATGTCCTGGCCCTCGCGCTTGCCCTCGCCGCCACGTCGGCGCCGAGTCAGGTGCAGCGCACGGCTCCAGAACTCCGCGGTGCGATCGATGTCGTCGGTTGCCAGGCGGTGCGGCGTGTCGGACTCGAGGATGAACATGGGTCCCTTCGTGGCGCGTGGGCGATTCTCGACGTCTGGGTTCCCCGCCACTGTCGGGCCGAAACACTCGGCTCCCCACAACGGATGTGGTCATAGCGTGGTGTGGTCACACCAGCAGTCCGTGCCGACGTGCGGCAACTACGGCCTCCCGACGGTTCCGGACTTCCAGTTTGGTCATAATCGTGCGGAGGTACGACTTGACGGTCTCCGGGCGCAGTCCGAGCCGATCGGCGATCTCACCGTTGCCGCACCCGAGCGCCACATGGCTGAGCACCTCGTACTCGCGCGGGGACAGGTGCGGGCCGTCACAATCGTGCGCGGTACCGGCGCCGCGCAAAACCTTCTCGACGCCGTGCAAGCGTTCGGCTAGAGCAGGATCCGCCGTCGAACGGGCGATGTCGGCGAGCTCGACATAGCTGGAGATGATCGCCTCGGACACCCCGGCCGGGACTGGGAGCGACTGCGCGGCAGCTGATTCCGCGATGAGTGCGACGCGACGATCGACCTCGTCGCGGATCTCGATCTCGCCTGCCAGCCGGGCAGCGGATGTCGCGATCCGGTTGATCGCGAGGTCCCCGATCAGTTCGACGCGCCGCAGACCGCCGTAGATCACCGCGCGCGTGCGGCCGCGGACGACCGCTGGCACGGCCAGCAGCGACTCGATGCCTTCGCCTGCGACCTCCCGGTCGTACTCGTGGGTGATTTCGGACGAGTTCGCGTAGTCGGCGACGGCGCCGACCCGACCCTCGGCGATCGCACGTCCACCGAGCCCGCGCGAGGAATCGATCACCAGATTCTGCAGGATACGGCTGCGCGTGCCGACGAACCCGGTGAGCAACGCGCTCGCACGCTCGCCGACCAGGCCGCCGAACATCACCGGCAGACCGGCGTTGCGGCCCCCCGCGCGCAAGACGGCGGCGAGAGCGTCGGCATCGCTCGGGCGTTTGGTGTCCATCGTCTCTCTCTGCCGCCCCCTCGCCAATCGTGCCAGATCACCCTACCTACTTTCGGGGGTGGTGGCCGGGCCCGGCGTGGACCTACCGTCAAGAATCGAGCCCGTCCAAGATGCATCGACCGGAGGAACCGTGATGGCACCCGTCCCGAACCGCAGTGAACTGAGCCCGCTCCGATTCCTCGAGCGTGCCGCCGATGTCTTCGGCGACAAGGAGGCGATCGTCTACGGCTCGCGGCGGTGGACCTACACCGAGTTCGCTGCGGAAGCGCAGGCGATGGCCCGGGTCCTGCGAGATCACATCGACGACGGCGACCGCGTCGCGTTCCTGACGCCGAACCTGCCGGAGACACTGGTCGCGAACTTCGGCGTCCCGCTGTCCGGTGGCGTCCTCGTCGCATTGAACTCGAGGCTCGCCGGACCCGAACTCGTCTACATCCTCGACCACGCCGAGGCCACCACCCTGTTCTACGATGCAGAGTTCCGTGACGTGGTCGCCGCCATCGTCGGGCAGCTGCCGAAGCTGACGACACTCGTCGAGATCACCGACACCGAGTTCGGTCCCACGCCATCGGAGACGACCGTCGACGGGGCCGTCTCGTACACCGATTACCTCGCCTGTGCGGGCGCCCTCGACTCGCCGCCCATCCCGTGGGTCGTCGACGACGAGAGCCGCATCATCAGCATCAACTACACGTCCGGCACTACCGGTAAGCCCAAAGGCGTCATGTACACCCATCGCGGCGCCTACCTGAATTCGTTCGGCGAGACGTTCCACAACAGCTTCACGCCCGAGACCCGCTATCTGTGGACGTTGCCGATGTTCCACTGCAACGGCTGGTGCACGCCGTGGGCGGTCACCCAGGCGTCGGGCACCCACATCTGTCTGCGTGCGGTGCGCGGCGACGCGATCTGGGACGCGATCGACGATCTCGGCGTCTCTCACCTGTGCGGTGCGCCGACGGTGTGCACGACCATCGTCAGCGCCGATCGCGCCCATGCACTCGACGCGCCGTTGTACATCACCACGGCCGGGGCTCCGCCGTCGCCGACGGTCATCGGTCAGCTCGAGGCGATCGGCGTCACAGTCGTCCACGTGTATGGACTCACCGAGGTGTACGGACCGTACACGATCTGCGAGTACCAGCCTGCGTGGGACGATCTGCCCGCCGACGAGCGGGCGGGGAGGCTGTCGCGCCAAGGCGTCGGCATGGTGCAGGCCGAGGCGGCACGCGTCGTCGACAGCGAGATGAACGACGTGGCCGCAGACGGCGAGACCATGGGCGAGATCGTCCTGCGCGGCAACAACGTGATGGCGGGGTACTACAAGAATCCGGAGGCCACCGAGGAGGCGTTCGTCGGCGGCTGGTTCCATTCCGGCGATCTCGGGGTCATGCACCCCGACGGCTACATCCAGTTGAAGGATCGGGCCAAGGACATCGTGATCTCCGGAGGCGAGAACATCTCGACGGTGGAGGTGGAGCAGGCTCTCGTCAGTCACGACGCGATCCTCGATGTCGCGGTGATCGGCGTGGCGGACGCGAAGTGGGGTGAACGGCCCCGTGCCTATGCTCAGCGCAGGCCGGGCGAAATGGTGTCCGCGGACGAGTTGATCGCCCACGCCCGCAAACTGCTCGCTGGATACAAGATTCCGCGAGACATCGTGTTCGTCGACGATCTGCCCCGCACCTCGACCGGCAAGATCCTCAAGTTCACGTTGCGAGAGCAGGCCAAGCGAGAAGCCTGAGAGATCGCACCTGTCGATCGAGCATCACGACGGCGGGCCGACCGATTCGATGTCGGCGGGTGCAGGGATTGTCGCACGATCTCGTGAACAGGTGTCGGTGAGTGGGTTACGGTAACTGTCGATTAGCGCGACTTTCGATTAGAGGACAGATCCACTGAACGATATCTGGGATTTCATAAGCAATCGCAGGTCACAGCTGGCTGTGGACTCCTATCTGCATGTCAGTGCCGTGATTCAATGCCTATTGCTCGCCACGGTGATCGGCGTCGGCGTCGGCATTCTCGTGTATCGCAGTCCGGCAGGCTCATCGCTCGCGACCGCGCTGTCCAGCACGATTCTGACGGTCCCGTCCTTCGCGCTGCTGGGTCTGCTCATTCCGATACTCGGACTCGGTGTGCCGCCGACTGTCATAGCGTTGACGCTGTATTCGCTCCTGCCGATCGTCCGAAACACGATCGTCGGACTCGGCGCCGTCGACCCGGCGATCACCGACGCGGCGCGCGGGATCGGAATGAACAGATTCCGTGTCCTGACCCGCATTGAACTGCGGCTCGCGTGGCCGTCGATCCTCACCGGCATGCGGGTCAGCACCCAGATGGCGATGGGAATCCTGGCGATCGCCGCATATGCGAAAGGCCCCGGCCTGGGCAATCTGATCTTCTCCGGACTGTCGAGGGTGGGCAGCCCAAGCGCAGTTCCTCAAGCCCTCACCGGCACCGTCCTCATCGTCATCCTGGCGCTGATCCTCGACGGCATCTACGTGGTGATCGGTCGACTCACGACTTCGAAGGGAATCCGTTGAGCGCGAATCCAGAAGAATCCGGGAACGGCATCTCCGGAGTGGAGATCGTCCTCGACCACGTGTCGAAGACATACCCCGGGCAACGGATGCCCGCGGTCGCCGACGTGTCACTCACGATTCCGGCGGGGGAGATCGTGGTGTTCGTCGGACCGTCCGGGAGCGGTAAAACGACGACGATGAGGATGATCAATCGGCTGATCGAACCGACATCGGGAACCATCACGATGGGCGGCCGTGACGCATTGTCGCTCGACGCCAACAAACTCCGACAGAGCATCGGCTACGCGATTCAGCAGGGCGGACTGTTTCCGCATATGACGGTCTCGCAGAATATCGCGGTGGTCCCGAAACTGTTGAAATGGAGTAAGGCGCGAATCGCCGATCGGGTGACGGAACTCCTAGATCTGGTCGGTCTCGACCACGAGCAGTTCGGTGACCGCTACCCGCGCCAACTGTCCGGCGGACAGCAGCAACGCGTCGGCGTCGCGCGGGCGTTGGCGGCCGACCCTCCAGTCCTGTTGATGGACGAGCCGTTCGGCGCCGTCGACCCCATCACGCGCGGTCTGCTGCAGGACGAACTCATGCAGTTGCAGGCCGAACTGCGGAAGACGATCGTCTTCGTCACCCATGACTTCAGCGAGGCAGTCAAGCTGGGGGACCGGATCGCAGTCCTCGGCGAGCAGTCGAAGGTACTGCAGTACGACACACCGGAGGCGATTCTCGCGAACCCTGCGAACGAGACCGTCCAAGGGTTCGTCGGCCAAGGCGCCGCCTTGCAGCAACTCAATCTGATGCGGGTGCGAGACGTCGACATCGAACAACGTCCGACCGCGCGGGAAGGCGACTCCGCGACGGAGTTCGCGGACCGCATCGACACCTGGGGCATCATCCTCGACGCGCGCGATAGACCCGTCCGGTGGACGGATCGAGAACATCTCAGGGGCGCGACCTCACTCACCGGAGTCGGACTGGCGCTCGGCGAGAGCGTGACGACCGCTTCGACCCTGCAGGACGCGCTCGAGGCGATCCTCGCCGAGCGGAACGCCGCCACAGTGGTGACCGGGTCACGCGGGCGATACGTCGGCGTGATCACGATCGAGACCCTCGTCGACACGATCCGCATGCTGCGCGACGAGCACAAGGATAATCCGCCGATCGCCGATCCGCCTGCCGCCCCCGCGACCGAGAGCCCGAGTCAATGACCACGACGGCTGCCGCGGAGGCCAAGTCCGGCCGGGCGGGCATCGTCCAACTGTGGGCGCAGCCACTGATCGTCGGCGTGCTGGCGGCGGGCGTGCTGATCTGGGCGTTCTCCCGTGATCTCACGGACACCCAGAAGGCGACGATCAACGCGTCGTACATCACCCAGCTCATCGGTGAGCATCTCGCGTTGACCGCTGCGATCACCGCGATCGTCCTCGCCATATCCGTGCCGCTCGCCGTCCTGGTGACGAGGCGGCGATTCCGTTGGATGGCACCGATCTTCGTCGGCATCGGCAACATCGGGCAGGCCGCCCCGGCGATCGGTCTGCTCGTCCTGTTCTTCCTGTGGACGGCGACCACGGGATTCTGGATCGGCGTCCTGCCTGTCGCGTTCTATTCGCTGCTGCCGGTGCTTCGCAACAGCATCCTGGGGTTCGACGAAGTCGATCCGGCGCTGATCGACGCGGCGCGAGGCCAGGGCATGTCGGAGGTCCGGATCCTGAGCATCGTCGAGTTCCCGCTCGCCGTCCCCTTCATCCTCGCCGGGCTGCGGACCTCGCTCGTCCTCGCCGTCGGCACAGCGACTCTCTGCTTCCTCGTCGACGCGGGCGGTCTCGGCATCCTGATCGACACCGGCTACAAGTTGCGCGACAACGTCACGCTGATTCTCGGTGCGATTCTGGCGGTGTGTCTGGCGTTGCTCGTCGACTGGTGCGGTGCGCTCGCCGAACGCTACCTCGGACCGAAGGGGCTGCGATGAGCTCGCGTGCGCAGTGGTTCCGCGGGTTCGCCGGGGTTCTCATCGCGGCGCTCACCATCGTCGTCGGTGCGGCATGCGGTCTGGAATCCGGCGGCGCGCTCCCGTTGCCGGTGAAGCCTGGATCGATCACCGAGCAGGAGGAGCTGAATGGTACGAAACTCACGGTCGGATCGAAGGATTTCACCGAACAGGTCATTCTCGGCTACATCCTCGAGTTCAGTCTCGCTGCGGCCGGAGCCGATGTACGTGACCTGACGAACATTCAGGGCTCGAATTCGGCCCGCGACGCCATGCTCGCCGGACAGGTCGACCTGAACATCGAGTACACCGGCACAGGCTGGATCAACTACCTCGGGAACGAGAAGCCCATCCCGGATCCGACGAAGCAGTTCGAGGCGGTGCGCGATCAGGACCTCGTGGAGAACGGTGTCGTGTGGGTCAATCCCGCGCCCCTCAACAACACGTATGCGTTGGCGGTCAACCAGGCCAATCTGAACAAGCTCGGAGTCAACACACTCTCGGAGTACGCCGATCTGGTTAACAGTGACCCGGGTGCGGCGACCACGTGCGTGGAGACCGAGTTCCGCAGCCGCCAGGACGGATTCCCCGGCATGGCTGCCGCCTACGGCTTCGATCCGGCGTCTGTGCCGACGCAGATCCTGCAGACCGGCATCATCTACCAGGCCATTGCGAACGGGAACTGTGCGTTCGGCGAGGTCTTCACCACCGACGGCCGGATCAAGGCCTTGAACCTCGCGCTGCTCGACGACGACAAGGCGTTCTTTCCGAACTACAACGCGGCGCTGACGATGCGGGAGGACACGGCCGAGGCCTACCCGGCGATCGCCGTGGTCACCAAGCCCGTTCTCGAGGCCCTGACCTCGGAGGAGATGAGCGAACTCAACCGGCAGGTGGACGTCGAGGGCCGAGAGCCGGCCGACGTCGCCCGCGACTGGATGGTGACGAAGGGCTTCGTCACTGTTTAGTGCCGAGTGGCGTGTCTAGTGTCGACTGGCCTGTTCGGTACCGACTGGTCAGCGGGTCTCGTAGCGGGCGTGCGGGTCGGTCCGCTTCTGCCAGCCGAGCCGTTCGAGCTCCGGGGTCTCGTCGAGCGACTCCGGATAGCCGACGCACAGATAGGCGACCAGGGCCCAGTCGTCGGGGACGTCGAGAGCGGCGACGACGTCGCCGGGTTCGAGGATCGACACCCAGCCGACCCCTACGCCGCGGGCACGCGCCGCCAACCAGAACGCGCTGACGGCCATCACCACGGAGTATTCGAGTGTCTGCGGCATCGTCCGACGTCCCAGGCCCGCGCCCTGGTCGGGGTCGGGCCGACAGAACACCGCCAGATGGACCGGCGCGTCGTCGAGACCCGACAGCTTCAACGTCGCGTAGTCACGGGCGCGGGCGCCGTCGTAGCCGGCGAGGGCGGCGGAGTTGCACCGCTCGAAAGTGGCTTTCACCAGGGCGCGCGGGCCAGGCGACCGGACTTCCACCCAGCGCCACGGTTGGCTGTTGCCGACCGAGGGGGAGAGCTCCGCCGACGCGAGGATCTCATCGAGCACCCCCGGTTCGAGCGGGTCTGTGCGGAAACGCCGAACATCCCGACGCCAGCGCAGGAGTTCGTCGAACTCGGCGACGAACTCGCGGTCGAAGCTGCCTGCGCCGGTGGATGAGGTTCGTTCGACCATGACCCGAACGTACTCGGGCGCGTCGTCAGGTGAGCGCCGGACCGGGATGGACCTGCCAACCGCCCGCCGAGAGGCTGCCGACCGCTTCGAACGTCCGCTCGTAGCCGGTTCGGCTGATCCGCCAGCCGTCCTGCGTCAACCGGTACTCGTCCGCATAGAACGCCGCTCCGATAATGAGCGTGTCGAACTCGGGCACCATGACGCGATCCTGCAGATACCAACTGCCGGTGGCGGTTTCACCGTCGACATTGATGATCGGATGATCGACGCGGTGTTCGGTGAGGATCGAACCGCTCATCGCCCGGCTCAAATACTCGATCACCGACTTCCGGTCGGTGAACGACAGGTCCTGGCCGCCCATCTTGGTCCCGTAATCGGTGTGGACGTCCTCGGTCAGCGTCGCCGACAACCCGTCCCAGTCCTTCGTGTCGACTGCACGCAGGTAGCGGTACTTCAGATGTTCGATCTCGCGAACGGTCTCGAGCAGAGTCATCGGGCGATCCTTGCGGTAGTCGGGGCGGGTCACAGATCAGGGATCGGGAGTACGAGGTTCGGCGCCTCGAGGCCGCCGTCCACCTCGATGATCTTGCCGGTCACGTACGCGGCGGCGGGGCTCGCCAGGTAGACGGCGGCTGCTGCGATGTCGCCCGGATCGCCGATTCGACGGAGCGGGGTGTTCGACTCGAGTTCGCCACGCATGTCGTCGTTTTCGGCGACATAGCTCAGTGACGAGGTAAGGATGGCGCCGGGTGCAATCGCGTTGACGCGGATCTTCGGTGCGAGGTCTTCGGCGGCCAGCCGCGTGTAGTGGGCGAGCGCGGCCTTCGCCGTCCCGTATGCGAGGAACGCTCGGCCCGCCAGGCGGCCCATCGACGACGTGATGTTGATGATCGAACCGCCGTCGTTCTCCAACATGACCGGGACAGCTGCGAGCGAGAGTCCATGCGCGGTGCCGACGTTGAACGAGAACGCACGCTCGAGGTCTTTCACCCGGGTGTTGAGGAAGGGCGTGGGCATCGCACCGCCGACGTTGTTGACGACGATGTCGACTCTGCCGAAGTTCTCCACTGCGATGTCGACGAGCTGTCCGGGTTCGTCGGTGGCGAAATCCAACGGCACCGGCACTGCACGGCGGCCGGCTCCGGCCACCTGGTCCGCGACCTCGGACAGGTCGGCCTCGGTGCGCGCCGAGATCACCACATCGGCGCCTGCCTGCGCGAGTCCGACAGCGATCGCGGCACCCAGCCCGCGGCCCGCACCCGTCACGATGGCAACTTGTCCGTCCAACTTGAATGTGTCGAGCAACCGAGACTCCCTTGCTATTCGAATAATCGATTCATATGGTGTGAATATCCGACACACCGTAACCGTGTCGCTCGGCCCAGACAAGAGAGGCGGACCTACACGTGCCCGGTTCACCCCCGACCCGTCGCGTGGTCGACACGCTCGAGCATCTCGCGAGCGCCGAGGCCCCGTGCACGATCGCCCAGATCGCCGATGCGGTCGGGGTGGCGCGCCCGACGATGTCGGCGATCCTGGCCGAGCTGGATGCGGCTGGATGGGTCGAGCGAGACACCTCGCGCGCGTACCGATTGGGCGCCGGCGTCGCAGCCCTCGGAGGAGGCGACGGAGCCGGTACGGCGATGACGCCGGACATCATCTCGATACTCGACGATCTGGTGGCGGCCACGTCGTGCGGTGTGACGGTGAGTCGACTCGTCGACGACCGGATGACGGTGGTGGCGAAGGTCCACTCGCCGATCCGCCCGGTCCCGGGCCTGGGGCTCGGGCAGACATTGACGGTGTCGTATCCCGCAGTGGCCGCTGTCATGGCGTGGCGGTCGCCGGCCGATCAGCTCAGGTGGCAGGGCGACCGTCCGGACAACGGCGACCGGGCGCGAGCGGTTCTCGACAGCGTTCGCGAACTCGGTTATGCGGCGTACCGGCCCATGTCGTCCGATGCCTCGCTCGTCGAGTCCCTGGCTGATCTGTTGAGCGCTGTCGGGCCGATGCTCATCGACCCGGCGGTTCGCCGTACAGCAACCCGACAGCTCGCCGGCCTGACGTCGCGTGCCTATCTCTCCGACGATCTCGCAGCGGACGAGGCGTTACCGGTCAGCTATCTGGCGGCGCCGATCTTCCACCACGGCGAGGCAGGCTACGAGTTGCAGCTCGGAGTTCTGCGATCGGCCGTGCATCCACGCGAGCGCGCCGAGTTCGGGCTGGCCCTCACTGAAGCGGCCACGCGCATCTCGGCGCTGCTGGACGCCGCCTGACGGGTCAGCGGTCGAGCAGGTCCGAGTACTCGGCGCGCAGGTCTGGTCGAATCAGCGCCTGGAGCATCAGTGCCAACTGCGCATCGACGTATTCGTCCAACGTCATGGTCTGCTCGAAGTACCAGTGCTTGAGCGCCCACGCATGTGCGAGGAGCAGCAGGTCGTAGGCAACGAGGTCGGCGTTGGGCGTCGAGAGCACCCCGGCGTCGACCCCGTCGCGGACCGCCGTACGCAGTGGCTGGCTCGTCTCAACCTCGAGCGTCTTGATGGTCTCGCGGCCCTCGGCGGACAACGTGTTCGACTCGCGATAGGTCAACACGGCCGCGTGGCGGTATCGCGCGATCACGTGGCAGTACGCGGTGAACGCGGCGGCGAGACGTCGCACAGGATCGTCCCCCGCGGCGTCGACAGCCTGCGGCACGCTGGTCCGGAACGCGTCGAGGACCTCGACGATCACGGCAAGGAGGACGTCGTCCTTTCCGCCGAAGTAGCGGTAGATCAATCCGACGCTGACTCCGGCCTCGGTGGCGAGTGCCTGCATCGAAACGGCCTCGGACCCGGTGCGCTCCATCAGCCTGGCCGCCGCGTCGAGAATCTGTCGTGATCGCATCGACGCGCTGACCACTCGCACCGCGTCACTGACTGACGCACGTTGTGGATCCGCGGACATGACACCTCCTGGGGATGAATCTGCGGGAATGAATCTGCGTTCATTCTAGATGAGGGTGCGTGACTCCCTCGCTGCGGCACAGATAGGGCGTGACCCTTGACACTCCGACGGGATGAACATAGATTCATCATTAGTGAATCGATATTCATTCGAATCGGCGCTCTCAGCCCCGACATCGATCAGGAGTACGCCATGAATCACTGCACTGGGAACCGCTGCACTGGGCACCACTGCGCTGGGAACCACTGCGCTGGGAGTCACTGCGGCGGGAGTCACTGCGGCGGCCGTCACGTCCTGCACGTGCGCTAGAAGCCAAGAACAGAGGAGATGCACGTGCACTACGGATTCGACGACGACCAACGGGCCTTCCGCACGGAGATGGCGCGGTGGGCGCAGAAGGTCCTCGCCCCGCACTATCAGGCCGACGACCAGACCGCGCAGTTCCGACGACAGCAGGCGACCGACATGGCCGATATGGGGCTGACCGGGCTTCGCATCCCCGAGGAGTACGGCGGCCAGGACGCGACTGCCGTCATCGCGGGCATCGCCGCGGAGGAGGTCGGCCGAGCCGACTTCAACGCGGGCTATCTCATCATCAACACGGCGTTGATCAGCGACGTCCTGGTCCGCAACTGCACCGACGAACAGAAGTCCGCATGGCTTCCCGGCATCGCCTCGGGGGAGACGGTCCCGTGCATCATGATCACCGAGCCGGATCACGGCACGGATGCTGCGGCGCTGTCGCTGAAGGCGACACCGACCGACGACGGGTGGCTCCTCTCCGGGGAGAAGACGTCGATCACGCTCGGCATGGCGTCCGACCGCGGGGTCGTCTTGGCCCGGACCGGCGGCCCGGGCGCCCGTGGGGTGAGCGCGTTCTGGGTCGACCTGCACGACGAGCGAATCACCCGGTCGCCGTTCGACGATCTGGGCAGTCGAGCTATCGGCCGGGCATCGGTCCACTTCGACGACGTGCCCGTCACTTCGGCCGACCTGATCGGCGACGAGGGCGGCGGCTTCGTCTCGGTGATGCAGGGCTTCGACTACTCGCGCGCCATCATCGGACTGCTCTGCCTCGGGGCTGCGCAGCAGTCGCTCGACGAGGCCGTCGTCTGGGCGCAGGAGCGCGAGGCGTTCGGACAGCCGATCGGCAAGTTCCAGGGCGTCTCCTTCCCACTCGCCGAGCACGCCACCTACATCACCGGCGCACGTCACGTCTGCTATGAGGCGCTGTGGCGCAAGGACAATGCGATCGAGCATTCCGCGGAAGCCGCCATGGCCAAGTTCTGGGCGCCGAAGCTCGCAGTGGACGTGATCCACCAGTGCCTCCTCACCCTCGGCCACGTCGGGTACTCCACCGAGCACAAGGTCGGCCAGCGTCTGCGCGACGTGATCGGCCTCGAGATCGGCGACGGAACGGCACAGGTCTCCAAACTCGTCATCTCTCGCAGCCTCCTCGGCCGGACCGCAGCCCCGTAAACCGCTCACAGCAAAGGACATCCACCATGAGCAAGCTCGCAGACAAGATCGCCTTCGTGACCGGCGCAGGCCAAGGCATCGGCGCCGCCATCGCCGCGAAGCTAGCCGCCGAAGGCGCCACGGTCGTCGTCACCGATATCAACGCCGAGACCGCAGAAGCGACCGCGGCGTCGCTGGGCGGCGACAGCATCGGCCTACCCGTCGACGTGACCAGCCGCGAGTCGGTGAACGCCGCGGTCGACACTGCCGTCGACCGCTTCGGCCGCATCGACATCCTGGTCAACAACGCGGGCTGGGACAAGGCCGAGCCGTTCATCGAGTCCGAACCGGAGACATGGGAGCGGATCATCGACATCAACCTGTTCGGCGTGCTCAACACGTCCCGGAGGGTCCTGCCGATGATGGCCGCGCAGGGCTCCGGACACGTGGTCAACCTCGGGTCGGATGCGGGCCGGGTCGGCTCCTCCGGCGAAGCCGTCTACTCGGCCGCCAAGGGCGGGGTGATCGCGTTCACCAAGTCGACCGCCCGCGAAATGGCCCGCGCGCAGGTCAACGTCAACTGCGTCTGCCCCGGCCCGACTGACACCGCGCTGTTCGCTTCGATGGGCGGCGAGAAGCTGCGTGCCGCTCTACAGAAGGCCATCCCGCTGCGACGTCTCGGCCAGCCCGAAGACCTCGCGAACACCGTCGCGTTCCTCGCCTCCGACGAGGCGTCGTTCATCACCGGCCAGACCGTCAGCGTCAGCGGCGGCCTGTCCATGAGTTGAGATGAGAACCTCATGTCCTTCGAGACGATTCTGACCGCGGACCTGATCGACCAGCACACCGGCGACGGCTTCTGGCGGGGGCGCGTCATCACCGACTGGCTCGACGAGGTCGCCGATGCCGCCCCCGACAAGATCGCGTTCGTCGACGCCCACCGCACCATCACCTACGCGGACCTGCGCGACGAGGTCGACCGTTGTGCGCTCGGCCTGCTCGAGCTCGGCGTCGCTCCCGGCGACGTGGTGTCGTTCCAACTCCCGAACTGGATCGAATGGGTGGTCGTGCACTACGCGGCCAGCCGCATCGGTGCGGTGAGCAACCCGCTGATTCCGATCTACCGCGAACGCGAAGTGGGCTTCATGATCGCGCTCGCCGAGTCTAAGGTGCTGGTGATCCCGACGTCGTTCCGCGGTTTCGACTACCCGCAGATGTATGCGGACATGGCGGATCGCATTCCGACGGTCGAACACACGCTGGTCGTCGGCGACAGTTACGACGAGTTCATGGCGACCCCGTGGGAGGAGCGACGGGATCGTCGCGAGCTGGCCGCGCTTCGGCCGGACGCGAACGAGGTGTCGCTGTTGATCTTCACGTCGGGCACCACGGGCGAGCCGAAGGGCGTGATGCACACCCACAACACGCTGACCGCCGCGAACCTCCCGCTTCCGGACCGTCTGTCGATCACCTCCGACGACGTGTTCCACATCGCATCGACCCTTGCTCACCTGACCGGCTTTCTCTACGGCGCACGGCTGAACGTGCAGAACGGCGCGACGTGCGTCCTGCAGGACGTCTGGGACGCGGAGAACTTCTGCGCACTGGTCGCCGAGCATTCGATCACGTACACGTCCGCGGCCACACCGTTCCTGCACGACCTGATCGATGCCAAAGGTCTTGCCACGCACGACGTCTCCAGCCTTCGACTGTTCTGTTGCATGGGCGCGCCGATCCCGCGCGCGGTCGTCGCAACGGCCAGAGCGAAACTGCCGAGCCTGGTGGTGCTCGGCGGGTGGGGGCAGACCGAGAACGCACTGGTCACCCTCGGCATCCCCGATGACCCCGACGACAAGGTGATCAACACCGACGGCTATCCGTGGCCGGGGATGGAGATCCGGACCGTCGACCTCGACGGAGCGCCGACGCTCCCGGACGTCGAAGGCCGTCTCCAAGTCCGCGGGCCGTCGCTGTTCGTCGGCTACCTTCACCGGATCGCCAAAACCTTGGAGGAATTCGACGGAAGTTGGTTCGACACCGGCGATCTCGGATCCATCGACGGCGACGGCTACCTGAAGATCGCCGGGCGCACCAAGGACGTGATCATCCGCGGCGGCGAGAACATCCCGGTCGCCTTCGTCGAGAACGTCTTCTACGAACATCCGAAGATCGCGAAGGTCGCCGTCGTCGGCGTCCCGGATCCACGCCTGCAGGAACGGGCATGTGCGTGCGTCGTCCTCAAGGACGAGTTCGTCGCCGACGGATTCGCGTTCGAGGAGATGACCGCCTACTTGAAGTCGAAGGGCCTGGCCAAACACTACTGGCCCGAGCGCCTCGAGGTGCTCGAGACGCTACCCACCACCGCGAGCGGCAAGATCCAGAAGTTCGCACTCCGCAAGCAGGTCGTCGAGTGACCGACTACGAGACCGTCACAGTCGACGCGACCTACGGAGTCGCGACCGTGACGCTGAACCGGCCGGACGTCCGTAACGCCATCAACGCGCAGGTCCAGACCGACCTCGCGGCCGTCCTCGACCAGATCCGCGGCGACGACACGATCGGCGCCGTCGTCTTCACGGGCGCGGGCGACAAGGCGTTCGCCGCGGGCGCCGACATCGGGCAACTGCAGGACTACGACATGCACTCCGGCCTGGCCGGGTCGATGGCCCGCCTGTACGACCGCATCGAGCAGTTCGAGAAGCCGACGATCGCCGCGGTCAACGGATACGCGCTCGGCGGGGGATGCGAGCTGAGCATGGCGTGCGACATTCGGATCGCCTCTCGACGAGCATGTTTCGGCCTGCCGGAGACCACCCTGTCGGTGCTCCCCGGCGCGGGCGGCACCCAACGGCTCGCACGTCTGGTCGGCGTCGGTCTCGCCATCGACATGATCCTGACGGCGCGGATGCTCTCCGCCGACGAAGCGCTCGCGGCCGGTCTGGTCACCCGGGTGACAACGCCCGAGGACCTGCTCGTCAGGGCGCACGAGGTCGCGACGTCGATCATGACGAAGGGGCCGGTGGCCGTCCGCCTCGCGAAGACGGTGATTCGCGCGGGGATGAACGCCGACCAGCACACCGGCCTCGTCGTCGAACGGCTCGCGCAGTCGTTGCTGTACACGACTGCGGACAAAGCCGAGGGCGCCGCTGCGTTCCTGGGTAAACGCGCTCCCGAATGGACGGGTCGCTGAGCGCCGGCGCGTCTCTGCGTTCGTCTGACCACACACGGCAAAGGATTCCCATGGTCACCACCCCGCTCGAACTGTTCTCCGTCGACCACCTGTTCTCCGACGAGGAGATCGCCATACGCGACACGGTCCGCCAGTACGTCGACCGTTCCGTGCGACCCCACATCGCCGACTGGTACGAGGCCGGTGAGATCCCGGCCCGAGAGCTCGCTCTCGAACTCGGCGCCCTCGGTGTCCTCGGGATGCATCTGGACGGGTACGACTGCGCGGGCACGACCGCCACGGCCTACGGACTGGCCTGCCTGGAGTTGGAGGCAGGCGACTCGGGTCTGCGTTCGCTCGTGTCGGTGCAGGGCTCGCTCGCGATGTTCGCGATCTGGAAGTGGGGGAGCGAGGCGCAGAAGCAGGAGTGGCTGCCGCGCATGGCGGCAGGCGAGGCGATCGGCTGCTTCGGCTTGACCGAACCCGATCACGGGTCGAATCCCGCCGGGATGCGCACACGTGCGCGTCGCGACGGCGACGACTGGATCCTGAACGGCAACAAGATGTGGATCACCAACGGCTCGGTGTCCGATGTCGCCGTCGTATGGGCGCAGACGGACGAGACCGGCAGCGGACGGGGCGTCCGCGGGTTCGTCGTTCCGACCGACACCCGGGGATTCGCGGCACCGCCGATCAAGCACAAGATGTCCTTGCGTGCGTCCGTGACCAGCGAACTCGTTCTCGACAACGTGCGCGTGCCTGCCTCGGCGATGCTGCCGGAAGCGGACGGACTGCGTGGGCCGTTGTCGTGTCTGAACGAGGCGCGGTACGGGATCGTGTGGGGTTCGCTCGGCGCCGCCCGTGACTGCCTCGACGCGACGATCGGCTACGCGAACGTCCGTGAGATCTTCGACCGCCCGCTCACGTCGTTCCAGATCACGCAGACCAAGATCGCCGACATGACCCTCGAACTCGGCAAGGGCATGCTGCTGGCCGCCCACCTGGGTGCGATGAAGGACGCCGGGACTCTCCGGCACGAACAGATCAGCCTCGGCAAGCTCAACAACGTGCGGGAGTCGATCGCGATCGCACGGGAGTGCCGGACCGTCCTCGGCGCAGCCGGCATCACCCTGGACTTCCCGATCATGCGCCACGCCAACAACCTCGAATCGGTCCTCACCTACGAGGGGACGAGCGAAGTGCACCAGCTGATCATCGGGCAGGCGGTCACCGGACAGGGCGCGTATCGCTGACCGCACGACCTATCGCTATCTGAACATTATGACGCTGATCGGTTCGACGAGCACCGAGATCTTCGACAACGGCGCGCTCGTCGCCGCGATGGCTGCCATGCTGGACCACTGTGGTGGACAATCGATCGACTTCAGCTGACCGCACGGCGCCGACCGTCATCGAGGTCCGCGGTGCGCGGGTCCACAACCTGCGCGACATCGACGTCGACATTCCGCTCGGCCGTCTGGTCGGCGTGGCCGGGCGGTCAGGATCGGGGAAGTCGTCGCTCGCCATGGGCGTCCTGTATGCCGAAGGCTCCCGGCGGTACCTCGAAGCGTTGTCGACGTACACGCGCCGACGGATCGGACAGGCTCCGCGCGCCGACGTCGACGCGGTCTCGCATGTCCCGGCTGCTCTCGCGCTGCGACAGCGGCCTCCGCTGCCGGGGCCGCGGTCGACGTTCGGCACCTCAACCGAACTCCTCAACGTCCTTCGTCTGATGTTCTCGCGGTTGTCCGGGCACGTCTGCCCGAACGGCCACCGCCAGGCGCCGACGCTCAACGCCGCGGCCGAAGTGCCGATCGTCTGCCCGGAGTGCGGGGTGAGTTTCCTAGCCCCGGGGGCCGAGGCGCTCGCGTTCAACTCTGGAGGAGCCTGCCCCACCTGTGAAGGCCTCGGCTCCGTCCGACTCGTGGATGACGCCACGCTCGTCCCCGACGTGACCAAGTCGATCGACGACGGCGCGGTGATCCCGTGGCAGGTCTACGGGTTTCGCGTCCAGCCGCAGATCGTTCGCGAGATGGGCGTGCGCACCGACGTCCCGTGGTGCCGCCTCACCGACAACGAGAAACAGATCGTCCTCGACGGGCCGGAGGTCAAGAAGCACATCGCCGTCACCTCGAAGAAGGGCGTCCACGATCTGGACTTCACCTTCCGCAACGCGCGTCTGACGATCACGGAGGAGCTCAAACGGGCCGACACCGAGAAGCGCCTCACCCGCGTCAGCCGCTTCTTGTCCGAGCACACCTGCCCGGACTGCGCGGGCACCCGCCTGTCGGCCGCGGCTCGCGCCCCGCAAATCGACGGCCAGAACCTGGCCGAGGTCACCGCATTCGGGCTGCACGACGTCGTCGACTGGGCGCGTGCCCTTCCCGCGGCACTGCCGCCCGAACTCGCACCGATGACCGAGGTTCTCGTGTCGACACTGCTCGGGATGGCACGACGTCTGGTCGACCTGGGTCTGGGCTATCTCACCCTGGACCGCGCCGGGGACACGCTCTCGACCGGCGAACGCCAGCGTGTGCAGCTCGCGCGCGCCGTCCGCAACGAGACGACGGGCGTCCTGTACGTACTCGACGAGCCGTCCATCGGACTGCACCCGGCGAACCTGGTCGGCCTGCGCGGGGTCCTCGACGATCTGGTGGCCGGCGGCAACACCGTCGTGATGGTCGATCACGACCCGGAGGTGCTGCGCGGGGTCGACCACCTGGTCGAGATCGGCCCGGGCGCGGGCAGCGACGGCGGGCGAGTGATCGCGCAGGGGAGCGTCGAGGAGGTCAGCGCGGCCGCGGACACCCGGATCGGTGGTTTCCTCACCGGATCAGAGGAAGTCGTGGTGCGTGAAAAATGTGCTGCGGCAGATGTTTTCGACAACGGTGCGCTCGCCATCCGCACGACGCCGGTCCACACGGTCCACCGCCTCGACGTGGCGATCCCGAAGGGGCGACTCACCGCGGTGACCGGGGTCTCCGGATCTGGGAAGACGACCCTCGTCCTCGAGAGTCTCGTACCGGCGCTTGAGGGCACGGCTCCCGCGCATGTCGTCGGGCTCGACGCCGCAGGCATCGAGAAGATCGACGTCGTCGACGCGACCCCGATAGGCATCAACGTCCGTTCCACGGTGGGGACGTATTCCGGTGTCCTCGACGATCTTCGACGCGCCTACGCACGGCTGGAGTCGGCGCGAGAGGCCGGGCTCACCGCGTCGGACTTCTCGTACAACACCGGCTCGCTCCGGTGCCCGCGGTGCGAGGGCACCGGTCAGATATCACTCGACGTCCAGTTTCTGCCCGACGTCGACATCGCCTGCACCGAGTGTCACGGACGTCGGTATGCGCCGCGGGCACAGGCCTACCAGAGAAGGTCGGCGGCCGGCGACGGCGATGCCGCCCTGCCCGATCTACTAGCCCTGCCCGATTTACTAGCCCTGCCGATCGACGACGCGTACCCGCATGTGGCAGACCTGCCGTCGATCCGCACCAAGTTGACGGCACTCCGCGACGTCGGACTCGGCTATCTCACGTTGGGGGAGGCGACGCCCGCTCTGTCCGGTGGGGAGGCGCAACGGTTGAAGCTCGTGTCCGACCTCGGCCATCGCCAGGACGCTACGCTCTTCGTCTTCGACGAGCCGACCGTCGGACTCCATCCGCTGGACGTCCGGACCCTGCTCGGGGTGTTGCAGCGCCTCGTCGACCAGGGCGGCACCGTGATCGTGATCGAGCACGACCTCGACCTCATCGCCAACGCGGACTACGTCATCGACATGGGGCCCGGCGGCGGCACCGACGGCGGCCGTGTGGTCGCCGTCGGCACTCCGGACGAGGTCGCTGCGAACCCGCAGAGCGTGACCGGCGGATTCCTCGCGCGCGTGCGGTAGCGACCGGGGCGCTCCATCACTCCGCGGAACGTGCCCGCGCAGACGGGAACACCGGAGCGCGCTTCTCGCGCAGCGCGGTGTACCCCTCGACCACGTCCGGGGTCATGAAGCACAACATCTCGTAGGCCGCGGACTGATCGAAGATGGGCCCGGCGTCGCGAATCCAACTGTTGAGTGCGCGCTTGGTCCACCTGATGGCCTTCTGCGACCCGGAACCGAGGACGTCGGCTACGCGCAACGCCTCGTCCAGCACCTGATCGCGGGGGAGTGCCTTGGACACCAGACCGATGCGTTCGGCCTCGGCGCCGGTAACCATCTCGCCGGTCAACAGGTAGTACTTGGATTTCGCCATGCCTGCCAGCAGCGGCCAGATGATGGCGGCGTGGTCGCCTGCGGCCACACCGAGCTTCACGTGACCGTCACCGATCTTGGCGTCTTCGGCGCAGATCGAGATGTCGGCGAGCAACCCGACCACGGTCCCGGCGCCCACCGCGACACCGTTGATCGCAGAGACCACCGGCTTGTCGCAGTTGACGATGCCGTAGACCATCTCGCTCATCTCGTCGAGCATGGCGGCGACCGCCTCGTGGTCGCCCGCCATGCGTTCGACCATCCCGAGATCGCCGCCCGCGGAGAACGCCTTTCCGGCGCCCGTGACCACGACGACGCGGGTCTCCGGATCCTTCGAGACGTCATGCCACACCCGCGCGAGTTCGCCGTGCATCTCCTCGTCGGTCGCGTTGTACTTCTCCGGCCGGTTGAGGGTAATGAGGAGGACGCCGTTCTCGCGTCGCTCGAACATGAGTTGGTTGTAGTCGGCGTAATCCATGACGGCCCTTCCTGTCGCGCCACACGGGCCCCGGATTGGCACCGACACCACGATGTGAACGTTCGCTCATTCAGAATGAATATGTATTCATCCAGGGTTAGTGAACCCTCTCCCAGGGGATTCGTCAAGAGAGTCGACCGACAGCGAGCCGTTCACACGAACGGCGACAACGCGAACCGGCCCCACGCGATGAAGGCGAACGCGGCCAGGAACGCGGTATCGCCGACCATCAGCATCCATTCGCTACGACGGAAGCGTGTCGTAGCGGCACCCGCCATGAACAACGCCAGCCCACACGCCGCAAGCGGTACCAGCACCGGTGCGACATCGACCACCGCAGGAAGTATCAACCCGATCGCGCCGGTGAGTTTGACTGCTCCGATCGCTTTGATGTGGCCCGCGCCGAAGTCGTCGACCCAGTGCTGGCTGTCGGCGAGGGATCGATACCGCTCCTTCGACATAATCAGCTGACTTGCCGCCCCCACCGTGTACGCAACGGCGAGTACGGATGTCATGATCCACAGTGTCACGTTCATAGGACCTCCTTCATTGTTACGTCGGTTCGTGAAGAACCGTCATGAGTAATGACGAACCGAAGAGAGGACAGGTAACAGATGCCCGACCACGACCGACTCGCAGCCGCCTTCGACGCGGAGCGTCCCCGCTTGACCGCGGTCGCATACCGCATGCTCGGCTCACACCCCGACGCGGAAGACGCCGTTCAGGAGTCGTGGCTGCGGTTGACCCGTAGGGCCGCCGGATCGATCGACGACCTCGGTGCCTGGCTGACCACTGTGGTCAGCCGCATCTGCATCGACACGCTGCGTTCGAGGTCTGGGCGTCCCGAGGTCTCGATCGATCGTGGAGTGCCCGAGATCGTCGTCATGGCCGACGAGGAGTCTCCGGAGGACGCGGCATTGCTCGCCGATCACGTCGGCTCGGCACTCCTGGTGGTCCTCGAAACGTTGCGGCCAGACGAACGTCTCGCGTTCGTCCTGCACGACACTTTCGCCATCCCATTCGCTGACATCGCCCAGATTCTGGACAAGTCGCCCGACGCCACCAAGATGCTGACGAGCCGGGCGCGCCGAAAGGTTCAGGGCGCACCACGACCAGAGGAGTCGACGAGGAGCCAGCGGCGCGTCGTGGACGCGTTTCTCGCCGCCGCGCGCACCGGTGATTTCGACGGGCTGCTCGACGTACTCGATCCAGACGTGACGTGGCGACGAGTCACGACGGGCGGCGAGTCGGTTCAGATCGGTGCCGACCATGTCGTCGACGCCGCGCGCCGGGGTGCGCGGTCGCGCGTCGTTGCTGAACGTGTCCTCGTGAACGGGCGGCCGGGCATCCTGGCGTGGAGCCGAAGCGGAAAGCCGATCAGTGTCATGGCCTGCACCGTCGAACGCGGCCGGATGGTAGAGATCACGTCGATCCTCGATCCCGCGATCCTTGCCGGCGTCGACCTGCCCGACGCGCCGGTGAGCGACCGGTAGCACTAGTCGTGGTGGTCGGTCGTCACACGCAGCCACAACGGCAGGACCAGCCATGCTGAGGCGAACACGACGAATGTGGCGACACCGGCGATCACCGCCGACATGGTTCCTGCCGTCGCACCGAAGACGACGGTGACCGCGCCGCTCAGCGCCAACCCCAACAGGGTGAGGCCGATGAACGACAGATAGTGGGCGTACGCGACGATCAGGCCGATCTGGTGGCGGCGGAACAGGGCCCGGTGGAGGGCGACCGGTGCAGCCAGCAGAATCGCCGCAGCGACCGCGCAGGACACGGTGATCAGATAGACCACGCGCAGGGCCCCGCCGAGATCTTCGAAGCCGTCGTGGAACGGCAGGGTGAGCAGGAAGCCGGTGAGGATCTGCACGCCCGTCTGCACGACTCGGAGTTCCTGGAGCAACGAATTCCAGTTCCGGTCCAGCCGTTGCGTCTGCGTCTCGTCCCGCTCGTTCTGGTTCCAGTCGGCGTCATCACTGGTACCCCCGTCGCTGGTACCCCCATGACCGATACCTCCATGACCGATACCCCCGTCACCGATACCCCCGTCGCGAGTGTTCATGCTAGGGCGTCAGCCTCGTACGTCACATCCTCAATCGTCCCACTGTTCGCACCCCGAACTCAGCGGTTCGGCCCACTTTGGTAGCGCCTACGCGCCGGCCCGTGCCGCGGGGCGGGGCCACGCACGCGAGGGGGCCATTCGAGGCGATGCCGAATCCGCGACGCGTCGTTCGGGTCCGGCGTTACGGTGTGGGTGAGTACCCGACAATCTCGGAGACGCCCATGCGAATCGCCCTGTTCGCCACGTGTATCGGCGACACGATATTTCCCAACGTTGTCCGGTCCACCGCGCTGCTCCTCAGTCGGCTGGGCCACGAAGTGGTGTTCCCGTCCGGGCAGACGTGCTGCGGGCAGATGCATGTGAACACCGGGTATCAACCAGACGCGCTGCCGTTGGTCGAGAACTATGTCGAGACCTTCGGCGACGAGTCGATCGACGCGATCGTGGTGCCGTCCGGGTCGTGCGTGGGTTCGGTGCGCCACCAGCATGAGATCGTCGCCGCACGCTATGGTCCGCCGAGTCTGAGCGGGCGGGTCGAGACGGTCAAGGGCAAGACCTACGAACTCTCCGAACTGCTGGTGGACGTTCTCGGTCTGACCGACGTCGGCGCCTACTATCCGCATCGGGTCACCTACCACCCC
The DNA here is from genome assembly GCF_021738805.1 of Gordonia liuliyuniae. Lineage (NCBI taxonomy): Bacteria > Bacillati > Actinomycetota > Actinomycetes > Mycobacteriales > Gordoniaceae > Gordonia > Gordonia liuliyuniae. The sequence continues at coordinate 223,138 of NZ_JAKKOR010000003.1, read as the reverse complement.
ACCTGCCACTCGCTCCGTATGCTGCGGGTCGGCGAGAAGCCACTACAACTGCTGCGCAATGTGCGCGCCATCGATCTGGTCGAGTTGCCGGAGGCCGACTCGTGCTGCGGATTCGGCGGTACCTTCGCATTGAAGAACGCCGAGACCTCCACGGCCATGCTCGCCGACAAGATCCGCAATGTCGGCGACACCGGAGCCGAATACTGTTGTGCGAGCGACTCGTCGTGCCTGATGCACATCGGTGGAGGGATGACACGCCTCCAGATGGGAACGAGAACCGTGCATCTCGCGGAGATTCTGGTGTCCGAGGAGAACCACGCGGGAGTGACGGCATGACGCGGGTTGTGTTGCCGTCACCCGCGTTTCCCCCACGCGCGCCGGAAGGCGCGGGAAATCTGCGCGGTCGCGAGTCGTTTCCGGACGCGGCCCATCACGAACTCGCGAATGCCCAGCTGCGCCGCAACATCGGCAAGGCCACGCACACGATCCGTGAGAAGCGGCTGCAGGTGACCGCAGAGCTGCCCGACTGGGAGCAGCTGCGCGACGCCGGTTCGGCGATCAAGACCGACGTGATGAACCGCCTGCCGGAACTCCTCGAGCAATTCGAGACCGCCGTCACCGCACGCGGCGGAGTCGTGCACTGGGCAGCCGATGCCGTCGAAGCGAACGACATCGTGACTCGGCTGGTCCGCGAAACCGGCTCGGACGAGGTCATCAAGGTCAAGTCGATGGCGACGCAGGAGATAGGACTCAACGAACACCTGGAATCGGCAGGAATTCACGCGTACGAGACGGACCTGGCCGAGCTGATCGTCCAACTCGGCCACGACACGCCCTCGCACATCCTGGTCCCAGCGATTCACCGCAACCGGTCGGAGATCCGGGAGATCTTCTTGACTGAGATGGACGGCGTCGATCCCGCACTCGACGACGATCCGTCTCATCTCGCCGACGCCGCCCGAAAGTTTCTGCGACGCAAGTTCATGACGACGCCGGTCGCGATCTCCGGCACCAATTTCGGGGTGGCCGAGACCGGCACCCTCGGGGTTGTCGAGTCGGAGGGGAACGGCCGTATGTGCCTGACGATGCCGCAGACGCTGATCACGGTCATGGGCATCGAGAAGATCGTGCCGACGTACGCCGACCTCGAGGTCTTCCTGCAACTGCTGCCGCGATCGTCGACTGGGGAGCGGATGAACCCCTACACGTCGATGTGGACCGGAGTCGCAGCCGACGACGGTCCCCAGAACTTCCACCTGGTCCTGCTCGACAACGGCCGCAGTGCAGCGCTGGCCGACGCGGTCGGCCGGGAAGCCTTGAACTGCATCCGCTGTTCGGCCTGCCTCAACGTGTGCCCGGTGTATGAGCGCACCGGCGGACACGCCTACGGCTCGACCTATCCGGGACCGATCGGTGCGGTCCTCACACCGCAACTCGCCGGGATGAACGGCAGTCATGACCCCAGTTCCTCGCTGCCCTTCGCCTCCAGCCTGTGCGGCGCGTGCTTCGACGCGTGCCCGGTGAAGATCGACATCCCGGCACTCCTGGTGGAACTGCGGCACCAGAAGGTGGAACAGGCGGTCTTCGGCGCGGAGGCCGCGGCGATGCGGGCGGCATCCATCGCGATGTCGTCGGCCAGGAAGTTCACCGCTGCGCAGCGAGCCGCCGGCCTGGGGCGCCTGATGGCTGGGAGGAAGGGCAAGATCTCGACGCTCCCTCCGCCGCTGAGCGCCTGGACCGACGCGCGTGACATACCGGCGCCGCCGAAGCAGACGGCCCGGCAGTGGTGGGATTCCGCGGAAGGACGGCGCGAGATCGCCGACGCACGCCAGGAGGTCGGCGAATGACGTCTCGTGACGTGGTCCTCGGTCGGCTCCGCGACGCCTTGGCGCTGGCTCCTCCCGCGCACCACGAGATCCCCCGGAACTACCGGACCGGGCGAACGATGTCCGACGATGATCGACTCGCACTGCTCACCGATCGACTCGTCGACTACCAGGCGGCAGTGCACCCGTGCTCTGTCGCGGAGATCGCGGCCACGGTGACGCGCGTCCTGCGGGAGGCGGGCGCTACCCGGGTGGGAGTGCCCGCCGGGCTCGATGAGTCGTGGCTGGTGACGTTCGACGGCGAAGTGGTCGTCGACTCCGCGAGCGTGCCTGCACCGGAACTCGACTCACTCGACGGCGTGGTGACCGGTTCTCGAGTCAGCTGCGCCGAGACCGGCACCATCTTTCTCGACGGGGGCCCCGACCAGGGGCGCCGGGCACTGACACTCGTCCCGGACCTGCACGTCTGCGTAGTCGATCTGTCGACCGTGGAAGTCGGCGTACCCGAAGCGATCAGCCGTCTTGTGCCGGAACGGCCGACGACCATGATCAGCGGGCCGTCGGCGACGTCGGACATCGAACTGCAACGTGTCGAGGGTGTGCACGGGCCGCGCAATCTGCACGTGATCATAGTGCGCTGAGCCGGAGCCGGGCGCGAACCCACGTTTGGTCTGCCATCGGTCCGGGTAGTTCTCCAGTCCACACGCTTCCCGGCGTAGGAGCTCTCTCGGCTCCCAGGAGGAGATCAATGAACACCGAAGCCACGACATACCTGCGCCACGACCATCAGAGAATTCTGGCCCTGCTCGACGTCCTCGACGCGCCACCCGGCCCGGGACCGTCAACCGTCGAGGACCGCCGCGCCCGGGCAGTGGAACTTGTGACCGCCGAATCCCAGCACAGGTCCGTCGAGGAGCAACTGTTCTGGCCTGCGGTCCGCCGGGTGCTCGACGACGGTGACCGACTGGCCGATGACGCTCTGTCTCGCGGGGCGAAGGCCACACACCTGTTGCAGACCGTCGAGAACGCGGAGGCGGGGAGCGCCGAGTTCGAGGAAGCACTCACCGCTTTCAGCGCTGCCGAGCGCGACCGCATCGCGTTCGAGGAACAGCAGGTGTGGCCGGAGTTCCGCAGCGCGATAGCGGTTGAGGAGTCGCAGCGGCTCGGCGAACTCATCCAGGGTTTCCACCGATGACAAACCTGCTGGCGCGCGTGTGGATCTCAATGGTGTTCCCGTCGGGGTCGTAGAGGACGGCGCAACCAGGGTGCGAGAGGTGATGCGACTCCGGGTAGGAGGCGCCCAGCGCGATGAGACGCTGCGCGGCGGCCAGCACATCCGCGGCGTCGTGGACCGTGATCATGATGCGCGGGTGCTGGCGATGGGGAGGGGGAGCCCGGCGGATCAGCAAACGGGTGCAGCCGTCGCCGTCGACGAGATCCACTCGGTTCAGTCCGCGCGGTCGAGACACCAACCCCAGCGCTCGATGCCAGAAACTCTCGGCCCGCTCGAAGTGGCACGTCGCGATGCGAATGGGGGCCGGGCCGTCGACTTCGAACATTGATCATCTCTCCTGGAACGGACACGACCCGGGTCTCGGATCGTCCGTCCTTCGGATTCCCATCCGAGCGCTGTCCAAACCAGCGGTGGCACCTTGGTGCGGCGGGAGAAGGCTGCGGCGGGAGTAGGCTGCGGCCATGGCAGCGCACCGGACACGCGCGAGTTAGTCATCTCGATGAACTCCGTCGCCGAAGGTCACGGCTCCGACGGTGGCCTCCTCGGCCGGGAGCCGCGGCCGAACGTGCTGCGCGAGTACGCATTCGTCGCAGACGGCGAGCGCGGCGCACTCATCGGGCCGGGAGGCGACATCGGCTGGATGTGCGCCCCACGCTGGGATTCGTCGCCGCTGTTCGACAATCTTTTGGGCGGACGGTCGTTTTACGAGGTGCGCCCGGCTGCGCGATTCGTGTGGGGTGGGGCGTACGAGCCAGGGTCGCTGGTCTGGCACAGCCGATGGGTCACCGGGTCGGGAACCGTCGAATGCGTCGAAGCTCTGGCGTATCCGGGAGACGAGCACCGCGCGGTCCTGCTGCGACAGGTGCGTGCGGTCACCGGACCAGCGCACGTCTTTGCGACGCTCACGCTCGATGATGTCAGCGGCGAGCGACTCCCCGACGGGCTCGGCTGGGCGATGCGCAGCCGCGATCTGCACTGTCGGTGGAGCACACCGGATCCGCAGGCCGTCACGGCCGCCACGGCCGATCGCAACAGCTGGCAGCTGACCATCATGTTGGCGGCAGGCGAGTCGTGCGATCTCGAGTTCGAGGTGTCGGACAGACCGTTGCCGCGTCGGCCCGACGAGATGCCGAGGGTGTGGGAGTCGACGCGACGAGCGTGGTCGCGAGCCACCCCGGACCTCGGCGGCCTGTGCCCGACCGACGCACGGCAGAGCTACGCGGTGATGCGTGGACTGACTCACCGTGACGGCGGAACCGTGGCCGCGGTCAGTACGAGCATGCCCGAACGCCCGGGCGGCAGCCGTAACTACGACTACCGCTACGTGTGGATCAGGGATACGAGCTACTGTGGCATCGCCGCCGCGGTCTCCGGGGACACTGACCTCCTCGCCGGTTCGGCGGCATTCGTCGCGGCGCGCCTGCGCGAACACGGCGAATCACTGTCGCCTGCGTACACCGTGGGCGGGGCCGACGTACCGTCGGAGAGCAGGCTCGGGCTGCCCGGTTATCCGGGAGGCAGCGACCGGATCGGGAACTGGGTGCGCGACCAGTTCCAACTCGACGAGTTCGGCGAGGCACTGTCCCTGTTCGCGCACGCCGCACGCGCCGACTGCCTCGGCGACGACGCTCACCGCGCGGTGAGCGTAGCCGCCGAGGCGATCGAGACCCTCTGGCAGCGCCCGGACGCCGGGATCTGGGAGATCGAGAACCGGCGCTGGACGCACAGTCGTCTGGCCTGCGTGGCAGGTCTGCGAGCCACCGCCGACGCGATCGACGACCGACACGCTGAGCATCGTCGACGGTTGGCCGACCACATCCTCGCCGAGACGACCCGGACATCCCTGACCCGCGACGGCCGCTGGCAGCGAGCGGACGACGACCCCGGTCTCGACGGCGCTCTCCTGGAGGCGGGGCTGCGCGGCGCCGTCGACCTCACCGACCCCCGCAGCCGGCTGACGCTCGACGCGTACCTGGACCGGCTCACGTTGGACGGCTACGCGTACCGCTTCGCGCACGGCGACGACCCGCTCGGGAGCGTCGAGGGGTCGTTTGTACTGTGCGGCTTCTGGGTAGCCCAGTCACTGCACAGTCAACAGCGGTACACCGAAGCTCAGGCGTGGTTCGAGCGGATACGGTGCGCGTACGGACCAGGGCGCCTCTACAGCGAGGAGTTCGACGCCGCGCAGCACCAATTGCGCGGCAACCTGCCGCAAGCGTTCGTACACGCCTCGATGATCGAGAGCTCCCTGCTCCTCGACCGGTGAGCCGGTTGCCGCCGTCGTAGAGGGAGGCATGCCATGAACCGTCTGTCCAAGCCGGTCAGTCGTCGACGTCCGGTCGTGGTGGTCACCGGCGGCACAGCAGGCGTGGGGCGGGCAGCGGCCCGCATCTTCGCCGACCGTGGGTATGACGTCGCTGTGCTGGCTCGCGGTCGCGCCGGGCTGGACGCGACGCGCGCCGATCTGGAGGAGCGGGGAGCGGCGGTGTGGACTCAGCAGACCGACGTCGCCGAGGTGGCACAGGTGGAGGCCGCAGCCGACGCTGTGGAAGCCGAGCTCGGCCCCATCGACGTCTGGGTCAACAATGCGTTCGCCGGAGCGCTCAGCTTGTTCCGCGACACCACCGCCGACGAGTTCCGGCGGATGACGGACGTCACCTACCTCGGACAGGTCAACGGGACGCGGGCAGCTCTGACCCGAATGCGGACGCGTGATCGCGGTGTCATCGTCAACGTGGCGTCGGCCATGTCGTTCCGTGCGATCCCACTGCAGTCGGCCTATTGCGGCGCCAAGCACGCCATCAAGGGCTTCACCGAATCGTTGATCACCGAGCTCCGCAACGAGGGCAGTGGAGTCTCGGTCGGCCTCATCACGCTGCCGGGGCTGAACACTCCGCAGTTCGACTGGAATCTCAACAAGATGCCGCGGCACCCGATGCCGGTACCGCCGGTCTACCAGCCCGAAGTCGCCGCACGCGCCATCGCCGACACCGCGCGACGTCCGCGCCGCAACCGCTGGGTCGGGGTCCCGACGGTCTACACGGTGCTCGGCAATCGGCTGGCCCCGGGAGTCATGGACTGGTACCTGGCCCGGTACGGCGTCCGGTCGCAGCAGACGGCTCGCCTCCTGCCCGATCACGGCGCCAATCTGTACCGCGCGCAGGACGAGGACGTCGATCGCGGTGCGCGCGGACAGTTCGACGACCTCGCGCACCCCAGCGATCCGGTCTCGTTCATCGGTCGCCATCGGACGCTCGCAGCCCTGGCGGCGAGTGCCGTGCCTGCAGGCGGGCTCGCGGTCGCCGCGCGGATGCACGCTCATCGCCGGCCGGGGTGACCGGGTAGCGGCCCATGTGTGAACCGTCACCACATCGGGTACCCGGAGTCGAGTCAAGTTCCGTCACTGCTGTGAGGAGGCGCTATGAGTGAAACGGTCGCCGACGTCGTACTGTCCAGGCTCCGCGAGTGGGGTGTTCGACAGGTGTTCGGGTATCCGGGCGACGGGATCAACGGGCTGCTCGCGGCGTGGGCCGAGGCCGAGAACGATCCGCAGTTCGTGCAGTCCCGGCACGAGGAGATGAGTGCCTTCGAAGCGGTCGGGTACGCGAAGTTCTCCGGCGACATCGGCGTATGCGCGGCCACGAGCGGTCCCGGTGGGGTCCACCTGCTCAATGGGCTCTACGACGCCAAGCTCGATCACGTGCCGGTCGTCGCGCTGGTGGGGCAGACCGAGCGGTCGGCGATGGGTGGCTCCTACCAGCAGGAGATCGACATGCTCTCGCTGTACAAGGACGTGTGCAGCGACTTCGTGCAGATGTGCACGGTGCCCCAGCAGATCCCCAATCTCATCGACCGCGCGATCCGGGTCGCACTGTCTGAGCACGCGCCCACCGCCGTGATCTTCCCGTCGGATGTGTTCGAGCTCGACTACGAACCGCCCGCCCACGAATTCAAGCAAGTGCCGTCGAGCCTGGGGATCGAACAGGGCGTCGCCGACGCCGACCCGGACGCGGTCGCCCGCGCCGCAGCGGTGCTCAACGACGGCGACAAAGTGGCGATGCTCGTCGGGCAGGGGGCTCGCGGATGCGTCGACGAGTTGACCCAGGTGGCCGAGACCCTCGGCGCGGGATGCGCCAAAGCCCTTCTCGGGCGCGACGTCCTCCCCGACACGCTGCCGTGGGTCACCGGCTCCATTGGGCTCTTGGGCACCACGGCCAGCTATCACCTGATGGACGAGTGCGACACGTTGCTCATGGTGGGATCGAACTTTCCGTACACGCAGTTCATGCCGCAGCTCGACCAGGCTCGCGGGGTGCAGATCGACCGGTCGGGCAAGTGGATCGGCATGCGGTACCCGAACGAGGTGAACCTGGTCGGCGATGCCAAACGCACGCTGCAGCAGTTGATCCCGCTGCTCGAACAGCAAGAGGATCGCTCGTGGCGATCGACGGTGGAGAGGAACGTCGCCCACTGGCGGAAGACCGCGCAGCGACGAGCGATGACCGACGCCGACCCGATCAACCCGATGCGGATCTTCCACGAGTTCTCCAAGCGGGCGCCGTCCGACTCGATCATCGCCGCCGACTCGGGCAGTGCAGCCAACTGGTATGCGCGACACATCGAGTTCCGGGATGAGATGCGTGGGTCGCTGTCGGGGACCCTGGCGACGATGGGGCCTGCCGTGCCGTACGTGATCGGAGCCAAGTGGGCCCACCCGGACCGTCCGACGATCGCCTTCGAGGGTGACGGCGCGATGCAGATGAACGGGCTCGCCGAAATGCTCACCGTCTCCCGATACTGGAAGCAGTGGACCGACCCTCGGTTGATCGTCGTGGTACTGCACAACAACGACCTCAATCAGGTCACGTGGGAGCAGCGAGCGATGAGTGCGTCCCCGAAATTCGCGGAATCGCAGGACCTCCCGGAGATGGACTATGCGGCGTTCGCGCGCGGCATCGGTCTGGGCGGGATCAACGTGGAAGATCCCGATCAACTCGGTGACGCCTGGGACCGCGCACTGGCCGCCGACCGTCCGACACTCCTGGACGTTCGGTGCGACGCGTCGATCCCGCCAATCCCGCCGCACGCGACCTTCGCGCAGGCGAAGTCGCTCAGCACCGCATTGATCGAAGGAGACGAAGACTCGTGGGGTGTGATCAAGGAGGGCGTCAAACAGAAGGTTCAGCAGTACATTCCCGGAACTAAGCCGGAGCCATGACCGCGCAGGCGGCGGAGACGCCCGCCGACACCGCGACCCTGCGGGACCGGCTCGTGGCAGCGGTGGACGGCGAGGTCCGGTTCGACGCTGGGACGCGGGCGGCCTATTCCACCGACGCCTCCAACTATCGGCAGGTCCCCATCGGCGTGGTGGTCCCGCGGACCGTGGACGCCGGTGCGGATGCGATCGCGGTGTGCCGGGACGCCGGGGTGCCCGTGGTCTCGCGCGGCGGCGGCACCAGCCTCGCCGGCCAGTGCACCAACGTCGCGGTGATGATCGACTGGGTCAAGTACTGCAATGCTCTGGTGTCGGTGGATGTCGAGGCGCGGACCGCCGTCGTCGAACCCGGCATCGTCCTCGACGATCTGAACCGTCGACTCGCCGTGCACGGACTCGAGTACGGTCCTCGGCCTGCGACCCACCCGAACTGCACCCTGGGCGGCATGATCGGCAACAACTCGTGCGGGGCAACCGCACAGCGGACCGGCAAGGTGGCCGACAACATCCGACGCCTCGACGTCATCACGTACGACGGCACGCGCTTCTGGTGCGGCCCGACCGACGACGAGGCGTACGCGGCGATCGAGCATCGGGGAGACCCGGTGTCGGCGATCTATCGACGGCTTCGGCGACTCCGCGACGAATACGCCGACGACATCCGCGCCGGATACCCGGACATTCCGCGCCGCGTGTCTGGATACAACCTGGATTCACTGTTGCCGGAGAACGGATTCGACGTGGCCGGCCTTCTGGTCGGGAGTGAGTCGACCCTGGTCACCGTCCTGCGGGCGGAGATCGACCTGGTGCCCGTCCTGCCCGAGGAAGCTCTCGTGATGATCGGGTACGACACCGTCGATCTGGCCGCCGACGACGTGCCGACCATCGTCCGGTCTGGGCCGGTCGCGCTCGAGGGCCTCGACCGCCGTCTGATCCACGACGAGTATCTGGAGGGCCTGAACTCCGATGCCCTCGACGACCTGCCGGAGGGCAACGCGTTCTTGATGGTGCAGTACGGCGCCCGCACCCGCGCCGACGTCGACGACGCGGTCCGCTGCGCATTGGACGACCTCTCCCTCGACCGGGACGACGCACGCGTCGCGGTTTTGGATGATCCGTCGATCGCCGTCGAACTGTGGCGGGTCCGGGAGGCCGGGCTTGGGGCGACCGCACACGTGCCGGGGCACCGCGAGACCTGGGAGGGGTGGGAGGACTCTGCCGTCCCGCCCGACCGGCTCGGCGACTATCTACGCGACCTGCAGTCGCTGTACGTGCGCTTCGGCTACGCCGGCGAGACCGCGCCCAGTCTGTACGGGCATTTCGGTCAGGGTTGTGTGCACACGCGCATCCCGTTCGACCTGTTCAGTGCGGACGGTGTGCGGCACTTCCGGGAGTTCCTCGTGGAGGCCGCCGGCCTGGTGACACGCTACGGCGGCTCCCTGTCCGGTGAGCACGGCGACGGGCAGGCGCGCGGCGAACTGCTCTCGATCATGTTCCCCGACCGGGTGGTCGAGGCGTTCGGTGCGCTGAAGCATATCTTCGATCCCGAGGGACGGATGAACCCGGGCAAGATCGTCGACCCCAACCCCGTCGACAGCTTCCTGCGGTTGGGGGCCCAGTGGTACCCGAAGCGGCCGTCCGATCTGCACTTCGGCTACCCCGGAGGCGACGGCTCGTTCGTCAGCGCGGCCAATCGATGCGTCGGGGTGGGGAAGTGCCGTCAGACGGTGCCGTCCAGCGGTTCGGTGATGTGTCCGTCTTACCAAGTCACCGGCGAGGAAGAGCATTCGACGCGAGGACGCTCCCGGCTCCTGTTCGAGATGCTCGATGGCCACTCGGACGGCGTCATCACCGATGGGTGGCGGTCGACCGAGGTCCGCGACGCGCTGGACCTGTGCCTCTCGTGCAAGGGCTGCAAGTCCGACTGCCCGGTGAACGTCGACATGGCTACCTACAAGGCCGAGTTCCTGTCGCACCACTACGCACATCGTCTGCGGCCCCGTGCGCACTACGTGATGGGCTGGCTGCCGTTGACAGGTGCGGTGATCGGGCGCGCACGTCTCGGCGCACTGGTCAACGCGGCGACCGGTCGTGAAACTCTGGCGCGGCTCGCCACCCGGTTGGGCGGCCTCGAGGACCGGTCGATTCCGCGCTTCGCTCGTCGGACGCTCCAGCAGTGGTGGCGCCGCCGGGGCACGGAAGCGCGCGGGAGCCGGGGCACCGTCCTGCTGTGGCCGGACACGTTCACGAACCGATTCCATCCGGACGTCGGGCGGGCCGCGGTACGCGTGATGGAGGACGCGGGCTGGACCGTGGACATCCCAGGCGGCGACCTGTGCTGCGGACTCACCTGGATCTCCACCGGACAGTTGGGCATCGCCGAAGTGGTGTTGCGGAGAACGATCTCTCGACTGGCCACCCACCTGCGCAGCGGCGGCCTGATCGTCGGGCTCGAACCGAGTTGCACCGCAGTGTTTCGCTCCGACGCCGTCGACCTGCTAGGTGAGGATGAACTCGCCGTCAGATTGCGCGAGCAGACCGTGACGTTGGCCGAACTGCTGCACGACCACACGCCGGGATGGGCGCCGAACGTGCAGGCGGGCACGGTGGAGGCGATCGTGCAGACGCACTGCCATCAGCACGCCGTGATGGGGGTCCGAGCCGATCGAGCGGTGATGTCCGACGTCGGGATCGACGCGACGTATCTGGACTCCGGGTGTTGCGGGCTGGCCGGAAACTTCGGATTCGAGCCCGGGCACAAGGGCGTCAGCATCGCGTGTGCGGAGCAGGCGCTTCTGCCCGCCATCCGCGATGCGGGCGCGTCTACGCAGGTGCTCGCCGACGGGTTCAGCTGCCGTACGCAGATCGCCGAACTCGCAGACGGACGCGAGGGGCGGCACCTCGCGCAATTGCTCGCGGACCGGATCGTGAGCGGCGACGACTGATGCCGATCAGCCTGCGCACCGTGGTCCACCGCTTCCCGACACCGCACCCGGAGGCCGACGGCACACTGCGGTGGGACAGCACCACCGCGGTCGCCGTCACGGTCGTCAACGGCGACCATCAGGGGTTCGGTTGGACGTACAGCCACGCTGCCGCGGCCGAGGTGATCGACACGGTACTTCGTCGGGCGCTCGACGAGGCCGACGTCTCCGAGCCGGTTCGATGCTGGCGGGCGATGGTCGACGCGTGCCGCAATATCGGGGCGACCGGATTAGTGATGCAGGCGATCAGCGCCGTCGACGTCGCGCTATGGGATCTGCACGCCCAGACCCTCGGTGTGAGCCTGCCCCGGCTGTGGGGCCGAGAGCGCCCCGCGATCCCGGTGTACGGCTCGGGCGGATTCGTCAACGAGGACGCTGACACCTTGGCCGCGAACGTCGGGGACTGGGCGCGGTCGGGCTGTGCGGGAATGAAGATCAAGATCGGTGAGGCGTGGGGCAGCGAGATTGGCCGAGATTTGGACCGTGCGAGGCTGCTGACCGAACTGGCCCCCGCAGGCGTCGACTGCATGGTCGATGCCAACGGGGCGTACACGCGGGGCCAGGCCGTGCGCGTCGGACGCGCTCTGGACCGCCTCGGCATCACGTGGTTCGAGGAGCCGGTCACCAGTGACGACGTCGACGGGCTGCGCGGGCTCCGTGACCGGCTCGACTGCGACGTCACGGCAGGGGAGTACTCCTGGACCGTGGACGACACCGAGAGAATCTCCGCGGCGGTCGACTGCGTGCAACTCGACGTCACCCGTTGCGGTGGGTACACCGGCTGGTTCCGCGCAGCGGCCGTCGCCAAGGCTCACCACCTGCAGGTCTCGGCGCACTGTGCGCCGGCGCTGCACACCCCGGTGGCCGCCGCCACGCCGAACCTTCGACACATCGAGTACTTCGTGGATCACGCGCGGCTGGAACCTGCACTGGCAGACGGTGTCCCGCGCTTGGCGGACGGCGTCCTCGTGCCGAACACCGGCCCCGGGCACGGGTTGACGGCGGTCGCCCAGTGAGGGGCGGCCGACGGTACGCGGAGCCCCGGTCGGTGGACTCCGGTCAGGAAGGTCCGCCCAGTGCGGCCGCGAACAGGTCGAGCGCCTCGGTGACCGTCTGCGACACGACGTCGACCGCCGAGCCGTCGAACTCGCGGTACTCGGTGCTAATGTCGTCGCCGTCGACGATCCCGAACCACACGGTTCCCGGCTCACGCCCCTCCTGCGCCCCCGGCCCGGCCGCGCCGGTCACGGCCACCACCAAGTCGGCGCCGAGGAGTTCGGCGGTGGTCACCGCCATCGTCCGAGCGCTGATCTCCGAGACCACCGGAACGTCGGGCACACGCAGCAGTTGGTGTTTCACCGTGGAGGCGTAGGCGACGATGCTGCCCCGATACCACTCCGACGAGTCCGGCGCCGCGCCCAGCGTGCAGGCGATCTGCCCGCCGGTGAGGGATTCCGCCGTCGCGACGGTGCGCCCGGCGCGATGTGCCAGTTCGCCCACCTGTTCTGCGCGCGCGGCGTTGTCGGCTGCGGCGTTGTCGGACGTCGGGGAGGTAGCCATGAGTCCGGTGTACCCGTACTGCACCGCTGATTGGCGGAATTGACGCAGACGCGGTGTGGCGATGATTACCGGACGGACACGTCGGGTACCCGGGTGCAGAGCGCGTGTCGCCACAGGTCGGTGTCGCCACAGGTCGAAGGAGGAAGCTGCGATGACGGAGTCCCGGTCCGAGGTGTGGGGGCAACGTACGCCGTACGGGGCGGGCGCGGAATGGCCGGAGCGCGTGGATGTGCAGCTCGCCGAGGGGGTCGAAGAGGACGACGTCGACCGGTGGGTCGCGTCCGCGTCCGTCCTTCACTCCAACGGTGACGGGTTGGACATCGCGGTGCGCGACGACCAGATCGTGGGAGTACGTGGTCGGCGCGGCGACCGGATCAACCGAGGGCGACTCGATATCAAGGACCGTTTCGGTTGGCAGGCCACTGCGTCCCGCGACCGCCTGACCCGGCCACTCATCCGCGACGGCGACTCGCTCGTCGAAACCGACTGGGACACCGCGATGTCTCGGGTGGTGGCCCGCAGCAGAGAGCTTCTCGAGAACGACGGGCCGCGGTCGATCGGCTTCTACACGTCGGGCCAACTGTTCCTGGAGGAGTACTACACGCTCGGAGTGATCGCCCACGGGGCGATCGGTACCAACCACCTCGACGGAAACACCCGCCTGTGCACCGCGACGGCCGGGGAGGCCCTGAAGGAATCGTTCGGCAGCGACGGGCAACCCGGCACCTTCGCCGACATCGATCACGCCGATGTGATCGCCCTGTACGGTCACAACATCGCCGAGACTCAGACCGTCTCCTGGATGCGCATCCTGGACCGTCTCGCCGGGTCCGACCCGCCGACCCTGCTGTGCATCGATCCCCGGCCCACGCCGGTAGCCACCCACGCGGCCGTTCACTTGGCGCCACTGCCCGGGACCAACGTCGCACTGATGAACGGGATACTCCACCAACTCATCGCCCACAGCTGGGTCAGCCACGACTACGTCGACGCACACACGGTGGGGTTCGATGGACTTGCCGCCGTGGTCGCCGACTATCCGCCCGAGCGTGTTGCGGCCATCTGCGGGATTCGTGCCGCGGATCTCGAGCGGGCCGCCGAGATCATCGGACACGCAGAGCGCCTCATGTCGACCGTGCTCCAAGGCTTCTACCAGTCCCACCAGGCGACGGCAGCGGCCGTCCAGGTGAACAACATTCACCTGGTGCGCGGCATGCTCGGCAGACCGGGCTGCGGCGTACTGCAGATGAACGGGCAGCCCACTGCGGAGAACACCCGCGAATGCGGTGCCGACGGCGATCTGGCCGGGTTCCGCAACTGGGCCAACGAACAGCACATCGACGAACTCGCGAAGCTGTGGAACGTCGACGTCGCTCGCATCCCGCGCTACGGGCCGCCGACGCACGCCATGCAGATGTTCCGGTACGCGGAACAGGGGTCAGTGAAGATGCTGTGGGTGTCGGCGACGAATCCAGCGGTGTCGCTCCCCGAACTGGCGCGCATCCGCACCATCCTGAGCCAGCAGCGCCTGTTCTTGGTAGTCCAGGACATTTTCCTCACCGAGACAGCAGAACTCGCCGACGTCGTCCTGCCTGCCGCCGCGTGGGGAGAGAAGACCGGCACGTTCACCAACGCCGACCGCACCGTGCACATCTCCGACAAGGCGATCGACCCTCCGGGCGAGGCTCGCTCGGATCTCGACATCTTCCTCGACTACGCGCGCCGCATGGATTTCCGGGACAACGACGGCGACCCGCTACCACAATGGGACGATCCGGAGTCGGCGTTCCGGCATTGGCAGGAGTGCAGCGCGGGCCGACCATGCGATTACACCGGGATGAGCTATGCGGCACTGCGCGATCGCGGCGGCATTCAGTGGCCGTGCACCGCGGAGTCGCCAGAGGGCACGCAGCGGCTGTACTCCGACGGAAAGTTCTGGAGCGCGCCCGACTACTGCGAGGCGTACGGGAAGGACCTCGTCACCGGAGCCCCGCTCGGGGCCACCGAGTATCGGGCGATGAATCCAGACGCCAAAGCTCTCATCAGATCCGCTGGGTATCTGCCGCCCCACGAACCACCGTCGCCGTCGTTCCCGTTCGCGCTCATCACCGGACGCACCGTCTACCAGTTCCATACGCGCACGAAGACCGGCCGAACACCGGAACTCGACAGTGCGGCCCCGGACGTCTGGGTGGAGATGTCGGCGGCCGACGCCGCCGACTATTCCATACGCGACGGCGACATGGTCACCGTCGCCAGCCCCCGCAGCACCATCCGCGCCACAGCACGGATCACCGGAATCCGGGTCGGCGTGCTATTCGTCCCGTTCCACTACGGCTACTGGGACCTCGACAGCCGGGAACACGACAGCCGGGAACACGACGACCGGGATCACGACGACTGGGCCGTGCCGCACGATCGTGCGGCGAACGAATTGACGCTCACCGACTGGGATCCGGCATCCAAGCAACCCGTCTTCAAGACAGGTTCGGCCGCCCTCATTCGAGAGGCCACCGACAACCGAGGGGACACGCCGTGAGCACACTCGCACTCGTACTCCGTGAACTGCATCGCAGCGAACACCGTCTGGCGCTCGACCTCGACGGCGTCTCGCACCGGCACCAGGCCGATCACGACATCTGCTATATCGCCGGCGACCTGGCCGAGTGGTCACGCGAGCATCTGCGGGCCATCAGCGACGCCGCGCCGTCGGTGGGCATCGACCTCGAATCCTCGCCACGGACGACGGCCCTGGCGTCGGGGGTCGCCGAACCGGTGAGCGAACTGTTCGGTCACCGGCCCGGACCGGCGTTGGTGCTGCTGTTAGATCTGCGACGCCTGCACCAGCAGGCGGCCGGTGTCGCCGTCGACTGGCAGCTACTCGCGCAGGGAGCTCACGCCACGCGGAGCGCAGGACTGGTGGAGTTGGCTGCCCGGTGCCGACCCCAGACGTCGCGCCAGCTGGACTGGACTTCCGCCATGCTCAAAGTTCTCTCGCCACAGGCCCTGTCGGGTTGACGCCACAGGCACTGTCGGGTTGACAGCCTCACGTCCAGGTCCACTCCTGAATCTCGGGCAGGTCCTCGAAGTTCTGCCGGATGTAGTCGTGGTGTCGCGCGAGCTGTGAGCGGCAGAACTGTGCGAGTCGCTCGGCACGCTCACCGTCCGCGCCTGCCCGTCTCATCGCCTCCAAGGCCAGGTGGTACCGACTCATGCGGTTGAGAACGACCATGTCGAAGGGCGTCGTCGTGGTGCCCTGTTCGGAGAATCCACGCACGTGGAAGCGACCGGCGTGCGGTCGTCCGTGCAAGAGCTGGTGGAGGGCTCGAGGGTAACCGTGGAACGCGAAGACGACGTCGACCGACGTCGTGAAGACGTCCGCGAAGTAGGTTTCCGACATTCCGTGCGGGTGTTCTCCCGGTGGCAGCAGCGCCATCAGGTCGATCACGTTGACTACCCGGATCATTAAGTCGGGCAGCTCCTTTCGGAGGAGGTCGGCTGCGGCGAGAAGCTCCTGGGCGGGCACGTCGCCCGCGCACGCCAACACGATGTCGGGTTCGGCGCCGTCGCGCTCGCTTCCCGCCCAATGCCAGACCGAGGCCCCGGCGGCGGCTTGGCTCGCGGCTTCGTCGACCGTCAGGTACTGCAGGTGCGGCTGCTTGTCGGCGACGATCAGATTGACATGATCCCGACTGCGGAAGCAGTGCTCCGCGACTGCCAGGAGAGAGTTCGCGTCCGGCGGCAACCAGACCCTGACCACACCTGGCGACAACGGGATCACCGTGTCGATGAGTCCCGGTCCCTGATGAGAGAAGCCGTTGTGGTCGTTGCGCCAGCACGTCGAGGTGAGCAGGATGTTCAGTGACGACACCGGCTCGCGCCATTCGAGTTCCGCGGCGTGCTGCAGCCATTTCGTGTGTTGGACGACCATGGACGCACTGATCATCGCGAACGCCTCGTAGCTGGCGAACAGACCGTGCCGTCCGGAGAGCAGATAGCCTTCGAGCCATCCCTGGCAGAGGTGCTCGCTGAGGACCTCCATCACTCGTCCGGAAGGTGCCAGGTCGTCGTCGTCGGGTCGCGCCGGCAGCTGCCAGCAGCGGTCGGTTACCTCGAAGACGGCATCGAGTTTGTTGCTCGCAGTCTCGTCCGGGCAGAACAACCGGAAAGTACCGCCGCCGTCGGAGCGACGGTCTGCGCGATAGATGTCGCGCAGATAGTCGCCGAGCACCCGGGTCGTCGGGTGGGTGAGCCCGCCGGGCCGGTCGATGTCGAGCGCGTAGTCCTCGACCGGAGGCAACTCCAGCGGTTCTCGCAGGCGACCGCCGTTCGCATACGGCGTCGCGCCCATCCGCCGATCGCCGGCTGGGGAGAGGCCGGCGATGTCCTCGACGATCCGGCCGTCACCGTCAAACAGTTCGTCTGGGCGATACGACCGAAGCCAGTCCTCCAATTGCCGGAGGTGATCGGCGTTGTCGCGGACGCCGGACAACGGGACCTGGTGCGCCCGGTGCGTCCCCTCGACGAGTCGTCCGTCCACGCGGTGAGGCCCCGTCCACCCCTTGGGCGTGCGTAAGACGACCGCGGGCCACCGCCTGATGGTCGGGACCGCGCCACCGCGCGCATCGGCCTGTATGCCGAGGATGGTCTCGTACGCGCCGGCGATCGCGTCGGTGAGTTGGGCGAAGACCGCCCGCGGGTCGTGCCCCTCGACAAACACCGGCTCCCAGCCCTTGCCCTGCAGGTCTGCTCTGACGTCATCATCGCTCCGGCGCCCCATCACGGTGGGGCCGGAGATCTTCGCGTCGTTGAGATGCAGGATGGGCAGGACCGCGCCGTCACGGGCCGGGTTGAGAAACGCCGTCGAATTCCAGGATCCGCTCAACGGTCCCGTCTCCGCCTCACCGTCGCCGATCACGCACGCTACGAGAAGCTCGGGAGAATCCAGGGCAGCGCCGATCGCGTGGGCGAGGGAGTATCCGAGTTCGCCGCCTTCGTGGATGCTGCCCGGGGTCTCGACACTCACGTGGCTGGGAATGCCGCCGGGG
The DNA here is from genome assembly GCF_021738805.1 of Gordonia liuliyuniae. NCBI lineage: Bacteria > Bacillati > Actinomycetota > Actinomycetes > Mycobacteriales > Gordoniaceae > Gordonia > Gordonia liuliyuniae. The sequence continues at coordinate 205,271 of NZ_JAKKOR010000003.1, read as the reverse complement.
GTCGAGAACTGGCGGCACAACCGCAGCACGCCCTGCCCGTCGCACGTGACGTCTGGATAGATTTCTGAGTAGGTGCCCTCGAGATAGGTGTTGGCCACCAGCGCGGGTCCGCCGTGGCCGGGCCCGGTGACGAACAACCATGCCGAATCGGTACGACGTATCAGGCGATTCAGCACCGTGTAGACCGCCGATAGTCCGGGACTCGTTCCCCAGTGCCCGAGGAGTCGCGGCTTGACGTGCGCCGCATCCAGCGGCGCGCGTAGCAGGACGTTCTCCTGCAGGTAGATCTGAGCGACCGTCAGGTAGTTCGCGGCGTCCCACCACCGCAGATCGGCGTCGAGGTCTGCCGCGGAGTAGGCCGTCCGCGCCAGGCGGCGCGTGCCCTGCCCGCCAGTCTCGTTCGCGTCGACGCTCATCGCGGACTCGGTTCCATCCGTGTTTCCTTTCGACACAGGGTGAGCAGGAAGTCGTCGAACGGATCCGACCAGGTGTCGCTGACGGTAAACCCGGCTGCCTCCACCTCCGCGGCCACCATGCCGCGAGTGAACTTCACGCTGATCTCCGTGAGCAGTTCAGCGCCCTGACGCAACCGCCAGTGGCGGTCGAGTGATGGGAAGTAGGCGTTCACGTCGCGTCGCGCGCGCAACCGCATCTCGATTCGGTGGGCGGTTGGATTCCAGCGGGCGAGGTGATCGAAGTCGTCGGCGTAGAGGCCGTCGGCGCGCATCTGTGTCCGGAGCGCTTCGATCACGTTGCGGTTGAAGTCCGCTGTGACCCCACCCTTGTCGTTGTACGCGGCGGTGAGTCGACCCGTGTCCTTGATCAGGTCCGTGCCGAGCAGGAACGAGTCTCCCGGCGAGAGGGACGCCGCCAGGCGGGCGAGGAACCCTGTGCGCTCGTCCTCATCGAAGTTGCCGATCGTGCCACCGAGAAATGCGACCAACCGGAGACCCGCAGCAGCGGGCATCGGGACTTCGGCAGTCGTGAAATCAGCCTCGATCGGCACGATTTCGAGTCCGGGGTAGTCACCGGCCAGCGTCGTAGCCGACGCCGACAGGATCTCCGCACTCACATCCACCGGCGCGTATGTCGCGCCGACGGGAAGTTCGTCGAGCAGCAGACGGGTCTTGGTCGAGGTTCCGGACCCGAGCTCGACGATCGTCGACGCTCCGGAGGCGGCGACGATACTGCGGGCGGAGTCGCGCAGGATCGCCGTCTCTCGACGCGTCGGGTAGTACTCGGGCACGCGCGTGATCTCGTCGAAGAGCTTGCTTCCGCGTTCGTCGTACAGCCACCGTGCGGGCAGCGCCGGCTGTACGTCCCACAGACCCGCGACGATATGGTCCGCCGCCACCGTCGCGTTCGCCACCGTCGCGTTCGCCACCGTCGCGTTCGCGGCCGTCGTGCTCACCGCGCCAGCCTCAGACCGGAAAACGCCCAGCGGGACGCGGCGGGGAAGAAGTTCCGGTAGGTGGCGCGCTCGTGCCCGCGCGGGGTGATGGCGGAGGCACCCCGCAGGACGTGCTGATCGCACATGAACTTGCCGTTGTACTCGCCCACCGCACCGTTCGCCGGAACGAACCCGGGGTAGGGGAGGTAAGCGCTGGCCGTCCACTCCCAGACGTCACCGATCATCGCTGTGCCTGCAGCGCGCGGATGACATCTGGCGGGGTCGAGGAGCTCGCCTCGTTCGGTCTCGACCTCCGACGTCGCTGCCTCCCATTCGAACTCGGTGGGCAGCCGCGCGGCTGCCCACCGGGCGTAGGCGTCGGCCTCGTAGAACGAGACGTGCACCACGGGTTCGTCGGCGACCACCGGCCGCCGCCCAGACAGGCTGAAGGCGCTCCATTCACCTGCCGCGTCCCGACTCCAGTAGCCGGGCGCTTGCCAGCCGGTCTGGCCGATGTGCGCCCAGCCGTCCGACAGCCACAACTCGGGCCGTCGGTAGCCGTCGTCGGCCATGAACGCCAGCCAGTCCGCGTTGGTGACGGCACGTGAGGCGATCTCGAAGTCCTCGAGGAATACTCGATGCTGCGGCCCCTCGTTGTCGTAGGCGAACGCCGTGCCCGTCGCGCCGACGTGACTGATGCCGCCGGGAACTGCGCGCCAGGTCATCGGCGCGGGTGATGCCCCGACGTCGAGTTCGCGGTCGACGTAGACCGGCCCTGGAGTGAGCGGGACCGTCGAGAACAGGTGCTTGATGTCCATCAGGAGCAGTTCCTGATGTTGCTGTTCGTGATTGCATCCGAGTTCCACGAGATCGAGGGCGTCGTCGTCGAGTGAACCCGCGGTCAGTGCCGCCGCCATGGCCGTGTCGACGTGGTGACGGTAGTCGGTGATGTCGTCGATTCCCGGCCGCGTCACCAGCCCTCGCTCCGGTCGCGGATGTCGCTCGCCGACAGCTTCGTAGTAGCTGTTGAACAGGTAACGGTATGTCTCGTCGTAGACCACGTACGACGGGTCCCTCCGCAGCACAAACTCCTCGAAGAACCAGGTCACGTGGGCCCGGTGCCATTTCGCGGGACTCGCTTCAGTCATCGACTGCGGGGTCTGATCCTCGGCGGACAGCCGCTCGGTCAGAAGATCGGTGAGCGAACGGACGTGGCGGAACCGTTCGATCGGGCCGGATTCCGCAGTCGTCGAGCGGCGCACTGAGATGGTCATATGTCGAACCCCACAATCGAAGACGGGCCTCTCGTTTCGTCGGAGGCTACCGGGATCTGATCACTTCCGGCGGCGGTCTCACAGGATCATGAGGACGAGACCGACGATCACGACCCCGAAGACGATAACGACACCGACGATCGCCAGCAGTGCCGCGACGCCGGTCGGTGGAAACCGACTGTGCAGCGGCTCCTCGGGTTTCGACAGACCGGATGTCTGCGCGGATTCCGGCGGAGTGTCGCCTATCTGGACCTGCCCGCCCTTGTCGAGTCCCGGCGTCACCGCCGGGTCGGGATCGATCGCGCCGCGGCGCGCGGAATCGGGATTCTCAGCGGGGTCGTAAACCATGTTTCCTCCTGGTGAGGTCCGGCGCATCAGCGTTCACCCGGTTCCTCGGACGAACCGGTGCTGTCGGTCTGGTCGAACATCACCCACTCGCCGTCCTGGTCGACCTCCATGCGGAAACCGATCATGTGCGACGGGACTTCGATATTGGAGAACCATTCGTAGGCGTCTTGCGCGCTGTCGAACTCCTTCGTATCGATGACCTGTTCGTCAGGGTTCAGAACTCGGTATGTTGCCATCGTCGACCTCCTGTCGAACTTCACTTGTCGGCATCTGGGTGTTGGGCGAGGAACCCCGGGCGAGGCCGGAGTCAAACATCGCTGCGTCCTCGGGGTGTTCGTACGGCGGATCTCCGGGTGTTAGTACGGCGGATACTGTCGGGAGTTCAGCGCGGTTGCGAGATGCGTTGCGTTGCGTGCCGCGTTCGCGGTGGTCACGGCCACGGGCTCCGGAGGTCCGTCGAGGTCCTTGTAGTCGGTCCCTTGCATCGCCTCGCCGTTCCAGTACGTTCCGCCCTGGGCTGCGATCGTGAATCCGATGTCGTTGAGGCCTTGAAACACATCGGCGATGATCTTGTGTGCCCCGTCCTCGTTGCCCACGACCGCGGTCACTGCAACCTTGCCGAGCATCGCCGGACGGCCGCCGGCGTCGGTGTCGGACAGTTCGGCGTCGAGACGTTCGAGGGCACGCTGAGCCACGCTCGACATATGGCCGAGCCAGGTCGGTGTGGCGAACACCAGGATGTCGGCATCGCGTATCGCCTGGCGAACCTCTGGCCATTGGTCGCCGTCACCCATGTCGGCGTCGACTCCAGGCTTGACGTCGTAGTCCACGAGCCGGATCGGCGGCGCAACGGCGACCCCGTGTCCGGCCAACTGGTCGAGGACCTGACTAGCGAGTAGTTCGGTGCTCGATGGTGCTGGTGAGGGCTTTAAACTACAGATGAGCGCTACGGCGCGAAGTTCAGACATACTGCCGAAGTACCCGCTGCGGCACAATCGCAAACACTCGCGACACGCAGCAATCTTCAATCATGACGCAGTGACCGGGGGCCTGCTCCGAGGTGAGATGTCGGCACCAGCCCCCGGACACTCACACAGACCGCCCGGACGTCGCCGTGCGATAACGAATGCGGGTCGAATCCTCACCGCAGCGCCGCATGCCGGCGTTCAGCAGCACTCGGGCAGAGGCGGGGTTGGTCCGCTCGACCTCGGCGCACACGGCAACGACGTGTGGTGACGTCATCGCCAGGCCGATCATAGCGCGTGCCGCCTCCGATGCGTAGCCGCGACCCCGACGAGACGGCACCACGCCGTACCCGAGTTCCACAGCGCTGTCGTCGCTCGGCGGCCACAGCAGGCTGATCGAGCCGACGGCTAACCCATGATGCCGTTCGACGATGATCCGGTGATGCGGTTCGGGTCGGAGTGGACCGTCGGCGATGACGCCTGCGATCACCGCGTCGCCCTCCGCAGGAAAGTCATCCGCCCAGTGCGCCATACGGCGATGCTCGAGGACGGCGGCGATGTCGTCTGCAGACCATGGGCGCAATACGAGACGTTTGGTGATTAGATCTGATTCGGCCAGTGGGGATGACGGTATAGACATACGAGACTCCTGGTCAGTGTCGACAGACCGGGGCGCTCAGTAGAAGTCGATGCGACCCGGGCAAGGGCGTGGTGCGGTACGCCGAGCCATATTCATCAACCTCCCGGCCGCAGCAGTGGTCGCGCAGTCAGCGCGTCATGGCGATGGTAGCTGCCCGCCGGAGTCTCGTCACCAGATTTATGGTCGGCTCGGATCAACGATGGTCAGGGGCGACTGCGAGATGATTTCAGGCCTCCGCCGGCCGATGTATCGCCATCAGCTCCCGCAGTCTCACGCCGACCTCTTCCAGCGGTCGCGTAGACCGCAGCGCCTGGCAGGCGACGACCGCACCCTCGACTGCGGAGACGACGGTGATCGACAGTGACTCGGCCATGTCGGGCGCGATCCCCTCGGCCATGAGGTGCTCACGAACCAAGCCGTACCACTCGGTGAAGATCTCACCGGCCAGGTCTGCGGCGTCAGCGGCGTCCGCCCGCCCAAGGGCTGCGGCGACGATGGGACACCCCGCGTCGAAGTCCGTTGTTGAGAGCAACTCGATCCACAAGGCGGTGAACGCCTCGATCGGGTCGTCGGCGTCCAGGATCGCCCGGATGGCAACCGCCATCGAGGCGCCCGCGACGCGAGTCGCCTCGGTCACCAGCTGGGACTTCCCGCCCGGAAAGTTGAGATAGATCGATCGGCGGGCAGCTCCACTGTCGGAGAGGATCTCCGACACCGCAGTGCCCGCGACACCGTGCCGTCGCATCAGTTCGGTCGTCGCACGCACCAGTCGCTCCTTCGCTGCTGTCGCCACGCCGACCTCCTTTCCTCTTCGAGCCTCACCCTTGCAATATACCGTTCGGTCTCATATCGTGCGGTAAGTAGACCAATTGGTATAACTCCGATCGGTTGCGACACAAGGAGGCCCCATGCGCAACACCACCGAGGCGACCCTCGCCACGCCACTCACTCTGCCGTCCGGCCAGGTCTTGCCGAATCGGATGATGAAGGCTGCGCTCAGCGAAGGGCTCGCAGACGCTGCCGGAGGCCCCGACACTCGCCTGACGCGCCTGTATGCGCGCTGGGCCGACGGCGGCTTCGGCCTGATCGTCACCGGCAATGTGATGGTCGACAGCCGCCATCTCGGTGAACCCGGCAACATCGTGGTGGAGGACGAGCGCCATTTGGCCGGTCTCACACGGTGGGCCAAGACCACGCAGGACGGCGGCGCCAAGGTGTGGATGCAGCTGAATCACCCGGGCCGCCAAGCGAATCCGATCACAGGAGCCGGACCGGCCGTCGCGCCGTCCGCAGTCGGCGTGTCGATTCCGGGAGTCCCGACACCGCGGGAGCTGTCGCGCGAGGAGATCCCGGAGATCGTCCGAAGATTCGTCACGGCCGCAGCGGTCGCGGAGACCGCGGGCTTCGACGGCATTCAGATTCACGGAGCGCACGGCTATCTGGTGTCGCAGTTCTTGTCGCCGTTGAGCAATCAGCGCACCGATGGCTGGGGAGGCGACGTCGCCGGACGCGCACGCTTCCTGCTGGAGATCGTGCGTGGTGTGCGGGAGGCGGTCCGCCCCGGGTTCGGGGTCGGTGTGAAACTGAATTCGGCGGACTTCCAGCGTGGTGGATTCACCGAGGACGATTCGCGGGCCGTGATCTCCATGGTCGCCCGCGAATCCGTGGACCTCATCGAGGTCAGTGGAGGCAGTTACGAGTCACCCGCGATGATGGGTCGACCGGTGGTCTCGGCGAGCACGCGAACTCGGGAGGCCTATTTCCTCGAGTACGCCGAGACGGTGCGAGAACTCGCGGGCGATGTACCGCTCGCGGTGACCGGTGGGTTCCGAACACGTGCGGCGATGGGCGATGCCGTCGTCGGCGGGAAGTGCGACGTCGTCGGCATCGGTCGCCCAGCGGCAGTCGAGCCGGAGGCTGCACGCGGCCTGACTGACAAGAGTGTCTCGGTGCTCGTGTCTCCAACGGTGCGCCTGCGCGTGCCGAATCGGGTCCGTCGCTCAGCGCCGACCGTCAAGACACTCGAGGGCGCCCTCGATCTGCAGTGGCACACCGACCAATTGCATCGCATGGGCGCCGGTCTGGAACCCGATGCAGCGCGGCCGGTGTGGCGGACCGCGCTCACGGCTGTGCAACGCAACGGCGTCGACGCGTTCCGCAGCCGACGCGCAAACGGCTCCGCTGTCGGCGGCGCATCGCTGCGCAAATTCCAGATCGAGCGCGCGATCGGCAGGCGCGTGGCCAACCCGGCCGTCGAGTTCGCGATGCGCAGGGGTCTCGTGTCGACGCTCGCCACCCGACTCGAGACCACCGGCCGCAAGTCCGGCCTGGTCCGTGCAGTCCCGGTGTCGGCGTCGTTCGACGACACCGGAGCCTGGCTCATCAGCCAGCACGGACTCCGGGCCGGCTGGACCCTGAACATCCAGGCAGACCCGACTGTGCGCATCAGGCAGGGCAACCGCTGGCGAACCGGTACCGCCGAGGTACTGCCGGACGATGACGTCGATGCCCGGACGAGGTCGTTCGCGCCGCATCCGGCGTTGGGGCCGGTGACGAGTGTGATGTTCCGCGCGTTGCAGAGCGACCCCGTCTCGGTGCGGATCACATTCGACGACGCAGGCCCAAATATCTGTCCATCCAACAACGAATCGAGTGACGAACGGTGCCGAGCATGACTGAGAAACTTGACGTGATCGTGGTCGGCGCTGGCCTGGGCGGGTTGTCGACCGCAGCCTATCTCGCCGCGACGGGCAAGAGCGTCCTCGTGCTGGAGCGCTACAGCGCGCTCGGCGGGTCGTCCCATGTGTTCCAGCGACGAGGCCGGTGGGAGTTCGATTGTGGCGTTCACTTCGTCGGCGGCTGCGGTCCCGGCGGCGTGGTCAGCAACATCTTCGGTGGGCTCGGGCTGGACGACCGCATCGAGTGGCTGCCCATGGATCCCACCGGATTCGACCGGATCATCGGACCAGATTTCGAGCTCGCCACGCCGTTCGGGTGGGACAACTACCTCGAGAATCTCCTCACCGCGTTCCCCGGCGAGCGTCGCGCCGTCCAGCGCTACCACGGGACTCTCCGGCGTATCGGCGAGGCGATGGACAGGTACTCGTCCCAAGGATCGGCATCCGGGTTGGCACGATGGGTGGCGGGTGCGAACATCGCCGGGCCGCTGATGGCCGTTCCGTACAGTGTGTTCCTCGCCGGCTGCGGCTTCTCCCCGCGCGCAACGGCTGCGCTCTCCGTCGAATGCGGCGCATTCGCCTCGACGCCCGACGAGGTGCCCACCGGGGCCATGGCCGCATACTTTCAGGACTATGTCGCTGGTGGATCGTACTATCCGAAGGGCGGTGGTCAGATGCTCGCGGCCGGTTTCGCCGAGGTGGTGCGCACCCATGGCGGGCAGATCCGGACTAGCGCAACCGTCGAACGCATCATCATCGACGATGGACGAACGCAAGGTGTCGAGCTCGCGTCCGGCGAGAGGATCCTGGCCGCCTCGGTGGTCTCGGACGCCGATGCGATCAAGACATTCACGGACCTCGTCGGCCTTCACCACCTGCCTCGGATCATGCAGGAGCGCGTCAAGAGGTGGAAGATGTCCCGCCCGTTGATCAACGGGTTCTTCGCCGTCAACCACGACATCTCGCATCAGCCGAACTCCAACTATTTCGCGATTCCCAGTTGGCAGGACGCCGATTCCAATCGGTCACTGACGAAGCTGCAACGTGAGGTTAGTAAGGGGGAGGGATTCAGCGACGGCATCAGCTGGGCGCGGGAGTTCGCCGATCGTCAACCCATGTTCGTGCAATCCTCCTCGCGCCGCGATCCGTCGAACCGGCGGGCGGCGCCCGTAGGAGGTTCGACCATTGAAGTTCAGACGATCGTTCCGTATTCACCATCACTGTGGGAGTACTCGACGGACGACGTCGAATCCGGACGCTATCGGTTGGGGACCCGGTATCAAGAGATCAAGAAGATCGTCCTGGACGGGATGCTCCAACGGCTCGAACAGTCGTTTCCAGGTGCCTCGAACAACGTCGAGTTCGCTGAATTGGGGTCTCCCGCCACCCAGGAGAGATTCGTGGGGAACAGTGGGGCCGCCCCGTTCGGTCTGCGGCAGACCCTGGCGCAGTTGGGTCCACTGCGAGCGGGCGTGAAGACCCCGATAGCCGGACTCTACGCAGTCGGGACCAATTCGCCGTTCGGTCCCGGCACAGTCGGCTCGATGCTCAGTGGCGTCCACGCAGCGTCGCTCATCACCGGACGCGATCTCGTCGGAAAGATCAGAGCGGGTGGAGTCGTCTCGACGTCGACCGATCTGCCCAAGTGGCCCGAAGGTTTCGATCCCCTCGACGCCACACGGTCATTGCGTTCGACGACGACGGAGTAGGGGAGTACAGATCGGATCAACGATGATCCGGCCGAGCGAGGAGACGAGGCATCACTAGCTCCGGCGCGGGATCGGCGCCCTGCCGGAGGTCGGCGATGAGGGCGTCCGCGTATCCGATCAGTCCTACGGCGTCGATGCCGTACGGCGCCGGACCGTCGTGGTGGCCGATCCGTTTGGCAGCGCGTTCAAGGACCTTCAGCGCGCCCTTGGTGTTGCGCCGCTGAACATGGGTGACGCCGACGGCCAGTTGGGCGAGCCCCTGCCAGAGCATGCGCTCGTCGCCTGGGCAGCTCTTCCACGCGCCTTCGAGGACTTCGTGCGCGTTGAAAGCGAGACCACGGTTCAGTAGATCCTGCGCCCACGCCAACGACTCCGCCGGCGGCAGGTCCAGGTCGTCGGGGATACGCTCGACGCCTGCGCTTCCCGGCGGCAGCGGACGGCCCAGTGCGTCGCGGGGGCGGGCGTTACGCGCCCGGCCGTCGTCGTCGCGATCACGGTCCATGTCGCCTGGGATAGCCATGAACCCATCGTCTCATCTCTCGTCACCGAGACGGTTTCGAGCGGTCGGCCGACACTCCGTCGTCAGCTGTCGCCAAGTAGCTTCCGGAGCACGTACGGCAGAATGCCGTCGTTGCGGTAGTAGGCGGCCTCGGCCGGGGTGTCGATCCGGACGGTGGCGGTGAACTCGCGGGACCGTCCCTCCTTCTCGACCGTCACCGTGACCTCCTCGGCGAGCCTGTCTCCGGAGGCTACCCCGGAGATCGAGTAGCTCTCGTCACCGTCGAGGTTCAGCGATTCAGCGGACTCGCCGTCGCGGAACTGCAACGGCAGCACACCCATGCCGATAAGGTTCGATCGATGGATGCGTTCGAACGACTGCGCGATCACCGCCCGCACCCCGAGCAGCCTGGTGCCCTTGGCGGCCCAGTCACGCGACGAGCCCGACCCGTAGTCGCGCCCCGCGATCACGACCAGTGGCACGCCTCGCTCCTGGTACGACACGGCGGCGTCGTAGATCGCCGCCTGTTCACCACCGGACCCCTGCTCACTGTCTTGCCACAATGTGGTGAAGCCGCCCTCGACTCCCGGCACGAGTTCGTTGCGTAGCCGCACATTGGCGAATGTTCCGCGGATCATCACTTCGTGATTGCCTCGGCGTGAGCCGTACGAGTTGAAGTCCTTGCGTTCGACACCGTTGTCGGTGAGGTAGCGACCGGCCGGACTGTCGAGCCGGATCGCGCCGGCGGGGGAGATGTGATCGGTCGTGACCGAGTCGCCCAGTTTGGCCAGTACTCGCGCCCCGGATATGTCGCGAACCGGCTCGGGTTCGCGAGTCATGCCGTCGAAGTACGGGGGACGCTGAATGTAGGTCGACGCGTCGTCCCAGTCGTACACCGCGCCGTCCGGCACACTCATCTCGCGCCAGTTGTCGTCGCCTGCGTAGATGTCCGAATAGCCGTCAGTGAACATCTGGGCTTCGACGTTCGCGTCGACGGCCTGCTTGATCTCCTCGTCCGTCGGCCAGATCTCACGGAGGTAGACGTCTTCGCCGTCGTCGTTGGTCCCCAGCGGTTGAGACAGCAGGTCGGTGTGCAGACTGCCGGCGAGCGCATAGGCGATGACGAGGGGTGGCGAGGCCAGGAAGTTCATCTTCACCTCGGGGTGGATCCGTCCCTCGAAGTTTCGATTTCCGGACAGTACTGCGGAGACGTTGAGATCGTTCTCGCCGACGGCATCGCTGACCTCCGTGATGAGAGGTCCGGAATTGCCGATGCACGTGGTGCAGCCGTAACCGACGAGATTGAAGCCGAGCTCGTCGAGGTACGGGGTCAGTCCGGACCGCTCGAAGTAGTCGGTGACCACGCGGGAGCCCGGCGCGAGGGTCGTCTTGACCCACGGACGGGTCCGCAGCCCGCGTTCGACCGCCTTCTTGGCTAGGAGCGCCGCCCCGAGCATGACTGCGGGATTCGACGTGTTGGTGCACGAGGTGATCGCGGCGATGACGACGTCACCGTGGTCGACGATCGCTTTCGCGCCGTCGATCACGACGTCTGCGGGATCGCTTGGCCAGCCGAGCCTTTCGTTCGCAGTGAGCTGTTCGTCGGAGACCTGACGCGGCGGTGCGTCATCCCCGTCGGAGGAGCCGAGGGAGATCGGATCGCTCGCCGGGAACGAGTCAGCGGACGCGTTGTCGACGTCGTCTTCACCCGAGTGAGGTCGGTTCTGATCACCGGCGAGCAGGCCAAGCACGGTCCGCGGCGCATCGCCGAGGGGCACCCTGTCCTGGGGGCGGCTCGGTCCCGCGATCGAGGGTTCGACAGAGGAGAGATCGAGGTCGACGACGCGCGAGAAGTCGGGCACATGGCCCGGATCGTGCCAGAGTCCCTGCTCTCTGGCGTACGCCTCGACGAGTCGGATCTGTTCGTCGTCACGTCCAGTGAGGCGTAGGTAGTCGATGGTCTCGGCGTCGATCGGGAACATCGTCGATGTGGACCCGTACTCGGGACTCATGTTGCCGATGGTTGCGCGGGTGGCCAATGGGACGTTGGCGACACCCGGACCGAAGAACTCCACGAACTTGCCGACGACGCCGACGCCGCGCAGCAATTCGGCCACGGTGAGCACGAGATCTGTCGCGGTAGCCCCTTCACGCAGGTCGCCGCTGAGTCTGACCCCGACCACCTGGGGGATCAGCATGCTCATCGGCTGACCGAGCATCGCCGCCTCCGCCTCGATGCCGCCGACTCCCCAGCCGAGCACACCGAGACCGTTAACCATTGGGGTGTGCGAGTCGGTGCCGACGAGGGTGTCGGGATAGGCCTGGGTGACGCCGTCGCGGTCTCGGGTGAAGACGACGCGTGCCAGATACTCGAGATTGACCTGGTGACAGATACCGGTGTCGGGCGGCACCACCAGGAAGTCGTCGAACGACTGCTGTCCCCATCGCAGTAGTTGGTACCGCTCCTTGTTGCGTTCGAATTCCAGCTCGGCGTTGATGCCGAAAGCGTCCGGGCTGGCGAACGCGTCGGCGATAACCGAGTGATCGATGACGAGTTCGGCGGGGATCTGCGGGTTGATCTTCGACGGATCACCGCCGAAATCGGTCATCGCGTCACGCATGGCGACCAGGTCGACGACGCATGGGACGCCGGTGAAGTCCTGCATCAGCACTCGCGCCGGGGTGTACTGGATCTCCGGGTTAAGCGCCGCATCGGGGTCCCAGTCCCGCACGGCTTCGATCTGCGCGCGAGTCACCAGACGCTCGTCTTCGTTACGGAGAAGGTTCTCGAGGAGAACCTTGAGACTGTAGGGAAGCCGCGACGATCCGTCCACCCGGTCGATTCGGTGGATCTCGTACGACCTCTCGCCCACATCTAGCCGGTCTCGTGCGTTGAAGCTGTTCGCACCCATCGTCTGTCCACCTTCCGCGTTGGACGCGCGGCCTCAACAGGGCTGAGAGGCCGTGTGGTCGTGTCGACTACCTTCGAGCCTACGTGTCCGACCCGAAATGGGTTGAGAGTTGGTTGACCGCGCCGGATTATCGGGGGCGACGACGAGATCACCAAGAGTGCGTTGATATTCATATCCGTGATCATCACGACATTCCTCGCTATCATCTCGTTCCAGAGGAGGTTCCAGAACGCAGACCCGACTTCCACGATCGTGCACGTCGCGCTCCCGTCGATCGCGCCGACGGTGTCTCCTCTCTCGTCGTGACCGAATCGGGCCAGCGCGACTCTTTGATGGACTGGGCGCCGCGATCGGACGCGACGCCGTCGAGATGACCGACGAAAGGACCCTCCTCATGCCTCAGACCAACGGCGACCCCGCGCCGCCGGCCCCGAAGCCGATCCCCGCGTTCTCGTGACGACCTCGCGGATGCCGTTCGCGGTGGACGAGATCCACAAGCTGGGTGCGAGCGGCCGCGACGTCGTAGCCGCAGACACGTTCTCCGCGGCGCCGGGCAGCCACTCGCGGGGCGCTCGACACCACGTGGTGGTGCCTGCTCCGACGCAGCAGACCGAAGAGTTCATCGGCGCGGTCGAAAAGGTCATCGACGAGCACCAGATCAACTGGTTGATCCCGATGTTCGAGGAGGTCTTCTATCTCGCCGCTCACCGCGACCGGCTGGCAGCCGGTCGCGGCGACCTCGAACAGTTCTTCCCGCCATTGGAGACGCTGACCCGTGTGCACGACAAGGTCGCCTTCACCGAGTTGTGCCGGCAGTTCGGTCTCCCCGTGGCCGAGTCGATCACCGCGACGTCCGAGGCGGAGCTCGCTGAGGCAGTCCAGCGGTGGGACCACTGGTTCGCCCGCGCCGCATACGGGCGGGGCGGTCTGGACATCCTCACCAATACCGGTCCATTGGCCGGCGACGGTGACCTCGCGGACATTCATCCGACACCTGAGGATCCGTGGCTCGTCCAGGAGTTCCTGACGGGTGTCAACCGATGCAGCTGGAGCGTCGTCCATCACGGCGAGGTCGTGCTGCACTCGTGCTACGAGCATCCGTTGGCCATCGATGACCGCGGTGGAATCGTGTTCGAGTCGGTGGATTCCCCGGAGTCGTTGGCGACCGCGCAGCGGTTCGCGTCCGAGCTGAACTGGCACGGCCAGATCAGTTTCGACTACCTGGTCACCGATGACGGCGTGCACCACATGGTCGAATGCAATCCGCGTCCGACCGCCGGATGCACGTTGGCCACCGATGAAGAGTTCGACACCGCGCTGTTCAACCCGAGCGGACTCGTCGTGGTGCCGCCCGGTCGCAAGAAGTCGATCCGTGCCGCGGTTCTGCGTGACATCCTCAAACATCCCCGTCACCTGCACAAAGACCTGTCGGCCGCACATCGTTCCGGCGGTGTGTACGAGCGGCCGGGTGACGCGCTTCCGCTGCTGTACTCGGCGTTGTCGTTGCAGCACGTCCTGCATTACCGAAAAGAACTCGGTATCGATCGCAACAAGCGGGAACAGCTCATGGCGGCCCAGTTCTTCGACGTGTCCTGGGACGGCACGCCGATCGCCTGATCCAGGCTGCGGCCGTCGGCGCCGGGCTCCTCGAACGCCTCGGGGATCCCGGCGCCTCCGTCATGTGTTCCGGTCGGGCTCTGGTCCGTCGTCGTCGGTCGAGGCGGGAGGCGTGGGGGAGGGCGCCGCGGACGCAAGCATCCGTTCGCGCAGCGAGTCGTAGATCGGTGGCGACCCGACGAGTTGGGCTACCAGGACTGCGGCGGCCGTAGCCGCCAGCATCGGCACGGTGACCGTGGTCGTCGCGGTCATCTCCATCACCAGCACCACACCGGTCACCGGGGCCCGCACCACCGCGCCGAACAACGCCGACATGCCGACAATGGCCATCGCGACCGTCAGCGACGGCTGCTGACCGGGCAACACCACGTCGGTGAGTGCCGCGAACAGCATGCCCCACAACGCGCCGACGGCAAGCAGCGGCGCGAACAGGCCGCCGGGGGTGGCCGCCGCATACGACAGCGGCCCGGCCACGAACCGGATCAGGAACAGCGCAGCCACCAGCGGCAGCGCCAGGCCGCCGCCGTCGAGGACCTTCTGCGCGACGGTGTCTCCGCCTCCGGCGATGAGCGGGTCTATCACCAGTAGCGCACCGATGATCGCCCCGGCTATCCCGGCTTTGACCACCGCGGGAACGTGACTGAAGCGGGCGACCAGATCGAGGGCCCCCAGAATCACGCGGTTGTACACGCCGCCCATCGCACCGGTGATCAGCCCGAAGACGATGAACACCGGGAGCAGCACGATCGACGGCGTGTCGACGGTTCCGACGTGGAAGTCGGAGCCGTCGCCGATCACCAGACGCGCACAGGCGACAGCCACCGCGACGGCGATCAGCGTCGGAACGACGATGCGCATCCGTACCGACTTGGCGACCTCTTCGAGCACGAACAACGCGCCACCGATGGGCGCGTTGAAGGCGACGGCTAGGCCGGCGCCGCCCACCGACGTCTGCATTTGCCGGACATCGTCGTCATCGAGGCCGCCCTTCCGTGCGGTCGCCGCGCCGACCGCGGCGCCCATGTGCACAGTCGGCCCTTCGCGTCCGAGCACGAGGCCTGCGCCGATGGCGATCAGACCGCCGACGAACTTCGCCGGCAGCAACAGCAGCGGGGGAGGGTCGGCTTCACCGCGTTGGACCGCCTCGACGTGTTGGATGCCGCTCCCGGATGCCAGCGGCATCACGTGCACGATCATCGCGGCGATCACCGCCCCTGCCGCGGTGACGCCTATCGGAATGAGCCAACCGGGGCCCGGCAACGTGGCGGCCCAATCCAACATGTCCACACGCCACCGGTCGAGGTGGCTCAGACACCACCGGAACGCGCCACCGACGAACCCGATGATCACGCCGGCGACCGCGGCGACGATGCACAGCCTGACCAAGCCGGGGGAGAGCTTCTTCGAGACTGGCATCTGTTGAAATTACCGCGGATCCGGCGGACGGGACGCGAACTGTCGCGAGTCGTCGCGGGTCGGGCGTCACACCATGGGGTGCGGCCGCAGTGAATCCGAGTCGGAAGGGTCGAACGCCTGCCGCTGGGCGCCAAGGATTGACCCGGGTGCCGAATGGGTAACCCACCGTTGGCATTAGCCCTGCAGGCGGAGCAGACGCATATTCGTCCACGATCGCTCCAGCCGGATGGTCGGCAACAGCGAAAGGACCTGACATGTCCGACCTCGAAGAGCGAGACGTCGTAGACATCCTCACCGACGACCACGAAAAGATGGTGGCACTGGCCGAGCGTGTCCACAGCACGTCTGACCCAGAAATGCGTAGGAACATCGCTGACACGGTCACCGCAGAAGTGGTCCGGCACGCGGTCGCCGAAGAGATGTACGTGTACCCGGCGATCATCGACCTGGTGCCTGACGGCCGAGACGAAGTCGACCATGACGAGGCTGAACATCAGCAGTTGATGGAGACGATGAAGAAGCTGGAAGGCCTCGACGCCGATGATCCGGCGTTCAGTTCTACGTTCGACGACCTGATCGACCAGTTGCGCCATCACGCGAGCGACGAGGAGAACGACCAGTTCCCTAAGCTGCGACGAGTGCTCAACGACGAAGACCTCGTCGAGATGGGGCGGAAGGTCGAGGCAGCCAAGCTCGTGGCTCCGACGCGCCCGCATCCCGACGCTCCGCATTCTGAGTTGTTCCACAAGACTGTGGGCCCAGGTGTGGGTCTGGTTGACCGGCTGCGCGACGTGCTCGCCGGGCGCATGACGAAAGAGGACCACATCGAGTGAAGGTTCGTACGACTGCTGACATCGGCGGCACTGAGCGCGAGGAGCGAGGCGCAGCGCTCCTCGAGCAATAGGCGACAGGAAGAGTGGACAATGACCGAAACGGACCGTCATAAGTCGTCGGGCACTGCCCAGTTCCCGAGCGAGATCAGGGGATCACTCTCGCTCTTCGACCGTGCTGCCACCTGGGCCGACCGACTGGTGTCGCGTGCCGGATTCTTCGTCTTCTGCTCGGCGATCGTCCTCATCTGGCTGCCGTCGTACTTCGTCATCAAGAACATGGACACCTGGCAGTTGATCATCAACACTGTGACGACGATCGTGGTGTTCCTGCTCATGGCGTTGCTGCAGAACACGCAGAAGCGCGTCGACGACGCGACTCAGCACAAGTTGAATGCCATCGCTGACGGACTGGCCGACCTCATGGAGGTCGTCTCGCGCGAGTATCCCGACCTCGACGCGGAGCAGCACGAACTGCGAGACGCGGTCGGCCTGGAGGATCGCGAGTCGAGTGAGTAGAGGCGACGAGGATCGCCTTCAGTTCCGGTGTTGGATCGCAAGCGACTTTCTATGAGACGGCAGATAGCTCGGTCGGGCCAGGTGTGGGTCAACCGACACAACCACCGCAGGCTGCACGGTAGCCTCGGAATGGTCAGCCGGGCGCCACTCACCATATGGCACCGTCGATGCTGTACATCGTTCACACAACGGAACGGCGAAGACTGTTGAGTAGAACGCGGAAGCGTTCTGATAGCGAGCTGGAAGGACTTCATGAGGAGCACTGCAGGCGGTCGGACAATCGCCGTCATCATCGGAGCGGCGACGGTAGCTTTGGTCGGCAGCGGATGCGGTAACGACAACACGGACGATGCCCCTCACACCTCGGCGACGACGTCTGCCGAGGCCCCGGTATCGGGTTCCTCCACCTCCGATGCATCCGCCCCGGCGTCGGACGACTCCGCTGCGGGATCCTCGTCGACGCCCCCGCAGGTGTCGGGCGTCGCGCAGAAGTCGAAGGTGACTGTGGAGGGGGAACGCGGTGTCGATGTGACGATGACGGGACCGATTGCAGCGCGCTATTCGGCCACGACACCGGCAGAGAAGAAGATCC
This sequence comes from Gordonia liuliyuniae, assembly GCF_021738805.1. Classification (NCBI taxonomy): domain Bacteria; kingdom Bacillati; phylum Actinomycetota; class Actinomycetes; order Mycobacteriales; family Gordoniaceae; genus Gordonia; species Gordonia liuliyuniae. Next base: position 187,882 of record NZ_JAKKOR010000003.1, on the reverse strand, counting down.
TCGGGCTCCCGCTCACCGGCTCGCGCAACGCAGGCACTCGTGACAGCGGCGTCGTCTTCCAGCAGTTCCACGGCGGTGTGATCACGGCGAAGAACAATAGTCCCGGTACACCGGCGTATATGACGTACGGCAAGATCCGTGACGCGTGGAACGTCGAACGTGATGAGAAGGGCGTGCCGACCCTCGTCGGGACGAACGGATCGGCAGGTCCACTGGGGCCGGTCACCAGCGACCAGACAACACGAGGTCACGTACAGAAGACGCTCTTCGAGCACGGCTCCATCACGTACGACACCAAGACCGACAAAGTCACCGTGACTGTGAACGGGAAGGTCGTTCCGGCGGAGTGACGTTTCAGGTGACACTTACGCACTGATCGTTGAGGCCCTGACCGAGCCGTCACAGTGACGTACCGGAACAAAGAGGTCAGGACGCGGAAGGTCTAATGTGGAATGACTGAGGTGGATGATGCCATGAGTGGCGGTGTGTCACCGCGAACTGAGATGTACGGTCGAGTTTTGATTGACCATTCCCAGTTTTCGCTTATAAGTAGTGATGTCCAGAGTTTTCCTGAGCTTATGGACCCTGGGCAGCTGGTTGCGTCCTGCGATAACTGCTTGATCATTTCCGGCGTTTCCAACGGAACGTACGCTGGAGTACGAGTGGTCATTCATGAGCCTCGAAAGAATTTTGAGTTTGATGCCGACGATGAGTCGTGGCACCTTGAAGATTCTACGGTTATCAAGTTTACCGCTCCGGCATTCTTTATGACAGGAGACACGCTGGAGTTCGGTATAGACGATACCCTCAGGGGAACCATTGTGAACGAGGGTGAGTATCGCGTATGGGCTCGCATACGTGGTGGCGCTGAATCTGTGGAAAAGTACCTGATGGGCGAGAGGGACTTGCCAGCGCAGGAACGCATGCCGGTTTCGGACCTTATCCAGCAGTTCCGCATCGACATTGTGAGAACTGCTGACTGATGCCATTTCGGAGTGCTACGAGCCGTCGTGGTGCCGCTCTCGCGGCCAGCATCGGGACACTCCGGCTTCGCCGGAGTAGCCATCGTGTCCGCATCACCGACGGTGCTGGTGGTGTGCGGGTGCAGATGCTTGTGTGATCCGATGCGTGCCAGTACGGGCCGAGCTGGCACGCATTAGCGTCCCGACCTACACCCCGCCGCCGACGATGCCGACACAGCCGACCACTTGGAGGTAGCAGATAGTGAGTTACTATCGAGTTCGGGAATCGTCGAATGCTCACGTAGAGCCGGTAGAATTCGACGAGGATCAGAATCCAACGGCCGCAGAATTCTACTTTGATTACACTATAAACAGGGAAATAATAGGGCGGTACGGATATTTCGCTGCCACTCGTGGCCTTGCTGAAGTTTTTCAGAATAATGGGTTCACTGGAGTCGAATTTGGTCGCGCTGACTCACTTATTTGGCATGGACCATTGCTTGAGGACGAGGTTACACTGCCTGATATCGTCCTACTGAGGATCGTAGGGAGATTTATGAAGGATGATTTATCGTTGAACCGGCTTGATCAACTGGTCGTCTCAGAGCCCGTATACCGCAAGTTGATTACTCGGGATCCTGAAACTATTGAGGTTTCAAGGGAGCTCAGCGCAGATGGAAACCCTATATTGAGCCCCGGTGTGGAGTTGCGCGACGATTGAGGCAATGGCGGAACCGGACACGAGCGTCAACACAGCGCCTCAGCCCCTAACAATTTCGTCACGGTGACGTTTATGGGATTAGCGTCTCACATGCCTATTGGCCTGTGAGCGGATCATCCAAACCTGCCACAGCCTGCGACGCCAACAGGAGCGAAGCGTGACCCACACGCTTCGCAAACTCCAGCGAGCGGCGGATGCTATTCGTCAATGCACATCGCGGTGGCAGGATGCGCTGAAACAGTGTGGCGATTCACCAACCGGGAACGGTAAATACGCCCGCGGACCTGTCTTACGCTGTACTCGCAGTGTGCCCGATCAGCCGATAATATACATTATGTCATGTCAAACAGTGCATACCGCTCTGTGCCGCAACCCTATTCAGGGGCCAAGCGATTCCGGCCGCCACCCTAAGGTAGTTGACTACACATCATCGCGCGAGTCCCAGAAACGCCATCAACGAGCGTTCGACTTCCACGAGCTGCTTGGAAGTCAGACGGCCGACACGTGTCAATACGTTCGACCGCCGGACCGCGGTCAGCTTGTCAACCATCACGTCGCTGTCCCGCTCCAGGCCTGAGGAAGCATCCCGGCCTGCTGGGATACGAATGCGCAACAATGGCGCCTCGACGAGTTGGCTCGTCATCGGCACTACCACTACCGACAGCGTTGAATCGAAGAGGTCGTCCTGGACGATGACGGCGGGCCGCGGCTTGGATGCGTACACACCACCCGACACAGTCCAGATCTCGCCGCGAATCACGCCTCGTCGTCCCAAGGCGCCGCAACGGCCTCGACGAAATCCTGCTCGCCGCCGTCGGCATCGGCTTGAGCGACGAGAGCCGACTGTGCGTGGGCTTGCGCGGCAAATTCCGGAGTACGCACGTCGGGAACCCAGACCTGCAACGGTCGCAATCCGCGCTCCCGCATCCGGCGGCGATACTCACCGACCCTGTCCCTGACTGCCATGGCCACATGTTACATGTAACACGGCGGAGTGGCCAGCGCGTACAACCCGGCGATGAATATGCAGCAATCGAATATGCAGAGTTGCCGGTAAATCGCTGCGTATTACACCAGATAAATCAATGGCCCGCCCTCGCCCACTTCAGACCACAACGCAGTTTGGACTTTGGCACCCTCGATGAGAACTCGAGGACACATACTCGAGACTCCGAAGCCGTTGAGCTGCGCGAGTCCGCACGGTATCTCTCACATCGGCTGTCACCAGACCGACGCTACTACCCGCGCCCCAGGTGGTCACAATCATTTGTCGATCAGACGATCTGCAGTAGATCGTCCTCCCGGCCGTGGGTCGACCTTCCTGTCATTGATCATTCGGGCCGCGGCTACGAGAAGACCCCTACCCAACATGAAATATGGAGGCCGCTGACTGCGATGAGCCAGCTCTGGAACGCCGAGGTATGTTCACGAGTCTCCGGAACCGCCGAATACCGTCAGCGGGCTGTGCTCCACCACACCGCCAGCCGAGCGCAACTCCCGATTTCATCGAAACTGATTCGCCATCTTCAGCGACCGAACGTCCCTCGCAGTGCGAATTCAATGAGTACGCAGCGAACCCAAATATATTCCGCATATCATATCAAATGAATCACCGTCCGCCCCCGTTCTGCGGTGCCGGCTGACGAGATAAACACATACGGGACACAGCCCTAACGGTGTGCAGACTGTCGATAGTGTTGTCGACGACTCACTCGACTCCTTAGGGAGGACATGTCAGAGACAGTAGTTGGGATCAGTGAAAGTGGAGCGTATCAGACCCTCTGGTGACGATTCGTCGCGCCAGTACGCAGACCCGTTGACGGTCGACTGGAATGATCCCAGCTTCGTCCTAACTTGGGGATCTGATGGCGAATCGAGGTACACAGTCGCGGACACATTGAAAGAGATGCAACTATTCACCGAGGACGGGCTTAAACTAGTCGCCAACGCCAACGCATCATGGCTTGCCGTCTACCTAAACGAAATCTATAGTGCGGATGATAGGAATCCGTCAGATCGCCCTGATGCGGCGATGGGTGACGACGATTCCCATTGAACGGATCACATTGGCGGGTGCCGCACCAAAAGGTGGCACCTGATCTTCACTGAGGCAGTGCACAGGCGGTTATGGTGCACTGCCAACGAAATCTACTCCCGTCACAGCGCATTCTCGGTCGCCGCCCTCGTTTGCATCCAGACACTACCCGCCGGGGCGTATCAAATGCTTCAGCATCAACGGCCCTCATAGGCCACTCGGGTCATTGGTGTGACCTACGGAACCGGCGCATTTGGGGACTGCTCCCGCGTCTTCATAGCGAGGTGTATCAGAATGAGGATCAGGCCGAAGAAGGCCAATGGCGCACCGATAAGAGCGACGACGAGCCAGTAAGTGGGCCATCGACTGAGTCCGAACCCGGTGATAGCGATCAGGGCCATGACCACTACCCCGGACATCCAGAGGCGATTGCACGCGGCTGCCACGAGCGGCGGAACGACTACCAGTGCTGCGAGCAGCGCAAACCGAGTCGTCTCTAGTGCGCTGAACAGGCTCGTCTCGCACGTTGCCGCGGGCCGCGTCGAGGGTTCGCTCAGCACCCAGCCTTTCGAACACGACTGCGAGAGCCACGCAATAGGTTCGAGGGCTGCCCAAACAAGGGCTGCAATCGCTAGCATAGCCACCAGAACCCAGACGGCTCGCACCACCTTCACTCGTTGACCTCCGGGTCGCTAGCAATAACAGACGAGCGTCGACTCCACACGTGTGTCGACACCACAGCATCTCCGGACACGCCGGGGCGATTCATTACGACGCCGCGCCTCGCCCTTCCTACCCGTCGGACTCGACGACGATCCCGTAGTTCATGTCCGCCCCGGCAGGCCAGGCTTCCACCAAGAACTGCTCGGGCAGTTCGGAAGGATCCTCAGCGTCGAACGCCCCTTCCCGGCTGTTCAGTGCACGGGATCTACCCGTCACAGACACACGAACGATGAGGTCTCGCTCCGGAAGGCTCAGGAATTTGAGGTCGTCTCCGACACCAAATTTCTCGGAGTAAGTATCCACGAAGGAGAGTCCGTCAACGAAGTTGACGTGAACAGTGGCCGAGCTATCCCACTGCCCAGACTCTGGTATCTCGTCGTCGGAATAGCAGAATCGAACTCCCGCGGAACCGCCATCACTACCCGCAAGTACGTGGAGACCGCCCATCGAGTAGGTCAGCAGACCATCAGCTGTCTGCCATTCCTTCTCGTTGTAGTTCTCCTTGTCGCCATCTATCCGAAACCCCGAGTCGCAAATTTCTATCCGGTCGCAACGGTCGATCTCGGTCAACATTCTCCTCCGATCGTCCATTTACAATTGGACACCCCGTGAAACTAGCGCGATCGCCTCGTTCCAGGCAATCATACTTCGCGTAGTCCATGGTATAACAGCGTCAATAGGTGACGTTGACGGCGGAAGAGGATCGTCGCCGAGCGTACGTGGCTCTGTAGGTGACTGATGGGCGTAGGGCTTGTCTTGGAACTGATTCGCCCGCGTTCTGGTGGCGACGGCACACCCCCTGGGTACTGCAAACGGACGTACAAAACCGGCAGTCCGCGGTACCCGGAGGCCGGGTGCGGCTACCCGCACGACTGAGGCCGACCGGAGCTAATCGTTAACTCGTGACGCAGATGGGGTGCCGTCAGAGACGCCCCTTCGGTGCGCCTTCTGCTGGCGCGCGGTCATCGAAGAACTGGACGTGTGTGGTGCGTAGCGGTTCGCCTGGCCTAGCTCGTCCTCGGCGAAGACTCGAATCAGTGTCGGTCGACCGGGCGACTTTACTATCGCCACGAGCTCGTGGAGCGCCCGGTGTCGTCGGTCGCGTGACTTCCGGTCGACCACTCCCCCGCTCGTGTCTTCGGTGTTCTCGGTCATCGCGAGCCAATAGGTCGGCATTCACTTAGTCCGAATCCGGTGAATAGAATCAGAGCAACAACCACTGCAGTGGACGCCCAGAGCCGATACCACACGATTGCCACGAGTTGCGGAACGAGCACAAGTGCTGCGAGCAGCGCGAACCGAGTCGTCTCGAGTGCGCTGAACAGGCTCGTCTCGCACTTCGCCCGGGGCTTCGTTGAGGGTTCGCTCAGCACCCAGCCTTTCGAACATGACTGCGAGAGCCACGCAACAGGTTCACCCGCTGCCGAAACAGGAGCTGCAATTGCGAGCACCCGCCAGCAGCGCCCATGAAGCCCGCACCCTCTTCACTTACTGGCCTCCGGGACCGATAGCGATAGACAGCGACGTTGACGGCACTCGTGGGTCGACAACACAGTATCTTTTCGCACGCGCCTATTCGACTCGTTACTGACGATCGTCGCCCCATGTCTCGAATGCGGCTGGGACGACACACGCAGGGCCTGCGTGTGGTCCCATGTCCTCCATGGTGCTGCAACCGAGTGACGACCGAAGGCCTGCGGCATGGATCGTCGATTCGAATATCCCTTGGGACAAGTTGTCAAGCCGGGGTGGGTTTCTAGGCGTCGTCGACAGGCCAAAGTACTCGCCAGCAGAGACGTCGGCTTCATTCTCACCGAAGATGCCCTGTATCTGTTCAGTGCCTACGAGACCGATCTCTCGGAGGCACTGAACCGACACTTTGTTCCAGGTTGTGGCGCATGATCAGCGCGCGACGGTGCAGGACGAAACGTGACCGCGTCGGCTGGTAGCTCCACATCCTGGCGTCGAACCTGGTCGCGACGCGAAGCCTTCGCGGTGGCACCGTCGGTGACTGTGATCAACGCCGCGGTCCTCACGCGCTTTCCCGATACCCGCCGCCTCGGCGTGGTCGCCTTCGGCCGATGGTCGCGGGAGGCCGTGGAAAGGTCACGGTGGCAGGACGCCGACGCCGCCTTCCGAATCCTCGACCTCGGCGACGAAATCCAGTGCAGTGTGCGAACAACTGCGTCGGGGGCGTTTTCCACATCGGTGAAGCCGCTGCCCCTCGGCGATATCCCGGCACTCGCGGCGCTGGTTGCTGACGCCGAGGATGTAGGCGCATCGTCGCGTGAACTCGCCGAACTGGATTCAGAACTCGCCGGCGCAGCGCGCCGCGACAACGGCCAACTCTCGGGCAATCCGTACCAGTTGCGTCCCCTGGCGCAATGGCTGACGGCACAAAGCGCGTCCCCTGGATTCCCGCCACAGCAGCCGAACTCGACTCCGCCGACCATGGAGCCCACCGCTGCGGTTCGATTGCAAGGTGGGCAGAACGTCGTGCTGCCGGAGGTCGGCGCCGCTAAATTGGCCGTTACCTTTCGCGCAAGCGGAGCCGAGGCGGATCTCAGCTGCCTACTGCTCGACGACCGTGGTCAGGTTCGACGTGATTCCGACTTCATCTTCTATAACCAGCCAGCATCACCCGACGGGACTGTCCAACTGACCGGAAAGTACGGGACTGTCCTGGACTTCACCGAGAGTGCAGTCATCTATCCTTCGGCCCTGCCCACGTCGGTCGCGCGTGTCCTCGTAGTCGCCACCATGGCCGTCGGTACCGACACACCGTTCAGCGCCCTCAGAGACGCTTGCCTGATCGCGACCGCGGACCGCGACCGATGGGAGTACGAGCCGAAGGCCGACCCGTTCGTCAAGGCCGTCATCCTCGTGGAGATCTACCGGCACACCCAGAAGTCAGGCGAGCGCGTGTGGAAGTTACGCGCCCTCGGTCAGGGCTGGGCCGATGGCCTTGCCGGGCTCGCCCGCGACCACGGCGTGGCCATCGACGATTGAGCCGAGGCTCGCGACGCCGAGGACTAGCCGCAACGCAATCTCGCCAAAACCTGCTGCGGAAGTGGAAGCGCGAACGCGCAGTCCGCCCCGCCCACCTATTTCCAGTGGACGGTGGACGGGGAGGCTTGCTGTGACGCAAAGGCCTCAGCTCAAGCGAGGCGAGCGACCACCTCAGCTGCGAGCGGCCGGGACGACGCCGGGTTCTGCCCGGTGACCAGGCTGCGGTCGGTCACGACATTGGACGCCCAGGGGTCACCTATCTGGACCTGAATGCCCGCTTCTGTCAGTCGGTCCTCGAGCAGCCAACTCGCCTTGTCGGCGAGTCCCGCCTGCGATTCCTCTGCGTTGGTGAAGGCGGCCACCCGGTACCCGGAGAACGCGTTGGTCCCGTCCTCGGCAGTGGCGGCAAGCATCGCCGCCGGTCCGTGACAGACGATCGCGAGTGGCTTGCCGGAATCGCGGGCGGCGATCAGCAATTCGCCAGAGGTGTGGTCGACGGCAAGATCCTCCATCGGTCCGTGCCCGCCGGGATAAAAGACAGCAACGTAGTCGTCGAGGTTCACGTCTCCGAGCGCGATCGGGTTCCGCAGCTCGGTGATGGCATCCAGAGCGCCCTTGACCTTCGCGGCATTCTCTTCACCACCGTTGGCGTCAGCACTGAGACTGCCTTCATCGACGGTGGGTACTACACCGCCCGGGGTCGCTACGACCACGTCGTAGCCGGCCTCCTTGAAGACTTCGAACGGTCCGACGGCTTCTTCGGCCCAGAAACCCGTCGGGTGCTTGGTGCCGTCGGCGAGCGTCCAGTAGTCGACGCCGGTCATCACGAAGATAATCTTTGACACGTTTATCTGCTCCTAAGGGTCGGAGGACGTTCGGATTCGGCACACTGCGAAGTACGAGACACCACACTGGGAAGGGCCAGTCCCCCCGCAGTCTCTAAATTCAACTCCGCGCCGCATCCGCTGTATTCCGAGCCGCGTCAGACGCAGTCCGGTGTCGCGTTCGGCGGAACGCAGAGAAGCGGCAGCTCCCGCTGTCGGCGAGATACCTCTAATGGTCGCGCAGCTTCTCGATCAGCTCGTCCTTGTTGAGCGATGAATAGCGGGTGAGGTCGAGTTCCTTCGCGCGCGACTTCAACTCATCGACCGTCCAGTCTTCGTAACGGTGCGAATGGCCGCCAGCCGCCCCGACCGCAGACCGGCCACGGTTGGCCGCCGCGTTGGCGATTCTGGCCGACTTCTCCTTCGAATCGCCTTCGTCACGCAGCTTCTCGTACAGCTCATCGTCTTTCACTGACGGGCCAGGATCCTTCTGCGGCATGTCATGTCTCCATTTCCTCGGTTGAGTGAGTCTTCGGCGCGATGCTCAATGGGCCTCGGACGAAGCGTCCCGCAGCTTCTGGAGCAACGTGGGCGCGACGTCACGGAGGAACGAGTCTTGAGAGTCTCCGCCGATCTGAACCAATGCGATGTCGGTGAAGCCCGCTTCCCAGTACCGGCGGATGCCATCGACGATCTGGTCAAGATCGGGACCGCAGGGTATCGAATCGGCGACGTCGTCGGGCGTCACGAACTTGGTGGCGGCAGCGAACCCCGCTGTTGTCCGCAGGTCGGCGTTCACATCCCAGCCTCCGGCGAACCATCGGAACTGATCGTGTGCCCGTTCGACGGCCTGGCTCCTGTCCTGATCCCAACAGATCGGGATCTGCCCGATGGCGCGCGCCTGCTCACCGATCGTTCCGGTATCCGGATTATCGTTCCAAGCTGCGACCAGATGGCGATTCGGTTCGGTGGCGATCAGATGGTCGGCAAGTGGACCGAACGTGTCGATCCCCTTCGGCCCAGAGACCGCCACACCGATCGGGACCCCGTCCTCGGGCAGGTCCCAAACGCGGGCCGAGTCGACCTGAAAATACTCGCCGCGATGATCCACCATCTCGCCCGAGTGCAGAGACCGGATGACGCCTATCGCTTCGGCGAGCATCGCGTGCCGCTCGTCGACCGATGGCCATCGCTCCCCTACGACATGCTCGTTGACGTTCTCTCCACTACCGAGGCCCAGGGTGAATCGACCATCACTCATTATCTGCATTGTGGCGGCCTTTTGCGCCACAATCGCCGGGTGATATCGCATCGACGGGCACGTGACATACGTCATCAGCTCAACATTGTTGGTCGCGTGCGCCACGGCACCGAGGACGGTCCACGCGTACGGTGCATGTCCTTGCGCCGAGAGCCACGGGAAATAGTGGTCACTGCACACTTCGAAATCGAATCCGGCGGCTTCGGCGTCCACCGCATACTTAACGAGATCCTTCGGACCGGCTTGTTCGGTCATCAGCGTGTATCCGAATTGCACTGGCACAGCTTCCCCCGCTCTCTCGATGTGGGTTGGATGGCGTAAGAGTCCGTCGTCGGCAGGGCATTCCCCGAGTTGTATCGAGTTGGACGTCAACCGATGGATCTGCGACAACCGTCGACTCGGCGTCCTATTCCGACCCTACGCTCGCTGATATCGACGCGCGCCGACTTTCCCGCCCGAATTGCCTGGCAGCCAATCGCGTGCCCTGACATGGCCCATCGCGTGCCAGAGTTTTCCGACTCGGCAGACGACGATTGCGCTCGGCGACCTCGAAGGCTTGGGATTGTAACGGCCCCACCGTGATCGAGGTACCGATCGACCCCCCACTGCCCCACCGCTCGTCTGAGCGCTGGCGACCACCGCGCGGCGGGGCGCCAACAACTCGTGTCGGTCAGCGGCGCGGCGTCAGCGTGAAGCTGCCGATCCGGGTTCCGCCGAAGTACGCGGGCCCGCTGTACCCGCCGTGTCCGTCCCTGTTCATAAAGACACGGTGGCCCGGGAAGAAATCGACGTAGCCGCCCGTGGACGTCGGATGAATACGGTAACGGCCGATGAGCACCAGGTCGTGTCCCTCGACGTGGCCGGTGCGCTGCAGCAACACCACTCCCGAGGACGACGTCGTGGACGTGTACGCACCGGGCTGGACGTCCGCAGAGGCCTGTCCGACCGCGCCGAACGCGACGGCGGCTCCGACGACGATCGCGACCGAAGCTGTCCGGACAGTTGATGAACGAGCGTGAATCTTCATTGCCATGTCCTGACGGATCGGGCCTTCTACGCTACCCCTGATTGTCGTCAGCAGCACGTATCGAGGACTCGTCGCAGCGCCTCGAGATTCTCCGGTTCGGCCCGGTAGAAGATGTTCACGCCGCGACGCTCCGACGCCACCAGCCCGGCATTACGGAGTTGGTTCAAATGGTGCGACGCAGTGCCGCCCGAAACCCCCACGGCACACGCCAGATCGCTGGCGTTCACCTCCCCCAGTCGCGCCCCCATCAGCATCGACATCAGCTGAAGCCGGACCGGATCTGCCAATGCCTTGAGACGCAACGCCAACGCGACGGCGTCATCACTCGTCATCGACCCCGCCGCCAATGGTGCGCAACAGATCGGAGCACTGATGTCGACTACGGGCAGTGTCTTAGGCATGCGACCATCGTAGCCAATAGTTTGACATCTATCAAAGTATGAACTAGAACGGAGCATGTCATATTTCGACATTCATCAAAGTCATGGAGACCACATGTCGCGCATGCAGCTCGCTCTCAACGTCGACGACCTCGACGCGTCCATCGCGTTCTACAGTCGTCTGTTCGACACGACGCCGGCCAAGGTGAAGCCCGGATACGCCAATTTCGCGATCGCCGAACCGTCGTTGAAACTAGTTCTGCTAGAGAATCCCGGGCAGGGAGGCAGCATCAATCACCTCGGCGTCGAAGTAGACTCCAGCGAAGCAGTGCACAGCGAGATCGCTCGCCTGACCGACGGCGGTATGTTCACCGAAGAGCAGATCGACACCACATGTTGCTTCGCAACCCAGGACAAGGTCTGGGTCGGCGCTCCCGACGGCGAACGCTGGGAGGTCTACACAGTGTTGGCCGACTCGGACACCTTCGGCGAGACCCCGCTGCTCCTGTCCGATCCGAGCGGCGACGCGCGAGCGATAGACGCCCCCTGCTGCACGCCCTCTGCTACGAATTGACCCCGCCCCGCTCGACGAGAAGAAGCCCATATGAGTGCACCCACAGACGACAAGGTCGTCGCCCGCCTCTCCACGCTCGACCGGTTCCTGCCGGTGTGGATCGGTGTGGCGATGGTCGCCGGACTGTTCCTGGGGCGTTTGATCCCCGGTGTGGACACAGCTATCGAAAAGGTCCAGATAGACGGCGTCTCCCTCCCTATCGCCCTGGGTCTGTTGATCATGATGTACCCGGTCCTGGCGAAAGTTCGCTACGACCGCCTCGACACGGTCACCGGCGACCGCAAGCTTCTCATCGGATCACTCGTCTTGAACTGGGTCGTCGGCCCAGCGCTGATGTTCACTCTCGCCTGGTTGATGCTGCCGGACCTGCCCGAGTACCGGACCGGCCTGATTATTGTCGGTCTCGCACGTTGCATCGCGATGGTCATCATCTGGAACGACCTCGCCTGCGGAGACCGCGAAGCCGCTGCCGTTCTGGTTGCGATCAACTCCGTGTTCCAGGTCATCATGTTCGCCGTCCTCGGCTGGTTCTATCTGTCGGTCCTGCCCGGCTGGCTCGGCCTCGAGCAGACCACGATCGATGCCTCGCCCTGGCAGATCGCGAAGTCAGTCCTGATCTTCCTCGGCATTCCACTCGTGGCCGGCTACCTCTCTCGGCGGATCGGCGAGCGCGCCAAAGGCCGCGACTGGTACGAACAATCGTTCATTCCCAAGATCGACCCCTGGGCCCTTTACGGACTCCTGTTCACCATCGTGATCCTGTTCTCCCTGCAAGGCGACCAGATCGCATCCAAGCCGTGGGACGTCGTGCGAATCGCACTCCCCCTGCTGGCCTACTTCGCCGTCATGTGGGGCGGCGGTTACCTGCTCGGCGCAGCAATGCGCCTGGGCTACGCCCGAACCACCACACTCGCGTTCACCGCGGCCGGCAACAACTTCGAACTCGCGATCGCAGTCGCCATCGGCACCTACGGCGCCACCTCCGGCCAAGCGCTCGCGGGCGTCGTCGGACCGCTCATCGAAGTACCAGTTCTCGTCGCCCTCGTCTACGTCTCACTCGCGCTGCGGAGACGCTTCCCGTTCACCGCCGCCCCGACGACCGCCGCAAGGAACGTCCGGTGACACGTCCGTCGGTCCTCTTCGTCTGCGTTAAGAACGGCGGCAAGTCCCAAATGGCCGCCGGGCTCATGACGCACGTCGCCGGCGCCACCGTCGAAGTCCACTCGGCAGGCACTCGACCCGGCACCGCGGTCAATGCACTGTCCGCCGAGTCGTTACGTGAGATCGGCATCGACATCATCGGCGAAGTACCGAAGCCGATCGACCCCGATGTACTCCACCGCGTCGACCTCGTCGTCACGCTCGGTCGGGAGGCGGTCGTCGACCGGCCCGGAGTCCGAGTCGTCAACTGGGACACCGACGAGCCATCCGAACACGGCATCGACGGAATCGAACGCATGCGCCTCGTACGCGACGACATCGCCGCCCGTGCGCGACTACTCGCTACCGAACTGCTCACCGACGTCTGAGCCGGGTCGGCGCTCGATCTCGCCGCGAACGAGCAGACGAAGCCCGATTGCCTCATCGATAGAATCGATGCCGTACCCCGTTCACAGGAGACGCACAATGGGCGACGCGGCTAACGCAGTGGAGACACTGCGGCGCGCAGTGCTGGACCTGGCGCCCGACGCCGTCGATGTTCACCCCCTAATGCCCGGACTCGCCGTCTACCGGGGCGAGCGTGGCACGGTGCGGATGCCGAGCCTGGAGCGACCGTACGTAATGTTCGTGCTCGTCGGTACGTTGGCTTTGCACCAACTGGGCGCCGTCCGACAGTTCGAAGCCGGGGACTACGTCGTATCCGAGGTCCAGACGCCGACAATGGCCGACGCTACAGACTCGTGGCTCGCGCTGATTGTCGACTTCTCCATCGACGAGATCGGCTCCGTGCTCCTCGAGCTGGACGAGGGACCCACAGGCGCATCTCCGTCAGGCGACGCGTCGCCTGACGGAGATGCGCAACTGCTGGACGCCCTAGCTCGACTCGTCAAGGTCAGCACGCAAACGGACAGCACGTTCATGTCCAGACACCTGCGCCGCGAGATCGTCTATCGACTCTTGATCGGCCGCCACGGTCACGCAGTCGCCGGCACCGTCGTCAACCTGCACGGTGCGTCCGACATCTACCACGTCAACAGCTGGATCAAGCAGAACTACCGGCAGTCGTTCACGGTCGACGAACTCGCTCGTGCGAGTGGGTTGAGCCCGTCGGCCTTTCACCGGAAGTTCCGGAGCGCCGTCCAGATGGGCCCGTTGCAATGCCAGAAGGTGTTGCGGCTCAGCGAAGCTCGTCGGATGTTGCTCGAAGGTACTAGCAGTGTCGCCGACGCGGCCGTCTACGTCGGATACGAGAGCGTCTCCCAGTTCACGCGCGAGTACAAGCGAGAGTTCGGCAGCCCGCCACGCCAAGATCTCGCCCGCGTCCAGGAGCGTTTGCGTGAGATCGCCCAGCGCGACGACCCGGCACCGCCCGCCGACTGAGTGGCTGACTGTCTGGCTAACGGCAGGGACCGGTCACGACGAGAATGGCGCGGCGGCACTATCAGGCAGATTTCGGCCATGATCGGGCAACCCGCCAGCGGTACCGGGCTGCGACGGTGTACTCACCGGCCGCACGGTCGGCTCAACTCGCGCGCGCTGCGCGATGGAGCACGAGGAGATTTCAGTGACGAGCAAGACGATGAAGGCTGTCCATGTTCCCGCGGTAGGACAGGCATTGGAGCTCATGAGCGTTCCGGTTCCCGAACCGGACAACGAGCAGGTGCGGATCAAGGTCGAGGCGTGCGGGGTGTGCCATGGCGAGGCGAAGATCGTCGACGGGTGGGCATCGTCGTACCCGAGAATCCCCGGCCACGAGGTCGTCGGTGTGATCGATTCCGTCGGAGCCGGGGTCGAAGGGTGGCAACCCGGCCAGCGCGTCGGCGTCGGCTGGCATGCGGGCCACGGCGAGACGACCGGCATGACGATCGACGGCGGCTACGCCGAGTACATGACGGCGTATCAGGGCAGTGTGGTCGCGATCCCCGACGGCATCAGCCCGGAAGAAGCCGCACCGATCTTGTGCGCGGGCGAGACCGTCTTCAGCGCTTTGAAGAACAGCAAGTCACGCATCGGCGACGTCGTCGCCGTCTCCGGCATCGGCGGCCTAGGCCACCTCGCCGTGCAGTACGCCGCGAAGGCCGGATACGAAGTCGTGGCGATCTCTCGCGGCGCGGATAAGGCCGACCTCGCGCGCGACCTCGGCGCCCACCATTACATCGACGCTGCGGCCGACGACGTCGCCGAGCGCCTGACCGAGCTCGGCGGGGCCACCGTCATCATCGCGACCGCCCCGCACGCCGACGTCATCAATCCCCTGCTGGGTGGTCTGGCCACCGGCGGCGAGCTGGTCCTCGCCGCCGTCTCCGATGACCCGATCGGCTGGTCCGCACTCGACTTCCTCGGTGGGCAAGCAACGGTGAAGGGCACCTTCACCGAGGCGGACTCAATGGCGGATGCGATCAAGTTCAGCGTCCTCACTGGCACCCGGCCGGTCATCGAGGTGTTCCCGTTGGAGAAGGCGCCCGAAGCCTACGACAAGATGATGGCGGCGACCGTGCACTTCCGCGCAGTGCTCAAGGTGTCATGACGTCGAGCCGGCGAATATCCACGCGATCGTTCGCCTGCGACGATCTCTGATGTCTGCCACCGGCCACGGTTCATGCCGGGGCCGGTGCGGCGTCGGTCGGTTCGTTGGGCGTACCGATCGGCCGACGAACATTGATCAAGAGACCCGTGATCACCGCGACTGCGGCGAGAATGCCCGCGGCGACATAGAAGCCGACGCTCTCGCCGTGCACCAGGGCGAGGGCCTGCATGTGTGCGACGTCGTCGGGCCCACGTACAGATCCTTTGTTGCTGGTGATGTAGGCGGTCGCCGCGTTCGCGGCCAACGTGTTCAACAACGCGGTGCCGATGGCGCCGCCCACCTGCTGCGACGTGTTCACCATGGCCGAAGCGACACCGGCATCATGCGGTTCCACACCGAATGTCGCCAAGTTCATCGCAGTCATGAACACGGTGCCCATTCCCATGCCGAGCATGAGCAGGGCCGGGAAGATCACACTCCAATATCGGGTGGAATCCGCCGATATCTGGGTGAAGAGCAACATTCCGCACGCGGCGAGTAGCGCGCCGGGAACCAAGAGATTTCGCGGCGGAACCCGCGTGATCAGCCGTGCCGCGATCTGCGTGGACCCGATCAACATACCGAGCACCATCGGAAGGAACGCGACGCCCGCACTGAGCGGCGAATAGTGGTGCACGGTCTGCATGTACAACGTCAGGTACAGGAAGGAGCCGAACATCGCGATCACCGACAATCCGACAGCGAGGTATGCGCCGCCGCGAGCCCGATCGGTGATCACCCGGAGCGGTAGCAATGGATAGCTGCTCCTGGTCTGCCAAGCGACGAACAGAGCCAGCAGGACCACAGCGGAGACGAGGCTCGCCACCGTCCCGGTGTCGGTCCAGCTGGTCTCCGACGCCCGACTGAACCCGTACACCACCGCGGCGAGGCCTGCGCCCGCCAGAATGACTCCGAGGATGTCGAGTTTGACCACGTGATCGTGATCTCGCGGTGGTTCCTTGATCTCCATGATGGCCCCGGCCAACGCAACGGCGGCAAACACGACGTTGATGTACATGGTCCAGCGCCAGTCCAGCACCTGCGTCAGCAGTCCGCCCAAGAGAAGGCCCACGGCCGCGCCGCCACCGGCGATGGCGCCGAAGATGCCGAACGCACGTGCACGCTCTTTCGGAGTGGTGAACATGACGGTCAGCAACGACAGCGCGGCGGGAGCCAGCAACGCCCCGAATGCGCCCTGGAGCGCCCGCGCCCCGAACAGCATCGCTTCGTTGACTGCGGCGCCGCCCAGAGCGGAGGCGAACGCAAAACCCACGAGTCCGATCATGAGCGCACGTCGTCGGCCCCAGAGATCGGCGATCCTGCCGCCGAAGAGCAGCAGCGCGCCGAAGGCGAGCGCGTACGCGGTGATCAGCCACTGCTGATTCGCATCGCTGATGTTCAGATCGTGCTTCGCATACGGCAGAGCGATGTTCACTACGGTGCCGTCGAGCACCACCATCAGCTGCGCAAGGCAGATGAACACCAGCGCCTTCCACCGCCGAGGGTCCGGACCTGCTCCGACTGGTTCGCTCGCAGACGTCACTGGTCAACTCGATTCTGTCGTCGTTATTGAACTCGCCTGACGACGGTAGCGCTACCTCGGGCCAGGCGACAACATTTTTTCAACAACTATGGAAATTGTCCGATAATCAGCGCGGTATCGATGGGTCACACGTCGTCGAACGCCGCCGCGTAGCGGAAACTTCCCGCCTCGCCGTGGTACGCGGACAGCGTGCGCACCTGGAAGTAGTCGCCCCAGGACGCATCCGGAGCGACGACTCCCTTCGTCGCAGCCGGGACGAAGCCGAATCGGCCGTAGTATGCCGGTTCGCCGAGCAGCCCGACGATCGGGTTGCCCAGAGCGTCGGCCGTGCCGAGGACAGCGTGCATGAGGGCGATGCCGACCCCGGAACTCTGCCGGTCGGGAGCCACGCTCAACGGGCCCAGGCCAACGGCCGGCCTACCGTCCACCCACGCACGGGAGCACACGACGTGACCGATGACTTGTTCGCCGTCGACGGCTACCAACGACAGTTCTGGAATCCACTCGGACCCAGCGCGCAGGCTGTCGATCAGGGCCACTTCGCCCGGGTCCGCCCCTGGACCGCTGGGCGGTGCGCTGCGCTTGGCGTTCGTGAACGCTGCGGACGTCACCGAACGGATGGCGGGAACATCGGCGGAACGCTCTCGACGAATGATCATCCGAGGATCGTCGTACGACGGCGTCCGCCGGTCAACGCATTTACGTCCCACGAACGGGCGGCGCCGGTAGCGTGACGGCCGTCACGCGCGACTGATCGTCGCAACGATCAGGGCCCGCGTCGCGACCGGGTCGATCACGTCATCGATCTCGAAATGCCGTGCGGCGTTGAGCGCCTTCGCGTGGTCGCGCATCTCTGCCGTGGCACGGTGGACGACGTCTTCACGCTCGTCCGGTGTCATCGCCGCGAGTTGTTTGGCCATGCCGAGACGGACCGCGCCCTCCAACCCCATCGGCCCCAGGTGAGCGGTCGGCCACGCCGCGGTCATCAGGGGCCGGTGGGTGCTGCCGCCGAGCATCGCCTGCGCGCCGAGACCGTACCCGCGTCGCAGCACGATGCCGATCAACGGCGTCGTCAACCGAGCTCCCGCGTTCACCATGCGCGACGCCTCCCGCACCAGTCCCCCGCGCTCGGCGTCGGGCCCGACCATGAACCCTGGCGTGTCGACCAACGACACCACGGGCAGACGCCACCGCTCGCACAGTTCGAGGAAGTCGGCTGCCTTGCGGGACGCATTCGCGGTGATCGCGCCTGCCTCATGAGTCGACTGGTTCGCGACGACCCCGACCGGGTGGCCGCCGATTCGCGCGAGCGCCGTGACCAGTTCGGGTGCGTACGCCGGACGCAGCCATGTGACAGTGTCCTCGTCCGCGATCGTCTCGACCACTGGGCAGACGTCGAAGGCTTCGCGGTCGTTGGCGGGCAACGCATCCCGCAGCGATTCTTGTCGGCGATCGTCGAGGACTGTCGTCGGCGCCGTCTGATCGAGGTATCCGATGATCCGTTTGACGACGGCGACCGCGTCGGCCTCGTCGTCGACGACGACGTCGAGCACACCGTTGGGCTCCTGATCGGAGACGGGCCCGATCTCCTCCGGCGCGAAGTCACCGAGTCCGCCGCCGGAGATCATCGCCGGGCCCGCCATCCCCAGATTGGCGTCCGGGGTGGCGATCCGCAGGTCCGCCGAACCCGCGAGCACCGCATTGCCCGCGAAGCATCGACCCGAGACCACGGCGATGCGCGGCATGGTCAGGGCGCCCCACAACGCAAACGATCCGACGTCGAGCGCAGACACCATCGGCCAGTCGACGTCGCCGGGCCGGCCACCGCCGCCTTCGGTGAAGAACACCGTCGGCAGACTCATGCGGGTCGCGACCTCGATAAGCCGATCCGACTTGCGGTGACCACGCATACCCTGCGTCCCGGCCATCACCAGATAGTCGTACGAGAGAACTGCGCAGGCCCGGGCGCCGATGGTCGCAGTGCCGCCGATGATCCCGTCCGCTGGGCCGTCGAGGACCAGGTCCATGAGCCCCCGCGTACCTTCCTGAGCGGGCGTGACGAACCTCCCGTACTCGACGAATGACCCCTCATCGACGAGATCGGCAATGTTCTCACGCGCCGTACGACGCCCCTTCCCGTGCCACGCCTCGACCTTCGCCTGCCTTGCCGCATCCGTCGTCAGATATCGACGCGCTAGTACCTCGGACACACCGCTCGCCGGCTCACCGTCCGGCTGGTTTCCCGTTTCGAAGTCTCGTCGCACGCTCATCCACGCACTGTAGGACAGGCCGACCGAGCCAGCCCGTCGTTGGTGCCGCGACGCGGCCCGGCGGAGTGTCGTCGCGCGTAGGTCGCGCGCGGCTGGCATCCTCGTCGGCATGCGCGAGGAACGACGGATGCCGACCCGAACTCCCGAATCCAAGGCGTTCGCAGCGCGCGTTCAGACCGTGATGACGTTGTGCGCCGAACTCAACGCGTTGGCCTTTACCGACACGGCCGGCCGCGCCGCGAAGTTCACGCAGATCTTCGGGCGACCGGCCCCGGACTCGCTGTCGATTCTGCCGCCCTTCTACTCTGACTACGGCCTCCACACCTCGTTCGGCGACCGCGTGTTCATCAACCAGGGCTGCTTCCTACTCGACTACGGCGGCGTCACCATCGGCGATCGGGTACTGATCGGCCCGCGCGTCACGCTGAGCACCTCCGGGCACCCCGTGGAGCCCGACGAACGATTCGACTACATCACCCACGCGCCGATCGTCATCGAAGACAACGTGTGGATCGGAGCGGGCGCCACCATCGCACCCGGTGTCACGATCGGACACGACTCCGTGGTCGGTGCGGGCACCGTCGTCGCGAAGGACGTCCCCCCGTTGAGCGTCGTGACGGGCACGAACACGGTGGAACGACGGAAGCTGAACGCTCCGTCGTCTCGGTACTAGCAACGGTGGCACTCGCACCGTTCCCCAGGAGCGGTTCGAGTGCCAACGTTGCGGCTTATACGTCGCGCCGGCGGAGCATCACCCACGCGACCGCTAGGACGGCAGCCACTTCGACGGCGAACACACCGAACCCGGGCCACGCCGACAGGAGATCCGGTGTGAACGGGACGGGAGTGGAGATGGCCTGCCCCGCGTTGCCTGGCATCAGCTTGCCGAGCCATTCTCCGAAAGCGCCCGGCACCATCATCACCATGTTGCCGAGGATCAGGATGACGGCGAGCACGACGGTGATGGTTCCCGCGGTGTGTCGCACGAGGAATCCGACTGCGACACCGAGCAGGGCGATGCCCGCCAGGAACAGGCCGCTGCCGTACATGGACCGCGCGACTGCGCCGTCGAACGACAACCCGATGCCTTGAGCATCGAGGAAGTAGTTGCCCCCGAAGTATCCGAGCAGTGCGGTGTAGGTGCCGACCACGAACATCAACGAGCTGACGAGCAGCGATTTCGCGAGCATCACCCGGCCTCGCGACGGGACGGCGGCGAATGTCGCCTGCACCATGCGGGTGCCGTACTCGTTGGTCACACAGAGCGCGCCGATGACCACCGCGCAGATCTGGGCGACCATCATTCCCCACGTGATGAACGACCCGGGCGCCTCGTCGGCGGTGTCCGAGGCGAGCCATTCGGCATTCGCGGCGCACAGGACGACGGTGAGACCGGCTCCGAGCACCACAGTGGCGCCGAGCGTCCACCAGGTTGAGCGGACCGAGAACAGTTTGATCCATTCCGCACGGAGCACGGCTCCGAATCCGGGAGCGGCGGACTCGGCGAACGTCGCGTCGACGGGCCGGGCCGGCATGGTTGCGGTAGTCATCAGAAGGCTCCTTCGAGCGTCGGTTCGGCTGCGGATCGGTCCAGGTGCGCGTGATATTCGACGGCGTCGGCGGTCAGGGTCATGAAAGCCTCCTCGAGTGAGGACTGCACCCCCGACAGTTCGTGGACGCGGACGCCCGCGTCGTACAGCACGTCGCCGACCGACGATGCGTTCACGTTGTCGATGCGCAGTTCGTCACCGACCGGGGCAGCGTTGAGTCCGGCCCGTGCCAGCGCTCGCCGGGCGTCGGCGGGTTCGGGAGTCCGCAGCCGTACATAGCTGGGGGCGTGATCGGTCATGAAGTCCGTCATGGACGCGTCCGCGAGAATCGTTCCCTGTCCGATGACGATGAGGTGGTCAGCCATCAGGGACATCTCCGCCATGAGATGGGAGGAGACGAAGACGGTACGTCCCTCGTCGGCGAGTTGCCGACAGAGTCGCCGCACCCACCGGATTCCTTCGGAGTCGAGACCGTTGACCGGCTCGTCGAGGATCACCACGGGCGGATCGCCGAGGAGCGCCGCCGCGATACCGAGCCGCTGACGCATGCCGAGAGAGAATTTGCCTGCCCGCGTCGCAGCCACGCCTTCGAGTCCGACATGGTCGAGGATCTGTCGTACCCGTGCATGCGAAATGCCGTTGCTCGCGGCAAGCCACCGCAGGTGCCCGAGCGCGGATCGGCCGGGATGCACCGCGTGAGCTTCGAGCAGTGCGCCGACTTCGCGCAGCGGCGCGGCCGACTCCGCGTACGGGTGACCGTTGACGGTGACCGAGCCGGAGGTGGGGCGATCCAATCCGAGAATCATCCGCATCGTCGTCGACTTCCCGGCGCCGTTCGGGCCGAGGAACCCGGTCACCTTCCCCGGTCTCACCGTGAAGTCGATCCCGTCGACCGCGGCCTTGTCGCCATATCGTTTAGTCAGTTCGTGTGCTGAGATCATTGCCGGGCTCCGTCGTCGAGGTTCATCATCACGATGAAACTAACGCTGACCAGCAGGTACGCACATCCGGGAGCGCCCTGACCCCGACCCTGGTTCACATATCAGGGGTTTCCCGGGGCCGGTGGGCCGGCTCATTTCGTGAAGGCTGCCAACAGCATGCGCGCGGCGACCCCGACCAGAGCGTCGCGGTCCGCGTCTGGTGGGCGGAACAGCGCGATTCGCAGACACAGACTCGCGGTGGCGCCCATCGTGAGAAAGACGAGGTCGTCGAGTTCGCGGCCAGTCAGGTCCGGGCGGAGTCGCGCCGGAATCACGCGGGCCAGCGCAAGCAGTGGACCCTCCGCGTCGGGCCAGAGCCGCGCCTCATCGCTCGCCGTCATCGTCACGGACAGAATCGGCGTGTGGCGTTCGAATGAAGACGTGAGGGCCTCGACGACGGTGACCATCGAGTCGACCGGTTCCTGTCCGAGCGCGGCACCGACCCCGGCTGCCAGATCCGCGCTGATGTCACGGACCGCATTCGACCGGAGTTCCTCAATGAGCGGATCCATCGATGCGAAGTATCGGTAGACGGTACCTATGCTGACGTCGGCGTTGTCCGCGATCTGCTGCGTCGTCGGGCGTGTACCGGGATGCTCCTCAAGCAGCCGCACCGCTTCGGACAGTAGACGTTCGCGCATCGCGATGCTTCGCTGTTGGCGTGGCGTCGCTCTCCCGGCGGGGCTCCTCGGTGGTGTCATGAAAGTGAATAGTAAGTGAGGATTCCTCGTGTTTGACTGAATCCATGCCAACGCAGCCCCCAACCGAACTCGTCGAGACCGATACCGCCGTCTATCGGTTCGGCCCGGCAGGCGCACGGTGGCTGGATGCGATGTGGGACGCCGACCCACTCGCCGACGCCGTCGTGAACGACGATTTCCTCTCCGGCTCCGCGACACAGGCGGTCACCGCCGCACTCGCCGACGGCATCGATGCGTTCGACGACGCACCACCGTCCCTGCGCGCCTTGTTCGCGATGCTCGACGACGAGCCCGCATGGGTCGATCACGCAGCGATGGATCGCGCAGCGGACGCTCTCGTCCAGCACACGGCGACGCTCGGGATCGTCTTGGGCGCCGCGTCGCTCCTACGCGGGGCGGGCAACACGATCGCGGGCAAGCCGCTGGCGCAGACCGGTCGCTACGTCTCGCAGCCCGCGGTCCGGTCAGTCGAAGTCGGTGAATGGCTGCGCAAGGTCATCAGTCCCGGCGGCATGCGCCGCGACGGCGACGGGTTCGCCTACACCGTCCGCGTACGCGTCATCCACGCTCACGTCCGTCGCGGCCTCCGCGCGGCCGGGCTCTGGAACGACGAGGCGTGGGGCGTCCCGATTCCTCAGCCGTACATGGCGTTCACGATCGCCGAGTTCGGGCACGTCGCGATAGACGCTATGGAGAAGCTCGGCGTCCGGTTCACCGATCGGGAACTCGACGACATCTACCATCTGTGGCGGTACGTCGGACACCTCATCGGCGTCGACGACCATCTGAATCCGCGGTCGGCCGCCGACCACGTCCGCGTGGAAGACCTCTACCGGCTGACCTCCCCCGGGCCTGGCCCAGACGACATTGAGTTCGTCACCGCGCTCACCGACGACTATCTGGTCCCCGAACTGTCCGCGGTCCTGCCTGTTCCGGACCGATGGCGACGCTCGACGGCCGCGTCGCTGATGCGAAGCCTGCAACGGCTGTTCCTCGGCGACGACGCCGCCGACGAACTGCACGTCGCACCGAGCCTTCTCACCGGATTGCTCGTGGTGATGCGTCCGCTGCTCTCCGCGGGCGAGAAGCTCCGCGTCATTGCGGCGGGCGGGCGTGACGAACTCGTCGCCCGCGGGTACCGGCAGCGTGACATCGAGATGGAACGCATGCGCTCTGCATACGACGTTCGACACCAGCTGGTCGACGACGCGCCCGGGGCCTGAGACCCGAAGTCCGGGACTCTAGGCACGACCGGGCGGACCGTAGGGTCTACGCCAGAGCACCGAGTACCGGAACATGGGCAGACGCTGCCACGTCGCGCCGGGCAACTCGTCGAGAACGTCGCCTCTGACCTGCGTATAGGTCTGCGGTGGCGGCCAGACGGTCGGAGCTGAATGCTCCCAGTATCCGTTGCGCCAGGACAGCCAACGGTGTTGGAAGACTCCGGCGACCGCGTATGCGTAGTCGACCGGATTCGACGGCCTCGCGAGTCCCAGGATAGCCAACACACCGCCCGGCGCGGTCAGGTCCGCGAGGCGCCGGAGCGCCGCCCGCGGATCCGGCAGATGATGGAACGTCGCCACCGAGGCGACCACATCGAACGTGTCGAGCTCGTAATCCATGACGTCGCCACAGATCCAGCGCACCCCGTCGATCTCGTCGCGTGCCGACCCGAGAACATGCTCGTCGACGTCGATCGCGGTGACGTCCCCGATCCGTGTACGAAGATCGGCGGCGAGCAGTCCGTTACCGGTCCCTACATCCAGCGCCGACCGAGCATCGTCGGGTACTGCGTCGAGCACCACGCGGTGATAGTGGATGTTGTGGTTCCATCGTCCGCGCGCACCGGTCACGTGGCCGACGGTACACCAGCAATTTCATCAGAGTCGTTTCGCGTATCTTCCCAATTCGCGCACAACCGCGATAAACCCCACCTGACCGGGATAAACGCAGAAATGCCCCGCCTGTGGTCGCAGACGGGGCATTCCGGAGTCGAAATCCGATTACTCGGTGTCGACGACCTTACCGTCGACGGTGACCTCGACCTTCTGAGTCTTGGTGTTATAGGTGATCTCACCGTGCTCGAAGGTCGACTTCTTCATGTCGCCCTCTTCGGTCTCGTCGCTGGTCGGTGCGCCCAACGGGCCCGCCGAACCGCCTTCACCGTCGTCGGACGGCTTGCCCGACTTGTCGCGGTCGACGTTCCACGCGTCGCGGATCTTGCCCCACGTGACGTAGGCGTTGTCGCCCTTCGCGGTGATGACGCCGCCGTCGAACTGCTGGAACGAGACGCCGTTCTCCCCCTTGCCGGACGCATCTTCGCCGGTCATGGGCTTGCCGAGGTCCGTCTTCTGCTTCTCGGTCGCCGACGAGTACTTCGCGGCGATCGGGCCGGTCAGCGTGACCTTCGATCCGTCCGCGGCGTCGAGTGAGACATCCTCGCTGTTCTCGGTTCCCGATGCCGACGCCGACTCCGAACCGCCCATGTCGGCGGACTGCTCGGTGGCGGTGCCCGACGCCTTCGAAGCGTCGTCGTCCTTGTCGTCACTGCATCCTGCGGCGACCAGAGTCGTCACAGCCAGAGCCGCGATGATGCCGGCCGAGCGACGGCGCACGATCTTCGTCATTTGATCCCCTTCAATTCTCTGTCACATCCGGTTCAGGTGAATGCGTCAGCATTGACCCCGCAATGAGGGTAGCGGGTATTACCGACCTCGTCACCGAACTACTAGGTTTCGATTTCGAAACATATTCAATCGAGGACCTCGCAAACCGGTCTCACCACCCCAAACAGGTGGCTATTCCGCCTATGTGTAGGTTTGAAATATCGAATGACAACTGAAGGAACACGAATGTCTGACATCTTGCCTGAGCCGTTTGTCATCGACCGCGGGTCGATGCGGATAGCCGGCGACCGATGGGTCGCTCAGGCATCGTCGAAGGCTCCGATCATGCTGCTCCACGGCGGCGGACAGACACGCCATTCGTGGGATCGAAGCGCATCCGCACTCGCGGCGCGAGGCCGCGACGTCTACACGATCGACCTCCGAGGGCACGGCGACAGCAGTTGGGCGGCCGACGGCGACTACGGCATCGACGCGTTCGTCGGCGACCTCCGCCACATCATCGAGACGATCGGGCGGGCACCGGTCCTCATCGGCGCGTCCCTCGGCGGAATCACCAGTCTGTGCACGGCGGGCGAGCATTCGGGCACCGCTGCCGCCCTCGTGATGGTCGACGTCGTCGTCCACGTCGAACCCGAGGGTATCGACCGGATCAAGGCGTTTATGACCGACCACATCGACGGTTTCGCGACACTCGACGAAGTCGCCGATGCGGTCACCGACTACAACCCCGGGCGTGAACGCCCCAGGAACCTCGACGGCCTCAAGAAGAACGTCCGACTCCACGACGACGGACGTTGGTACTGGCATTGGGATCCACAGTTCATCATGGCGTCCGGGAACGAACCCCGCCGCCACACCGATCCCGAACGACTCGGTGCCGCCGCACGACAGATCGACATCCCGACGCTGATCGTCCGGGGCGGACAATCGGACGTGGTCAGCGAAGCGGGCGTCGCCAAGATGCGTGACCTCGTCCCCCACGCCGACGTAGCCGACGTCAGCGCGGCAGGCCACATGGTGGCAGGCGACGACAACCAGGTGTTCGCCGCCGCCATCGACGACTTTCTCGACAAGTACGAGTTCTGACCTGCCCGTCCCCGCACACCCCAGCGGAATCGAGACTCCTCGAGCCGGTGACGAGGGACACTGCCGAATCGGCGGATCGAGCGGCATGGAATGACGCGGGCAGGCCATAGGGTTGACGATGAATAGTTGTCTAGAAAGTTGAAAACCCTGACTACGTCACAGCCGTACCCTCGGATCGCCGTCATAGTCCTGTGCGCGACAGGCATTGTCGTCTCGCTCATGCAGACGATCATCGTCCCGCTCATCCCCCAACTTCCCTCGCTCGTCGACACCACGTCGAACAACGCCTCCTGGGCGCTGACCATCACCCTGCTCGTCGGCGCTGTCGCGACACCGATCGCGGGCAGGCTCGGCGACATGGTGGGCAAACGGCGCGTGATGATCGCCAACATGGGGTTCGTCGCGGTCGGCTCGATCATCTGCGCGTTGTCGACCGCACTGATTCCGTTTCTCGTGGGCCGAGCCCTCCAGGGCATCGGTATCGGCACGATCGCCGTCGGCATCAGCATCCTGCGCGACATCGTCCCGGCCAACCGACTCGGGGCGTCGGTCGGTGCCATGAGCGCGTCCCTCGGTGTGGGCGGTGCGCTCGGGCTGCCGTTCGCCGCGATCATCGCCGAACACGTCAGCTGGCACGCGCTCTTCTGGGTCAGCGCGGCGACCGCCCTCGCCGGCGCCGCCGGGCTTCGCCTGTACGTCCCGGAGAGCCCCGAACGGTCCGGCGGACAGTTCGACATGTTCGGCGCCGTCGGACTCACCGCCGTCCTCACGTTCGTGCTCCTGCCCGTGTCGAAGGGCGCCGAATGGGGTTGGAGCGCACCGATCACTGTCGGGCTGTTCGCCGCGTTCGTGGTCGCCTCCGTCGTCTGGTGGCGGTGGGAGCGACGCGCGAGCAACGCCCTCATCGACCTGGACGTACTGACGAGCAGACCGATCATGTTGACGAACATTGCTTCGATCGCGACCGGCTTCGCGTTCTATGCGTCGCAGATGGCGCCGATCCAACTCCTGATGGCACCCACCGAGACGCCGGGCGGGGTCGGCATGAGCATGGTTCTCGCGAGTCTCGTCCTGATGCCGATGGGCGTGGTCATGTTCGGGTTCTCCTATGTCAGTGCATGGCTCACCGACCGCAGCGGCGCCCGCATCTCCCTCGCCCTCGGGGGCCTCGTGATCGGCGCAGGCTACGTGGTGTTCCTGCTCGCGTTGCAAGGCCCGTGGACCGTCAACTGGCTGTCCGTTCTGGTGTCCGGTGCGTTGGTCGGCGCGGGACTCGGTCTGGCCTACTCTGCGATGCCCGCCCTGATCATGCAGGTGGTCCCGACGTCGCAGACCGGCGAAGCCAACGGTGTCAACGCGCTGATGCGCGCCATCGGCACGTCGACGTCCACCGCGGTCGTCGGCATGGTGCTGACCGCGTCGACCGTCACGACGCACATGCGTGCGGGTGTCGTCGTGACACCGACGATCACCGCGTACTCGATCACGGTGCTCGTCTGCCTGGCGGTCTGTGTGGTCGCGTTCGTCAGCTCGATGGCCATCCCCAAAGCGAAGGGTCTCGTCGTCGACGACGTTCTCTGAATCAGCTCCTGGCCCAGTGCGACACTACGAAAGCGACCCCCGAGGATTCTCGGGGGTCGCTTTCGTGGTGACAGGTCAGCCGCGAACCGATTCGAAGTCCGCGTTCAGCGTTGCACTCGGACGCATCGCGGCAACCATCTTCTCGACGTCCGCCTCGTAGTATCCACCGAGATCGACCGGGTTGCCCTGCACCGCGGACAGTTCGTCGATGATCGTCTGCTGATCTGCGGCGAGCTTCTCGGCGAGCGGGGCGAAGTGCGCCGCCAGCTCAGCGTCGGCGGTCTGCGCGGCCAACTCCTGCGCCCAGTAGAGCGCGAGGTAGAACTGGCTGCCGCGGTTGTCGAGCTCACCGGTGGTGCGCGACGGCGACTTCCGGTTCGTCAGCAACTTGCCGGTCGCCGCGTCCAGGGTCTCGGCGAGAACCTTCGCCTTCGGATTGTCGTTCTTGCGGCCGAGGTCCTCCAGGCTCGCCGCGAGCGCGAGGAACTCACCGAGCGAATCCCACCGGAGGTGGTTCTCTTCGACGAGCTGCTTGACATGCTTGGGCGCACTGCCGCCCGCACCGGTCTCGTAGAGGCCG
Source organism: Gordonia liuliyuniae (assembly GCF_021738805.1). Classification (NCBI taxonomy): domain Bacteria; kingdom Bacillati; phylum Actinomycetota; class Actinomycetes; order Mycobacteriales; family Gordoniaceae; genus Gordonia; species Gordonia liuliyuniae. The sequence goes on along the minus strand of NZ_JAKKOR010000003.1, from coordinate 159,721 downwards.
CCGCCCGCCATCAACGGGACAATGGACAGCATCTTGGCGCTGGTGCCCAGTTCCAGGATCGGGAAGAGGTCGGTGAGGTAGTCACGCAGGATGTTTCCGGTCACCGAAATCGTGTCGAGGCCGCGCCATGCGCGCTCGAGCGTGTACCGCATCGCGCGAACCTGCGACATGATCTGAATGTCCAGACCCTCGGTGTCGTGGTCCTGCAGGTACTTCTTGACCAGGGTGATCAGGTTGTTCTCGTGCGGGCGGTACGGATCCAACCAGAACACGGCCGGCATGCCCGACTCGCGCGAGCGGGTCACGGCGAGCTTCACCCAATCGCGAATCGGCGCATCCTTGACGATGCACATGCGCCAAATGTCACCGGCTTCGACGTTCTGCGACAACAGGACCTCGCCGGTCGACGCGTCGACGATGTTGGCGATGCCGTCTTCGGGGATCTCGAAGGTCTTGTCGTGCGATCCGTACTCTTCCGCCTTCTGCGCCATGAGACCGACGTTGGGGACGGTGCCCATGGTGGTCGGGTCGAACGAGCCGTTGGTCTTGCAGAAGTTGATGATCTCCTGGTAGATGCGGGCGAACGTCGACTCCGGCATCACCGCTTTGGTGTCCTTTTTGCGACCGTCGGCGCCGTACATCTTTCCGCCGATGCGGATCATGGCGGGCATCGAGGCGTCCACGATCACGTCGCTCGGCGAATGGAAGTTCGAGATGCCCCGTGCCGAGTCGACCATGGCCAGTTCCGGACGGTGCTCGTGGCAGCGGTGGAGGTCTTCGATGACCTCTTCCTTCTTCGACGCCGGCAGGGTCTCAATCTTCTCGTACAGGTCGGCCATGCCGTTGTTGACGTTGACGCCGAGCTCGTCGAACAGGTCGCCGTGCTTGGCGAACGCGTCCTTGTAGAACACCTTGACGCAGTGACCGAACACGATCGGATGCGAGACCTTCATCATCGTGGCCTTGACGTGCAGCGAGAACATGACGCCGGTCTCCTTGGCGTCGTTGAGCTGCTCTTCGTAGAAATCCAGGAGCGCCTTCTTGCTCATGAACATGCTGTCGATGACGTCACCGTCGTCGAGCGGCACGGTCTTCATGAGGTGCGTCTGACCGTCGGGCGTGACCACCTCCATGCGAGCCTCACACGCATGGTCCATGATCATCGACTTCTCACCGGCGTAGAAGTCGCCGTGCGTCATGTGCGCGACATGCGACTGCGACGCCATCGACCACTTGCCCATGCTGTGCGGGTTCTCACGCGCGTACTCCTTGACCGCCTTCGGCGCGCGACGATCCGAGTTGCCTTCGCGCAGAACCGGGTTCACGGCGCTGCCGAGGCACGCCGAGTAGCGGTCGCGGATCTGCTCCTCTTCGGGAGTCTTCGGATCCTGCGGGAAGTCCGGTACCGCGAAACCCTTCTCCCGCAGTTCACGGATCGCGGCGTTCAGCTGCGGCACCGACGCACTGATGTTCGGCAGCTTGATGATGTTGGTTTCCGGGGACTGCGTGAGACGACCCAGTTCGGCGAGGTTGTCGGGAACCTTCTGCTCGTCGGTCAGATAGTCCGGGAAGGTGGCCAGGATCCGAGAGGCGACCGAGATGTCGCTCGTCTCGACGTCGATCCCGGCGGGTTCGGCGAAGGTGCGGATGATCGGCAGGAACGCTTCGGTCGCCAGGCGAGGAGCCTCGTCCGTCAGCGTGTAGATGATCGTCTGCTTCGTGGAGGTCATTGGTGTCGCTGCCTCTTCTCGATCGTGTTCTTGTGGAACTCGTTGTATTCGTCGCTGACATTGTCCCGCTTGTTGTGACCTGGTGCGCCCGCTCCTCGATATTGCGAGGCAGCACACACACCGTTCGGCCACTGACCTGCGTCGCTTGCGGTAGGCAGCGGTACAGATCTGTCAGCGAATGTCAGATCGGTGAAATCGACTGGCGTCAACCGTCGATTCGCAGTGCCCGGGACGGCGTTGTCGAGCCGGACACTTCCACGAGAATCATACCCGCGAGACCGAACGATCCCTCGGCGGGTGAGCCGTGTCCGCGCGAGTCGGATCCTGACCAGCCGGGCGTCACTGACCAGCCGGGCCTACGGGCGGATCGGCCGGTGGGCCGTCTCCTCGTATTCGCGGAGTTGCTCGTCGAGCGCAGCATCGAGAGCACGGTCCAGCGCCGTGTACGCGTTGTCCGTGGCGGCCTGACGCATCGCTGCCAGGAGGTCGGTCACCCACGCGAGCTCGTCGGGCGTCCGCGGAACCCAGCCGACGCCTTCGCGGCGGATGAATTCGTCGTGGCCCGCACGCATCAGGACGCGCACCGCGTCCGACAGCTTCTCGGTGAACTCGGCGTGTGTGCGAACGACCGCCTCGAACGGCATCCCGCGGTCGATCAGGGTCGCGAGGTTGTCGACGATTCGGGCGTCGACGGCTTCGACGTCGGTCGTACCGTCGATCCTGCGCACGATGCCCGCACGCACGAGTTGGTCGATCGTTGCGTCGTCGGCCGACCCCAGTTTCGCCGCCACCTCGCGCGTCGTCATCCGACGACGCGGCTCGCGCGACCAGTGTTCGCCGAGCACGTCCGGGAGTTCCAAGGCCTCACCAACCCGCGCACGGGGGTTCGTCAGGAACGTCGCGATGTGTTTGAGGTTGAAGCCCTTGCCGAGGAGGTCGTTGATCGCCCGAAGGTTCGCCAGATGCCGTTCGGTGTAGATCGCCACTCGGCCGCGACGCAACGGCATCGGCAGCAGCCCGCGCTCCTGGTATCCGCGGATGTTCCGAGTCGTAGTGCCAGACTCCCGTGCGAGGTCGTCGATCCGGTACTCGGTCATCGGTCGAGCTTATCCCGACATGGCGGGCGCAGCGGCCCCGTGGGGAGACGATTCATGCACGAGAATCCGATAGTCGCGAAGATCCACGCGTGCCAACTGGTTGGTGAACTGTGTCGCGAAACCCGGGAACATGGTCGCGTTGAATCCGTCCTCGGTGAGGTACCAGCTCTGGCACCCGGAGTTCCAGGTCGTGGCACCGAGCCGCTTCTGAATGTTGCGGTTGTACTCGGTCTGAACTTCGTCACGGACGTCGAGCGCCTTCCACCCATTCTGTTCGAGCGTGGCTATCGCCTCCGTCAGATACTCGATCTGCGCCTCCATGTAGACGAGCGCCGAGTTGTGCCCGGGCCCGGAGTTGGGACCGAACGTGATGTGGAGGTTCGGGTACCCGGCGACGTTCACACTGCGGTACGCGTACGCGCCGCCCCGCCACTCGTCGGCGAGTATCCGGCCGCCTATCCCGGAGACGGGGAACGGCGTCGACTGCTTGCCGACCTCGAAGCCGGTAGCGAACACGATGACGTCCGCCTGATGTTCGACGCCTTCGACCGTGCGGATGCCCTTCGGCGCGATGCGCGCGATCGGCCACGTGACGAGTCGGCAGTTGTCCGCTTGCAACGCCGGATAGTAGTCGCTGGTCATCAAGAGTCGTTTGCATCCGGCCGAGAAATCGGGCGTCAGCTGTCGCCGTAGCCACGGGTCCTTGACCTGGAGACGGAGGTTGAGCTTGCTCACCGCTTCGACGACACGCGTGAGCGGTGTGTCCCACACGACGCCGAGAGCGACCGACTCGTGACCCCAGAACCACGCGGCCCGCGCGAGCCGCTGCGCACCTGGGATCCGTCGATAGATGCTCTTCGCGAACTCGCCGGTCTCCATGTCCACGCGCGGGAGGACCCACCCGGGCGTTCGCTGGAAGACTTTCACCGACGCGGCCTGCCGCACCAGATGCGGGACGATCTGCACCGCGCTGGCTCCGGTGCCAATCACAGCGACCTTCTTACCGGTGAAGTCGTAGTCGTGATCCCATCGCGCGCTGTGGATTCGGTGTCCCTCGAAGTCGTCGAGTCCGCGGATGTCCGGGTACGACGGGTTCGCGAGCGGTCCGGCCGCCATGATTACCGACCGCGCTTTCACCGCGCGCCGGCGGCCGGTGAAATTGACCGTCCACTCCCCCGCCGTCTCGTCATAGGAGAGCCCGCTCACCTCGCGGTCAAAGCGGATGTGGTCGGCGACCCCGAACTCGGCGACCATCGTGTCGATGTAGTCCAGGATCTCGGCACTGCCGGAGTAGGTGTGTGTCCATTCCGGATTCGGCGCGAAACTGTACGAGTACAGCTGGGACGGGATGTCGCACGCCGCACCCGGATAGGTGTTGTCCCGCCACGTCCCGCCGACGCGTTGCCCGCGCTCGAAGACGACGAAGTCGTCGATCCCCTTCTGCTTTAACTTGATTGCGGCGCCGATCCCCGCGAATCCGGCTCCGATGACAGCTACTGCGATCGCCATGTGTCGCCTCTCTCAGGCTGCCGGTTCGTAGGTGAGTTCCTGCGACCAGGTGGGGGTCCGGTGGACGAGTTCGAACGGAATCTTGCCGGTGATCTTCACGAGACTGTCCGCGACGAAGTGGTACGGGAGGTTGTCGCGGTTGGTCACCCACGAGCCGTGCAGGGAAACCAGACGGAACATCGGGAGCCGGTTCACATACTTGCTACGTTCGCCGACCGCACGGTACTTCTTCATCGCCCCGTAGAGCTTCTGCTCGTCGACCCCCATCGCGACGATGTTGTCGCGCATCTTGTTCAGCAACGGCATGTAGCTGAGAAATCCGATCATCAGCGACGGGTTGATCCAGCCGCCGACGAAGTCGGCGATCAGCTTGCGCACGTCCGCGTGGCCCAGCAAGTCCATCACCTCGTAGTCGACGGCGAGGTGCCGCGACTCGTCGGCGTTGATGTGGCGAAACACGTCCTGCGCGACCGGGTCCTTGACCTCGTCAGTGATGAACTTGATGAGCGCGCCGTCCAAGGCCACCTCGAGCATCGGGATCACCGTCCCGAGGAACGACAGGGACATGCCGTCGGAATGCTTGTCCAAGAAGTTGATGATCAACTGCACGTTGACGTTCGGCGATGGGATCTCGTCGCCGTCGAGCATCCCCCACCGACGCATCAGGGCCAGTTCGGCGTTCGCATGCTTCTGCTCCTCGGCGTGGAAATGCTCGTAGATGCTCTTGAGCGTCGGGTTCGGAGCCTTCTTGGCCATCGCCGCGAAACCCCGTGCGCCGACATTCTCGATCCACATCAGGTCCGAGAGGAACGGCTTGAGCTTGGCCCAGAGTTCGGGTTCGATCAGTTCCGCGCCGGGGGCGTCCCAGTCGATGTCGGCGAGCGCCCACTGGCGATCCTTGATCATTGTGAGCATGCGGTCCATATCCATGGCCATGACGAGTCTCCTTCGATGCGTCTGAACAGGTCAGTGCTGGTCTGCGTGTGCGGTGTCCGGTTGCGACGACGTGTCGGTGTGCTGCTCTTCGGGCAGCAGCCGGTTCAGCAGCCCGGCGCCCCAGGTGTAGGGCGTCGGGAAGTGGCGTTTGAGGTGCCAGATCACGGTGGCGTCGACCTGCGGCACCACGTAGAGCCTGCCGAGGTCGTTGGCGTCGAGCGTGGCCGCTGCGACGCTCTCCGGGGAATGCCCGGTCTTCTCCATGAGCCAGCCGGCCAGCCCTCGGCCGTTGTCGGTGATCCGGCCGTCGCGGGCGACGTGGGTCTTGACGAACGTCGGACACAGCACGGTGATGGCGACTCCGGTACCGCTCATCTCCGCCGACAGTGTCTCCGACACCGACATGACGCCTGCCTTGCCGACGTTGTACGGCCCCATCGTGGGGGCGGCCGCGAAACCGGCGGCCGACGCCACATTGATGATCCCGCCGCGACCCGCGCTGCGGACGAGAGGGGCGAACGTCTCGCACCCGTGGACCACCCCCCACAGGTTGATGCCGAGCGCCCAGTTCCAGTCGTCCATGCCGATCTCGCCAACCGGCAGGCCGCCGATGCCGACGCCCGCGTTGTTGATGACGAGGGTCGGCGGGCCGTCGAACTCGCGTCGTGCGACATCGGCGAGCTTGACGACGTCGTCGTGCACCGACACGTCGCAGACCTGTGCGAGGGCACGACCGCCGGCAGCGGTGATCAGGCGGACGGTCTCGCTGGCACGGTCCGGGTCGATGTCCGCGCAGACGACGTGACCGCCCCGGGCTGCGAGTTCGAGGGCGAAGGCTCGTCCGATACCGCTGCCCGCGCCGGTCACCACGGCGTTCGCGCCGTGGCTGCGTCGGTTTCGGACGAGGCCGGCCAGCAGTGAGTCGATGGCGGTCATGATGTCGCTCCTTGAACGGTACGACGCGAATCCAGTGCGTCGGTGATGAAGTCGCGCACTCGGAGGAGTGCCGCGTCGGGTTCGGGCCCCAGCCGCGGCAGCGCCTGGAACACGTGCATCTGTCCGGGCCATATCTCGGTGGTGACCTCGCCGCCCTGTGCGGCGAAACAGGAGGCGAAGTGCCGTGCGTCGGCCTGCAACATCTCCGCGCCGCCTGCCTGCACGAGCACCGGTGGACAGTCGGCCGCACCGGCGTAGTCGAGAGTCAGCCGAGGGTCGCTCATGTCTGCACCGACCGTGTACAACTCGACGAGGCCGCGCGCATTGGCCGCGGTGATCATCGGATCGCGGCGGACACGTTCGCGCTGCGCGGCGAGCCCGAAGGTCAGGTCGATGACCGGGGAGAACAGAACGACGCCTGCAGGCAGCGTCTGCTGCGCGGCAGCACGATTCAAGATGAACGTCGAGGCGAGGTGGCCGCCGGCCGAGTCGCCTGCGACGACGATGTCCGACGGTTCGTACCCGTGGCCGACCAACCAGTCCCACCCCGCGTCGACGTCGTCGGCCGCAGCCGGGAAGCGGAACTCGGGGGCGAGCCGATAGTCGAGCACGAATACGGGCAGCCCGGTGATCGCCGACAGCCGCGCCGCGAAGCTCCGGTGCGTCGACGGTGAGCACATCATGTAGGCGCTGCCGTGCAGGAAATAGATGACGCGTCTGGACGCGCGATCGGCGCCGGGGCCGTACACCCACTCCCCGCGCACGGGTCCGTCGTCTGGCCGAGTGCGCTCGTCGATCTTCTCGACGGTCGTGCCCGACGGCGTGGATCCGAACGCTCGCATGAGCGCGGCGATCGTCCGGCGCGACAGGCGGACCCCGGCGGCGTCGGTGCGGAGATGTCCGGTGAACGTTCCGACGCCGTATCTGGTGGCGACTGCGGCCAGCCGCGACCGCGTGGACGCTGTCGTGGGGACTCGCTGTGCGGTCCGCGTTTCAACCATGCCTGAATGTCACCACCAATCGTGCCAGTTGTCAATGGCACTATTGTTGGTGTCAGAGCCGGAGTGGACGGCGAACGCCCGAATGGCGTCGTTCACCCCGTGTGACAGAATGGAATCACGCCAAACACTGCAGAAACGGGGTGCCAGTGCTCGGAATCGTTCTTCTCGCCATAGGCCTCGTCGGCCTGTTCCTGACTCTCCTTTCGCTGATCGGCTTCGAGTTCGGTTCATTCGATATCCATCTCGGCGACTCGGGCGCCGGACTGGTATCCGTCGCGACCCCGTTCCTGACCGGCTTCGGTCTGCTGTCCGGTGGACTCATCGTCTTCGACATCACCAGCACGCCTCTCGCGTTGCTGTCCGGTGCGGTCGTCGGCATCCTGCTGGGCCTGGTGGCATTCGCGCTCCTCGGCTATCTCGTCGGTTCCGAGGAGGAACTGCCGTCCTACGACCTTGTCGGGTCGACGGTCCGCATCGTCGAACCCGTCGTGCAGGGCCGGTTCGGCACCGCCGAGGTCAGGACCCCGTTGGGCGCGCGACAGATCACCGTCACGTCCGATGAATCACTCGCCCACAACGAACACGCGGTCATCGTCGACAAGATCGATGGGCGCGAGAGTTTCCACGTCTCGTCGATAACGTTCGGCGAGACCACCCACCCCGAAGGGAATGAACACCTATGACCGCGATTATCACGGCTGTAGCCGTCGTCGCCGTCCTACTCGTCCTCGTCGTGCTCCTGCTCTTGTCGCGCTACCGCGTGCCCGGAGCCGAGGAAGCCTTCATCGTCACCGGCACCGGCAAGGGCCACCAGGGCAAGGTGTACCGCGGGACCGGTACGTTCGTCCTGCCCGTCGTACAGCGCGCGACGCGTGTCCAGCTGTCGTCGATCAAAGCCGATCTCGACACGTCGACGCCCGCCAACGACGGCATCGAGTTGAAGGTCCGCGGCGTCGCCGTGGTCAAGGTCGGCGACACCCCGGAGGACATCCTCAAGGCCGGTCCGCGTTTCGGCGACGACCTGAACCGCGTGAAGACTCTCGTCACCGAACAGCTGTCCGGTGAACTCCGTTCCATCGTCGGCACGATGACCGCCAAGAGCATCCTCGTCGACCGTCAGCAGCTCGTCGACCAGGTCGCGCAGTCGATCAAGGAGATCCTTGGGAACCAGGGCCTGCTCTTGGACAGTTTCTCCATCAACGACGTTCAGGACTCGGACGGCCAGTACTTCAGCGACCTTGCCGCCAAGGAGAGGTCCGATCAGGCCGCCATCGCCGCGCAGTCGCGCGCTGAGGCGCACCGGGTGGCCGAGCAGAGCCGCATCGCCAACGAGCAGGCGATCATCGAGCAGCAGCGCGAACTCGACATCCAACGTGAAGCCGCACGTCAGGCCACCGACCGCGCTGCGGCCGAAGCCGACGCCGTACGTCCGCTCGTCGAAGCCGAGCGTCGCCGCATCCAGGTGGAGAAGGATAACGAGGTCGCTGAGCAGAGCGCACGCCTGCGCGACACCCAGCTCGACGCCGAGGTCCGTCGCCCCGCCGAAGCCGACCTGTACGCCGCGCAACAGCGCGCCGAGGCCCGCAAGGCCGAAATCACCGCGGAGGCCGAAGCGAACGCGGCAGGCATCCGCATCACCGGTGAAGCCGAAGCGGAGGCCCTGGAGAAGCGCGCCGACGCGCTCGGCAAACTCGACAAGGTCGGTCAGCTCGAACTCGTCCTGAACAAGCTGCCCGAGATCGTCAGCGCTGCGTCGCAGCCGCTGGCCGACTCCAACATCACGCTGGTCGGCGATTCCGTCAGCCCGCTGACCCAGAGTGCCGGCACCGGCGTCGCGAGCACGCTCGAGGTGATCCGTTCGACCACCGGCATCGACGTCGCCTCGATGCTGGCCAACCTCGGCGAGTCGTCGGACGTCAACAAGTCGCTCGACGATGTTTTTTCCGGTCGTTCCTGCCCCCCTGGCGGGTCCCGGACGAGAATCGCGTTGCACAACGGTCGTGGTGCGACCGTTGTGCAACGCGATCACCAGGATGAGGGACAGGCCCGATGCGCACGAGACGTACGACGGGTTGAACGCACTACCCTGAACGCATGCCGACTCCCCGTGTGAAGCTCGACAAGCAGAATCCCGACATCTACAAACAGTTCGTCGCCACGTCCGTCGCGGTCGCCGCGGCCGCGGCCGCCGCCGGACTCGATCGACGCGTTGTCGAACTCGTCAACCTGCGATGCTCTCAGCTCAACGGGTGCGCCTTCTGCCTCAGCCTCCACCACGAGGACGCGATCACGGCCGGAGTCACCGAACAGCAGATCGCTGTGCTTCCCGCCTGGCGCGAAGCACCGTACCTGTACGACGATCAGACGAGGGCAGCTCTCGAACTGGCGGAGACGGTGACCGAACTCCCTGGTCCCGGCGATGCGAACTGCGCCTACGAGCGCGCCGCGGACATCCTGGATGCGGCGCAGATCGCGGCCGTCACCTGGGCGTCGATCACCATGAACGCATTCAACCGGGTGTCGATCATGAGCGAATACAACGTGCGCCCACGGTGACGGCGCGTCCGTGACCTACCGAGACTTCAGGAACGCGAAGATCTCGGGAGTCGGTTTGTCGACGATATCGCCCACCTCGTCGGCGTGCTTGTCCACATAGTGCGCGACGAGCGGGCACACGGCGACTACGCGCTGCCCCGCGGCACGAGTATCGGCCAGTGCGTCGCGTACCAGAGTCGAGCTCAGACCGCGGCCGGAGAACTCGTCGTCCAACTCAGTGTGTGGAAAGATGCGCTGCCGGTCACGGTCGACAAACTCGGTGAAGCCAGCGAGCTTCCCGTCGACGGTGATCTCGTATCGCCCGGCCTCATCGTTCCGGGCGACTGCGACCTGCTCAGTGGTCTCACTCATGGCGTGGTCTCCTTCTCGGCTTCAGCCGACTGGTGGGGAGCGGCGGTGCGGGAATCCGGTCATCGGGTTCCCAGCCACCCACTGATCCGAAACGCTGTGCGCCGCTCTCCCATTCCGTGCGGTAGGCGACGATCTCGTCGTGGTCGCGGCCGACGAAGTTCCACCACATGACGATGTCCTCGCCGAACGGGGTTCCACCGAGCAGAACGAGGCGAGCCGGGACGTCCGTTGGATTCTCCAGCGTCAACGTCGACGATCCGGGTCCGACGTAGGCAAGGCTTCCGTGTGAGATCTCGACGCCGGCGACGACGAGCCGTTCGGTGTCCAGGATCGCGCCGTGTTCGAATGTCGGATCCACCGCCAGGTCTGCCTTCGCGCGAGGCTCCAGGAGGATCTCGGCGCCGAGGAGCGGCGTCGCGGTGACAACCGGAGACCGCGAGCCCGCGAGCTCCCCGATGAACACCCGCATGCTTCCGACGGTCGTACCGTCGGCGGCCGTCAACGTCGTCGTGTCGGGTACGTGATGCTGGAATCCGTTCGGTTCGTCGCGTACGTCGTCGGGCAGCGCGAGCCACAACTGCAGACCGTGGAGGATGTCGGTGGAGTGGGTCGACACCTCGGAGTGGCTGATGCCGTGGCCCGCGGACATCAGGTTGATCTCGCCCGGGCGGACCATCGCGTTGACGCCTGCGCTGTCGCGGTGCTCGATCTCGCCCTCGAACAGCCAGCTCACGGTCTGCAGACCGGTGTGCGGATGCGGCAGCACACGCATCCCACCGCTGGTCGACACCGGCTCGGGGCCGTAGTGGTCGGCGAAGCACCACGCGCCGACCATCGAACGATCGCGAGTGGGCAAAGTGCGTCGGACGAGCATCGCGCGGATGCCGCCGAGCGGCACCTCACGCGGGGTCACCACCTCGACCCCTGCCGACGCTGTTCCCGAGCAGCTGATCTCTTGGGGCCGACTCTCGATATTGCTCATGCCGCCGAGGATAGCGGCCGATGAGGGTTCAGGCCTGGAGTCGGAATCGGAGTGCGGCGATCAGATCGTCGACAGCCGAGACGAGGTCGTCGACTCGTGACGCGGCGTCGGGCGCGGTCAGTGCGCGTTGCCGATCGGCGGCCCCGAGCGGCAGGTCCGAGGTCGCCCGGAAGCTCGCCTCCGTCGAGTCGAGCCCGGAGTAGTCGACGGGCTCGGCGAGCCACGACGCGGTCCGCCGGAGGTCGCGATCGCGACGGCCGCCCTGGCCGCACAGCAGTTGCAGCTGCGCTCGCCTCTCCATGAGCGCCGTCCAGTCTGGGTCCTCGCCGGGCGTGTCGGGGAGCCGCCGTGTCCGTGCGTTCGGATACGGCTTGTCCGGCAGCCATTCGTCGACGACGATCCGGTGGACGCCGACACAGAGCAACGAGTGTCGGCGGGGGCCGGTCGGTGTCCAGTCGTCCACGCGGGCGAGCGTCCCCACGGCGGACCGGGTGTCGCCCCCGCCCACTTCGGAGCCGCGTTCGATGAGCACGACGCCGAACGTCGAGTCACCGGCGAGCACCTCGTCGAACATCGTCGCGTATCGCGGTTCGAACACGCGCAGCGGCAGCTGCTCACCCGGCAGCAGCACCGACCCGAGGGGGAACATCGCGGTCATGACGGATCGTCGGACCTCGGTGACTGCTCGATGAGCAGTGTCGGCGTTCCCAGGACTCGTTCGCGGACGGTGCAGACGCGAGTCCCGGGTTTGCGGCCGACCCGCACCTCGCTGGTGTCCAGCCCTGCTTCGACGAGTCGCTCCTGCTCGGCGTCGATGTCGTCGGTCAGCCATGCGATGCCGCCGAAAAGCTCGCGCTCAGCCATCGCCGGCCCGGCGACCACTTCGACGACGAGCGTCGACGTCCGGAAGAAGAGTTGCACCAATTCGTCTCCGAGCGGACGGACACGCCGCAGGCTCATCCCGAACCGGCCCGCGTACAACGCGATCGCGGCGTCCTCGTCGCGGTGGGTGAGAACGATGTGATCGAGCACCGGGCCATCCGGTCGCGGTCGAGTCAATTCGGTGACCCCGATCGACACCTCTCCAGTGGGCGACAGACCCCGGCGTGCGAGTTCCGCCCGTGCCCGGGCCTCGTCGGCGACGACGAAGTCGATCGACAGATCCGCGTCGGCGTCGCGCAGGAGGACAGTTCCGTTCGCCGCCGCCCATTCACCATCGGATACCGGAGCACCGAGCAGGATCTGGTAGGCGCGCGTCGAGGCCCGCTGGTCGGCGACGGGGATCCCCAGGCGGACGTCGGACACGCCGATCGGATCGTTCGAATTGCTCACGGCCCCATGGTTGCACACTGCTTGTGACCTGAAGTGCCCGTTCTGTCTCCGCTCCCCGTAGCGTTATGACCCTCGTACCGTATGACCAGCGTGCTCACCCGCACACTCACAGGAGGCGACGTGCCCGTTGACACCCAGGCTGTACCGGACGGCCCCGATCCTATCGAGGCGGGTCCAGGCGAGACAGACACAGTCGAGGCCGGAGCCGGGCGGTCCCGAGTCGCACGGTGGGCAGTGACGTACGGGTCGCGCCTGTCGTTCACCGGGGCGGTGATTGCGACCGTCTTCCTGTGGCTGTCGGCCACGCCGTCTCTTCTGCCGCGCGGACCGTTGTTCCAAGGTGTCGTGAGTGCGGGCGCTGCCGCCGTCGGATACATGATCGGTGTGTTCTTCGCCTGGCTGGCGCGCTACCTCGTCTCGCGCACGGAACCGTGGCCGCGGCCGCGCCGCATCGCGTGGGTCGCACTCGGCGCGATCGCTGCGATCGGGACCGCGGTGATGCTCTACTGGTACGCCCGGTGGCAGGACGAACTCCGCGATCTGATGGGTGTGGCGCGCCTGTCGTGGGGAGCATATCCGCAGATCCTGGTGATCGCACTGGTGGCGTTCGCGCTTCTGATCGCGGTCGGTCAGGCGTGGGGCGCGCTGGTCCGCATGTTGACGCGACGCTTGAGCAGGCATGTGCCGCCGCGGATCTCGGCGGCAGTGTCCGTCGCCGTGGTCGTGGTGCTCAGCATGGTGTTCGTCAACGACGTCGTCGCCAAGAACACCATGCAATTGCTCAATTCGACGTTCGCCGCCGTCAACGAGGAGTCGACCCCCGATTCGGAGCCGCCGACGTCACCGCTGCGGTCGGGCAGTCCCGAGTCGCTGGCGAGTTGGGAGAGTCTCGGCAGGATGGGGCGGGCGTTCGTCTCCACGGGGCCGTCCAGGGAGGAGATCAGCGAGTTCAACGGCTCCCCGGCCGAAGAGCCGATACGCGTCTACTCCGGAATCGAGTCGGCGCGCGACATCACCGCGGCCGCCGACCTGGCCGCGCGGGAACTGGTGCGGGCCGGCGGGCTCGACCGGAAGGTGATCGGTGTCGCGTCCACGACCGGGACCGGGTGGATCAACCGAGCGAATCCGGACTCACTCGAATACATGTACAACGGCGACACCGCCATGGTCTCGATGCAGTATTCGACGTTGCCGAGTTGGTTGTCGTTCCTGGTAGATCAGGAGCGCGCGCGAGAAGCAGGCCGCGCCCTCTTCGAAGCGGTCGACGAGGTGGTGCGCCGACTTCCCGAAGCAGAGCGCCCCAAGGTCGTCGTGTTCGGCGAGAGCCTCGGATCGTTCGCAGGCGAGTCGCCGTTCGGTTCCATACCGACGATGGCTGCTCGCACCGACGGCGTCCTTCTGACCGGGCCAACGTTCAGCAACACCTTGTGGCGGGACACGACGGACGATCGTGACGACGGCTCGCCGGAGTACCTCCCGGTGGTCGACGACGGCGAACGAGTTCGTTTCATCTCCGACGCATCCGATCTCGACGAGCCTGCGGGCCTGCCGTGGGCGAGCCCCCGCATCGTGTATCTGCAGCACGCGTCCGACCCGATCTCGTGGTGGTCCCCGGATCTGATCCTGTCCGAACCGGACTGGCTCGACGAACAGCGCGGCCCCGACGTCCTGGCCGCCACCCGGTGGATTCCGTTCGTCACGTTCCTACAGGTGGCCGCGGACATGGCCGTGTCCGTCGACGTCCCAGACGGCCACGGTCACAATTACCTCGCCGCGATCCCGAAGGCGTGGACGAAGATCCTGCAACCGGACGGTTGGACCGACGCAGACACCGACCGTCTGCTTCCCCGCCTGTCTCGCGACTGAGCTATCGGAGCGAGCTGACGAGGCATGACATCTACTAGCGAGTAACATACGAGGAATGAGCAACGAAGTGAGCGCAACCGATTACCGCGACAGCGACCAGTATCAGGCCTTCGACGTGGCCGTCGCCGACCACGTCGCCGAGGTGACGTTGATCGGACCCAACAAGGGCAACGCCATGGGCCCGGACTTCTGGTCTGAACTCGTCCCGCTGTTCAACGGCATCGACTCCGACCCGGACGTGCGGTCCGTCGTCGTCACCGGATCGGGCAAGCACTTCTCGTTCGGGCTGGACCTGCCCGCGATGAGCGGCGACTTCGGCCCCGTTCTGGGACCCGACGCAAAGGCCGGTCCCCGCACTGACTTCCACAACATGATCAAGCGCATGCAGACCGGCATCAACGCGGTCGCCGACTGTCGCAAGCCTGTCGTCGCCGCGATCTCCGGATGGTGCATCGGCGGCGGCGTCGACTTGATCACGGCCGCCGACATTCGAGTGGCGAGTGCCGACGCCAAGTTCAGCGTGCGTGAGGTCCGCGTTGCAATCGTCGCCGACATGGGCTCGCTGGCTCGTCTGCCGCGGATCATCGGCGACGGCCACATGCGCGAGCTCGCCCTGACCGGTAAGGACATCGACGCCGCACGCGCCGAGAAGATCGGCTTGGTCAACGACGTCTACGACGACCAGGACGCGGTGCTCGCCGCGGCCCGACAGATCGCCGCCGAGATCGCCGCCAACCCGCCGCTCGTCGTCCAGGGCGTCATGGACGTGCTCGACCATTCGCGTAGCGCCGCAGTCGACGACAGTCTCCGCTACGTCGCCGCGTGGAACGCCGCATTTTTACCGAGCAACGACCTCACCGAAGCCATCACCTCGGTGTTCGAGAAGCGTCCGCCGCAGTTCAAGGGCGAATAAGCGCGAGCTGCCGAACCCGCCTGTGCCCTGGGCGCGAGTTTGTGCCCAGGGCATCGGATTGTGCCGAGGCCCCGGACCTGAGCACAAACTCGTGCCCTGGGCGCAACCCCACCACGGCCCCGGTGACGCTCCGGGGCTCAGCCCGGCGACAGCCGGAAGACAGGGATGACGCGGGCGGTGCGCTGCTCGTACAGGTCGAAGTTCGGCCACACCGACCGCAGAGTCTCCCACGCGTCGGCGCGGGCGTCGCCGCTGAGCTCGACGGCGGCGAACTCCCGGCCGTCGATCGTGACCGAGCCCGCGCCCCGCACGTTGTACACCCAGGCGGGGGCCTTCGGGCCACCGAAGTACGAGCCGGCAATCAGCCAGTCGTCGCCCTCCGGAACCGCCAGCAACGTGGTGGTCCGCGGTGCACCACTCTTGCGCCCGACGACCGTCATCGTCACGCTCGGGAGCCCCGCGATCCACAACAGATCGCGGCGTCCACCGCTCGCCTTCTGGATCAGTCCGTCCGTCTTCACGATGGTCGGCAGAAGCTTCGGCATCCACGAGATGGACCCGATCTTGATGGCGAGCGGTGTCAGCAATCCCACGATGTCAGCCCAACGACTCGGTGAGTTGATCGGCGATCAGCCGAGCGACTGACGCCGGATCCTGCAGCTCGCCGCCCTCGGCCAACACCGCCGAGGCATAGACGAGCGACGCGGCCGAATCGAGGCCCGCCCGTTCCTCCGACGCGGCCGCCTTCTCGAGCAGACGCGTGACCAGCGCATGATTCGGATTCAACTCCAGAATTCGCTTACTGTGCGGGACCGGCTGGCCGGACGCACGGTAGAGCTTCTCCAACTGCGGCGTCATCGAGAACTCGTCCCCGACGAGGCAGGCGGCCGAGTCGGTCAGGCGAGACGTGAGCCGCACCGACGAGACCTCGTCGGCGAGAGACTCGCCCAACCAGTCGAGCAGCGGTTTGAACTCCTCGTTCTGCGCGTCGTCGATCTTGTCGGCGTCATCGCCTTCCAGATCGACGACGCCCTTCGCGACCGACACCAGCTTCGTGCCGTCGAACTCGCCGACGGCCCCGACCCACACCTCGTCCACCGGGTCGGACAGGAGCAGCACCTCGATCCCCTTGGCGCGGAACGCTTCCAGGTGGGGGCTCGACTCGATCTGAGTGCGCGACTCGCCGGTCATGTAGTAGATGACGTCCTGGCCGTCGGCCATCCGGGTCACGTAGTCGGCGAGGCGCGTCTGCTCGGTTTCTGACTGCGTCGACGCGAACATCGACGCCTTGAGGATCGCCTGCGCGTTGTCGGCGTCGTTGACCAGGCCTTCCTTGAAGGCGCGGCCGAAGTTCTCCCAGAACGTCTTGTAATCGTCGGGCCGGGTGTCGGCGATCTCCTGGACGGTGGAGATGACCTTCTTGACGAGGCGACGACGGATGGCGCGGATCTGCCTGTCCTGCTGCAGAATCTCACGAGACACGTTCAACGACAGGTCAGCGGCGTCCACCACGCCCTGCACCCACCGCAGGTACTCGGGCATCAGTTCGTCTGCGTCGTCCATGATGAACACGCGCTTGACGTACAGGTGGATGCCGCTGGACCGTTCGCGCATGAACAGGTCGAACGGTGCCTGCGTCGGAATGAACAGCAGCGCTTGATATTCGAAGGTGCCTTCGGCGTGCAGGGAGATCGTCTCGAGCGGTTCGTCCCACGCGTGCGAGACGTGCCGGTAGAAGTCGGCGTACTCCTCGTCGCTGACCTCACTCTTACTCTTGGACCACAGCGCCTTCTGCGAGTTCAACGTCTCGTCGACGGGCTCGGCCGGTTCCGGCGTGTCGTCGCCGTCAGTCGGCTCGGTCGGCTCGGTCGGCTCGCTCAGCATCCGGATCGGCCACGCGATGAAGTCCGAGTACTTCTTCACCAGCTGCCGCAGCACGAAGCGATCGGTGTAGTCGTTGACCGCGTTCTCCTCGTCGACCGGGCTCAACGCGAGGGTGATGCTCGTCCCCTGCGGAGCGTCGTCGACGTCGTCGATCGTGTAGGTGCCGTCGCCGGTCGACGACCAGCGGGTGCCGACGCTCTCGCCGGCCTTACGCGTCACCAGGGTGACTTCGTCGGCGACCATGAACGTCGAGTAGAAACCGACGCCGAACTGTCCGATGAGTTCCTCCGACGCCGCCTTGTCAGCTTCGGCGAGGGTACGGCGCAGTTCCGCCGTCCCCGACTTGGCGACCGTGCCGATGAGGTCGATCACCTCGTCGCGCGACATGCCGATACCGTTGTCGGAAATCGTCAGCGTGCGCGCCTGCGCGTCCGGCGTCAATCGGATGTGAAGGTCGGAGATATCAGCACCGAGGTCCTTGTCGGTCAACCCCTCGATTCGCAGTTTGTCGAGCGCGTCCGACGCGTTCGAGATCAGCTCCCGCAGGAAGCTGTCTTTGTTCGAATAGATCGAATGGACCATCAGGTCGAGCAGTTGGCGTGCCTCCGCCTGAAACTCGTGTACCTGTGACGACAACGCTGTTCTCCTCTCTCGGCCCGAAATGGGGCCAGTACCGCCGATCGGCAGATCCGAGTTTACCTTCGACCTGCGCGTACGATGGACGCCGTGTCCGACATAGTCCGCGCAGTGTTCGTCCACGCCCACCCCGACGACGAGTCACTGTGGACCGGTGGTGCGATAGCCGCGCACATTGCGCGCGGAGGCGACGCCGACCTGGTCACCGCCACATGGGCTCCGGGAACCCACCGTCACCGCGAGCTGCTCGACGCGGCACGCGAACTCGGTCTACCGCGCCCGCCGATCACCCTCGGGTACGCCGACAGCATGGTTCCCGAGTCCGCACCCGATGCGCCGTCGGTGCTCGAGGTTCCATTCGATGAGCAGGTCGCGCTTCTCGTCGCACAGATCCGCCTGCTCCGCCCCCAGATACTCGTCACCTACGACGCCTTCGGCATCTACGGCCACCCGGACCACATCCACGTCAACCGACTCGTGTGCGCGGCGGCCGATGCCGCGCCGCTCGTGCACTACCGGCCCGAGAGCGGCCAGCCGTGGCAGGTGAAGTCGTTGTACTTCGCAACGATCCCGGTGACCGTCGTCAACCTTCTACGCCCCTACCTGCCCGACGAACGACACCTGCCGATCATCGGAACCCCCGACGCCGACATCGACCTGGTCCTCGACGTCCAATCCCAGCTGGGCGCCAAGATCCGCGCAATCTACTCCCACAAGACGGAGATGAAACGCAGCGCCTCCATGCGCAACTTCGCCTCCGTGCCCGCCGAACCGCAACGCCAGTTCCTCGGGCGGGAGGCGTACACACGTCGCGACCTCGTGCCCGGCGGCGCAGAGCTGGCGCCGGAAGCCTAGTGTCCGGCGGGAACGCCTAAGCGCCGACCTCGCGCAGCTGGGTGCGGAGGCCGCTGGCGCGGGCGACGCGGCGACCGACAGCGGCGCGCAGTGCGTCAGGTGTGCCGACGATCCGCACCCGGTCGCGAGCACGGGTGATCGCGGTGTAGAGCAGTTCGCGCGTCAGCAGCTCGGCGTCCGCGGGCGGCAGGACGACGGTGACCTCCGAGAACTGACTCCCCTGGCTGCGGTGAATCGTCATCGCATACACCGGAACGACGTCGCCCAATTGGCTCGGGTGAAGCTTCTTCACATCGTCGCCCCGCTCGAACACCGCGGCGAGCGAATCGCCATCGGCGATCACCACGCCGGAGTCGCCGTTGTACACGCCTTGTGCACGGTCGTTCGCGGTCACCAGCAGCGGTTCCCCGGCGTACCAATCCCCATTCGACGACACCCCGCCGAGTTCCTCGGTCGTCCATCCCAGGATCCGCCGCGACCAGCCGGCCACCCCGAACCGACCGTCGCGGTGCGCGCACAGCACCCGGTGCGACCTCAGCGCGGCGACCGCGGCCGCCGCGTCCCCCGTCCTGGCGGCCGCACGCAGATCACGCGCCCAACCGACGAGACTCGACCGCACTCCGTCGATGTCGGCCGGGTCGACGAGTGTCACCGTCGGGTCATCTCCCGGCTCGCCGTCTCCCGCCCGGCGTTCGCCTGCGACCAGTTCGAGCACGCGGTCCGCGTCGCCCGCGTTGACGGCTTCGGCGACGTCACCGATCCGGTTGCCGAACCGGTGGCCGCGCCGCAATGTGATCACGCCGTGCGCGAGAGCCGTCCGCTCGGAGTCAGTGAAGTCTCCGTCGTCGATCGACGCCGCCTCCCGGAACGCTGCGGACAGTTCGGCGGCCTCGGTCACCTCGACGCCTCGGTCGACGAGATCGGCCAGGACGGCGCCTGCCTCGACCGACACGAGTTGGTGCGGGTCGCCCACCAGGATCAGGCGGGTGTCACTGCGCAACGACTCCAGCAGACGGCACATCATGGTCACCGGCAGCATCGACGTCTCGTCGACGACGACGACGTCGAACGGGAGCCGATTGCCCGCCCCGCGCACGAACGTGCCGTCCGGACGGGAACCGAGAAGGCGGTGGACCGTGACCGCCTTCGGGTCACTGTGCAGCCTGCGGTGCGTCTGACTGTACTCGCCGATCACCGTCTGCAGCTGGGCGGCGGCACGCCCGGTCGGCGCGCAGAGTCCGATCCGCACATCGTCACCGAGCAACGTCTCCATCATCGCGAGTATCCGCGCGACGGTGTACGTCTTTCCGGTCCCTGGTCCGCCCGCGAGCACCGTCGTCCAGCTCGTCGCGGCGAGCGCAGCCGCCGCCCGCTGCCGGTCGTAGCCGGAGTCCTCGGTGGCACCGAAGGACGCTTCGATCGCGCCGCCAACCGCGGCCGCGTCCATCTCGGGTCGACCGGACGCCCGCGCGTCCAGAATCCGTCGGACGCTCTGCTCCTGTCGGAAGTACTTGCGCAGGTACAGGAGCGGGCCGTCCGCCGACTCGGCGAGCGCGAGCGGCTGCAACGGCCCGGTCGGGGCACCCGTCACCAATTCCGACGCGGCGAGCGCGCGGACCATCCGGTCGACCGGCGGCCACGGCAGCGCGCGCGCCTCGTCGTCGCCGCGGTCTGCGATGGTCTCGGTGATTCGGTCGAGCTGAACGCACGTCGACCCGGTGCGCACCGCGCGAACGGCCAACGCCGTCGCGAGCAGCACGTCGTCGGCCACCGTCGTCCCGGACAGCGCGGCCACCCGCCGTGCCACATGAACGTCGGACGCGGTCAGCACGCCTGCCGCGTTGAACGATGCGAGGATCCCGTCCTCGGAGGCGACGATCATGCCCGATCCTCCTTCTCTCCGGCCAGGAGCTTGCTCATGGCGACGACGAGGCCCGGCGACATCGTCCACTCGAACACGCCACAGCCGGGCGGCGTCGATGGCCCGGCCATGCCACGCACGAAGTGGTATTGGACCGGGCCCAGATGTTCGGCCGGACGGTAGCCAGGTAGCCGACTCGTCAGATACCGATGCAATGCGACCGAGTACAGGAGCGCCTGCAGTGGGTAGTGCGCGCTCATCATCTCCTGCGCCATCGCGTCGCGGCCGAAGTCTTCGACGGCGAGATCGCCCGGCCGCAAGCGGTTCGTCTTGTAGTCAACCACTACGAACCGCCCCTCCGGCGTCCGCAGGACCGAATCGATGCTGCCGGTGAGGAAGCCGCGGAAGCGGTCGCCGGAGACCGTGCGGACCAGGTCCGCGTACGGCGCGAGCAGATCGTCGGCGGGCAGGTGCCGCGCCAACAGGTCGCCGACCTCATCGAGGCCGAAACCGCCGTCGACCGACGACAGCGGCAGCTCGAAATCCATCTCGGCGAGACGGTCCCGGGGCCCGATGCTCCACAGGTCCCCGAAACCGAGCGGGGTGGTCAACACGGCGACGAGTGCCGCGGCCAGCACATCGACGTCGATGTCGACGCCGCGCCGGGCCGCGCCGGCAACGGTGAGTTCGTGGACGTGTACATCGATGTCGGCTACCGAGGTGTCGACGTGTTCGAGGACCTCGTGCACCAGAGTGCCGAAACCAGCGCCGAACGGGAGCCCGTTCATCGGAGACGGCGTGCCGACCGCCGAATCCGTCCCACTGCCCGTCGGGTCTGCGTCGCCGACTGTGGGATCCGGTCCGTCTGCGGGCTCGTCGGACCGCTCGTCGACGTCCGGTTCGCTGCCGGTGCCGATCACGCCGGTCCCGGCGTCCGGGTGGGCCGCCGCGTGCGCCGCCGCCACGATCGCCGAATACGAGGTACGACGCCATCCGTCGTCGATCCGTCGGGTGAACCGGGCGACCGCGAGTGTGGGCGCCGGCCCCGTGTCGGCGGCGCGCGGCGCACGCACGCCGCCGTGCCTGCCCGCTGGCTCGACGACGATCGACCGGTCCACCGCGGCGACCTGCCGGAGAACCCCGACACAGTCGATGTCCTCGGCCGGGACGGACACAGTGTCCGGGATCGGCGAGTTCCCGCCGTCGCGCGCGGCGATCTGTCGTTCTCCGACGGTGAACAACAGACGATGCAACGCGCCGCGCGGCGTCGTCGTGCTCGGCGCCCACCACAACACGAGCTGGGAACGCGCACGGGTCGCCGCGACGTAGAGCAGGCGCAGGTCCTCGCCCGCGCTCTCGGACCGTGCTCGGCCGTCGCGCCGGGCGTACCCGCGTGCCTGTTTGCCCGCCACGTCGAGATACCGTTCGTCGTCGTCCTCGTGGTAAACGAAGGTCGCGGGATTGACGCGGGTCGCGCCGTCCCAGCCGAACGGCACGTAGACGATCGGGAACTCGAGCCCCTTGCTCGCGTGAACCGTCATGATCTGGACCGCCGCGGTGTCCCGGTCCAGACGTCGGGTGGCGTCGCCGCGCCCGGACCATTGAGAGCGGCCCGCGACCTGCTCGCCGAGCCAGTCGACGATCGACGACAGCCCGCTGCCGGTGTCGGCGACGCGCCTGTTGCACACGTCGGCGACCTGCCGGACGTCGGTGAGCAGCCGTTCGCCGCCTGCGGACCCGAGGATTCGCTGCGCAGTGTCGAACTCGTCGAACAGTCGGGCGGCCATCGCCGCGAACCCGCCGTCGACGAATACGCGGCCGAGTTCGCCGAACTGGCCTGCCAAGGTCCCGATGCCGGTGTCCCCCTGTGATTCCAAGCTCTCGGCGGTGTGACCGATGAGGGGGGTCAACGCGGCGAGCCGCACCCGCGGTTGCCGCGCCGGATGGTCGATCGCAGTCAATACGTGCCACCAGTGGCGCGCCGCGTCGGTCGCGAACACCGAGGTGCCCGAGGTGACGACGGACGCGACGTCCCGCTCGGACAGCTTCCGTTGCAGCGGCTCGATCGTCCGGTTGGCGCGCAACAGCACCGCGATGTCGCCTGGCTCCACTCGCCGTGTCCGACCGTCGACGTCGATCGTGGTGTCGGACGCGAGGAGTGCGGCGATGTCGGCCGCGACGTCGTCGATCACGTTCTCCCGCACCTGCGCGACGCGCGGGGTGGTCCCATCCTTCGTGAAGTCGGTGAACTGGTTCTTCGTGAACCCGCGGATGCGGACGGCGGGCGCACCGTGGATGCGGCTGCCCGCGTGATGCGCCTGCACCGGGTGGAACGCGATGTCGCGGTGCCCGAACGTCGCGCCGCCGAACAACACGCCGAGACCGTCGACGACCGACTCGTCGGACCGGCGGTTCACAGTCAGGAGACGACGGTCCTCGGCCGTTTCGACGGCGTTCAGATAGCTGAGCACTTCGGCGCCGCGAAACGCGTAGATCGACTGTTTGGGGTCGCCGACCAGGACCAACGGCAGATGCCCGTGAAAGCAGCGGCGAACGATCTCCCACTGCTGTGGGTCGGTGTCCTGGAATTCGTCGATCAGGACGACCTCGAAGTGGTCGCGGATGCGCGCGCACGCGAGTTCGCCGATGTCCGGGTCGGTGACGATCTCGAACAGCGTGTTCTGCAGGTCGTCGTAGGTGCGGAGCCGCGCGAGGCGTTTGCGCCGCTGGGTCTGCCGACGTACGTGTTCGGCCATCCGCACACGCAGGTCCGACTCGTCGGTCCGCTCGTCGTCACGGGTGGGCGCGAGGATCGCGTTCGCGTTCCGGACCGCGGCGCGCGCGATCTCCACCGACTCGTCGAAGCCCGGAGCGTCGTCGGGGTCGCCGGCGAACCGGGCCAGGTAGGCGTCGCGGGCCACGTCGTCGACGATGTCGTCGACGTCCTCCACGATCGGATACTGCTGTTCGCGGCCGCCGAGGAAGCCGAGCGCCGCCAGCATGCGGTTGCAGAAGGTGTGCGTCGTCGCCACCGTCGCCGCGTCGAAGTCCGACAGCGCCGCGACGAGACGCCGCCGTCGAACCGCCACCTCGTCGTCGGGGGCGTCGAACAGCCAGGCGACTAGATCGTCCTCGAGTGTCAGGCTGTCCGCGCGCTCGCCGCTGGCGGGGAAGGCGGCCAGGCATTCGGTGAGCCGGGTTCGCATCCGGTCGCGGAGTTCGGCGGAGGCCGCGTTCGAGAACGTCGCCATCAGGAGTTTCGAGGCCGGCACGCCTTCGGCGATGTGACGGACGGCGACCGACACGATCGCGTACGTCTTACCGGTGCCGGCGCTGGCTTCCAGGACGGTGGTGCCGCGCGGTAGCGGCGCCCGTAGGTCGAAGGCGGTCGGCGCGGTCATCGGTCCTCCTCGTTACGTCGGAGCGGCCCGAACACGGCGGCGGCCAAACGCACGTACATCGGCGTCGTAGGCGTTCCAGGCAGCCATTGCTCGACGCTGCTCAACGCCGACGGATCCGGTAGGGAAACGCACAATTCGTCGAAGCTCACATGTGCACCGGGGTCGCCGTGGAACACCAGACCGGCGTACCGGTTCGGATCGCTGTACGACGAGCGGTACGCCCACGACGCGCGGTTCATGGCGCGTCGCTCGTTGCCGGATCTGTCGAACTCGGCCGCCGCGGCCTCGGCGGCCTCCAACGTCAGCCCTATCGGCGCGGTCAGACCGGCGTCGCGAATCGCGACCAGGACCGCGAGGATCTCGCTCGCGTCGCGGGGCGCGGCCAGTCTGCTCATGCGGGCGGACGGGCGGAAGCCGCCCGTGCCGCCGACGACCACGGCTTCGGGGTCGACGACCGCCCCGGACGCGGCCATCGCCAGCACCCGGATCCACGCGGCGAGACGATGTTTGGCGCCGAGCCGCGAATAGCTGACCGGGACCAGGCGCCCGTCGAACACGTCGCCGACCGTCCCGTAGAGCCGTCGTCCGCCCGGCAGGTCGACGCGGACGTCGACGGCGTCGGCCGAATCAGACCGGTAGCCGTGCGCTGCGGTCGCGACGGCTTGGGCCTTGTCGCGGATTGGTCCGAACACCGCGGTGCCGAACGCGAACGGCGGCAGAGTGCCGCGACGGAGTTCGGCGCCTTGTGCCGCGACGGGGTCTCGCCCGTCGAGCAGCGCCTGCAGATACCGGTTGCCGACCCCCCACTTCTCAAGCCCGTCCAGCGAGACCGCGAGTTGGTCTGGGTACTCTTCGGCCTCCTCCGGGATGCCGAGCCCGAGGCGTTGGCGGGCGAAGCCCTCCACCGGCGCGGACAGGAAGGCGATCAGTTCGTCAAGGTCGACGTCGCTGAGTGCGGGCGGGCCCGGCCGCGCGTCGGAGACCCGCGGCAGCGCCGGGGCCGGCAGCTCCGATCTGGTCGCGTCCCGTAACGCGCAGGCACCCGACAGGAGCGTCGGGTCGAAGCTCAGCGGTCCGCGGCCGTCAACGTCCACGAAGTTCCGCTCGTCGAACGCGTGCAGTGTATGCCGGTGCACCACCGGCGACTCCGCGTCTGAACCACGGGAGTCGCGGCCGACGACGACGTCGACGGCGTCGAGGAGTTCGCTGACGACGACGGCGGGCGGCAGTCGGGTTCCGGTCAACGGGTCGGCGCCCGTGTAGAAGACGAGCAGGTGCTCACCGGCTGCGCATATTGCGTCCAAGAAGGTCTGGCGGTCCTCGTCCCGCCGGTCCCGTTCCCCGACAAGCGGGCGCACGGCGAGCGCGTCGTCACCGTCGAGGGCGCCCGGACGGGGGTAGACGCCGGTGTCCATGCCGAGCAGGGCGATCACCCGGTGCGGCACCGATCTCATCGGCACCATCGAGCACACGGTGAGCTCGCCGGTGCAGAAGTTCGACCTCGTCGGCCGGGCCGCCACCAGTCCCGCGATGAGGTCGCGTACGTCGCCGAGTTCGAGTTCGGTTCCGGCTCCGTCGTCGTCGACGGTGAGCGCGTCGCCGATCATCCCGACCGCTTGGGCGCGCTGCCATTCGCCATCGTCGGTGACATCGGTCAATGCGTCGACCGCGCCGTTCAGCAGGTCGGCCCAGTCGCCGATGGTGTGCCGGTCGGCGACAGCGCTGGCGATCGTCGCGAGGCGGTCGCACAGTTCGGCGAAACGTCCCACGAGGTCGGTGTCGGTGGAGTCGATGCCCGCGAGCGGCAGCGCGGTGGCCAGCCACTCGTTCTCGGACTCTTCGGCGACGACGCCCAACAGCATCCGATCCAGGCCGGTCGCGACGGTGCCCTGCGGGAAGCCGCCGAGGCCGAACCGTTCGCGCTGTGTCGAATCGAGCCCCCACCGGACACCGGATCTGCGAATCCAGCTCGCGAGGGAGTCGATGTCGGCGTCGGTGAATCCGAAACGTGCCCGCACCGGCGGCGAGGACGCGAGGTCGAGGAGTTCGCCGGACCGGACGCGACCGGCGGCGAGGTCGAGGGTTCGTGCCACGACGTCGAGGACCGCATTGGACTCGCGGAGCCCGCGGTCGGCGAGTCGGACGCGCAACTTGTATGCGGGATGGTGCATCCCGGTCTGACCGAACGCGCCGCGGATGAGAGGTGCATACGATTCGACGTCCGGGCACATAACGAGCACGTCGCGGGGTTCGAGAGTCGGATCGTCGGCGAACAGGTGCAGCAGACTGTCCCGCAACACTTCGACTTGCCGCTCGGCTCCGTGGCAGGCGTGCACTTGGACCGACTCGTCCGGCGGTGTCGTCATCGGAGCGAGGCGGTCGTCACGGAGTCCGTCCTGCAGCGCGCCCAACACGGTGTCCGGGCGCGGACTCCCGTCGTGGTGCACGTCGTCGCCGATCGACGGCGCCAGTGTCTCCTGCATCTCCTGAACGTCTCGGGAGAGCGCGGCGAGCAGAGGGTGGCCGGCTGCGGCACCGTCTCGCGACTCGCGTGCGAGCCGCAGGCCCGGCCGATTCGGGCCAGCCGACTGCTGCCCCGAACTGCTCTTGGCGATCGTGCGCCACAGCGCGTCCGACGGGTGCGGGAGGTACAGCGACACGTCCCGGTGGACGGCGAGCGCGTCCAGCACCGCGTGCAGGGTCTGCGGGATGCGAGTCGGCCCGAACAGGGACAGCCGTTCGGGGAAGTCGACGACGCCCGGGTCTTCGCGCAGACGCTCGGTGAGTCCGGCCAGGTCTTCGGCCGGATGCGGGCGCCCCACCTGTTCTCGGACCAGGCGCCAGAACCACGGTTGCCACCGCAGGTGGGGAGCGAGCTCGGCGCCCGCACCATCCGTGTCGCGGCCTGCGGCCCAGTCGGCGATCATCGATGGCCGCTGCCAGCCGTATGCGCCGAACAGGCCGGCGATGGTCGCGGCGGTCGAGAAGCGTCTGCCGCGTCGTAGGTCCGCTCGCTCGGCGTCGCCGGTGACTCCGATGTGCGCGGCGAGCACCGCCAGGCGCTCGTCGCCGATGTGCTCGTCGAGGACCCGCAGGACGGGCCACCTCAGCCGATCGGCGTACCAGGCCTGTGCCTCGTCGGGGTCGTCGGCGAGGACGGCGGTCGCCTGCCGTAGCAGTGACGACGGCGAATCGAACGCGATGTTGGCTGCGATCCCCAACTGCAGCGACAACTGTTGCCCCAGCCATCTCTCCACGCCGCGCTCGGGAACGGCGATCACCTCGGTCGCCATCGGGTCGGCCAGCGGGGTGGTGAGGACGTCGGCCAGCACCGCCACCAGAGTGTCGGCCCGCTCGGCACGGTGCACCGTCAACATGTCAGCTCCTCCCCGCCTGTCTGTCGTTACCGGCTATCTGTCGGTCCTGGCTGCCTGTCGACGCTGACGCCTCAGGTCATCGACGGCGACGGAACGGCACCGGGTCCCCGACGTGTTCGCGCAGTCCTCGGACGGCGGCGTCGGGCAGCGGGACCGTCGCGCCAGCCTTCGGGTCGAGCGCAGCGAGCGTGGTCTCCGTCAGGGCTGCGACCTCGCCGGTCGGTGCGAGCACACGGCAGCCGAAGTCGAAGGACGACGTCCCGATACGCGTGATCCAAACCTGGACCTGCACGGGTTTCGGGTCATAGTGCAGGATGCTCACGAACTCGATCTCCTGGCGTGCCAAGACTGCCCAGAACGTGCCTTTCCCGCCACCGAACCAGGTATTCATCGCGCGAATGCGGGCCTCTTCGACCACTCGCGCGATCTGCACGTTGTTGATATGCCCGAGCGAATCCTGATCGCCCCAGCGCAACGCGACCTCCACCGCGAACGGAGTCTGCGGTGCATTCATGTTCTCTTCATCCGACACGGGTCGACCATATCGTCGACGTCCGACACGTCCTCCACGCGCGTCGCTAGACTGCCGGGCGTGGCCATCGACTCCGAACGTCTGCGATTGCGGCCGGTGTCGCCCGACGACGTCGACCGCCTGTACGTGCTCGACGCCGACCCCGACGTGATGCGCTTCGTCAGCGGCGGCGAACCCACTCGACGGGACACCATCGCCGACTGGGTGGTTCCCCGTTCGCAGGCACAGTTCGCGTCGCACGGGACCGGGATGTGGACGGTATCGCTGCGGCGTCACGACATGTTCGCCGGCTGGGTCCATCTACGGTTGCCCCGACACAGCGCCGAACACGAACTCGAACTCAGTTACCGCATCGCCCGCGAACACTGGGGTGCGGGCATCGCGACCGAAGCTGCAGCCGCGTTGATCGCCGTCACGTTCCTGTCGACCGACACTCGGCGTGTGTTCGCCAGCGCGCACCCCGGCCACTCCGCGTCGCACCGGGTGATGCGCAAGCTGGGCATGCGTCTGTCGCCGTTGGCGTTGTCCGCAGCACGGCTGTCCGGCGAGCAGATCGATGACGACATCGAGTACGAACTGCTGCGCGATCAGTGGGCCGCCACGCGTGGCCGACACACCGTCGACCGGACCGCAGGCCGGCACCGTCGAGCAAACGGGACCATCGGTATGACCGGGTGACAGGCAGGTACTAACGTTGAACGGTAAGCGCAGGACGCAATGATTCTCGACAACTCTGGAGACAACCGATGAGCAACACCATTGCCACCGATCCGATGCGGCGCCGACGGGTCGTCATCATCGGTTCGGGCTTCGGCGGGCTGTTCGCGGCGCAGCGCCTCAAAAAGGCCGACGTCGACGTCACTCTGATCGCCAAGACCACCCATCACCTGTTCCAGCCGATGCTGTACCAGGTCGCGACCGGCATCGTCGCGGAGGGCGAGATCGCTCCCGCGACCCGCCTCATCCTGCGCGATCAACGCAATGCCAACGTCATTCTGGGCGAGGTCTTCGACATCGATCTCGAGTCGCAGACAGTCAAGTCGCAACTCCTCGAACGCACCACCGTCACCCCGTACGACGACCTGATCATCGCGGCGGGCGCCGACCAGTCGTATTTCGGCAACGACAGTTTCGCCGAGTACGCGCCAGGCATGAAGACGATCGACAACGCCCTCGAACTGCGTGGCCGCATCCTCGGCGCATTCGAGCAGGCCGAACTATCGGACGATCGCGCCGAGCAAGAGATGCTGTTGACCTTCGTCGTCGTCGGTGCGGGTCCGACCGGCGTGGAAATGGCAGGCCAGATCGCCGAGATGAGCGACAAGACGCTCAAGGGTGCGTTCCGAAACATCGATCCGACCACCGCGAAGGTGATCCTGCTCGATGCCGCGCCCGCCGTCCTGCCGCCGTTCGGTGAGAAGCTCGGCAACAAGGCAAAGGCGCGACTGGAGAAGCTGGGCGTGGACGTCCGTCTCGGCGCGATGGTCACCGACATCGACGACGACAGCCTCACCGTGAAGTACCCGGACGGCGAGATCGGCCGTATCGAGAGTCAGTGCAAGGTGTGGTCGGCAGGCGTCCAGGCGTCGTCGCTCGGCAAGATCCTCGCCGAGCAGTCGGACACCGAGCTCGACCGCGCAGGCCGGGTGAAGGTCGGAGCAGATCTGACGATCCCCGGCCACGACAACGTATTCGTCGTCGGCGACATGATGGCCGTCGACGGTGTGCCGGGCGTCGCGCAGGGCGCGATCCAGGGCGGACGCTACGCGGCCGACGCGATCCGCGCCTCACTCAAGGGTCACACCCCCGACCAGCGCAAGCCGTTCAGCTATTTCGACAAGGGCTCGATGGCGACCATCTCTCGTTTCAGCGCGGTGATGCAGGTGCCGATCCCCGGCACCAAGCGCAAGTTCGAGACCGAGGGCTACTTCGCGTGGCTCGGCTGGCTGGCATTGCACCTGGTGTACATGGTCGGCTTCCGCAACCGTCTGAACACGTTCGTCAACTGGTTCTTCGCGTTCAGCACGCGGGGCCGCACCCAGTTGGCGGTCACCGAGCAGCAGGTGTACGCGCGCCACGCCCTGACCGAGCTCTCCTATCTCGAGCGTCTGCGTCTGGCCGACGACGAGCGCGCCCGCGCGAAGAAGGAGCTCGAGGAGCGCAACAGCTCGGCCTAGCTCGGCCGAGCTCTGGCCTAGCGGCTGGTTGGAGTTCCCGCGTCAGGCGTGCGTTCCCGCTTATTGTCCGGACTATAAGCGGGAACGCGTGCCTGACGCGGGAGACGAGGCTGTGGAATTCTGGGGAGACATATCGGGCACGGTGGGGTTCACTGTCGCGCATGTGGCCCGAAGACGAGAACGGCATCATCCGGCGGCGAAGCGCACTCGGCGTTGGATTCACCGACACCGATCTGAAGCTCGCCCTGCGACGTGGAGAGCTCACCCTGGTTGACCGCGGCGTGTGCGTGCGCACCGCGCTCCTGCCCGAGCATGGCACGGCCGACGCCGTGTACCGGCTGAAGGTCGTCGCCGCGGCTCAGGACAGCGACACTCCGTTGAGCAATGAGTCCGCTGCCGCAATACACGGGCTGGACCTCCTGCATCCGGATCAGCGGACAGTACACTTCGCGACGTCGAAGTCTGGTGGCGGCCGCCGGATGGCGACTCGACACATCCACAGCGGGTTGCCGCACGACGCGGTCGTCGAGGTCGACGGCGTCGCGGTCTCCACTATCGCACGGACCGCAGTCGACGTCGCCGCCGGTGGAACCTTCGAGCAGGCCCTCGCCGTGCTCGACAGCGCGCGCCGCGTCGGCGTCAGCACGGACGAGATCGGTGACGAACTGGGCCGACACCGGATCCGCGGCTGTGCCGTGGTCACGGCCGCGCTGCGCTACTGCGATCCGCGATCAGCCAACGCGGGCGAATCGTGGGGCCGGGCACAGATGATCACGGCAGGTCTGCCCGTCCCCGAACTCCAGACCAGATTCGACCTGCGCGACGGCAGCGTCGCCTTCACCGACTATGAATGGGACAGGCGCCTCGTCGGCGAGTTCGACGGTCTGCGCAAGTACGGCCGCGACCTCCGACCCGGGCAGAGCGTCGAGGGCGCCGTCGTCGCCGAGAAGCTCCGTGAAGACGCGTTGCGCGACCAGGTCGCCGACGTGGCACGCTGGACCGTCGCCGAGCTGCGCGATGACGCCATGGTTCCGATGCTCCGCAGGCGCATGGTGCGAGTCGGGCTTAGCGTGCCCCGCTAACGCAGGACGCGTCGGTTCCCGCTTATCGTCCGGACTATAAGCGGGAACTGACGCGTCCTGCGTAGACGGCTACGTCGTCGGCTCGGGAGACTCCTTGCTCGTGTCGACGGTGCCGGTGTCGACTTCCTCCTCGACACCGGCGTGGACGATCGGATGTGCGCCGGTCTCGCTGTAGCGGGTGACGAGGTCGAAGTCGTCGCCGTAACTTCCCTCACCGATGGCGACGGCGCGTTCGACCAGCAGCGAGCTGCGACTCTCGATCAGCATCACCTTGTCCGAACGCAAATCCTTGTACAGGGCGACGCACAACAAGAGCATGACGACCACGAACGGCACCGAGGCGATGATGGTGATCGACTGCAGGCCGTCCAACGCGGTACTCCCGCCGACGGCCAGCATGATCGCCGCGACCGCGCCGGTCAACACACCCCAGAAGATGACGGTCTGTTTCCGTGGCTCGTGCGCGCCCTTCTCCGACAGCGACCCCATGACGATCGACGCGGAGTCGGCGCCCGACACGAAGAAGATCGCGACCAGCGCCATCACCAGGACTGCGGTGACCCCGGACCACGGCATCGTGTCCAACAGGTCGAACAGGGCACCGGTCGAGTTGACCGACACCACTTCCTTCCCGTCCTCGATCGTCCTGGTCACCATGTCGCCGACCTGGTCCTGTCGACGAATCGCCGCGCCACCAAAGACACAGAACCACACGAGGCTGACCATGGTCGGAACCAGCAGCACACCGGTCACGAACTGTCGGATGGTGCGTCCGCGGCTGATGCGCGCGATGAACATGCCGACGAAGGGCGTCCACGAGATCCACCAGGCCCAGTAGAAGATCGTCCACGTCGAGAGCCAGTCCGCGAGCGCCGCGTCGCCGTCGGCCCCGGTACGGGAGCTCATCGCGACGTAATCCTGAATGTAGTCGCCGAGCGCACTCGGGATCAGGTTCAGGATGAGCAGGGTCGGTCCGACGACGAACACGAATACAGCGAGCAGCAACGCCAACACCATGTTGATGTTCGACAGCCACTGGATACCGCGGGCGATGCCCGAGACGGCGGACAGGATGAAGCAGCACGTCAACACTGCGATGATCACCACGAGGATCGGGGTGCCGACGTCGCCGACCCAGCCGGCGAACTTCATGCCGTCGCCGATCTGCAGCGCGCCCAGGCCCAGCGATGCCGCCGAGCCGAACAGGGTCGCGAAGATCGCGAGAATGTCGATGATCTTTCCGGCCGGGCCGTTCGCTCGGTCACCGAACAGTGAGGTGAACGCCGCCGACAACAGCTGCGAGCGGCCCTTGCGGTACATGCCGTATCCGATGGCCAGGCCGACCACCGCGTAGATCGCCCACGGCTGCAGTCCCCAGTGGAACATCGTGGTTCCCATGGCGGTCTTGAAGGCCTCGACGGTCTCCGGCGGCACCGTGCCCGGCGGCGGCGACACGTAATAGGTCAGCGGCTCGGCGACGCCGAAGAACATCAGACCGATGCCCATGCCCGCGCTGAACATCATCGCGATCCACGAGCTGGTCCGGAACTCCGGCCCCTCGTCGTCCCGACCCAGCCGGATGCGGCCGTACTTGCTGATCGCCAACCAGATCACGAACACCACGAAACCGGTCGTCGCGAGGACGAACAACCACCCGAGGTACTTGATGACTCCGCCCTGAGCGTCTGCGGAGATCGTCTTCAGGCCCTCCTTGTCGAGGAACCCCCACACCACGAAGGCGATCGACAACAACGCGGTGATCGAGAAGACGACCCAATCGCGCTTCGGTGTATCTCTGGCTTTACTCGGCGTTGACACAGGTCTCCTTCGCCACAAACTCCACATGTCTTTCCGAAATCAGTCGTCTCAAGAAAGCCACGTCGTCTCTAGTTCTTCAGACAACGACCCCCGGTGCCGTGAGCTTCGGGTACGCGTCGTCACAGCTGTTCGACCGTAACAGGTCAGGACCACACGACATGGACCGCAGCGGAAAGGCGCCCTACGGCCGCGGGTGCCGTCGATATTCGCCGCCGGGGTCGTCACATCGCGATATTCTGCATCCGCACTCGCGACTGCGCGACCAGTCGTCCCTGCTCATCGACCATATCGACTTGCCACAGCTGCTGACGCCGTCCACGGTGAATCGCCGTCGTCGACACCGTGATCACGCCATCGGAGACGGACCGCAGAAAGTCCGTCGAGTTGTTGACGCCGACTGCGGTGCCGCCGATGCCCGTCTCCCGTACCCAGCAGAACGCGCTGATGCTCGCCGCACTCTCGGCCAACGCGCAGTACGTCCCGCCGTGCACAATCCCGAACGGCTGGTGGTGGTCGGGGGTGATCGTCAACGAGCCCGTGATTCCGTCGCCGGACGCCGTGTCGACGACGAACCCGAGTAGCTCGTCCAAGCCGGTCGTCTTCTTGGCCTGCGCCAACGCCTCATCGAGATGTTCAGTCATACGGCCAGAATGCCACCGAGCCGGTCGGCGACCGGCAGGTGCCCCCAAAAGGCGCGACTCCGAAAGGCGCGACTCCGAAAGGGGCGGCGCGCCGGACAGGCAGCGGACACATCAGTGACCCCCGCACTCGAGACGAGCGCGGGGGCCACTGCGGCGGATCGGAGGTCTCTGCAGCCCTCAGGACACTCAGACGATCCTTGCGATTGAATGTAGGCTATCCTTACCTCCGAGTCAAGCGTCTTCTTTGTGAGACCCGGACCGCAGCGGGAACTGATCCGCGACCGACCGCGTTGTCCATAACGGACAGGGCAGTACACGACCTTCGACGGGAGTCGACGTAAGATGAAGAAGATGAACGGCCTGGGAGAGCTCGAACGTGCAGTGATGGACACTCTGTGGGCGTCGGCGACGCCACAGACGGTCCGTCAGGTCCATGCCGAGCTGTCGAGTTCACGGGCGCTCGCGTACACCACCGTGATGACCGTGCTCCAGCGTCTGACGAAGAAGGAACTGGTCACCCAGATCCGCGACGACCGCGCCCACCGTTACACAGCAGCGCGTCCGCGCGAAGACCTCGTCGCCAGCCTGATGGTCGATGCACTCAAAGGCGCGGAGGCTCCCGGATCGCGCCACGCAGCTCTCGTGTCCTTCGTCGGTCAGGTCGACGCCGACGAGATCGCCGCCCTTCGCGAAGCGTTGGACGAACTCGAATCGTCTCGCAGCCCGAAGCACTAGAGTCGACACCGAACCGCGGGCAACCGCTCGCACCGCACTACCAGAGGGAAGCCGATGACCGCGCTGCTGTTCGGCATCCTCACCATTGCACTCGTCGGCCCCATCCCGCAGGCTCTCGCACACGCGTCCTGGCCGCTGTACGCGCCCCGCGCCGCGATGACACTGTGGCAAGCCGTCGCGCTGGCCGCCGTCCTGTCCGCGTTCAGCACCGGTCTGGCCATCGCCGCCAACTTGCTCTCCCCCGGCGTCAACGGCGCACCGACGACGAACCCCTTCGACGAGGTCGAGCGTCTCGGCTGGTTCCTGTGGACCGTGTACGTCATCGTCTTCGCGCTCACGTTGCTGGTCGGCGCGAAACTCATCTACAGCATCGTCCGAGTCGGCGTCCGCACTCGTGCACGACGTAATCAGCACCGAATGCTGATCGACCTCGTCGACCGCGTCGATCGACATCGCGAGCGCGGTCGCGACATCCGGGTGCTCGACGTTCCCGCGCCGCTCGCCTACTGCCTGCCCGGCCTCCGAGGCAGTCGCGTCGTCCTCAGCGAAGGCGTGCTGAACCGGCTCACCGACGACGAGTTGTCGGCGGTCATCGAACACGAGCGCGCGCACCTACGCGCCCGTCACGATCTCGTTCTCGAAGCGTTCATCGCATTGCACGAGGCCTTCCCCCGCTTCGTCCGTTCCCGCTCCGCGCTCGGCGCGGTCGAACTGCTCGCCGAAGCCCTCGCCGACGACCAGGCCGCGCACGCGACCGCCCCCGCCACCGTGGGACGAGCACTCGTCGCCTGCGCGGATGCGACCGCGCCGCGCGGCACGATGGCCGTCGGCGGCCCGACGACGTTGGTGCGCGTGCGTCGGCTCTGCGATGTCCGACCCCTGCCGCTCGTCTCCACGACCGCGTACCTGCTCGCCGTGGCGATCCTCGTCGTCCCGACGCTCGCCGTCGCCATCCCCTGGCTGACCGAACTCCGGCGACTCGTAGCGCACATGTGAATCCGAACCATCCCCACTACGAACATCACTGTTGAAAGGCGAACCGACGTGCGCTTCCTGGACGGGCATCGGCCCGACCACGACCTGACCTACGACGACCTGTTCATCGTCCCCAACCGGTCGGCCGCGACATCCCGGTTCGACGTCGACCTGTCGACCGACGACGGGAGCGGGACGACGATCCCGCTCGTGGTCGCCAACATGACCGCCATCGCGGGCAAACGGATGGCGGAGACGGTCGCACGGCGCGGCGGACTCGTCGTCCTCCCCCAGGACGTGCCCCTCGACGCCGCTGCCCGCACCATCGAGCACGTCAAGTCCCGCCACCTCGTCGCCGACACCCCGGTGGTGCTCGGCGCCGACGATCTGATGGCGAACGCGCAGGCGCTCATCCCCAAACGTGCTCATGGTTACGCCGTGGTCGTCGACCACGATGCGCGGCCGATCGGGTTGATCGCTCGAGCCGCCGCGGGTCACGACATCGACATGTTCACCGATCTGCGGTCGGCGATGACTCCGATCCCGGTGACGCTCTCCGCCGACACCGACCCGCGGAGCGTGTTCGACACTCTCGTCGACGCTAACGCCGACCTCGCCGTGCTGACCGACGCCGACGGACGGCTCGTCGGCGTGCTAACTCGAACCGGCGCACTGCGCGCAGGCATCTACCAGCCGAACGTCGACTCCCGGGGTCGCCTGCGCGTGGCCGCCGCCGTCGGCATCAACGGCGACGTCGTCGCGAACGCGCGTGCCCTCGTCGAGTCGGGCGCCGACCTGCTCGTCGTCGACACCGCACACGGCCACCAGGAGAAGATGATCTCCGCGTTGTCGGCCGTCGCGGCCGCAGACCTCGGCGTTCCGCTCGCCGCAGGCAACGTCGTCTCGCGGCGCGGAGCCCTCGATCTGATCAATGCGGGCGCAACCATCGTCAAGGTCGGCGTCGGCCCCGGAGCCATGTGCACCACGCGGATGATGACCGGAGTCGGCCGGCCGCAATTCTCCGCGGTCGTCGAATGCGCTGCCGCGGCACGCGAAGGCGGCGGACACGTGTGGGCCGACGGTGGCATCCGCCACCCGCGCGACGTCGCGCTGGCCGTCGCCGCAGGTGCGTCGAACGCGATGGTCGGTTCGTGGTTCGCGGGCACATACGAGTCGCCCGGCGATCTTCACACCGACGCGAACGGGGAGTACAAGGTCAGCTTCGGCATGGCGTCCAAGCGGGCCGTCGCTGCCCGATCGGCAGGCGACAACGCCTACGACCAGGCCCGCCGGTCGTTGTTCGAGGAAGGCATCTCGTCCTCGCGCATCCGCGTCGACCCCGAACGTCCCAGCGTCGAAGACCTGATCGACCACATCTCGTCCGGGGTCCGGTCCACCGCCACGTACACGGGTGCGACGACACTCCCCCAACTGCACGAGAAGGTGGTTCTCGGTGTGCAGTCGGCCGCCGGATTCGCCGAGGGCAGACCGCTGCCCGGGGGATGGTGACCGACCACCGATGGACATCCTCATCATCGTCGCGAGCCTCCTCGGCTTCGTGGCCCTGACGTTGGGCACCGCGTTGTTCGTGGCAGGCGAGTTCTCGCTGACCGCGCTGGAGCGGTCGACCATCTCCAACGACCTCGCACGTCGCGGCGACCGTCGAGCACGGGCAGTCGACCGTGCGCATCGCTCCCTGTCGTTCCAGCTGTCGGGCGCCCAGCTCGGCATCACCATCACCACACTGGTCACCGGCTACATCGCCGAACCGGTGCTCGCGAAGATTTTCGATCCGGTGCTGGACGCCATCGGCCTGCACGGTTCACTGAAGAGCGGTGTCTCGCTGGCGCTCGCGCTAGTCATCGCGACATCGCTGTCGATGGTGCTCGGCGAGCTCGTGCCGAAGAACCTCGCCATCGCCAAACCGTTGGGCGTCGCGCGGGCCACCGCGGGCCCCATGATGATCTTCTCGAACGTCTTCAAGCCCGCCATCAACGGACTCAACGGCAGCGCCAACGCACTCGTTCGCAGGCTCGGCGTGGAGCCGACCGAAGAACTGCAATCCGCACGGTCGGCCGCAGAGCTGGTCGCGCTGGTCCGCAACTCCGCGCAGCGTGGCGAACTCGACGCCGACACCGCACGACTCGTCGACCGGTCGCTCCGGTTCGGTGATCTGACCGCCGAAGACCTGATGACCCCACGCGTCCGCGTGGAGAGCCTCGAACCCGGTGACACCGTGCGCGACCTGATCGCCGCGTCATCGCGGACCGGGCACTCGCGTTTCCTCATTGCCGACGACGGAGACCTGGACAACCTGGTCGGCGTCGTCCACATCAAGCAAGCATTCACGATCCCCGCGACGACGCAGTCGACCACGCCATTGCGTTCGATCGCGCGTCCGGTGACGCGAGTCCCCGCGTCTCTGGACGGCGACTCGCTCCGAGACCGAATCTCCGCCGACGGCCTCGAAGTATGCGTCGTCGTCGACGAGTACGGCGGCACCGCCGGCCTGGTGACGAGCGAAGACCTCATCGAAGAGATCCTCGGCAACGTCACCGACGAGCACGACAACGAGGAGTCCGAGGTAGCGCGCGTCGGCAACGGATACCGGTGTTCGGGCCTGCTCCGTCTCGACGAGGTGCACGACGCGATCGGCTATCGCGCCCCCGACGGCGCCTACGAGACACTCGGCGGCCTGCTCATGTTCCAGCTCCGACGGATCCCCCAGGTCGGCGACGTCGTCGACCTGCCGGTCCGCGAGAGCACCAGCGACGACGAGCACAGCGCAGCGGTCCAACGCTGGCGCGGCACGGTGGTCCGCATGGACCAGCGACGAGTGGACCAGGTGTGGATGACGCAGGTCGACGGGGCGACGGCGGAACGGGGTGAGCAGCGTGGGTGACCTGTCCGGCGTCCTGCTCGCCGTCCTGCTGTTGGCGGCGAACGCCTTCTTCGTCGGCGCCGAATTCTCGTTGATCGCCGCGCGGCGCGACCGTCTCACCGCGCTGGAGGACGCGGGCAAGAAGCGGGCACGGACCGTGATCCACGCTTCCGAGCACTTGTCCTTGATGCTGGCCGGATGCCAGTTGGGCATCACGATCTGTTCGATCCTCCTCGGCCGCATCGCCGAACCCGCCATCGCGCACATCATCGAGAAGCCGCTCGGGCTCGCGAATATCCCGGAGGGACTGCTGCATCCGATCGCGTTCGCGATCGCCTTGATCATCGTCGTCGTCCTGCACATCCTGGTCGGCGAGATGGTCCCGAAGAACATCGCGCTGGCGGGCCCGGAGAGCGCCGCCATGCTTCTGGTGCCGATCCACCTGTGGTTCCTGCGGATCGCCAAGCCGGTCATCTGGTTGTACAACGCACTCGCCAACGGTGCACTGCGTTTGATGCGAGTCGAGCCGAAGGACGAGTTGGCGGCGACCGTCACCGAGACCGAGCTCGCGCAGATGATCGGCGAGTCCCGTGAGTTCGGGCTGCTCGACGCGGGCGAGCACGATCGGCTCACCCGCGCCCTCGACACAGTGAAACGCACCGTCGACGAGGTCATGATCCCGCTGTCGGGTGTGCACAGTGTCCGGTTGCGTCCGGATCCGGCGACCGGCGGACTCGGTCCACGTCTCGGGTCCGTCGAAGACGCGGTCCGCGAGACCGGGTTCTCGCGCTTCCCGGTCCGCGGCCTCGACGGCTCGTACATCGGTTACCTGCACCTCAAGGATGTGCTCGACGACGTCTTCGACGAGACCGTCGACGCGGACTCGTTGGTCGCGGTCGACCGGATCCGTCCGTTGCCGAAGATCAGCGCCACGGTGCCCCTGGACGAGGCGGCGACGCAGTTACAGAAGGCCAGCGCCCACCTGGCCGCCGTGGTCGACGACACCGGCACAATCATCGGCATGCTCGCCCTGGCCGACCTCGCGGAGGCCTTCGTCGGCGATGTCCGCGATTCGACACATCGGATCTGATGGGCGAGGGTGGCCGAGTCCTCGACCGCACCGACTGGACGGCGCGAGCTCGAGCGCACAGTGCGCGGATCGAGGCGCTGATCGGACCATATCTGCGAGCACGCCGGGCCGGGGGGAAGCACCCGGTGATCGACTTCCTGTTCACCTACTATTCGGCGCGTCCGGCACAGTTGACTCGCTGGCATCCCGGCTACGGAACGGTCCTGCTCGACGCCGCCGAGTACGACGGGATGCGCGGCTACCGGGTCGACGGCGCCGCCGCCACGGTCTCCGACGAACACCTCACCGACCACAGCCATCTCGTGGCGGGGACGCTGCGCATCCTGGAGGCGACGGCGTCCCGCCCGCCGCGGCTGGGCTGTTTCGGGCTGCATGAGTGGGCGATGGTCTATCGCACCGGCGAGAAGAGACATCCGCATCCCCTGCGTCTGGGCGCGGCGGGAACCGACGCCGTCGTCGAGGAGAGTCGCCTACTGTGCACGCATTTCGACGCGTTCCGCTTCTTCACCGACGCGTCGCGCCCGAGGAATTCGATGGCGTTGACTCGAGCCGACACGGTCGCCAACGAACAGCCCGGCTGTCTGCACGCGACGATGGACCTCTACCGGTACTGCCTCCGGTTGTCGCCGCTGGTCGGCTCGGATCTGCTCGCCGACTGTTTCGATCTCGCGCTGACCGCGCGCGAACTGGACATGCGCGCCAGCCCCTACGACCTGTCCGGCGTGCGCGACGCCGCGGGCCGACCGTACGTCGCGGTACCGGTCGAGACCGCGGACGGGCGCGCGCAGTATGTGAGCGAGCAGACTGACGTTGCGCGACGTGGCTCCGCACTGCGCGATAGGGTCATCGATGTCGCTCGCACATTGGACGAAGCGTCACAGACCGCCGGAGACCCGTAGGTTACCGGCGCGTATAGTAGCCGACGCAGGGTGCACCCGTACCCCGAATGAACCAGAAGCGCCTCGCGCCGGGATTTGTTCGCGTCATTCGCACAGGAAAGGTCGTCATGTCCAACCGTGTCACCGTCAACGGCTTGCAGGTCGCTGAGGTCCTCTACGACTTCGTCAACAACAAAGCTCTTCCCGGTACCGGCGTAGACCCCGACAAGTTCTGGGCGGGCGCCGCAGACGTGATCAACGACCTTGCGCCCCGCAACCGCGAACTGCTCGCCGTCCGCGACGACTTCCAGTCCAAGCTCGACGCTTGGCACCGCGACCACAAGGACGCCGACTTCGCCGAGTACAAGGCGTACCTGACCGAGATCGGCTACCTGGTTCCCGAACCTGCCGACTTCGAGATCACCACGACGAACGTCGACGACGAGATCACGTCGGTCCCCGGCCCCCAACTGGTGGTCCCGATCCTCAACGCCCGCTTCGCGCTCAACGCGTCGAACGCCCGCTGGGGCTCGCTGTACGATGCGCTGTACGGCACCGACGCCATCAGCGAGGCCGACGGCGCCGAGAAGGGCTCGTCGTACAACAAGGTCCGCGGCGACAAGGTCATCGCGTTCGCCAAGGCGTTCCTGGACAAGGCCGTCCCGCTCGAGCAGGGCAGCCACGTCGATGCCACCTCGTACGTCGTCGACGGCGACAAGGTGACCGTCTCCCTCGCCGGGAACACCACGACCTTCGCCGACCCGACCGGGTTCGTCGGGTACACCGGGGACGCCGCGACGCCGACGTCGGTGCTGCTCCGCCACAACGGACTCCACCTGGAGATCCAGATCGACGCCGAGTCCCCGATCGGCTCGACCGATCGCGCCGGAGTCAAGGACGTCCTCGTCGAGTCCGCCGTCACCACAATCATGGACTTCGAGGACTCGGTCGCCGCTGTCGACGCCGAGGACAAGGTGCTCGGATACACCAACTGGCTCGGCCTCAACAAGGGCGATCTCGCCGAAGAGGTCAGCAAGGGCGGCAAGACCTTCACTCGCGTGCTCAACCCGAACCGCGTCTACACCGCACCGGACGGCTCGACCTACGAGGTCCACGGCCGCAGCCTGCTGTTCGTCCGCAACGTCGGTCACCTGATGACCAACCCGGCGATTCTCGACGCCGACGGCAACGAGGTTCCCGAGGGCATCCTGGATGCGCTCATCACCTCAGCGATCGGCGTCCACGGCATGTCGTCCGAGGGTCTGCAGAACTCGCGGACCGGCTCGATCTACATCGTGAAGCCGAAGATGCACGGCCCCGACGAGGTCGCGTTCACCTCCGAACTGTTCGGCCGCGTCGAAGACGTCCTCGGCCTGGACCGCAACACCCTCAAGGTCGGCATCATGGACGAGGAGCGCCGCACGTCGATCAACCTGAAGGCGTCGATCAAGGCTGCGTCCGAGCGCGTCGTGTTCATCAACACCGGATTCCTCGATCGCACCGGCGACGAGATCCACACCTCGATGGAGGCCGGTGCATTCGTGCGCAAGGCCGAGATCAAGGGCCAGACCTGGTTCAACGCCTACGAGGACTCGAACGTCGACGTCGGCCTCGCCGCCGGTCTCGAGCACAAGGCACAGATCGGCAAGGGCATGTGGGCCATGCCGGACCTGATGGCCGACATGCTCGAGCAGAAGATCGGCCACCCGACCGCGGGCGCGAACACGGCGTGGGTGCCGTCGCCCACTGCTGCGACGCTGCACGCGCTGCACTACCACGAGGTCGACGTCTTCGAGCGCCAGGACGAGATCGCCAAGCGTCAACCGGCGTCGGTCGACGACATCCTGACCATCCCGTTGGCGAAGACGACCGACTGGAGCGACGAGGAGAAGCGCGAGGAGCTCGACAACAACGCGCAGTCGATCCTCGGCTACGTGGTGCGGTGGATCGATCACGGTGTCGGCTGCTCAAAGGTCCCCGACATCCACGATGTGGCGCTCATGGAAGACCGCGCGACTCTGCGCATCTCGAGCCAGCTGCTCGCCAACTGGCTGCGTCACGGCATCGTCACCGAGGACGACGTGGTGGCCGCGCTCAAGCGAATGGCTCCGGTGGTCGACCGTCAGAACGCAGGCGACCCGGAGTACCGTCCGTTGGCCGCCGACTTCGACTCGAACATCGCGTTCAACGCGGCGAAGGCGCTGATTCTGGAAGGCACGACGCAGCCGAGTGGCTACACCGAACCGATCCTGCACCGGGCGCGCCGCGAGTACAAGGCGGCCAACGCCTGATATACCCGAAGGTGTGAACGCCGAGCCCGGGCCGGATTCGGTCCGGGCTCGGCGTTTCGCGGAGGACGCATCACGAGTGATGCAGCAGGGTCGGGACGACTGGAGGGGTGGCGTGTCGAAGCATTCGACCGGCGGACAGAGGCAGTTCATCGCGCGGCCGTTGGTAGCGATCGTGCTGGCCGTGATCTTGGTCGCCGGCGTGATCACCGCATGGACCAAGCTCGGCGATCGGATCGACGACTCGGCGACGACCGACGCCGCGACGTGCGTCGAGGGGAAGGCGACCGTCCCGATCGTCGCCGATCCGGCGGTCGCTCCGGGGCTCCAGCGGATCGCCCAGAACTACAACGCCACCTCCCCCATCGTCCGGGACCACTGTGTGACGGTCCAGGTCCGCCCCGCGGACGCGCGCGCGACGCTCGAAGGACTGACCGCCCGCGACTGGGACACGAAGGCGTTCGGCGCCTTCCCCGGAGCGTGGGTGCCTGAATCGTCGGTGTGGGCGGCCGCGTTGCAGACCGCAAAGGCGAACGCACTGCAGGGGCCACCGGAGTCGTTGGTCTCCTCCCCTGTCCGCCTCGCCGTCGAACCCGAGGTCGCCGAGGCGGCGAACGGGCGGATCGCGTGGACGGGTCTCCCCGATCTGACGTTGGCCAATTCGCTGAGCGCGTTCGGGCACCGGAGTTGGGGATCGTTGCGAATGGCGATGCCGAACGGACCGCAGTCGGATGCCACGGCGCTCGCCGCGCAGGCCGTCGCGGCCGGGACAGCCGACCAGAAGGGGCAACTCACACTCGACCAGATGAACACCCAGCGGGTGCGGGGTGCGGTCGAGCAGTTGATGTCGGCGCCGCCGCGCATCGGCGACGGCTCGACCGAAGCGGCCGTCGAGGCGGTCGCCTCCGCGAACGGTCCGGAAAACGCCGAGGTCCGCGCGGTCCCGGTGACCGAGCAACGGCTGTACGCGCTCACGAAGGACGATGAGAGCGCGCGCGTCGCTGCTGTCGCGCCCACCGGTTCGACACCGGTCGCCGACTACCCGATCGTGCGGCTCGCCGGCGACCACGTTCCGGCGCATGTCGGCGACGCGATCGCCGAGTTCTTCACGTTCGTTCGTAAGCCTCCGCAGATGAAGCTCCTGACCGGAATGGGATTCCGCGGCTCCGGTCCGCTGCCCGCGGCCACCGCGACCGTGAGGTTCGGGGACGTCACCGACCCGCTCCCGGCGCCGGAGCCGAAGGCCGCGGTCGAGATCAGCAAGATCGTGCTTCCCGCCGCGGCGCCGTAGTCTGCGACGAGTCGGACAATTAGGAGTTCTGCAACAGGACGACCTGTGCGGAGATCCGCTGCTGTGCCTCGGTGAGATCCTCGCCGGTGGCACGCGCGACGTATCGGTCGACGGCGAGCACGCACTCACGGTGCTCGACTCGGCCACCCGGTAACACGGGACGTCCGGCAGATCTTGTGGAGACGCGAGACGCGAGGACCCGGCGTCTGACGCCGCTGCAGCGAAGTGGTCACGCAACGTGACCGCCTGCTTCGATGATTCTCCGCGGTACAGCACCGTCGCACGGCGTCGCCGGCGTCGGCCAGTGTGGTGAAGGTCGACCTCCGCAAGGCCTCCGTTCCGGCTCGCGGACAGACCGTCGAACACCGCGACGAGCACGTCGGAGCCGTGCGGCGCCAGTGCCAGCGAGCGGGTGGCTCCGGGGTTGATCCACGCTGCGGACACCACCGTGTTGCCTTCGCCGAGCCCGGGCAGCGGGGCTACCCGCGACCGAGTCTTCTTACCTGCTCCTGTCAGAGTCGTGCGCCATTCTGCGGCGACGCGCCGGGCCATCGCGGGGACGGCGGCGTCCGCCGGCGAGTTCGCGGCTTTGCAACCACGTCGATTGGAACCACCGCGATTTCATTCATCGACCTGTGGCACCTCGGCGCGCAGACTCTTTCCATGACCGCATCACCGTGCAGACGATGTCTGTGACTGTTTGACTCCTCGGCCGGCACGGCCGCCACCAGATCCACCACCAGGCCTTCAGGAGGTCTATTCCGTCATGCCCGAAATCAGTTCACAGCGGCTCGAAGCCGCCACTGCACCATTGCAGTTCGCGTACTGGGTGCCCAATGTCAGCGGCGGCCTCGTCGTCTCCACGATCGAGCAGCGCACCGACTGGGGATACGACTACAACCGCAGACTCGCCGTCCTCGCCGAGAACAACGGATTCGACTATGCCCTGTCTCAAGTCCGCTACATCTCGTCGTACGGGGCGGCTTACCAGCACGAGTCGACGAGCTTCTCGCTGGCGCTGCTGCTGGCGACCGAGCGGCTCAAGGTGATCGCGGCCGTCCATCCCGGACTCTGGCATCCCGGTGTCCTCGCCAAGTTCCTGGCGACCGCCGACCATCTGTCCGGTGGCCGCGCCGCCGTCAACGTCGTGTCGGGTTGGTTCAAGGACGAGTTCACCAAGCTCGGCGAGCCGTGGCTCGAACACGACGAACGCTACCGTCGCGCCGAAGAGTTCATCACGTACCTCCGCAACATCTGGACCGAC
The DNA here is from genome assembly GCF_021738805.1 of Gordonia liuliyuniae. NCBI lineage: Bacteria > Bacillati > Actinomycetota > Actinomycetes > Mycobacteriales > Gordoniaceae > Gordonia > Gordonia liuliyuniae. The sequence continues at coordinate 114,846 of NZ_JAKKOR010000003.1, read as the reverse complement.
GACCACGCCGAACTGTCCGGCGACTTCTACCGGCTCCATGACTTCGACCTCAAACCCAAGCCGGTCGACGTGCCGGGACGAGCGCACCCCGAGGTCTTCCAGGGCGGCAACTCGACGGCTGCGCGCACGATGGCCGGTCGCGTCTCCGACTGGTACTTCAGCAACGGCAAAGACTTCGAGGGTCTCTCCGAGCAGGTACTCGACGTCAACACTGAAGCCGCGATCGCAGGCCGGACCGTCAGATTCGGGTTGAACGGCTTCCTCATCGGACGCGACTCCGAAGCCGAGGCGCGCGACGTGCTCCGCGAGATCGTCGACAAGGCCGACCGTGAGGCCGTCGCCGGATTCGGATCTGCCGTCAAACAGGCCGGCACCTCGACGTCGGACGGCAAGGGAATGTGGGCGAGTTCCGAGTTCGCCGACCTCGTCCAATACAACGACGGATTCAAGACGGGACTGATCGGCACTCCAGAGCAGATAGCCGAACGGATCGTCGCGTACAAGACCCGCGGCGTGAACCTCTTCCTCCTCGGGTTCCTGCACTACCTGGAAGACGTCGAATACTTCGGCACCCGCATCCTGCCGCTCGTCCGCGAGCTCGAAGCCGACCTCACTTCCAGCGGACGGCTCGAATCCGAACTGGCCCGCAACGGGGTCCTGACCACCTGATTCGCGCTGGAACCGCGCTCGCCTGCTCCGTGCGAGCAGCAGGACGAGTCCAGACAACCCACGAAGCCCTCCCCACACCTTTCCGGGAAAGAGAACGATGACCATCACAAACGACACACGCAGCACCGACCTGTTCGCCGACGCCCTCACACGCGCAGACATCGTCGCATCCGAGTTGCGCGCGACCGCGGCCGAGCGCGATCGCGCGAATGCCGATCCAACCGCGGAGATCGCGCTCCTGCGCGAGCACGACCTGCTCCAGGTCGGCGAGCCCGTCGAGTACGGCGGGTCGGGGCTCGATTACGCCCAGAGCCAGCAGATCACCCGCCACATCGCCCGCGGCGACACGTCGATCGCACACCTGATCGGCTACCACTACGCGCAGCAGCGGATCCCCCACCTGTTCGGCACGCCCGACCAGGCTGGGGCGCTCTCCCGGCGTAACGCGGAGGAGAAGCTGTTCTGGGGCGGTGTGCAGAACCCGCGCGGCGCCGACGGCCTCGTCCTCACCAGGGTCGACGGTGAATACCGCCTCAACGGTCGTCGGACGTTCGCCTCCGGGGCGAGCGTCGCCGACCGGCTGTCCGTGACCGCGGCGTACGGCGACGCTCTCGTGTTCCTCACGCTCCCGACCGACCGTGCGGGATTCGCACCGCAAGGCGACTGGGACAACATCGGGCAACGCCTGACCGACTCGGGCGGCGTCGTCTTCGAGGACGCCGTGGTCCACGCGAGCGAGATCCTCGGCGATCCTGACTCGCCGCCGACCTTCACCCCGTACGAGACTCTGGTGACACCGCACTGGCAACTCGCGTTCGTCAACTTCTACATCGGCACCGCCGAAGGAGCACTCGACGAAGCCCTCGACTGGACCCGGCTGAACGCCAGCGCCTGGGAGACGTCCGGGCTCGACCGTGCGGGCGACGACCCGTACATCCTTGAATTGGTCGGCGCGCTCCGCGCCGAGATCACCGGTGCGGCCCTCCTCGCCGACCGGGCAGGCGACGCACTGCAGGCCGCGCTCGACTTCGGTGACACGCTCTCGGCCGAGCAGCGCGCCGACACGGCAATCGCCATCGCCGAAGCCAAGTACGTCACCACCAAGGTGTCACTGGAGGCCGCGTCGCGGCTGTTCGAGATCCAGGGTGCGCGAGCCACGACCTCCGCGTACGGCTTCGACCGGCACTGGCGCAATCTGCGTACGCACACCGTCCACGACCCGGTGGCCTACAAGGCGCGCGAGATCGGCGACTGGGTGCTCAACACCCGTGCGCCCCAGTTCACGCTGTACAGCTGACTCGTGTCCGACACCATCACCGATCACGAGTCCGCGGTGGTCGCTGCCCGCGCATTCGCGCCCGCTGTTGCCGCGGGTGCGAGTGCGCGGGACGCCGGACGTCGTCTCCCATTCGACGAAGTCGCGGCATTGTCGGCGACCGGGCTCCTCGCCGTCACCGTGCCGACGGACTTCGGCGGCCCTGGACTGGGCGCACGCACACTCGCCGAGGTGGTCGCGATCGTGGCGGCCGCCGATCCGAGCCTCGCGCAGATCCCGCAAAGCCATTTCGTCTTCCTCGACTCGGCACGACGTGTCGGGTCGGACGTGTTGCAACGGCATCTGTTCACTCGGGTGCTCGACGGCGCGCGGATCGCGAACGCTCAGACTGAACGCGGCGGGAAGACGGTCGTCGACGATGCGACCACGCTGCGACGCCGGGACGGACGTCTGAGTCTGTCGGGAACCAAGTTCTACGCGACCGGGGCCGTGTTCGCCGACATCCTCGCTGTCCGCGCGCTCGGCCCCGATGGTGGTTCGGTGGTCGCGTACGTGCCCGCCGACGCGCCCGGTGTGACCATCGACGGCGACTGGGACGGCTTCGGACAGCGCACGACGAGCAGCGGGACCGTCGTGTTCGACGACGTCGACGTGGACGGCGACCTCGTTCTCGACTACACGCGGCTGCTCGCGACGCCCAGTACATACGGGACTCGCGCACAGCTCGTGCACGCGGCGATCGACGTCGGGATAGCGCGCGGAGCGCTCGACGCCGTTCCGGGCCTCGCACAGCGTGCGCGACCGTGGTTCGAAGCCGACGTCGAGCGCGCGGCCGACGATCCCCTGCTCGTCGCGCAGGCGGGCGACCTCGAACTCGCGGTCCGTTCCGCCGAAGCGCTCCTGCGCGCCGCGGCGGAACGGATCGAGGCCGCCGACGGTTCGTCGGGCGCGGACGCGATCGCTGAAGCGGCGCTCGCCACGGCGGCAGCGAAAGTCTCGGCGGGCCGCGCCGCCCGCCGTACGGGCAGCGAACTGTTCGACTTCGGCGGCACGCGGACCGCATCGGACAAGGCGAACCTGACCCGGTTCTGGCGCGATGCCCGCACGCACACCCTGCACGACCCCGAGCGCTGGAAACTCCAGCATCTCGGGCACTGGGCGATCGATCGACGACGCCCGCCGAGCCACGGAACACTCTGACCGTTCGAGCCGACCTCCTCGGTTCTCGACCTCTCCCCGAAAAAGGATCATCGACGAATGTCTGTAAAGCTCCACTGGTTCCTGCCGACGTACGGCGACTCGCGTTTCATCGTCGGCGGCGGCCACGGCCTGCCCGCCGGAATCGCGAGCGGCGACCGCGACGCGTCGATCGGCTATCTGTCGTCGATCGCACGGGCCGCCGAGGACTTCGGCTTCACCGCCGCACTCACGCCCGCGGGCGCATGGTGCCAGGACGCGTGGCTGACCACGGCCATGGTGGCACGCGAGACCGAGCGGCTCGGCTTCCTGGTGGCGTTTCGCCCGGGCCTCATCAGCCCTACGCTGGCCGCGCAGATGACGTCGACGTTCGCCAAGCACGCGCCGGGACGCATCCTGCTGAATGTCGTGACCGGCGGCGAGCCCGTCGAGCAGCGCTCCTACGGCGACTACCTCGACAAGGCCGCACGCTACGCCCGCACCGATGACTTCTTGTCCATCGTGCGACGCCTGTGGGATGGGGAGACGGTCACCTACCGCGGCGAGCACATCACCGTCGAAGACGCGACGATCCCGTCGCGCCCGTCCCCCGTGCCGCCGATCTATTTCGGCGGGTCGTCTCCGGAGGCCGGCCCGGTCGCGGCACGGCACAGCGACGTCTACCTCACTTGGGGTGAGCCGCCCGCTGCGGTCGCCACGAAGATCGACTGGATCCGGTCCCTCGCCGAGCAGCAGGGGCGGACGGTGCGATTCGGCATCCGGCTGCACGTGATCGCCCGGGACACGTCCGAGCAGGCCTGGGCCGAGGCGGGACGTCTGCTGTCGGCGCTCGACGAGGACACGGTGGCGAGCGTGCAGTCCGGGTTGGGCCGCAGCGAGTCGACCGGCCAGGCCGCGATGCGCGCACTGCACGAGTCCCATCGCGCGGACGGGTCGTGGACGGATCCGCGATCGCTCGAGGTGTATCCGGGACTGTGGTCGGGCGTCGGACTGGTTCGCGGCGGCGCGGGCACCGCGCTCGTCGGCTCCCACGCCGAGGTCGCCGACCTCATAGCCGAGTACACGGCATTGGGCATCGACGAGTTCGTGCTGTCCGGCTATCCGCATCTGGAGGAGCTGTACTGGTTCGGTGAAGGCGTCGTCCCCGAGCTCACGCGACGCGGCCTCTTCGACAATCCTCGTTCATCTCTGTCGACGACAACCGGCAACCCGTTCGTCCCCGCAGGCCGCTGATCGCCGCCAGATTCGCCACATCACGAGAGGTCTGGAGACCATGACTGTCACAACCGATTTCACGACCGTCGGCGACCAAGCCGAGTTGCGTCGAGTGTTCGGACACTTCCCGTCCGGGCTGGTGGTGATCGCCGCACTCGGCCCGGACGGACCGGCCGGTCTGCTCGCCTCCTCGTTCACGTCGGTGTCCTTGGACCCCGCCCTGGTATCGGTGAACGTCGCCCGCACGTCGACGACGCTTCCGGTCCTCCGACGCGCCGACCATTGGGGCGTCACTGTGCTCGCGCACGATCAACGCAACGTCGCCGAACTTCTCCGACGCCCCGCGTCCGAGCGGTTCGACGGCATCGACTGGGCGGCTACCGACGACGGGGCCGTCCACCTCGACGGCGCTGCTGCGGGCTTCCACACGCGCGTCGGCCAGGTGGTCCCGGCAGGCGACCACGTGATCGCGCTGCTTGAAGTCCACGGCCACTTCACTGCGCCGAGCGTCGACCCGATTGTCTTCCACCACAGTCGTTTCCGTCATCTGGAACAGGAGAACAACGCATGAGCACACCACGCATCGCCGTTCACAGAACGGAGGGTGTCGCGGCCGGTTGGATCGAACTCACCGACGGCGACGTCGACGTGCCTGTCACCCGGGTCCGCGCATCGAGCCTCGGCGAAGCCGCTCAGGCGACGGCGCGAGCACCCGGTCCGGTGTTCGTCGATCTCGACGTCCACCTCGCCGACACCGTGAGGGCCGCGTACGCCGAGTACGCGGCCGCACACCCCGGTTGGACACCCGGCGCGCGGACTGGGACACTCGTCCACCCCGGAACCGTCGCGACCCTTGTCGGGCTGCTGCGCGACATCGCCGTCACGGGCGTCGCCGACGGCGTCACCTTGCGCGGACCGGATACTTCCATGCTGATCAGGCAGGTCATCGAAGACGTCGCTCCGATCCTGGGAGTCCCCGTGCACGGTTGGCAGGTCGTCGCTGGCTGAGCGCCGGATTGCCGGGGCATCGCTCGACGCCTGATCCGGTGATGCCGATCCGCCTGACTACTCCTCGACTCTGATTTCTGTCAGCCCTTCATCTACCGACGCCAGCAGTTCCCGCGCCTCCGGGCGACCGTCAAGAACACGCCCCACCCGTCGAGCGCACTTCCATCCTTGCTCGGTGCGGATCAGTTCCCAACGATTCGCCGTTGCGCGCAGCACCGAGAAGCCGTCGTCGCCGTGTACCACCAGCATCGACTTCCCAGTCGCGACCGCGGTATCGCCGTCGATGCGCACGTGTCCGGGCTCGACGATGTGCGCACACCCCTTCTGTACGAAGCCCTGATGCATACCGCCGCGCACCATCGCGGAGATCTCAGCGTGCCCGCGCATGACTCCGGTGTCCACGTCGTAGACACCGTCAGAAGTCCAGATCTCCGCGACGGCGTCTGCACACCCCGCGTCGATGGCTGGACCGTATGCGGCCACGAGGTCCGTGATGGTCTGCCTATCCTCCAGATGGGCGACGCGGGTGGCCAGTTCGGCGATCAAGCGTGTGGTGTCGGACAGCGTCAACTCGATGTCATTCATGCCTATAGTCGGCCAGATCCTGCGAGTCCGACCGGCGGTTTTCCCGCTGCATGGGAATCATCGGCTACATGATCTCGGTGCGATGTGAGCATCGTCTCACCAAGCACTTGAACGGCAGCGGCGCACAGCCCGCCACGATCGGAGAGACGAATGCCGAACACGGTTCTCGATTACATCAACGAGCACGCAGACGAATTCTTCGCGCAAGGCGCCGAAGCCGAGCGCATCGGACGACTCACTGACAAGACGGTTCGTCTCCTGAAGGAATCGGGAGCGATGAGGATGCTCCAGCCTGCCGACTACGGCGGCTACGAATACCACCCGCGAGAGTTCGCGGAGGCCGTGATGAGGTTGGCGTCGCTCGACCCGGCCGCGGGTTGGGTTCTCGGTGTCTGCGGCGTTCACCCGTGGCAGCTGGCCTACAACGATCGCCGAGTACAGGACGAGGTTTGGGGCGACGACAGCAGCATCTGGATGGCCTCCCCGTACATGCCCGGCGGCATTCTCGTTCCGCAGGACGGTGGCGGTTACCGCTTCAGCGGATCCTGGCAGTTCTCGTCCGGCACAGACCACTGCGGCTGGGCTTTCCTCGGCGCGATGATGGGCGACCCCGACGGGAACATGGTGCACCCGCCCCAGATGGTCCACGTGATCATCCCGCGCGCGGACTACACCATCGTCGACGACTCCTGGAACGTGGTCGGACTCCGGGGCACCGGCAGCAAAGACCTGATCATCGAGGACTGTTACGTACCCGAGTACCGAGCGATGACCTGGGAGGACGTGTCCAGCGGTGACGGCCAGCGTCAGTCGGACCGTACGCAGACGCTGTACCAGATGCCGTGGTCGAACATGTTTCCACTCGGCATCACCTCAGCCACGGTCGGAATCTGCGAGGGCCTGCTGCGACTGGCTTCGGATTACCAGGCGAACCGAATCGACGCCAACGGTGTCAACGTCAAAGACGATCCCTACACCATGTTCGAACTCGGCGAGTACATGGCTGATCTGCGTGCGGCCCGCGGCGAGTTGATCGACAACGCCCAGTACTTCTGGGACATCACCGAGCGAGGCGAGGTCGCGTCGTTCGCCGATCGTGCCGCCGGCCGTGCCACACAGGTGCGAGCGGCGTGGCGTGCCACCCGAGCCGCGAACGAGATCTATGCCCGCTGCGGCGGCAACGCCCTCCGGATGGACCAGCCGATGCAGCGATTCTGGCGCGACAGCCAGGCCTGCATCCATCACGCGATCCATACGCCCAACACCGTCTACCACGCGGCGACGCTCAGCTCACTCGGCGCCGAAGCTCCCGGCCCACTGCGCAAGATGATCTGACTGTCGCGCAGAACCGACCAGCCAACCACAAGCAAAGGACCATCGATGACTCCACAACTATATGACTCCGATATCAAAGCGCTCGGCTACGTGGAGGTCCAGACCAACGACATGTCGCGTTGGCGGACGCTCGCCCTGGACATCCTGGGCTTCGCGGAGGGATCGGGTCCCGACCCCGACTCGCTGTACCTTCGGCTCGACGAACGAGCCGCACGCATAGTCGTCCGCCCCGGTGAGACCGACAAAGTGAGCGTGGTCGGCTGGGAGGTTCGCGATCGCGAAGCAATGGAGCGCGTTCGCACCGCAGTCGAGGCCGCCGGGGTCGACGTACGGGACCTGACCGCGGAGGAGTCCGACGCCCGTCGAGTCGAGGCCGCCATCACTTTCTCCGATCCCGCGGGCATTCCGCTCGAGGTGTTCTTCGGGGCTGTGCTGGACCACAGCCCAGTGGTCACTCCGTTCGGCGCACGCTTCGTCACCGGCGCCCAAGGGCTTGGGCACGTAGTGATTCCGGTGCCCGACCAGGGCAAAGCGTACGACTTCTACGTCCAGACGCTGGGCTTCCTGCCGCGCGGCGCGTTCCGGCTCGACACGCCGCCGGAAGTCGGGCCGATGCGGATCCGCTTCTTCGGAGTCAATCAGCGCCACCACAGTCTGGCGATGATGCCAGCACCCAAACAGGGGCCGGGCCTGATCCATGTGATGGTCGAGGTGGACGACCTCGACACCGTCGGGAGGGCGCAGGACCGCGTCGTCGCCGAAGGAGCATCGCTCTCGTCGACCTTGGGCAGGCACACCAACGACAAGATGCTCTCGTTCTATGTGCGTGCGCCAGGAGGGTGGGACATCGAGTTCGGCACCGACGGGATATTGGTCGATGAGGATCAGTACACCACCGAAGAGATCACCGCAGATAGCTACTGGGGGCACGATTGGTCCGGCGGCGAGCCCTTGGCAGTCGTCTCATGACGCGCCATCGCAACAGCGCATACTCCGATTTCACATGATCCCGAAGGCTGATGACATGACATCGATCGACAGCGACAAGTATGGGCCGTGGGCCGTAATCGCCGGCGGGTCCGAGGGGGTCGGCGCAGTCTTCGCCGACGAACTGGCCATGGCCGGACTGAATCTGGTGCTGATCGCACGGAAGGAAGACGCGCTCGAGGCGACCGCTGAGCAGGCGCGTCGATACGGCACCGAGGTCCGCACCCTGGTCCAGGATCTACTCGCGTCCGACGCAGTGGCGAACATCGCGACCGCGACCGCCGACCTCGAGGTCGGACTGCTGATCTTCAATGCAGGCGCCAACACCTACGGCAACGAGTTCGTCTTCGGCGACATGGAGCGGTTCCGCAGTGTGATGACTTTGAACATCGACCGTCAACTCGATCTGGTGCAGATGTTCGGGAGACCGATGGCCGAACGCGGTCATGGCGGCATCATTCTGCTCGGCTCGGTCACCGGCTTCGTCGGCTCCGGACACCAGAGCATCTACTCGGCGGCTAAGGCGTTCAGCCGGGTATTCGCCGAAGGCCTGTGGTGGGAGCTGCGCGATTACGGCGTTGACGTCGTCGAGCTCATTCTCGGGGTCACACGTACCCCGGCGATGGCGCGTGCCGGTCTGAACTTCGACGCTCCGGGGCTTCTCGTGTCCGAACCCGCCGATGTGGCGCGCGAGGGATTGGCGCACATCGGTGACGGACCGGTGTGGGTGATCGACGCGGAGAAGGAGGGGGCGCTGTCTCGATCGCAGTTCCCGCGTGATCAGCGTGTACTGGCAGAGGCTCAAGCTGTGGCAGCGATGATGGGCCGATAAGTAGCGGCAGACCCACCGACGACGGCTACCGTATCGAAGTCCGACGTTCCGTCGGCTGACTTCGACTGTGATCTCGCTGGAGGCGGCATGAACGATGACAGAGAGTCCGGAACTCCACCGTCGATGCTCGATCGGATAGATCTAATACTCGACGCCGTCGAGGAAGCAGGCTTTCTCACCCTGTCCGGGGTGATGGAACGCACCGGCCTCGCCCGCTCGACGACGCACCGGCTGCTGCTACAGATGGAGCGCCGCAAGTGGCTCTTCCGTGTCGGTACCAACTACGAGCTCGGCGTACGACTGTTTGGCCTGGGTACCAGTGGACTCCGTACACACTGGTTCTACCGACGAGCCATGCCGACACTGAGTTGGCTACAGCTCCAGACCGGCTACATCGTGCACATGGCGTATCTCGACGGTGCCGACTGTGTGTACTGGGAAAAACTCGGGTCGGGTCGGTTCCAGTGGGAAGTGCCCACTCGGATCGGCGCGCACCGCCCCGCGCACACCACATCGGTCGGAAAGTCGCTCCTCGCAGTCCAGTCCGACGACTACCTGCGCAGCATTGAGCCGTTTGCCGAACTGACACCGAACACAGTCACGTCGACCACCGCTATTCGCCAGGAGATCGACGAGGTCCGCAAACGCGGGTACGCCGTCGATCGGGGAGAGAGCATCCCGAATGTGGGCTGCTTCGGCACGACGGTCAGCGCAGCCAGCGACGACTCGGCGACCGCGCGCCGAACGTCCGCGGCGATCTCCATATGCGTGCCGCTCGCCGAGCTGGACACCCGACTCATCCCGATCCTGCTCGCAGCGAAGAAGCGGATCTCGCAGAACATGCGGGTCAACCCAATGATCGAAACTGCAGACGACGACTGACCCGACTCGGTCACCGCTCTTTCCCGCAGAGCGGGAGCCCAGTCCCCGGACGTCCCGCACACTGGAACTGTGAGGGGCGACACACGATAGGAGATCTTGGTCGTGACGAGATCTCCGCAGTAAGGAGATCTTGTCAATGAGCCCTGAATTGAAGATCACGGTGCCGAGGACGATCGTCCCGGTGATGCCATCATGAGCCAGACCCGCGACCCCTTCAAGCCCGGGCGCCTCGGCCCCGTGGAGTTGCCGAACCGGATCATCAAGGCGGCAACGTCGGAAGGACGTTCCCCGGACGGCCTGGTTACTGATTCACTCATCGATTTCCACCTCGACCACGTGCGCGGCGGTGTCGGAATGACCACTGTCGCCTACTGTTGCGTGAGCAAAGAGGGCGCCTCGGCGCCAGGTCAGATCCTGATGACGAAGCGCGCCGCACCAGGTCTGGCGAAGCTCACCGCGGCTGTGCACGCGGAAAGCGGTACGGTATCGGCACAACTAGGCCACGCTGGCCCGGTCGCATCGAAGAAGATCACCGGTGTAACGGCCGTGGCGCCCAGCCGGATGGTGAACCCGACCTCCCTCGAATACTGCAGACAGATCACCAGCACCGAGATCGCGGACGTCATCGAACACTTCCGCGACGCTGCCGCGCTGGCCGCCGATTGCGGGTTCGACGCCGTCGAACTGCATTTCGGGCACAATTACCTGCCAAGCTCGTTTCTGAGCCCGCTGTTCAACCGACGCACCGACTCCTACGGCGGCGGGATCGACGCGAGGAGTCGATTGGTGCGGGAGATCGCAGCCGAAGTCCGCACCGCCGTCGGTGACTCGGTTGCGGTCACCGCGAAGATCAGCATGGACGACGGTATCCCCGGAGGCATCGACCTCGCGGAATCGATACGAACCGCGCAGTTGCTCGACGCCGACGGGAATATCGACGCCCTCGAGTTGACTCAGGGGTCGTCAGTGATGCGGCAGATGTACCTATTCCGGGGCGAGGTACCGGTCCGCGACTTCGCGTCGGTGATGCCGCAGCCCTTCAAGACCGGCGTGTACGCGTTCGGTCGGAAGATGCTCGGCGAATACCCCTACTACGATCTATACATGCTGGAATCGGCGCGACAGTTCGTGCCGGTGATGACGAACACGCAGGTGATCCTGCTGGGCGGCATCACCAACTTCGACCACATGGTCACTGGACTGAACGAGGGTTTCGACTTCGTCGCCCTGGGCCGCGCACTGTTGCGCGAGCCCGACCTGGTGAACACGATCCGCGCAGATCGGGCGAAGGACTCTCTCTGCACACACTGCAACCGCTGCATGTACACGGTCTACGGCAAGACCCACTGTGTTCTGGACCCTGATTCTGCGTACGGCGCACCGGGCCCCGCCGAGTTCCTCGGCATGCCGAAGGCTGCTCGACGAGCCGCGCGGCAACTCCCCGACTCCGCGAGGACGAAACATGGTGTCTGAGCCGCGGGACGGTGTGTTGACCGGCGCGACCGCCCTGGTAACCGGGGCCGGGCAGGGGGTGGGCCGAGGAATAGCGGGTGCTCTCGCATCTCGTGGAGCGAGAGTCGCAGTGGTCGGGCGCACACTGTCCAAGGTCGAGGAGACGGCTGTGGAACTCCGGTCCCGCGGTGGCCGGGCCGAGGCGTTCGAATGCGACGTCACCGACTACGACGATGCAGCCAGCATGGTCGAAGAGGTGTCTGAAGCGTTCGGCGGCCTGTCGATCCTGATCAACAACGCGCAGACGACCTACAACCGACTTCTACTCGAGCACACCGAAGACGAGTACCGACAGATCATGGACTCCGGACCGCTCGCCACCTGGCGCATGATGCGGTTGTGTCACCCACATCTCAAGGGAAACGGAGCGATCGTCAACCTCGGTTCAGCAGCCGGCGTACGCTGGGACCCCTCGGGATACGGCCTGTACGCCGCAGCCAAAGAAGCCGTCCGTTCACTGACACGCGCGGCCGCGTGCGAGTGGGCAGACGATGGAATCCGGGTGAACGCGATCCTCCCGCTGGCGATGTCGCCTGCGTTGTCCCAGTGGTCCCGATCGCAGCCGGAAGAAGCTGACGAGTACTTGCGAACCGTTCCACTGCATCGGTTCGGCGATCCAGAGGACGACATCGGGGCGGCCGTGGCATTCCTGTGCAGTGATCAGTCCAGATACATCACCGGCCACTCGATGCCAGTCGACGGCGGCCAGGTGCTGATGCGCTGACCGTCTCGACTTGGCAGGCGGCGAGACTAGTCGAATACGACGCCGACATCGCGGCCGATTTCGGTGAGCCGCGCCAGCTGCTCGCAATAGTGGGCGGCACCATTGGCCCGGACGGTGACGGTTGCGATCGTGGCGCCTGCATCGCGCGTCGACTCCAACGCTGCCATGCAGGCAGACGGGTCCCCGAGCGGATCCATCGGCGTGCCGGCCTGCAGGACGAGTTCGAAGTCCGACGGTACAGAGTGCTCTGCCAACATCGCGGCCAGTCGTTCGTGCGAAAGTCCGAACGGAACCCACCCGTCGCCGAGCGAAAGGGCTCGGCGCAGTGATCTCTTCGATCGACCGCCGACCCACATCGGCACGTCGGTTCGACGCGCGTGCGGTTCCACGAGGACGTCCCCGAATTGGAAGTGCGGTCCGGAGTAGACCGGGTTCGACTGCCCGAGCGACGCGCGCAACGCGCACATGGCATCGTCGGCGATCTCGCCCCGACTGGCGAAGTCGGCCCCCAACAGATCGAACTCCTCGACGAGACTACCGACCCCGACGCCGAGCACCAGGCGCCCGCCGGTGACCACGTCGAGCGTCCCGTAACGTTTGGCGATCGCCAGCGGGTGGTGATAGCCGAGCACCAGCACCTGCGTGACGAAAGCGATCCGGTCCGTCCGCGCCGCTAGGAACCCGAACGTCGCGAGCGGGTCCCAGTAGGTGCCGCCCCTTGACAGAGCGACAGAAGTCGGTACCGCAACATGCTCTGAACAGGTGAGATGGTGATAGCCAAGCCGGTCGGCGGCCGCCGCAATCACCGCCAGGTCCGCCACCCCTGCGTCACGCTCCCAGGTGCTAGCGCCTGGAGGCTGGGCGACGACGGGGGTGAACAATCCGATTCTCATTGCGTCCTCACTACTGTGTCCCGGGCGGTCTCCCGAGTTCCATAACGCGTCCACCTTCCGCCGCGCGGCCCGCAGACAGATCTCCGTTCCCGTTCAACGGGAACGTTTCGGGATCCGTTACAGATGCTCTCCAATGTGATCAAGGGCACAAGTACCACCGAGTGAGGAGACGTGAAGATGACGAACGTAGAACCAGTGAACGCCCCTGAAGATGTTCGGGAGATCGAGAACGGTGAGAACCCGAACAGATTCGCCCGCGGCTGGCATTGCCTCGGCTTGGCCGACTCGTTCCGGGACGGCCAGCCGCACGGCATCGACGCATTCGGCGGAAAATTGGTGGTCTGGTCCGATTCCACCGGCGAACTACACGCGCTGGACTCGTACTGCCGCCACATGGGCGGAGACTTGTCACAGGGATCGATTCAGGGAGATGAAGTCGCCTGCCCGTTCCACGACTGGCGCTGGGGCGGGAACGGTCGATGCAAGTCGGTCCCCTACGCCAAGCGCGTGCCGCCGCTTGCCAAGACCAGGGCATGGAAGACGTTGGAGCGCAACGGCCAGCTCTTCGTCTGGAATGATCCCGAGGGAAATCCACCCGAGGACTACATTCCCGCCATCGAGGGCTACGGCAGTCACGAGTGGACGAAGTGGAACTGGAACTCGGTCACCATCACCGGATCGCATTGCCGCGAGGTCGTCGACAACGTCGTCGACATGGCGCACTTCTTTTATGTGCACTTGAATCAGCCGCTGCACTTCCGAAACATCTTCGAAGGCCATGTCGCGACACAAGAGATGTCGTTCAAACCACGCGCCGACATGGCCGGACAGGACTACGTCAACTTCGGCGAAGAAAGTGTCACCCAGTCGTACGCCTCGTACTACGGACCGTCATACATGATCAACCGACTCGTGGCGCAGGACGGCCTGGAGGTCGTCCTCATCAACTGCCACTACCCGGTCCGTTCGGACGCGTTCGTGCTGCTGTACGGCGTCATGGTCAAGCGCACACCCGGGATGACGACCGAGCAAGCCGATGCGCTCGCCGCCCAGTTCGGGCAGGGAACGATGGATACTTTCGAGCAAGACGTCGTGATCTGGAAGAGTAAGGCGCGCATCGACAACCCCCTGCTGTGCGAGGACGACGGCCCCGTCTACCAGCTGCGGCGCTGGTACGAGCAGTTCTACGTCGACCGCGCCGATGTCCGCGACGACATGGTTCGTCGATTCGAGTTCGACGTCGACGTCACGAAGGCGAACGAGTACTGGGACATCGAAGTCGCAAAGAATCTCGAGCTCGCGGCTAGCGCGAGGGACTGAGGTCGACATGTACCGAATCGCCTGTGCTCAGTGCCACACAGTCGTACTGGCCGAAAAATACAGTGCTCGACACACGAGCGTGCAGTGGCTCGGCGATGCGGGTGAACAGTGCCCGCGCGCGGCGGCCGAGACCGCGGCCAGGTGCTCTGCGAGACGCAAGCAGTTATGTCCCGCCTTACACGCCACGATCGACGCCGCCGCTCGAGACGGTGTCCTGCCGATGACCACCCGCAGCGAACCGACTCCGGGGGTGCTCGCATGACCGGCGGGACGGTCGGCGCAACAGCCGAGGTCGACCTGCTCGTCGTCGGCTCCGGAACTGGTATGGCAGCGGCGCTCGCCGGCCACGATCTGGGTCTGGAAGTTCTGATCGTAGAGAAGACCGACAAGGTCGGAGGATCCACCGCGCTGTCCGGTGGTGCGTTCTGGATCCCGGGAAACCCAGTGATCGCTACCGAGGGCGGCCGTGACTCCGTGGACCGTGCACGCGAATATCTCGCCGACCTCGTCGGCGACATGGGGACAGCCGATCGATGGGAGAACTACCTTCGTTTCGGTCCCGCCACAGTCCGTTTGCTGCAGCGGCTGACACGTCTGAACTTCATGTGGTCCAAAGGCTACTCGGACTACCACGCCGAGCGCCCTGGCGGATCGGCGGTCGGACGCACCTGCGAATCGAAGCCATTCGATGTCGCACTGCTCGGGCCCCACCGCGACGAACTGCGATCGGGCAGCATGGCCGCTCCGATCCCCATGCCGATCACCGGCGTCGACTACCGGCTCATCAACCTCATGGCCACGCTTCCCCGACGGGGACTCGGCCGGGCCATGCGTCGATTGACACAGGGGCTCGGCGGGAAGGCCTTCGGCCGCGAGTACGTGGCCGGCGGTCAGGCATTGGCGGCCGGACTGTACGACGCCGTGCTTCGCGCCGGAATTCCCGTGTGGCGCAATACCGGTCTGGTGCGGCTGGTCACCGAGGGCGGCCGAGTGACCGGCGCCGTCGTCGATCGCAACGGTACGGAGGTGACCGTGACTACGAGGAACGGCGTCATCCTGGCTGCGGGTGGCTTCGATCACGCGGCTGACCTTCGCCGGCGGTATCAGCTCGGCGATCTGCCCGAACTGTCGCTCGGCTCACCTGGCAACACCGGTGACGCTCTCGCCGCGGCCACCGACGTGGGCGCAGGCCTGGCCCTACTCGAGCAGGCCTGGTGGTTCCCGGCAGTCGCCCCGGTGCCCGGTGGCGCACCCAAAGTGATGCTCGCCGAACGTTCTCTTCCCGGGTCGCTGATGGTCGATCACGTAGGCGACCGGTTCATCGACGAGGCGACCGACTATATGAGTTTCGGCCAAGAGGTCCTCGCCCGGCAACACGAGAACCGGCCAACCGGGCAGATGTGGATCATCTTCGATCAGAAGTATCGCAACAGCTACGTCTTCGCCGGCGAACTCCTCCCCCACGCCAGAATTCCCCAAGCATGGTTCGACGCCGGAATTGCATACGAGGCCACGACTATCGCCGAACTCGCCGATGCAACCGGGCTGTCACACCTGACCAGCACAGTCGATCGATTCAACGAGTTCGCGGAAGCAGGGATCGACGACGACTTCCGTCGCGGGGACAGTGCCTACGATCGCTACTACGGCGACCCCAGTAACCAACCCAACCCGTGCTTGCGGGCGTTGACACACGGCCCCTTCTTCGCCGTCAAGGTCGTCCTTTCCGATTTGGGGACCTGCGGTGGGTTGCGCGCGGACGGAACGGCGCGAGTGGTCTCTGATCGCGGCGACGTCATCGACGGGCTCTACGCGATCGGTAACACCGCCGCGAATGCCTTCGGGAACCGCTACCCGGGAGCGGGAGCGACCATCGGCCAAGGCTTGGTCTACGGCTACATCGCCGCTCACCACGCCGCCGACCGTCTGAACATGTCCGAACCCACTGCCGACGTCCACCCCTGAGTTCGACTCAGCCGAGCACGCGACGGACTCGGTCTCTCCGCCGGTGGGGATGCGCGTTCGCCAGGCACGCGCCACTCGCTAGCCGCCTGGGTTAGAAAGGAAGTCCACACATGACCGACTCCTCCGGCACCGTCGTGCCGCCTCGAATAGACGCCGAACCCGGTTGGACCCCGCGCCTGGCGCTGTCCCTGCTGTCGCTGGTGCTCGTACTCGAACTCCTGAGTGTCAGCTACATGATGGTCTCAATGGCTGTGCTCCCTATTTCCGCCGAGTATCAGACGGCCCAGGGCGCGTGGATGATCACCGCGTTCTTACTGGTGGGCGCAGTGCTGTCCCCGCTCCTGGGAAAGCTCGCCGACATCATCGGCAAACGGAAAGTGATCCTCGTCTGCATCGTCGTGTCAGCGATCGGGTCGGTCATCTCCGCCGTTGCGATCAGTTACGCGGTGATGATCTTCGGACGCGCATTGTCCGGAGTCCTCGTCCCCACGCTATTCCTGAGCTACTCGCTGATCCGTGACGTCTTCCCAGCGAAGACCGTTCCCCTCGCCGTCAGTATCTGCACGGCAGGATGCGGGCTGATCACCGTCGCCGCGCCGTTTCTCACAGGTTGGCTGATCGATAGTTTCGGGTGGCGCAGCCTCTTCTGGTTCTTCACTGCGGTGCTCGCGGTGTGCCTTGCGATGATCATGTGCACCACGCCGGAGACTCCGATTCGGCTCCACGCGTCACTCGACGTGCTCGGCTCCGTTCTGATCGGTGCTGGACTCGCCGGCGTCCTGGTAGCGGTGAGCTTCGGCCCGGAGTGGGGTTGGGCGGCACCGTCGACCCTGTCGTTCCTCGTCGTCGGTGTGATCCTGACGGCCGCGTGGTACCAGAGCGCGTCTCGAGTCACCGACCCGTTGATCCGACTCGACGTGCTGCGGCGGCCGAGCATCGCGTGGACGGTCACCGCGGCAGGCAGCATCTACGGCCTCGGTGCAGTGTTCTCAGTCATTCTGCCAATCATGGCGATGACGCCGCAGACGCTCGGGCTCGGCTACGGCTGGGGTCTGACCGCGGAAGGTTACGCGATCTTCCAAGTGCCGCTGGGCGGTATGACGATGCTCGGCGGCATCGTGGTCGGCACGACGTGCGGCCGCGGAATGCATCCCCGCATACTGTTGATGATCGCAATGACTCTGTCCGGCGTGGGCGGCATTGCGACCGCGCTGTTCCACGACAACAAGGCGTTGCTGTTCGTCCTCGCCGGCGTAGTCGGTGCCGGTATGGGTATGGGCTACGCGGCGATCCCGAACATGCTCATCAAGGCGGCGCCGCCGGAACTGCAAGCCTCCACGGCAAGTGTCGCCGGTGTGGTGCAAAGCCTGTCGTCGGCAGTACTGCCGGTCGTCGCGTTCGCGATAATGAACAACTCGTTCATGGCTGATCTGCCCGCAGAGCAGACGGGCGGTGCCGTGGTCTACACCGATGGCGGATATGTGGCGGCGTTCTTCCTCGTCGCCGCGACTGCGGTGGTGGGTCTTGTCGCCGCGGTGGCTCTGCCGAAGATCACACACCAGTTCCAGGCAGAGCAGAGCCCGGTCGGGAGTGCCGTGGCCGGAACCCACTGAGCGGGAATCTCTCGCACCCGGCCGAGTAGCGAGGCGATCATCGAATGACCTTTGACCATCACCAGCGATGCCTGGAGACCGACCACGGGAGAACACATGCACAGCACCCTCACCACAATTCCGACGCCTGAATCGACGACTGTCGCTACTGCAACCCAGATCTCATCGGATCTGCTGCGAGAGGTCATGGGCCATTTCGCGACGGGTATCGCAGTCATCACCGCCTACGAAGGACGGGATCCCGTCGGGCTCACTTGCCAAACAGTCGTATCGGTCTCGCTCGAGCCGCCGCTCGTGGCATTCTGTCCGGCCAAGACATCGACGAGTTGGCCACGGCTTCGACGCGGCGGAAATGTCTGCATCAACGTGCTCGCCGACAAGCAGGGAGACCTTTGCCGCCAGTTCGCACGATCGGGGGTCGACAAATTCGCCGGTGTCGACCACCGGCCGGCACGCAATGGCGCACCGCTCATCGACTCCGCGCTCGCACATGTGGAGGCTACGGTCCAATCCGAGCACGACGCAGGCGACCACACCATCGTCGTGTGCCGGGTGACCGGCCTGTCTGCGAATGCAACAGGCGGCCCACTCCTCTTCTACCGCGGCGCCTTCGAGAATCTGCACGACCCGAGTCGGCGATCGGCTCGCGACACCACCGCATACCGAGCACAAGACGTCCCGGAGGAGGACTCGTGACCGCGGCTCCGGTCTTTCCCGATTACGACGCGACTCTGCGTGAACTACCCACTCACAATGGCGTTCTCCGCTATCACGAGTACGGGGACGGCCCACCTCTGGTGCTGCTCCACGGCTCGGGCCCGGGTGTGTCGGGCTGGCGCAACTTTCGCGGCAACATCAGTGTGTTCGGTGAGCATTTTCGATGCCTCGTTCTGGAGTTCCCCGGCTTCGGAGTCAGTGACGATTGGGGCGGACACCCGATGTCCACTGCATTGAGTGCGCTGGAGCTATTCGTCGACGAACTCGAGTTGGAGACGTTCGACGTGGTCGGCAACTCAATGGGTGGGGGCGTCGGCATCGGCTATGACCTCGCGCATCCCGGCCGGATCGGGAAACTGGTCACGATCGGCGGCGTCGGTCGCAACATCTTCAGCCCCGGCCCGGGCGAAGGAATCAAGCTGCTGCAGGAGTTCACCGAGAACCCGACACGAGAGGCGCTGACCCAGTGGCTGAACTCGATGGTCTACGACCCGGCGGTCGTGACCGAGCAGCTGATCGAGGAGCGCTGGCGACTCGCCGTCGATCCGATCGCTCTGGAGAGCGCGCGTCGAATGTACGGCCGGGTCGCGTTCACCGAGATGATGCGAGCGATGCACGAGTCGGACGCTCCCCCACAGTGGTCCATGCTTCACAAGGTGCGGGCCAAGACGCTCATCACTTGGGGACGAGACGACCGAGTCAGCCCGCTCGACATGGCGCTCATTCCCATGCGCCTCATCCCGAACGTCGAGCTCCACGTGTTCCCGAACTGCGGGCACTGGGCGATGATCGAAGCCAAGGCAGACTTCGAACGCACGGTCCGGTCATTTCTCCTCCAGAAGAATTGACCGGACCACCCGTAGCCCTCGCCGGCAGTTCAGTCGATCCCTACTCGGCGAACGCGTCCAGCGGCGGGCAGCTGCACACCAGATTGCGGTCCCCGAACGCACCGTCGATCCGCCGTACCGCAGGCCACACCTTCACGCGCCCGCCCGCGGACGGCAGCCCCGTCGGGTACACCGCGGTGAGCCGGTCGTAGCCGTGAGTCCACTCCCCGACCAGGCATTCCGCTGTGTGCGGCGCACCGGCGAGCGGGTTGTCGTCGACGCTCCAGGTGCCATTGGCGACCTTGTCGATCTCACCTCGGATCGCGATCATCGCATCGATGAACGCGTCGATCTCGGCTAGGTTCTCGCTCTCGGTCGGCTCAACCATCAGGGTGCCCGCCACCGGGAAGCTCATCGTCGGCGCATGGAACCCGTAGTCGGCCAGACGCTTGGCGACGTCGTCGACTGACACGCCCGTCTGCTTCGACAGATCACGCAGGTCGAGGATGCACTCGTGTCCGACCCAACCGTTCTCGCCCGAGTACAGCACGGGGTAGTGCGCACCGAGGCGCCGTGCGATGTAGTTGGCAGACGCGATCGCCGTCAACGACGCGGCGCGTAGACCCTGGGCGCCCATCATCGCGATGTACGCGTAGGTGATCGGCAGGATGGACGCCGACCCGTACGGCGCCGCCGAGATCGTGATGCCGGTCTGGTCGAGTTCCGACGCGAGCGGATGGCTCGGCAGGAACGGTGTGAGATGCTCGCGGACCGCGACAGGCCCTACACCGGGTCCGCCGCCACCGTGCGGGATGCAGAACGTCTTGTGCAGATTCAGATGCGACACGTCACCGCCGAACCGCCCGGGACGCGCCAGACCGACGAGCGCGTTCAGATTCGCGCCGTCGACGTACACCTGACCGCCCGCCTCGTGGACGGCGTCGCAGATGTCGGTGACCTCGTGCTCGAACACGCCGTGCGTCGACGGATAGGTGATCATGATCGCGGCGAGTTCGTCACGGTGCTTGTCGATCTTGGCGCGCAGGTCGTCGGTGTCGACGTCACCCGAGTCCCGGCTGGCGACGACGACCACACGCAGGCCAGCCATAACGGCCGATGCCGCGTTGGTGCCGTGCGCGCTCGACGGGATCAAGCAGACGTCGCGGGCATCGTCGCCGCGCGACCGATGGTAGTTCCGGATCGCGAGCAGGCCCGCGTACTCGCCCTGCGAACCCGCGTTCGGCTGCAGACTCACCCGGTCGTAGCCGGTGACCGCGACGAGCCAGTCCTCCAAGGTGGTGATGAGCTCACGGATGCCTTCGGAGTCGCCGAGCGGCGCGAACGGGTGCAGCCCGCCGATCTCCGGCCAGGTGATCGGCTCCATCTCGGTGGCCGCGTTCAGCTTCATCGTGCAGGAGCCGAGCGGGATCATGCTGCGATCGAGCGCGATGTCCTTGTCCGACAACGCGCGCAGGTACCGCAGCATCGCGGTCTCCGTCCGGTACGAGGTGAACGCCGGGTGCGTCAGGTACTCGCTGGTCCGGTTCTCGATCGATTCTGCGAACGACGTCGGAGCCGCGTCCTGTGCCCCGAATGCCCGCACGACGACCGCGACGTCGTCGGCGGTGGTCGTCTCGTCGCACGCGACGCTCACCCGGTCGGCGTCGACCAGTCGGAGGTTGACGCCGTCGGCCTTGGCTGCCGCGACGACGTCGGCGGCGCGTCCGTCCACACGCACAGTGATCGTGTCGAAGAACGACGCGTTCTCGACCGTCACTCCGGCGCCGGTGAGTCGGTCCGCGAGATCGGCCGCGGTGCCGTGGACCCGCTGCGCGATCGCCTTGAGTCCGTCTGGACCGTGGTACGAGGCGTAAGTCGCCGCGATGATCGCCAGCAGCACCTGTGCGGTGCAGATGTTGCTGGTCGCCTTCTCCCGGCGGATGTGCTGTTCCCTGGTCTGCAATGCCAGCCGGTAGGCGAGGTTGCCGTCGGCGTCCTTCGAGACGCCGACGAGTCGGCCCGGAAGTTGACGCGTCACCTTGGTGTGCACGGCGAGGTAGCCTGCGTGCGGGCCGCCGAAGCCCATCGGGACACCGAACCGCTGGGTGGTGCCGAAGCACGCGTCGGCCCCGAGTTCGCCGGGGGCAGTGACGAGAGTCGCCGCCAACAGGTCCACGCCCGCGGCGACGAGCGCGCCGCGCTCGTGGGCGGCGGCGATGATCGGACCCGCGTCGACGAGTGCGCCCGACGCGCCCGGCGTCTGGAAGATGACACCGAAGAAATCACCGTCGGGAAGGCCCGCGTCGTCGGCGCTCGGGTCCAAGCGCGCTTCGACGACCTCGATGCCGAGCGGCTCGGCCCTGGTGTCGATGACGGCGCGGGTCTGCGGGAAAAGATCGACGTCGACCACGACACGCGGCGACTTCGATTTGCCTGCACGACGGAGCAACGTCATCGCTTCAGCGGCGGCCGTGCCCTCGTCGAGCATCGACGCGTTGGCCACCTCCATGCCGGTCAGGTCGGCGACCATCGTCTGGAAATTGAGGAGCACTTCGAGGCGCCCCTGGCTAATCTCCGGCTGGTACGGCGTGTACGCCGTATACCAGGCCGGATTCTCGTGGATCGTGCGCTTGATGACAGCAGGTGTGTTCGTGTCGTAGTAGCCGAGGCCGATCATCGACCGCGCCACCACGTTCCGGTCGGCGAGGGCACGCATCGCGGCGGTCGCCGCGGCTTCGCTCAGCGGAGCGGGCAGCGCGTCCAGTCCGACGGCGAGTCCGTTGGCGTCCAGCCCGTCGGCGATCGTCGCGGGGACCACGTCGGCAGCGAGCTCGTCCAACGACGAGACGCCCAGGACATCGAGAATGCGGGCCAGTTCGGCCGCGTCGGGGCCGAGGTGCCGTTGCGAGAACGGCGAGTCGGGGGCAAGATTCGGCAGGGACGTATCCGTCACGGGCAGGACCTAACTGTTTTCAGGTCCGAGCGCTGCGCCCGGACTGGGCCCTCCCCCTCTGTCCATGTCGCCGGGCGACGCCTGAGAGATTCGGCTGCGGGTGGCCGCGGCCTTTCACCGTGGGCGGACGGGCGGACCCGTCGCTTTCCAGAGACGCCGTCCATGCCACGGTCCGGGTGCCTGAGAGTTTGACGGAGAGGTGTTGCTCCTTCGGCGGCCGCCCGAGGTGATCGGACGACGCTCTCCCGTGGCCTAGCGACGCACGGCCAGGGTACCAACACTCGGCGGCGGGCCTCCGCCCACCGCGAGCCCACCCGAACGTCGGGCATGGCCCGCTCGGCGAGCGGCCATCTCCGCACCGGCCGGCGCGGAGACGGTTAACCGGTCTTGCGGGTGCGATTCTTGCGGCGAGCAGCCAGTTCGTCTTCGGGCGAGGACTCGTTGACGCCACCGTCGGCGCGCTCGGCCGGGAAGTCGGCGATCGTGCCGGTGAGTTCACGCATGGCTCCGGAGACGGCGATGCCGAACACGCCCTGGCCTCCCTGCAGGAGGTCGACGACCTCTTCGGCCGACGTGCACTCGTAGACGGTGGTGCCGTCGGAGAAGAGGGTGATGCGCGCGAGGTCCTCGACTCCGCGACGGCGGAGGTGATCGACGGCGACCCTGATGTTCTGCAGCGAGATGCCGGTGTCGAGCAGGCGCTTCACGATCTTGAGGACGAGGATGTCCTTGAACGAGTACAGCCGCTGCGTGCCAGATCCACCCGCACCACGGATCGACGGCACGACGAGTTGCGTGCGAGCCCAGTAGTCGAGCTGGCGGTACGTGATGCCTGCGATCTGGCATGCGGTGGGGACACGGTAGCCGACGAGTTCGTCGGGGACGGTGTCGTTGGGGAACAGACCCGGGGCGATGTCATCCAGACCGCCCTGAACGGGCTCGGTGACACCTTCGGTCCGAAGATCGGTCGGCTTGTCGCCCACGGTTACTCCCTCGCGCAACTGGACCCTGGCCGTGAGTCCTTCTGCAAGGGTACTCCCGCACACGGTCGATGTGTGTTGTACCGGAGCGAAACCGCTCCGGGGTCGAGTAAGAAACTATGAGGAATACGACGCCCGATCAACGCAACACACCGTAAACCTCAACTTTAGGTTCAGCCGTACGCCAACGGTGATCCTGCGGTGACTATTCCGTTACCAAAGGGGCTGATGTTACTCGTGTGACTGGAGTGGCGGCAGATGGCGGCATTAGCCGCCTTCTCGCTGGTCGCGCTCCGCGGCCGGGTCGGGCACACCGAGCCCCGCCCGTCAGCCCGCAGCGGGACCGTCCGGGCCGAGGAAGTCTTCCGGAGAGATCTGGTCGAGGAACTCGCGGAACGCTTCGACTTCTTCTTCGCTCGACTCTTCCGACCCGCCCTCGACGGACGCGTCGTCCTCGTCGGGGATCAACAGGCCCGCGTCGTCGAGCACGTCGTCGGCGGCGACGATGGGCGCACCCATCCGCATGGCGACAGCGATCGCGTCGGACGGCCGAGCTTCGACGACGACGTCCCCGTCGAAGACCATCTCCGCATAGAACGTGCCTTCGCGCATATCGACGATCCGCACCTCGACGAGAGTCTGGTCGAACGCTTCGACGATCCGCTCGATCAGGTCGTGGGTGAGCGGGCGAGGCGGCTCGACGCCCCGCTGCTCAAGGGCGATCGACGCCGCTTCGCTCTGACCGATCCAGATCGGCAGATACCGGGAGCCCGTCACTTCGCGCAGCAGCAGGACAGGCTGGTTCTGCGGCGGCTCCACCCGGATGCCGACGATTCGCATCTCGCCCATGATCGTGTCTCCTTGAAAGTCGTTCCGTGAACGGTCAGTCGAGCGCGGAACGCACGGCAGCCTTCACGAGCTGCGTGTGCAGCGTCACCGACAGTGCGGCCATTTCACGGACGAGTTCTTCGGCTCGATCGCGCGCACCGGTCCCCTTGCCCTTGGCGATCGGTCCCGCGATCTGCGCGACGAGCCCGGCTTCACGGTCGGCGCTCACTTTGAACGCCCGCAGATGTCGCGTCTCGACACCGAAATTCGCGAGCGCCGCAGCAGCCTCGACCAGACGCACCGCATCCTCGTCGAAGAACCCGCCCGGCCCCGCGGACAGCAGGCCGTTCCGCATGAGCTCGGCGATGAACGCCGAGTCGACGCCCGTCCGCTCGATGAGTGACTCCCGGGAGACACGGCCGCCACGCGAGGAGAAGTCCGTCGCCGGAGCGACCGCCGTCCGTGCCGACGAGAGCAGCCGAGCTCCGCCCGTCGTGTCCATCGCCTGCGCGTCGATCGCATCCAGTTGCTCGCGAATCACCTTGAGCGGAAGGTAGCGGTCCCGCTGCGCGGTGAGGACGAAACGCAGCCGCTCGCAGTCCGCGTCGCTAAACCGCCGGTAACCCGACGGCGCGCGGTCCGGCGTGACGAGCCCCTCCGCTTCGAGAAAGCGAATCTTGGAGATCGTCACGTCCGGAAAGTCTTCCGACAAGACCGCGAGAACGGCTCCGATGGACATAGTCCTGTCGCCGCGCGCGTCCGACCGTGCAGCCGAGGAGGTCACGATGCGGCGGTGCCGGCTTCCCCGGCACGCGGGCCGGCCAGGAACACCAGTCGAAACTTGCCGATCTGGACCTCATCGCCGTTGGCGAGCGTCGCGGTGTCGACCGGCTCGCGGTTGACGTACGTACCGTTCAGGCTGCCGACGTCGACGACCTGGAAATCGTCCCCTTCACGGCGGAACTCGGCGTGGCGACGGCTGACCGTCACATCGTCGAGGAAGATGTCGCTGTCGGGGTGGCGGCCGGACGAGGTCGCCGCCTGGTCGAGCAGGAAGCGCGAACCGGCGTTCGGTCCTCGCTTGACGATGAGCAGCGCGGTCCCGGGCGACAAGCGCTCGACACCGGTATCGCCTGGCTCAGCCGACGTCGCCGGCGCGTCGATCTCCTTGATGAACTCTTCCCGGAAGACCGAAGTCGTCTCCACAGGCGCCTCATAGCCGTTGTCGTTACCGGTCACCACATCTCCTTAACCACTGCGGTCGGCGCCCGGGATTCCGGGGTCGGCGACCACTTCGCCATTTCTCATATGCGTTCCAGATGCGCTTCGCCGCTGAAACGCACGTCGTACGGCAGGACGAACGTTCGCTCTCGAACCTACCGTCTTCTGCTCGATCGCCGCCCGGGTTGAGCACGATTGAACGAACTACAAAATCATATCCGCCCCCGCCGACATACGGCGGGCTCGTCGACGCTGACGTGACGGATCGTTAGCGAATCGTTCAGCTTCCGACCACGGCCGCATAGCCTGCGGCATCGAGCAGGTCGGCGAGCAGCGCGTCCAGGTCGACACCGTCGGCGACGGTGATCTCGACGAGCCATCCGTCGTCGTACGGCGACGAGTTGACGAGTTCGGGCGCCCCCTCGAGCGCGTCGTTCGCCGCCGCGATCGTGCCGTCGAGCGGACCGAAGATGTCTGAGACCGATTTGGTCGATTCGACCTCTGCGAACGACTCCCCGGTCTCGACGACCGAGTCGGTGTCCGGAAGCTGTACGAACACGACGTCACCGAGTGCGTCCTGCGCGAAGTCGGTGATGCCGATGCGGACCGTCTTATCGCCGACCTTGGTCACCCACTCATGCTCGGCGGTGTACCGCAGGTTCTCCGGGATCTTGGTGTCGCTCACGGAATCTGCCTTTCTGGTTCGAGAGGAACGTCAACGCCAGCCGAAGGAGCCCCCCCAACCGGATCGAGCTTCGATCATATCGCCCGGTCGGAGGTTCGGCCGCATCAGGCTGCCGAACGCCTGTCCACACGGGGCATCGTGCGGACCACGTCGATCGTCTGGACCCAGTAGAGGACGAGCGACCACACGTACATGGCCACGCCCCAGATCAGGAACGCCCACCCGATCGGGTAGGTGATCGTGCCGATCAGCCCGTCGATGTGCCCGGCGAGGAGCCACGGGAACGAGCTCATCAGGGCGAAGGTCGCAGCCTTGCCTACGTAGAGAGTCGGGAGTGCGGTGACACCGCGGGCCGACAGCAAAGGCGCAGTCAGGAACAACAGGACGTCGCGCGCGATGATCACCCCTATCAGCCACCACGGCACGAAGTCTCGGATGCCGAAGCAGATCGGGACGACGATCACGTACAGCCGATCGGCCGCGGGGTCGAGGAGAGCCCCGAGCTTCGACGACTGGCCGAGCCAGCGAGCCAGCTTCCCGTCGAGCCAGTCGGTCACACCGGAGACGAACAGGACGACGAACGCCCATCCGGCCGACTCCTCCACGAGCAGCAGCCAGATGAAGACCGGGACCAACAGCAGGCGTGCGACAGACAGTGCATTCGGCACCGTCCAGATCGCATCGCTGCGCCCCGGCTCCGGTACGCCGGGATGCCCTGAACCTGTCTCGTCGGGGTCGGGCCCGTCGGCCGAGCCCGAGGCGGACGTCACCGGAAGATGCCCACGATGCCCTGGATCGCCTGTGCACCCGCCGACGCGAAGTGGTTCTCGTGCACCAGGTAGGTCCAGGTCATCGTCGACCTGTGCATGTCGGCGTCCGCGAAGTCGATCCCGTCCGCGGTGATCGTGGCTGTCGTGAACGTCTCGCGCGACGCGGTCATCGCCTCGTCGACGAGCTTGGTGAATTCCGCGAAGATGAGCTTGTGGAACTCTTCGAGGGGGCTCTGCTGACCGAGAGCGCGCAGATGGATGCTGGCCTGCACGTCGGCCACGTACGCGAGATGATCGGCCCACGCGCGGTCGAGGTGGTAGAGGACGATCTGTCGAGCGACGTCTTGCAGGACCGTGTCGTCGACTGTCTCGGCCAGTTCCTCGTACCGCTCGGCTTCGAGGTCCTTCAGATCACTGAGCGCCTGCTCGGTGGTCAGGATCGTCATGCGGCGTCGGACGATCGAGTTGCGCTGTTCGTTGACCTGCTTGTTGTAGTCCCACGTGTTGGCGTGCAGTTGCAGCATGGCGCCTTCGGCGATGCGCTGCGACTGCTGCACGATCTCCACGCCGCGTGGCCCCGTCGAACCGTCGCTGTCGATCGGGCGGATGTCACGCAGGTGCGTCTGGTTCTTGGTGACGAGCGGGTCCTCCAGGCTGGAGAAGAACACCGAACGGCCGGGGTCGCCCTGCCGGCCTGCCCGGCCACGGAGCTGATTGTCCAGCCGTTCGGTCTCGTAGCGTCCGGTGCCCACGACGCACAGACCGCCGAGCTCGACGACCTCGTCGCGTTCGTCGTCGTCGCCCTTCGAGCCACCGAGACGGATGTCGGTGCCGCGGCCGGCCATCTGCGTGGACACGGTGACCGCGCCCTTGCGTCCGGCCTCGGCGATGATCGCCGCCTCCTCCGGATCGTTCTTCGCGTTAAGGACCACCGACGGGACCCCTGCGCGGTCGAGGAAGTAGGCGAGCTCCTCGGACTGCGCGACGTCGTGCGTTCCGATGAGGACCGGCTGTCCGGTCTCGTGCGCCTCGCGGACGTAGTCGACGACGGCTTCCATCTTGTTGGCCTTGTTGTCGAAGACCCGGTCCGGTTCGTCCTCGCGCACGTTCGGCATGTTCGACGGGATCTGCGAGACGCCGAGGCCATAGAACTGGCGCAACTGTTCGCCCGCCGCGATCGCGGTGCCGGTCATGCCCGCCACTCGCGGATAACGGCCCATCAGCGCCTGCACCGTGATCGTGTCGATCACCTCCCCGGACGCGGTCGGCTTGAGGCCTTCCTTGTACTCCACGGCCGCTTGGACGCCGTCGGGCCAGCGCTGAAGGCGTGCGACCCGGCCTCGGGCGGCGTTGATCAAGTGAACGCCGCCGTCGCGCACGATGTAGTGGACGTCGCGTTCGAGCAGGTAGTACGCGTACAGCGCGACGTTGACATGGACGAGGGTCGTCCCGACGTGCTCGGCGTCGTAGAGGTCGATGCCGCCGAGCGTCTCCTCGACGAACCGGGCGCCCTCCTCGGTGAGCGACACGTTTCGTTCGTCGGTGTCGACGTCGTAGTGCTTGCTCTTGAGGTGCGAGACGACTTCGTGGATCGCGCTGTTGGGCGTGTCGGCCTCGGTCGAACCCGCCAGGATGAGCGGGACGAGCGCTTCGTCGACAAGCACCGAGTCGGCCTCGTCGACGATGACCACCTCAGGCTCGGGCGAGACCAGCTCATTCTCCTGGAGCGCGAGCTGATCGCGGAGCACGTCGAAGCCGATCTCGTTGACCGACGCGTAGGTGACGTCGCACGCGTACGCCGCCTGCCGTTCCTCGCGAGTCGAGTGCTCGGAGAGCGCGCCGACGGTGACGCCGAACAGCTCGTAGAGCGGCTTCATCCAGTCCGCGTCGCGACCTGCAAGATAATCGTTCACCGAGACGACGTGCACGTGCTTGCCTTCGAGCGCGTAACCGATGGCCGCGATCGCACCCGCGAGGGTCTTGCCTTCGCCGGTCGCCATCTCAACGACGTCGCCGTCGAGCATCCGGAGCGCACCCTGCAATTGGACATCGAACGGAGTCATCGACACCGTGCGTCCGCCGACCTCCCGGATCAGCGCGAGGAAACGCGCTCTACCCTCAGTCGTCTCAACCTCCAGATCGGCTGCGGCGTCGGCGAATTCGGCGTCAGTGAGGCCTTCAGCCCACTCTGCGTGTTCGTGCGACTGCTCGATCAGGGAGATGGACTGCGACTGATTGCGCGACGCCTGTGCGCCGAGCATGCGCCACATGGCGTTCGTGAGCTTTCCCACTAGCTACCTGTTCCTCACGTGAATTTCGTTGGCCGATCGTGATCTACCGTACGCGGCGAGCCATCCGGCCTGCCGGACCGACTGCACTACCGTGGCCGGTATGCCCCGCAGACGCCGCGCCAGCCCCCGCCGAACCGCACGCGTGCGCGTCGTCGCGACCGGAATGGTCCTCGCCGCCGCACTCGCCGCCTGCGATTCGGGCGACGAATCGAACCCCGACCCCACGCTGCTCACCGGCAAGACCTACGTGTCGACCGATACGACGGATGCCACGATCCCCGGCGGCGGCCCATTGGTCCTCAGCTTCGGAGCACAGAACCGGATCAGCGCGAACGCCGGTTGCAACGGTCACGGCGGCGCTGTCGAATTCGATGGCGACAAACTCACCGCGGGCCCACTGATGGGCACCATGATGGCCTGCCCGCCACCGCGCGACACCGTCGACAAGTGGGTGGCCGATCTGTTCGGCGGGCCGCTCACCTGGTCGCTGAAAGGCCGGACGCTGACGTTGTCACGGGGCAAGCTCGAAGTCACACTCGACCAACGGGTCGACCGCGCGGTCGCGGGCACGAACTGGCGCGTCAAATCGTTGATCTCCGATAAGGGCATCACGACCTCCCGCGCGCTGGAGTCCCTCGCACCGACCATCACGATCGGAGCCGACGGCACGCTGCGCGGCTTTACCGGATGCAACCAGATCAGCGGGGAGGCGACTGTCAGCAGATCGGGCGGCAGCGGATCGGGTGCGAGGCAGACCGTCGAGTTCAGTGAGGTCGCGACCACCCGGAAGGCCTGCGCGGGCGAATCCGGCGACATCGAGCGGGCGGTCCTCGCAGTGCTGACCGGAGAGGCGACCGCGTCTGTCGACGGCGACCGCATGCGGCTGATGAACGTCGCCGACCCGTCGATCGGACTGGAACTGACCGTCCGACGCGACACCGGAAGCAAGTGACTGATCAGACACATTAGGCTTGTGCGCCATGGGTAAGAAGTCGGGCGGCGAACCGAAGCTCGCCAAGGACGTCTACGAGGCCGAACTGTTCCGTCTGCAGACCGAACTGGTCGCCTTACAGGAGTGGGTGCGCGAGACGGGTGCACGCGTCGTCGTCATCTTCGAGGGCCGCGACGCAGCAGGCAAGGGCGGAGCGATCAAGCGGATCACCGAGTTCCTGAGCCCGCGCGTGTGCCATGTGTCGGCGCTGCCCGCACCGACCGATCGGCAACGCGGCCAGTGGTATTACCAGCGGTACGTGGAGCATCTGCCGACGCGCGGCGAGATCGTCCTGTTCGACCGGTCCTGGTACAACCGGGCGGGTGTCGAGAAGGTCATGGGATTCTGCACACCGGAGGAGCACACGCGGTTCCTTCGGCAGACACCGATCTTCGAGCAGATGCTCATCGACGACGGCATCCTCCTGCGCAAGTACTGGTTCTCGGTGTCCGATGAAGAGCAGCTGCGACGGTTCCGGGCGCGCCGCGACGACCCCGTCCGCCAGTGGAAGCTGAGCCCGATGGACCTCGAATCGGTCTACCGCTGGGAAGACTATTCCCGCGCGAAGGACGAGATGATGGTCCACACGGACACCTCGTCGAGCCCCTGGTATGTCGTCGAGTCCGACCACAAGCGCAACGCGCGCCTCAACATGATCGCGCACCTGCTGTCGACGATCGAGTACGAGCACGTCGAACGCGAACGTGTGAAGCTGCCCAAGCGCCCCGTCGAGTCGGGCAACTACCATCGGCCGCCGCGGTCGCTGTCGAAGTTCGTTCCCGACCATGTGGCGTCGCTCCTCGGCGACACCGAGCACTGACCGGACCGTCAGGGAAGCGAACACGCCATGTCTGTTGTACCGTCCATGCTCGCCGACGTGCGCCGGATGAGCGAACGAGTCCGACGTCGCGTCGACTCGTCCGACGTCGTGTATCTCGTCACCACATCGGGGTTCCCGAACTACGGTGACGAACTCATCACCGAGGCCTGGTTGCGGTATCTCGCGATCCGCCGCCCGATGGCCCGCGTGGTCGTCGACTCGCCGAGGCCCGGCCACGCAGCTCTCCTGTTGCGACACGCGAACAAACGCGCCGTGTTCGTCGACACCCTGTGGCAGTTCGTGCACTACGCGAACAGCGACGACCCGGCCGAGGTCGACCCGGATGCGCCGTGGGAGTGGGTGGCGAAGGCGGCCAGTCATCTCGGCGTGTCTCCGCGTGACGACGCGGGCGTCGACATGCTGCTGCAGGCAGGCACGATCCACCTCGTCGGCGGCGGATACATCAATGCGATGTGGCCGCACCATATGTGGCTGATCCCGGCCATCGCCGCCGTGGCGGAGAAGACGGGGGCGCGGGCCGTCGCGACCGGCGCAGGCCTCACGCCGACGGTGGACGGTCCCGCACACGTCGCGATGCTCGACGCGGCCGCCCGGTTCGACGTCTTCGACGTGCGCGACGAACCGACCGCGGCGCTGCTCGCCGACGCGCCGGGCCTCGCGCGCACAGGCGACGACGCGTGGCTCTCACCTCGGATTCCGACATCGCAGTCGGCGACCGACGGCGGCGTCGTGCTGTGCGCCCAGAGCGATCTGACCGACCGCTTCGGGTGGGACGGCCGGACCGGGGTCGACGCGCTGGCGTCGTTCGTCCGGACCGTTCTCGACGAATGGGACGTGCCCGGCTCCCAGGTGAGCGTCGTCGAATGCATTCCCGGACACGACTACACGATCCCGACGATGCTCTCCGACCGCCTCGACGGAGCCCGGATCATTCCGTTCCGCTCCGCATGGCACGACGGGCTCCCTCCAGGCGGCACGTGGCTCTCCACGCGCTACCACCCGCATATGCTCGCCGCCGCGGGCGGCGCATCGGGCGTCGCGATCTCGGCGAGTCCCGACTACTACGCGACCAAGCACCAGGCGCTCGTGGATGTCGGATCCCGATGGACGACGCTCGCCGGCGCGATCACCGCGGTGCCCGACCGCCCAACGGCAGGCGGCTTCAGCGTCGACGAGGTCCGCGCGAACGTCGACCGCAAACGTGCTCTCGCACAGCGCCTCTACCCCGCCGGGCTTCGACTGATGTAACGTGAACGATCCATGTGGATCGGCATCCTAGAATTCGATTTCCTCCTCGGCGACGTTCACTCCCTCAAGGAGAAACGGTCGGTGATCCGACCGATCGTCGCCGAGATCCGTCGCAAGTACGATGTCTCCGTCGCCGAGACCGGTCACCGCGAGCTTCACCGTCGGGCAGGGGTCGGGGTTGCCGTGGTCAGCGCCGACGCGTCCCACGTCACCGAGGTCCTGGACGGGCTTGAGCGCCACGCGGGGTCGCGCCCGGAGGTCACCCTCCTGTCGGCACGGCGTCGTCTGGTGTCGTCGGAGGACATGTAGAAGCGTCCCGGGGCTGTTCTACCGAGCCGTCCTCGGGCGCATACTCCTCGGCCGCCACGGCCGAGTACTCCGCGGACACCGCGCGATAGACCGGGGTCGTGAACGCTGCCAGTGCCGCGACGATCGTGACGACGCCCGCGATCGCGAAGATCAGCGCGAGTCCGCGCCCGGGGCCGGACCCGAACACCGGCTCGACCGCTCCCGCCCCTTCGCCGTCGGCCCATGGGATCACGATATGCTCAGCGACCGGCGCGACGAGGAACGCGGTGACCGGTGCCGCTGCGGCTTCGAAGGCTCCGGCGAATCCGAACACGCGGCCCTGCTGTGGCAGCGGGACGACGCGTTGGATGACGGTCTGCTCGGCTGCTTCGACGGCGGGCATGACCACCATGAACAGCCATACTCCTGCGACCAGCAACCAAGGCCACGCCCGAAGCCCGATCACGGCTCCGAGAACCCCGGTCACCATGACCGCGATCAACATGGTGCGCATCGGGTTCGCCCCAAGCCCGAATCGGCCGATCAGTGCGCCGCCGACCATGAATCCCGTCGCCCCGAACGCGAATACGACGCCCCACATCTGGACGGAGAACAACTCCAGCCCGTACGGGTCGAGGAGGGCCATGTGAACGCCGCCGACGAAATTGTTGAACGTCGAGAACACGATCAACGCGAAGAGCCCGGGCACCAGATGTACCGCCCGCAGCGCACCGCGAAGGTCGAAGGTCCCCTGCGCGTCGGAAGCGGCAGGCTCCCGCTCCTCGGGCAGGGAGATCGCCAGCAGGTCGACGAGACCGACCATCACGAGCACGAGCGCGATGACAATGGTCCAGCCCATGCCGAAGAAGCCGATCGACAAGCCGGAGAACACGCTGGTCACCATGAACGACAGCCCCTGGACGGCACCCACCCATCCGTTGGCGTTCGCTCTGCGGTCCGCGTCGACCAGGATCGTGACCGTCGTCGACAACGCGACTGACCGCATGTTCTCGACGACCGCGCCCGCCAAGACGATCACCGCGAAGAGCCACATCCACGGCGACGACAGCGTCGCCGACGCGTCGTTCGGCATCACAGCGAAGACGACGGCCGCGAGCGAGAACATGCCGAGGGTGAACGCCGCCGACCCGCGCATCACCGAAAGCTTCCGGAATCGGTCGACAAGCGTGCCGAAACCGATGCTCGACGCCGCGATGAACAGCATGTATCCGCCGCCGATCACGCCCGTCGCTATCACGTTGCGGGTCTCCAGATACAACCAGAACGTGAGCGCGAACCACAGGTAGCTGGTGGTGAGATTGGCGAGCGCCGTGTTGACTAGGATGTGTGCGAACGTGCGGCCGCGCACACGCGCAGATCGCACGGTCGGAGTACTCATATCCAGAACGTTAGGTCGCTTCGCCGGCCTCGTCGAATGAATTTCCCGGGTCGAATGAATTTCCCGGGTCGAATGAATATCCCGCTGGCCCTCCGCCGCCGGGCCGACCGGACTACGCGGCTACCCGGACTCCGTTGAGAATCTTCTGCTTCGCGTCGAGATACGTCGCATCGTCCGGATTCGCGGTCTGGACCGTCACGAGCACGGTGGTCGACGTGGGTTCGCCCGGCACACTCACGACGAGCGATGTCGCGGTGCTGACGATCTGTTCCGGAGTCGGCGTCTGGAGTTGGTAGTCGACCAGCATGCTCGGATAGCCACACCTGCTCGCGGCGTCGTGCCGCGTCACACTTCCCGCGACCGCCGACTTGTCGAGTCCCTGCATCTGGCGATCGAACTCGGCGTCGCCAGACATCGACGACTTCTCGATCGACACCACCACGTTCGCCGTGTATCCCTCGGTCGTCAGCGACGGATCGGCCACGGTGAGCCGGGCGACCTCGCTCTCGAAGTCAGAGATCCGAGTCCACCCGGATAGCTTGGGGATACGGATCTCTGGCTCCCCTGCACTGGTGGTCGCCGAGAAGTACTCGCCCACATCTCCAGCGCACGACGACGAGGACGTCGTCGACGACGACGCCGTGGAACTGTCGCCGCCGCCGCACCCCGCGACCAAGACCATCCCTGTCGTCGCCGCTGCGACGAGCGACGCGAACCGGGTGAATCTCATCTCTCTCCTACTGTCAGCCGTGTTCGGCCACGCAGAACTCGTTTCCGTCGGGGTCCGCGAGGGTGGTCCAGGTGACGCCCGGCATCGAACGCTCGGCGATGAGCGTCGCGCCCGCCGCCACGAGTCCCTCGACCGCCGCATTCATGTCATCGACGCCGAAGTCCAGGTGGAGGCGGCTGCCCGAGGAGACCGACTCTACCTTCTGAAACGCGAGTCCGGGCCTTCCCTCGCCGAGGGAGACGATTACGAACCAGCCCTCGTTCTCGGCCAGGATCTCGCCGTCGAGCGCATCTGCCCACCAGCGGGCCAGTCTCAACGCATCAGGTGAATTGACAGTGACATTGAGCAGCGACTTCTTCACCGCCATGACCCTAGTGCGAGGCTAGAAGAACTGCCACGGTTTGACCTGAATCGGGCACTTCACCGGTAGGTCAAAGCTGGCGCCTGCCGGAAATGTCAGCGCCCGAAGCCTGCGTCCCGCAATGCTTGCGCCATCGACCCGCCGGCCGGCGTTTCCTCGCGTCGGCGCCCC
Source organism: Gordonia liuliyuniae (assembly GCF_021738805.1). Classification (NCBI taxonomy): domain Bacteria; kingdom Bacillati; phylum Actinomycetota; class Actinomycetes; order Mycobacteriales; family Gordoniaceae; genus Gordonia; species Gordonia liuliyuniae. The sequence continues at coordinate 79,532 of NZ_JAKKOR010000003.1, read as the reverse complement.
CGATCGTTCCGATCTGCCGAGCCCCGACTGCCCGATCGCCTATTCGCCGAACGCTTGTCGCCGCCCGGCTTCTCACCATTGGGCCGCTCACCGCTGTGCTTCTGACCGCTGCGCTTCTGCCCCCTGGGCTGATGCCTGTCACCCGGTTCGTCGTTCAGCCGCAGGGATAGCCCGATGCGCTGTCGGTCCCCGTCGACCTCCATCACCTTCACCCGGACCACCTGCCCTGACCGGACGACGTCGTGCGGGTCGGATACGAACGAGTCGGACATCGCCGAGACGTGGACGAGCCCGTCCTGGTGCACGCCGACGTCGACGAACGCACCGAACGCCGCGACGTTCGTGACGACGCCTTCGAGCACCATCCCGGGCTTCAGGTCGGATACCTTCTCGACACCGGACGCGAAGGTCGCCGTCTCGAATGCGGGGCGTGGGTCGCGGCCCGGCTTCTCCAGTTCGCCGATGATGTCGGTGACCGTCGGCACGCCGAACCGGTCGTCGGCGAACGCTTCCGGCGTCAGACCGCGCAGGGTCGCCGTATCGCCGATCAGGTCGTCGAGTCCGCGTCCCGCGCCGTCGAGGATCCGGCGGACCACCGGGTACGCCTCCGGGTGGACACCGGACGCGTCGAGCGGATCGGCGCCGCCGCGGATGCGCAGGAAGCCCGCACACTGTTCGAACGCTTTCGGCCCGAGCCGGGGAACGTCGAGCAGCCCGCGCCGACTGTCGAACGCGCCGACCTGGTCGCGGTGCGCGACGATCGCGGTCGCGAGGCCAGGCGTCACACCGGACACCCGCGCCAGCAGCGGAGCCGACGCCGTGTTGAGGTCGACACCGACCGCATTGACCGCGTCTTCGACGACCGCGTCCAGGCTTCGCGCGAGTGTCGCGGGGGCCACATCGTGCTGGTACTGCCCGACACCGATCGACTTGGGATCGATCTTGACCAGTTCGGCGAGCGGATCCTGCAGACGGCGCGCGATGGACACCGCCCCGCGGATCGACACGTCCAGGTCGGGCAACTCCTGCGAGGCGTACTCGGACGCCGAGTACACCGACGCCCCCGCCTCGCTGACCACTGCCTTCGCCGGAGGCTTCGCCCCTGCCTTCGCGATATCGGCGACGAGTTCAGCAGCGAGCGCATCGGTCTCGCGGGACGCGGTGCCGTTACCGATGGCGATCAGCTCCACATCGTGGCGAGCGACCATCGCGGCCAACTCGGCTTTCGCCCGATCCCACTTCTTCGCGGGCTGATGCGGGTAGATGGTGCCGGTGTCGACGACCTTGCCGGTCGCGTCGACCACGGCGACCTTCACCCCGGTGCGGAAGCCAGGGTCGAGACCGAGCGTGGACCGTGTCCCGGCGGGCGCCGCTAACAGCAGGTCCTTCAGGTTGGTCGCGAAGACGGCGACCGCCTGCTCCTCGGCACGCTGCCGCAGCCGCATCCGTGCCTCGATCGTCGCGGTGATCATCAGTTTGGTGCGCCACGCCCAGCGTACGGTCGCGCCGAGCCACGCGGTCGCTGCGCCCGGTCCCGAACGGTCGACGCCGAGGGTCTGCGCGACCAGCGTCTGGTACGGCTCGTCGTCACCGCCGTCGAACGTCAGGGTGAGGGCCTCCTCTTTCTCGCCGCGCAACACCGCGAGCACACGGTGCGACGGCATGGCATCGAGGGATTCGGAGAACTCGAAGTAGTCCCGGAATTTCTGCGCGGCCTGGTTCTGCTCGGCCCCGGTGCGTACCGCGGTGCAGACACGACCTTCCGCCCAGAATCGGGTGCGGACGGCGCCGACGAGTTCGGCGTCAACGGATGCGCGCTCGATCAGGATGTGCCGCGCACCGTCGAGTGCGCTCGCCGCATCGACGACGTCGCCGTTCACGTAGGCGACGGCCGCGTCTTCCGGGGTGAGGGACGGGTCGGCGAGCAGCGCGTCGGCGAGGGGCTCGAGACCGGCCTCGCGAGCGATCTGCGCCTTGGTGCGACGTTTCTGCTTGTACGGCAGGTAAATGTCTTCGACGCGGGCCTTGGTGTCCGCGGCCAGCAGGGACGCACGCAGCGTGTCAGTGAGCTTTCCCTGTTCGTCGATGGATGCAACGACCGCGGCACGCCGCTCGTCGAGTTCCCGCAGATACCGGAGGCGTTCGTCGAGCAGGCGCAGTTGAGCGTCGTCGAGGCTGCCGGTGACCTCCTTGCGGTATCGCGCGATGAACGGAACGGTCGAACCGTCGTCGAGCAGGGCCACCGCGGCGGCGACGCGGCTCTCGCTCACTCCGAGCTCGTGGGCGATGCGGGCGTTGACGGACTCGACGGGCACAGTTGTGGTCACCGGATGCAGGCTACCGAAGTCACCCGTCGACCGGAGCGACGGGGAACCCGGCCAGCTATCGTCAACAGGTCATCGGGGCAGCGGGTCCCAGGATCAGCGGATGGGAGCAGCGCAGTGACCGACCTTCCTCTCGACGGCGTGACGGTCGTCGCACTGGAGCAGGCCGTCGCCGCGCCCCTGGCGACCCGGCACCTGGCCGACTTGGGCGCTCGCGTCATCAAGCTGGAGCGGATCGGCGAAGGCGACTTCGCGCGCAACTACGATCGCGCCGTTGACGGCATGGCCAGCCATTTCGTGTGGCTCAATCGCGGCAAGGAGTCGATCGCGCTCGACCTCAAGTCCCCCGACGGCGTCGCGGTCGCGCGCAGGCTCGTCGAGTCCGCAGACGTCTTCGTACAGAACTCGGCGCCCGGAGCAGCCGCCCGACTGGGCCTGGATCCCGACGCGCTGGCGGCTGCCGACCCGACATTGATCGCGGCGAGCATCACCGGGTACGGCGACGACGGCCCCTACCGGGACCGGAAGGCGTACGACCTCCTGATCCAGGCCGAGACGGGACTGGTCTCACTGACCGGGACGCCGGACACCGCAAGTAAGACCGGGGTGCCGTCGTCGGACATCGCCGCGGGCCTCTATCTCGCGCAATCGATCCTCGCCGCCTTGTTCCGGCAGGCGCGGAGCGGGCGCGGCGCGGTGCTCAACGTATCGATGTTCGACGCGACCGCCGAGTGGATCGGGCATCCCATGTACATCCAGATGCACACCGGCCGCCAGGTTGCGCGGCACGGTCTCGGGCACGCCAGCATCGTGCCGTACGACGCGTACCCGACGGCCGACGGCCGCCTGCTGATCGGCGTGCAGAACGATCGCGGCTGGCGGTCGCTGATGGCCGAGGTCCTCGGCCGACCCGACGTCGCTGACGATCCGCGGTTCGCGTCGAACACCGACCGGGTCGCGCACCGCACGGAATGCGACGACGCGGTCGCGGCGGAGACCGCCCGGTTCGCCGGGACCGACCTCGCCGCCCGTCTCGATGCGGCAGGAGTGCCGTCCGCGGTCGTCAACGACATCGCCGGGCTGGTGAACCATCCTCAGTTGTCCGCACGGGACCGTTGGCGCACCGTGCAGACACCGATCGGCCCGGTACAGGGACTTCTGCCGCCGATGGGGTTCGCCGACGTCGAACTTCCGATGGGAGACGTGCCTGCACTCGGCGCACACAGTCGGTCGCTACTCGCCGAACTCGGTTACGACGCGGCGGCGTCCGAGCGACTGGTCGCCGACGGCGTTATCGGGGTCTGAGGGGTTATCGGGGTCTGAGGGGTTATCGGGGCCTGAGGTCCGTCATCGCCTCGTCGAGCGATGACCGTCCGGACGACCAGCACGACGAGGATGATGGTCGCCGCCTGCAATAGCGCTCCGCCGACCATCGGGGCGCGCGGCCCGAAGTGATCAGCGAGCAGCCCGAGCAGCGGCGATCCGATCGGTGTGCCACCCATGAGCAGCGTCATGTAGAGCGCCATGACCCGGCCGCGGACCTGCGCGTCGACGTTGGTCTGCACGTACATGTTGGTGGCGGTGAGCGTGATGAGCGCGGAGAGCCCGAGCAGCGGCAGGCAGACGGCGTAGACGTGCGCGGTCGGCGCGAGCCCGGAGATGCCGAGGAAGACTGCGAACACCGACGCGGACGCCACCACGAACCGCAGGCTGGGCGCCGCCTTGCGGCGGGCAGCGAGCAGAGCACCCACCAGCGATCCGATGCCCATCACCGAACCGAGCACGCCGTACGCGGTGGCCCCGAGACCGAACTCGTTGCGCGCCATCAGAACGTTGGTCATCTGGAAGTTCATGCCCCACGTGCCGACCGCGAATCCGACACCGAGCGCGACGACCAGGTCGGATCGTTGCGTGACATATCGGAAACCTTCGCGCAGCTGGCCTTTCGCGCGCGGCAGCGGCTCGCTGCGAACGAGTCTCGCCTCGTCGAGGAGTGCCAGCGCGAGGAGGAACGCGAGATAGCTGACGCCGTTGGTGAGGATCGCCCAGCCGCTGCCGAATGCCGCGATGATCAGGCCTGCCACGCCGGGACCGATGAGACGGGCGGCGTTGAACGCCGAACTGTTGAGGCCGATCGCATTGGTGAGGCGTTCGGCGCCGACCATCTCCGAGACGAATGCCTGACGGGCCGGGACGTCAAGCGCCGAACCCATGCCGAACACGAACGCGAGCACGTACACGTGTACGGTGGCGGCCGACCCGGTCACGGCGAGGAGACCGAGGATCAGCGACGAGACCGCCATCCACGACTGGGTGAACATCAAGAGTCTGCGCTTGTCGAAGCGGTCGGCGAGCAGGCCACCGACGGGCGAGAGCAGCAGCGCGGGCAAGAACTGGAGGGCTGTGGTGATACCGACGGCGACCGGCGAGTTTCCGGACAGTTGCAGTACCAGCCAGTCCTGGGCGACGCGCTGCACCCAGGTGCCGATGTTGGAGACGAACGCACCGGTCACATAGGTCCGGAAGTTCGGTTCAGCGAGAGACGCGAACATCGTCGGTCCGCTACTTCGCCGCCTCGTCACCCGTGTGCTCTCCCTCGCCGCCGAACCCGGTCGATCATCAGTCCAGACTGTGCAACCTCGCCGACTCGCGACATATTCCCGCCGCGTGCGGCCGCGGCGATTCAAGAGATGGCGAGCAGTCTCGCCGCACACTCCGCGACCGGGCGACGGACGCGCGGGAGTCGATCAAGGTGTTGCTGGAGCCGTTCGCTTGATCGCCCGGGCACTCCAGCGCCCGTCCTGGTGTCCGACGGCGATCGGGTGCTCGAATGCGTCACTGATGACGTCGGTGGTCACGACGTCGTGGACGAGTCCGGAAGCAACGACGGCGCCGTGGGCGATCACCATCGCGTGACTGGTCGTCTCCGGTAGTTCTTCGAGGTGGTGGGTCACCAGGATCGACGCGACCTCGGGCGATGTGTGCGCGAGAGAGTCGATGGTTTCGAGTAGCTGTTCGCGGGCGGCGACGTCGAGCCCCGTCGTCGGCTCGTCGAGCAGCAACAGCTCCGGTTCGGGGGCCAGCGCGCGCGCGACGAGTGCGCGGCCGCGCTCACCCTGCGACATGTCGGGCCACCGGTAGTCGATGCCGTCGGTCAGGCCGACTTCTGCGATCACCGCCCGGGCGCGTTCGAGCTCGGCCGCGCTCGGCTCCCACCGCATCGCGGTGTCGATGGTGCCGGTGAACCCGGTGAGGACGACGTCGAGCACCGACAGCGGCGACCGCAACGGATGCCGAGGATTGACGTGTCCGATGTGCCGACGCAGTGCCTGCATGTCGACGCGGCCGAGTCGTTTACCGAGCACGTCGACCGTGCCGGTGGTCGGATGCGTCTGTGCCGCACAGAATCCCACGATCGTCGTCTTACCTGCACCGTTTGGTCCAAGCAATGTCCAATGCTCGCCCGAGCGAACGGTCAGATCGATCCCGTGCAGAATCTCCCGCCCGTTGCGGCGGAAGGTGACGGCGTCGAGCCGCAAGACGTCGTCGGTCATGCGAGTGTCTCCTTCAGATCGGTGAGGTGCGTACGGCTGGCCTGGGAGGCGGCGTCCGGTCTGCGGTCTGCCACGGCCTCGACCAGTTCTGCGTGCGCATCCCGGTCGGCTTCGCCGCCGTACTCGCCACGGATCGCGAGCATGTCGATCATCGCCTCTCGCATACGCGGTGTGGACAGGTCGAACAGGTCAGTGAGAATCTCATTCGCGGCGGCAACAACGATCGCGCGGTGGAAGTCGAGATCGGCATCGACGTATGCGGGCACCGATTCGACGGCGCCCGCGCGCGCGACGAGCGCTTTGCGGATCGCACGGAGTTGGGCGGGTGTCCGCCGCCGCGCTGCGAGAGACGCGGCTTCGGTCTCGACCGCGATACGCGCTTCGATGACCGTGATGATCGATGCACGACGCATCATGTCAGCCCGATCCTGTGGCGCGTCGAGAGCCGCGACGAACACGCCGGCGCCCTGCCGGGTGGTCAGCACTCCCCGACCGGCGAGCTGCCGAATGGCCTCACGCACAGTGGATCTGCCGACGCCCAACTGCGGCGCAAGTGTCGTCTCCCCGGGCAGCTTGGCGCCGAGCTTCCACTCGCCGTCGCGAATCCGATCGAGCAGCAGCGCGGCGGCCTGATCGGCCAGCGGCATCCTCTGCACACGCTCAACCATCGCCCAACCTCTCTACTTGTCTGAGCACTTCTGCTACAGCCTAGGGCATCCGACGCTCAGGCGTCGACGGAGACCGCCGCTCGCCCGGGGGCGGTGCTGAGATCAGTACGCTCACCGACCTGTTCCGGCAATGTGCCCCCACGGAGCGATGGGACGACTGATCTCAACGGCACAAGTCCTCACCCGGTGAACAGGGTTGGGCGCGCCACTTCGACGACACACCCGATCGTCAGAGTTCGTCGTCGGCATGCCTGTCGGAGGCATCGTTGTAGGCCTTCAGTTCCTTCAACAGCCCTTCCGGGGTCCCGGGTGCGAGGTCGGCGAAGATCACTTCGAGCCGACGAGCACGCCTGAGTCCGTCATGCAGGTAGGCCGCGCGGCCCGCATCCGTCGGGCGATACAGGCGGCTGACCTGCCCCGGAACCTCGAATCGCTCGATATAGCCGTGCTTCACGGCAGTGTTGACCTGCCGGTTCACCGTCGACTGCTCCAAGCACAGTTCGGCGGCCAGGTCACGTAGAGTCCGCGCCCGACCGTCGTCGAACAGCCAGAGGATAGAGAACGCGGACACATCGAGGACCGCGCCCTCGTCGACGGTGTTACGGCGTCGACGAAGCCGAAGCAGCTCGTCGACGAGGCCCCGATACAACGGCGACGACAGAACGGGATCGTCCGATTCCGAGTGCACGCGATCGGCTCCTTTCGAGCGGGTTCGACGCCCTGTGATGCGACTCGCCGAGCGAGTATGCCACAGCGCCCGATTTTGATTATGCATCATACATATGTAGCGTCCATACGCACACATCGTGCACCGTCTGACTACTGAAGGAATCACACCGAATGTCATCGGAAAACCACGCTGACGAGCCTATGACGCTTCCGACGCCGGACCGAACCACCGGCTCGCCGATGGTCACCGTCATCGTGCTCTGTCTCGGCGGCCTGGTCGCGTCACTCATGCAGACGCTGATCGTCCCGATCCAGCCACAGCTGCCGGAGTTGCTGGGCACTTCCGTGAGCAACGCATCATGGATCATCACGGCCACCCTGCTCGGTGGCGCGGTCGCCATGCCGGTCGCGGGCCGCCTCGGCGACATGTTCGGCAAGCGCCGCATCCTCCTGTACAGCGCGTTGCTCCTCGCGATCGGCTCACTGATTCCGGCCGTGTCGTCGTCGCTGATTCCGGTGATCGCCGGCCGCGCCCTGCAGGGCCTGGCGATGGGCTTCATTCCGGTCGGCATCAGCTTGATGCGCGAGGTGACCCCGCCCAAGATGACGGCCTTCGCAGTGTCGGCGATGAGCGCGACGCTGGGTGTCGGCGGAGCCATCGGCATGCCACTGTCGGCGTTCATCGCGGAGTCGTTCGACTGGCACATGCTGTTCTGGGTCTCGGTGGTGTTGGCTCTGGTCGTCGTCGCGCTGGTGTTCTTCGCCGTCCCCGCCGTGCAGGACGCCGTCGGCGGACGATTCGACTTCACCGGAGCGATCGGTCTGGCCATCGGTCTGTCGAGCGCGCTGGTCGCCGTCACGAAGGGCAACGACTGGGGCTGGACTTCGGGCACGACGCTCGGCTTCCTCCTCGGCGGTTTCGCTGTCCTGATCCTCTGGGGCCTCTTCGAACTCCGCACCGCGAGCCCGCTCGTTGACCTGCGGACCTCGGCTCGCCCGTCGGTCCTGCTGACGAACATCGCCGCGGTCGCGATCGGCTTCGGCATGATGGCGCAGGCCGTCGTCATCCCGATGCTCATGGAACTCCCTGAGGAGGTCGGGGGCATGGGTCAGTCGATCCTGCACGCGGGCCTGTGGATGGCGCCCGGCGGCTTGATGATGATGGTGTTCGCGCCGGTGTCGGGCTACCTGATGAACTCGATCGGGGCCAAGTTCACGCTCGCGATCGGCGCCACGGTCCTCGGCCTCGGCTACCTGTGCGGGTTCGTCCTGATGAACGCACCGTGGCAGCTCGCACTCGCCTCGCTCGTCGCCTCCGCCGGTGTCGGAATCGGCTACGCCGCGATGCCGACCCTCATCATGGGCTCCGTCCCGATCACTGAGGCGGGTGCGGCGGTCGGTCTCAACGGCCTCATGCGTTCGGTCGGCACGACGACCTCGTCGGCCATCATGGCCGTGATCATGACGAGCGCGACCGTCAGCCACGGCGGCATCGCGGTCCCGTCGCATTCGGCGTTTGAGACATGCTTCCTCGTCGGCGCGATCGCCGCGTTCGTCGGTGTCGCCATCACTCTGCTGATCCCGGCGGTCAAGAAGAAGTCGGAGCGCGGCGCCGTCGAGCCGGCCGTCCCCGCACAATCGGCGTCGACGCGCTGAGGGCACGCTCCCTACAACCCGAGAATCTTTACAGTGCAGCCGGGGCGGTTCCCGTACCGAATGGGGAACCGCCCAGTTGCTCTCGGCCGTGCGGGGTGGTCCAGTTCGCGAGATCGGGCCCCTTCGGGACGATGCCGGACGGGTTGATGTCCCGGTGGACCTCGTAGTAGTGGCTCTTGATGTGCGCGAAATTCGTCGAATCGCCGAACCCTGGCGTCTGATACAGGTCGCGGGCGTACGCCCACAGCACCGGCATCTCCGACAGCTTCTCCCGATTACACTTGAAGTGCCCGTGGTAGACCGGATCGAAGCGCGCGAGTGTCGTGTACAGGCGGACGTCGGCTTCGGTGATGGTGTCGCCGACGAGGTAGCGCTGGTCTTTGAGTCGTTCGCTGAGCCAGTCCAAGCGGGCGAACAACTGGTCGTAGGCGGCGTCGTACGACTCCTGGGATCCGGCGAAGCCGCAGCGGTAGACCCCGTTGTTCACGTCGCGATAGACGTGGGCGTTCACTTCGTCGATCTCGGCGCGCAAGTCGGCGGGATACAGGTCGGGGGCTCCGGCCCGATGAAAGTCGACCCACTCCTGTTCGAAGTCGAGGGTGATCTGCGGGAAGTTGTTCGTCACGACCGCGCCGGACGGGACGTCGACGATCGCCGGAACGGTGATGCCCTTCTCGTATCCGGGAATCCGAGCGAAATACGCCTCCTGCAAATGCGAGATGCCCAGCACCGGGTCCACCGCGCCGGGGTCGAGGTCGAACGTCCACGACCGCTTGTCGTGGGTCGGTCCGCACACTCCCATGCTGATCGCGTCCTCCAGCCCCAGCAGCCGGCGGACGATGATGGTCCGGTTGGCCCACGGACACGCGTAGGAGACGACGAGCCTATACCGGCCTGCCTCGACCGGGTAGCCGTCGGCGCCGTCACGGGTGATCCGTGTCTCGATGTAGCGGGTATCGCGTTCGTACGGTTGGTTCGGTTTCACATAACTGTCGTTCTCGCTGCTGCCGTGTGCGCTCACTGCTACCTCCTGCGTGTCGTGGTGTGTGTTGCTGCTCGCGTCAGATGGCTTCGAATGCTTTGCCGAGTTCGACGTCGACCTCGATGAGTCGCGCCTGTTTGATCTCCGGTTTGTCGACTTCGTCTGCGACGAAGCGGGCGATGACCCGTCGGATCTCGTCGTCGACCTGCGCCAGGTTGCGAATGATCGATCCGCGCATGTTGTAGGAGGAGACGTCGACGATCACGTCGCGAGGCTTGGGCGGTTGCACTTCGATCCGCAGTTGCAGCGGTTCGGCGCAGCGAACCGTGAGTGGCAACGTCACGAGGCCTTCGACGTCGTACCGGATCCGGTCGACCTTCAAGTCGACGAGGAGCGCGATTCGTAACGGCAGTTTGACGGTGAACGTGATCATGTCGCCGACCGTCCGCAGAATCTCGGGTTCGGCGATCTCGACGTCCGCGCGGACTTTCGCCACTCCGGCCGGGCCCACGACCATCGGGCCGACCTGGAACTGTTCGCCCGCAACCGCCGCGAACGCCGTCCCGATCCGCGCCTCGGTGACGGCGACTTCGAAGAACCGTCGGCCGAACTCCTCATACGTCAGATATCGGCGCCCGTCGTCGGTCATCGACCCGACGGTCGCGGCCACCTCGTTGTCTGCCACGCATCCATCGTGACCCACTGGAGTCGAATCGGCTAGTGACACACCGAGCTCGGCACTAGCGCCGATGGCTCGCGTCGGGGATTCTCGGCGGGCACGGGGTGCCCGGGAAGGTTAGGAACTCGAAGTGCCACCATTCGTTGTCGAACGAGCGGCACAGGCCGTACCGGTTGCCGTTGCGCTGCAGCCATGCGGCGCCTGCGCGCGGCCCGACGTCGATCGCGTGACCCGTGACGTGGGTGGACTCGTGCGGCGGCAACACCCACCGGCGGGCCTGCGCGGCGCTGCCGTAGTCCCGGATTCCCTGCTGCCACAACTGGTTCTGCTCGGCGCGGGACCGTTTGCCCGATGTGATGTGCATGGGGACGCCCGCCCGCTGCGCGTCACGACGTGCGAGCGTGTAGGCGACGGCGAGTTCCGGAGCCAGTCCGCCAGTGCCCGCTGCCATCGGCGCGCCGAGGATGCGCGCGGGCGGCGCGGCGACCGCCTGCCCTGCCGCGACACTTCCCGCGGCCAGCGAGACCACGACTGCCATGACCGCCACGACGACTACCCGAATCCGCATGGACTGAGACTACTCGCTCGTCAGGACGACGAGCGCTCGTGTCGATCGGGTCATCGCCACGTATCGGTCGACAGCTCCGGCGACGTCAGAGCCGAACTGATGTGGGTCCGCGAGCACGACGAGGTCGAACTCCAGGCCCTTCGCGAGAGCCGGAGTCAGGGACGCCACGCGCGGCCCCGCTTCGAATCCGGGCGCGCCGACGACGCAGACCGTGCCGTCGGCGTGCTCGCGCAGCCAGTCGTCGACCGTCGATCGGAGATCGACGAGGTCGCCGTAGGTCACTGGGATCCCGCTCGACCGGACCGATGTCGGGACGTTCGCGTCGGGCAGCGCCTGCCGGATGACCGGCGACGCCACTCTCATGATCTCTTCCGGGGTGCGGTAGTTGACGGTGAGCGTGCTCAGCCGGGGTTCCCCCGCGCCGACGCGCTGCAGTCGCTGCGTCCAACTCTCGGTGAAACCGACCCGAGCCTGCGCGCGATCGCCGACCACCGTGAAGCTGCGCGACGGGCAACGATCGACGAGCATCCGCCATTGCGCGTCCGTCAACTCCTGTGCCTCGTCCACGACGATGTGGGCGAAGGGTCCGGCGAACGCGTCCGGCTCCGGGTGCTCGGCTCCCGCATCGTCGACGATGACACCGCGGATGTCTTCGGCCCGCAACATCGACACGAGGGCCTCACCATCATCCGATGACGCGATGAGGTCGTCGACGACGGTGTCCATCGTGCGCTTGCGCTCAGCTGCGGCGGCTCGGTTGCGGGCCTCGCGGCGGGCGAAACCGGAATCGCCGAGGCGTCTGCGCGCCGCGTCCAGGAGCGGCAGGTCGGCGTCGGTCCACGCTGTCGCGTCCGAGCGCTGCAACGCCGTGACCTGGGCGTCTGTCAGATGCGGGGCACAGTGTCGGAGATACGCGGGGACGGTCCACAGGTCCGACACGAGGTCGTCGGCTTCGATCATCGGCCACACTTTGCCGAATGCGGCGGCGAGTTCCCGGTCGGCCGCCAGCGCGGCGCGCATCTGTCCGGAGTCGTCGCCCTCCCCGTCCGCGACGATGTCGAGGAGGGCTTCCCACACGTCCGTGCGCGCTTCGTTGTGCGGCACCCCCGGCTCGGCCGCACCGAGGGCGTCGGCCCAGTCGGTGACGCTCACCCACACGTCGCCGTACTCGGTCTCGATGTGCGTGCCCTCGCTCGGCGGTTCCTCGTAGAAGCGCACGGCGGGCTCGATCGCCGCGACCATGTCCACGGTCGCCTTGAGCGCGGCCAGCTGCGGATCGGGTTCGCAGGCCGCATGCTGTCCTTCGGCCACCAGGTCGGCGAGCGTACAGGTGGCGACTCCTTCCTCGCCGAGGCTCGGGAGCACGTCGGCGATGTACGCGAGGTAGGGCCGGTGCGGTCCGACGAACAGGATGCGTCCCCGACCGCCCTGCAAACGCGGGTCGGCGTACACGAGGTACGCGGCGCGGTGCAGTGCGACGACGGTCTTACCGGTGCCCGGTCCCCCGTCGACCACCAGGGGGCCGCGTGACGGCGCACGGATCGCTGCGTCCTGATCGCCCGCGATGGTTCCGAGCACAGATGTCATCGTCGACGAGCGGCTCGCCGCCAGCCCGGCGAGGAACGACGACTGCGCGTCGAGGGCGCCCACCGGTGCGTCGTCGCCGACGCCGAACCACTCGTCCCAGTAGTCGACGACCACGCTGTACTGTCCCTCGTGGTTGGGCAACCACCGGTAGTGACGACGGCTCACCAGCCCCTGCGGGTCGGCGAGGGTCGCGGCGAAGAAGGGGGCGGCGTCTGGGGTCCGCCAGTCGACGAGGAGCGTCGTGCCGTCGGCGTCGGTCACGCCGATCCGACCGATGTACGTCGACTCCCCGTCGGTCGTGGTGATCCGCCCGAGGATCAGGTCGGTGCCGAGGCGGGACAGCCGGCGCAGGCGTCTCTCGAGGCGACGCACTTCCAGATCGCGTTCCACGCCGCCCGCCCCACGCAGGTCCGTCGTCCTGCGGACGGCGTCGAGTTCGGCCCTCGTCTCGGCGGTCTGCTCGTCGACTCGGCGTCGTACGGCGGCGAACGCCGACTCGTCGCAGCCGATCACTGCGGGGTCGGACTTCGACGGGGAAGCGGCGGAGAGGTTGAAGACAGTGCTGGTCACAGGTCCCTTTCGCGGTGCGGAGGCACCATTGTGCACCCGCCGCGGGCCCTTGCCGCAAGGCCCCGTCCCGCCGTTATAGTGAAAGGGGAAGACGATCAGTGCTTGCGGAGACGTAGTCGCCAGTAGACGAATGCCGCCAGCACCACTCCGATCGCCGCGAGCGCACCATACGAGATCGCCGCGTGGATCGTCGACGGCTCCCACAACGGATACATAATCGGATCGTCACGTACCGTGCGATCCACCGGGTTCACCTGGGACACGTCGGGTGCGATGTACGGGACGTTGACCGCCTGCGCGGCGTTCGCGAAAGCCCAGTAGGTCGGCAGCAGCCACGTGAACGGCTGGACGACGGCCGAGCTGATCGCGATGACGCCGCCGGACAGGACCAACTGCACCATGATCACGATGACCAGCGGTGGCATCGTCTGTTCGCTGGAGCGGACCGCTGCCGAGATCGCGAGACCGACGAGCACGCCGACCCACGCGACGGTGGCGACGGCGAGGAACAACGTCACCGCGGGCGGGAGCATCGGATAGACGGTGCCCGGCTCGGTCGACGCATCGGCGGTGGGCATCGCGCGCAACCCGTAGGTGAGGCCGACCATGACTGCCGTCTGCAGGGTCGCCACCACGCAGAACACGGCGACCTTGGCCGCGAGATATGCCGCGGGCCGCAAGCCGACGGCACGCTCGCGTTCGAAGATGCTGCGTTCAGCGACCAGGTCGCGCACGGCGAGCGCGGTGCCCATGAACGCGGCACCGATCACCAGCACGGTGAGGATCTGGAGTGCTTCGCCCACATCGCTCGGCGCGGGCCCTTTCATGTCGGGGCGGGTGAACCCTTTGTCACCTGGGACCACCAGGACGAGCAGTCCGAGCACCACCGGCATCAGGACGAGCACCGCCAGGTACCCGCGGTCGGCGAGGATCAGCCGCACCTGTCGTCGTCCGATGGTGCTCAGTTGACGAACAATGCTGGCGTGCACGGCTTTCGGCGGCTGCCCCGACGGGGCTCGAGCCGGCGGCGGAGCGCTGTGCGGATGTCGCGTCCGATACCTGGCCCACGCCCGGTCCGGTTGTTCGGCGACCTGAGCGAAGATCTCGGCCCAGTCGGTGGTGCCCATTTCGGCGGCGACGTCTCCCGGCGCTCCGCAGAACGCGGTCTTCCCGCCCGGCGCCAACAGCAGCACCTGGTCGCAGAGACTGAGGTAGGTCAGCGAGTGAGTGACCACCAGGACCACACGACCGGCGTCGGCCAGCCTGCGCAACGTCCGCATCACCTGCTGGTCGAGTGCCGGATCCAGGCCCGACGTCGGCTCGTCGAGGATCAGCAGCGACGGGCCGGTCAGCAGCTCCATCGCCACGGATGCACGTTTGCGCTGACCACCGGACAGTTTGTCCACGCGCGTGTCGACGTGCTCGGCCAGTTGAAGTTCGGAGAGGACGCCGTCGATCACCTCGTCGCGGTCGGCCGTCGACAGGTCCTTCGGCAGCCGCAGTTCCGCCGCGTACCGCAGAGCCTGACGCAGCGTCAGTTTGTGGTGCAGCACATCGTCCTGGGGAACCATGCCGATTCGGGAGCGCAGCGCCTCGTACTCGCTATGGACGTTGCGCCCCTCGAAGTCGACGACGCCGACCGTCGGACTGGTCAGGCCCGCGGCGATCTTCGAGACGGTCGACTTGCCCGCTCCGGACGGACCGATGATGGCGGTGAGGGTGCCGGGCGCTGCGTTGAATGAGATGTCGTTCAACAGCGTCTTGTCGTCGACCGTGAAGCCGATGCCGCTGACGTCGAGACCGCCCGAGACCTGAGCCTGCGGGCGACCACGGGTCAGGGTCCCGTGCGCCACCACAAAGTCCGAGTTGCCGATCGTGACGACGTCATTCTCCGACAGTCGCTGCGACGCGACGCGATGGCCGTTGACGAACGTGCCGTTGACGCTGCGCAGGTCGTCGAGCAGCAAGCCCTGCGCCGTCGACGTCAGACGTGCGTGGTGGCGGGACGCGAGAACATCGCTGACGACGATGTCGTTGTCCGGGGTGCGACCGATCGTCTTCACACCGCTGACCGGGATCTGTTCGCGGCCGCGGAGATCGCCGGGCACCTCGTACACGGCCGACGCGTTCTGGTGCAACGCCGCCAGGTGCGGCGCGTCGGGCAGAGCACCGAACCGAGGCGGGGCCTGCCGGTAGCCGCCGGGTGGCGCCTGCGCGGGAGTCGGAGCCGTTCTCGGCGCCTGCCCAGGTCGGTGGTTCTGCACCGGCAGCTGTCCCTGAACCGACTGCTGCACCTGAACCGGCGGCGTCCCCGAGGCAGGCGGCGCAGGCGTGTGCGGCGGCCGTGCAGGTTGCTGGTCTACCCGATTCGGACGATTGCCCCCACTTAACTGGCCACCGTCATTCGCCTGATTGACCACATCGACGAGTGGCCCCGTCCCACCGTCGCCCAACCGGATTCGCAACGGTCGGTCGACGCGTACCGATTGTGACCGGACGCCGTCGACGTAGAAGCCGTTGGTGCTGCCCCGGTCGACGATCCACCACGCGCCGTCGACGAACTCGAACGCCAGATGGGTGCGCGAGACCAGTGGGTGGTTGACCACCACGTCGTTCTCCGGGGTGCGGCCGAGCGACGCCGGCGCGCTGCGCAGAATCTGTGGGCGCGTCTGCGCCACCTGCACCGTCAGCGGCGTGATCAGCGGTGGACTCGGCGGCGGTGAACTCATCGGCGGTGGACTCATTCGGAACCTTCTCGTCGTGCGGATCCGGCGGCGGCTGTGCGCTCCTGCACACCGACCTCGAGTTTGATCAGGGTGTCGGCGGCGTCGAAGTATCGGTCATCGTGCGTGATGACGATGACCGTTTTCCCGCGCGCGGCCAGATCGGCGAGGATCACCCGATAGAACCGGTCCCGGAACTGGGGTTCCTGGTCGGCGGCCCACTCGTCGAACAGGTAGATGGGACGGTCTTCGAGCATCGCGGTGACCAAGGCCAGCCGTTTGCGCTGCCCCTGGGACAACGCGACCGTCGACAGTCGTCCGTCGCGGACCGTTACCTTGTCGGCGATTCCGAGCATCTCCAGATACCGCTGGACCTCGTCATCGAGTCCCGGCCGGTCGAATCCCAAATACTCGTCGAACAAGTGGAAGTCGGTGAAGATCGCCGATGTGTTCTGCCGGAACCATTCGACGTTCTCGTGGTCGATGCGTTCGCCGTCCAACGTGATCGTGCCCTGCTGGGGAATATAGAGTCCGGCGATCAGCTTGGCGAGAGTCGACTTCCCGCTGCCGTTGCCGCCGACGATGAACGTGATCTCCCCCGGCCGGAAGACCGCGTCGATCGGCCCCAGATGGAAGCCGGTCGGCGGCGGCCCAGCGGGCCCGGGCGCACCCGGGCCGCGTCCGTCGGGCGGCGGCGGTCCCTTCCTTCCCGGCGGCGGTCCCGCGGGTCCACGACGTCCGGGGCGTTGCGGCAGGCGTCCGTCGGGCACCCCTTCGGACCGCCCTCCCGCCGCCCAGTTGACGTCCGGGCGCGCGCTGTCGCCGCCCCGCTCCGGATGTCCGGGCGGCTCCGGATGTCCGGGCTCGCGATGTCCGGGCTCGCGATGTCCGGGCGGCGGGGGGCCGGTCTGGCCCTGTTCGGTGAGGTAGGTATAGGCGACGCCGGACAGCGTGAGTTCGGCGGGAGAGGCGAGCGGGCGCTCGACATATGGGAGCGACTCCTCGTCGTGCAGGGCCTCCATCGAGAACTCGAGCGAGGTGATCTTGGAGAGTGCGACGTCGCCGCGCAGCAGATCCGGGATTCGGCTCATGAAGTTCTGCATCGGCATCGCCAGGAACGTCGTGACGATCACGTAGCCGACCATCGTCTCTTGCGGGAGGTCGAGCCAGAATGCGACGCCGAAGAGAATCACGGCCATGGTGGCCAGTTGCAGCACCTGGCCAATGTTCTGGCCGAACGAGAACTTGACGCCTGCTTCGATGTTCTTGCTGCGGAGTTCACTCGCGGTCCCGAGGAGCCGACGGTCCATGAAGTCGCGTCGTCGGGCACGGTGCCCTTTGAGTTCCTTGATGCCGACGCTCACCGCGTGGAACGAGTTGAGCAGGTCGTCCTCGTTCTCGCGCGCCGACCGGAAGATGCCGCGCACGTGCTTGAGGAACGATTCGACAACGCCGATCGCGATGAGTGTCGCACCGACCTGGATCGCGAACAGCGGTGTCGACAACACTGCGAGGTAGGTCAGACAGCCGACGATGGTCGCCACGTCCACGCACATGCTGGGGATCGCCGAGACGGCCATCGACAGTGATCGGACGTCCTCGGTGAGGGTGGCGAGCAGTCGGTGTGTGCCGAGACGTTCGAGATGTTCCAGCGGGGCGGAGACGACGCCCGCGCTCAGTTTGGCGCGTAGCCGGTAGATCGCGTCCTGCGCGAGCCGGATCAACAGGATCTGGGACGCGAGCCCGGTCACGATCACGACGGCGACGGTGAACGCGAACCGCTGCCACGACGGGTCGGTGTCGGCGCCGGGCGGCGCGACCGCAGCGTTTATCTGGGTGACAAGATAGGCGTTCGCGCCGCCCCCGATCAAGCCCATGACCACGGCGGCGGCGATACCGGTCCAGGAGACCGAGATCAGGAATCGCAGAAGCTTCATGGCGTACGGACCTTCGCTATCGGACCAGGTCGAACAGTATGCCTTCGAGCGTCACCCCGGGCGCAAAGGAGAACGCCACACCGGTCGACGGCGTCGATCGGTCGTCGCCGGACGCCTCGGCGATGAGCTTCTCGAGTACGAAGACCAGCGCGACGCTGAGCATGTTGCCGTACTCGGCGAGCACGTCCCAGCTCGCGCGGGATCGGCTTTCGGCGATGCCGAGCGACCGCGCCGACTGCTCGAGGATCGCCGGCCCGCCGGGGTGGATCGCCCACAGCGCGATGTCGTCGCGCACAAGGCCCGCACGTCCGATCGCCTCGTCGATGGCCGGGCCGACCCCGCGGTAGATGTAATCCGGCAGGGTCTGCGCCAGTTCGCAGGTGATGCCGTCGTCGTTGATGCCGAGCACGATCCCGTCCTCGGTGTCGGCGAACAGGTGGCTGAACGTATCCCGAACCACGACGTGTCCGGCCGGAAGTTCGTGCCCGACCTCGCTCGCGCCGACGACCATCGCGCCGCAACCGTCGCCGAAGAGACTGTGCGTGATGACGTCGACGACGTCGTCGCCGAAGGCCGCGTTGACCGAGCTGAGTTCCAGACAGATCACGAGCGCGTCGCGGTCGGGGTGCGCCCGGACGTAGTCCGTCGCGGTGCGCACACCGTTGACGGCTGCGGCGCACCCCATGAAGTTGATGACGACGCGGCTCACCGTCGGCGCGAGGCCCAACCGTTTGATGACGGCGACGTCGACGCCCGGAGCGATGAACCCCGTGCTGCTGACGAAAACGACGAGCCCGACGTCGGCCGCCGGGTCATCAAGGTCAGCGACCGCGCGAGAGGCGACGTCGACGGCCAGCGGGACTGCGTGCTCGAAGTACATGTTCATACGCTCACGTACGGTGCCCGACCGCTTACTGAAGTCACCGAACTCGGGAGTCGTCGGATCGACGGCCAAGTGGCGGCTCGTGATCCGAGTCTTCTCGTACACCCGGTGGATCCGTTCGCGCTGTTCGGGATCGTCGACGATCTCCACCGCGCGGCGGGCAGCGTCTCGCTGATCGAAGACGGTGTGCGGCGCTCCGGTCGCAAGCGAGGTGATCACGGCGACCGTGGTCGGGGGCGACGGCCGTTCGTCGGCCATGAAGCCCCCGACAGGTGCCGCACCGAAGCCCCCGGCGGGTACGGCACTCGACCGGTTCTGCGAGTCGACGGAGAGTGTCATGACGGTCCTTTCTGGCTGACGAACGTCTGCTTCATAATCATGTCCGTTTTGCGGTCTCGGAGAGAACACTTCATCGATCAGGCGAATGATCGCCTCACACCGTCCCGATCCCCGTGAATCCCTTCACCGAGTAGTCAGCGCAGGTCTTGAGTGCGGTCAACGAGAAGTGCTCTCGGACGAACCCCCAGTCGTTCTCCTCCGCGGTCCGCGAACGGGCGCCGAGATAGGTCTTGACCTGTTTCGGGAACCGATCGGTGAAGAAGCTCTTCGCCGGAAGCCACTCGACTCCGAACCGCGCGGCCTCTTCCCGCAGGACGTCCTCGGTGACGATGTTCGAGAAGCCGCTGCGTTGGAACGGGAGGACATGGTGCACGCGGTGCGAACTCAAACCCGCCGACAGGAAGCAGTCGACGTACCTGTTGCCGATCACCTTCAAGTCGTAGGCCTGTTCCACCTGGTTGACCGCCCAATCGCCGGCGTCAACGTCGATCTCGTCAATGTCCTCGTCGAAATCGTGGCTGGCGACGACGAGGAACGTCGAGATCCACAGGGTCGCCACGAATTGCAGTACCCACGCCAACACGTCGCCGGCGATGATGAAGACCACGAGTTCGCCGAGCAGCAGGATCCGCATGCCGAACGCTCCGACGAAATGCGGCAGGCCGCCGCGCCACGAGCCGTACATGTCGGCGATGCCGACCTGCCGAGTCAGTTTGCAGATCTCCAGCAGGCGGACCGTCATACCGGTGACCGTGTGCCCGAACTTGTGCAGGGTGTGGATCGGAATCCGGTACAGCCGCGGAAGATCCATCATGAACGTGAAGACGTTCTTCTTGATGTCGACCTGACTCTGGGTGTGCGGATGGTGCAGCAGCGCGTGACCGTCGGCCGTAACGAACGACAGCGCGACATAGTTCATGTCGAACGCGTTCACCGCGAGTTTGTTCGCACCCTTCTGCGCGCGATGAATCGCGTAGTGGCCGATGCCGGCCATCGCACTGCGCAACACGACCATCGCGACGACGAATGCGGCGAGCGGCATCCAGGACGTGTCGTAGAGTCGCAGCCCCATCACTGCGAAGTACGCGATGAACAGGGTGACCGCGACGGCGTCGAAGATCCGGTCCATGCGTTTGATGCGGGCGGCGAGCTCGGGTTCGGCGAGACGCTTCTTCACCGCGTGCAGCAGATCGGTGCGCTTGCTGAAATCGTAGTGCGGCGTGTCGCGCCAACTGTCGAATCCCTCGGTGAAGAGAAAGGCCGGTGCATTCGCTTTAGGGTGAACGTCTTCGATTACCGCCTCACGGTCGAGGGAGAATCGTTCGATTAGACGACCGATCTTCTCGGGGTCCTTGTGATAAGAGCCGATGATCGACGTGATATCGCGGTTCTTGGTGCGGCCGATGAAGAACTCGCCTCCCGGATGCTTGGAGATCCACTCGGACAGGTCATAGGCCTTGCCGTTGTATACCCACACGTCAGAGAGTTGCGGACCGCCGTCGGGCGCAGATTTCCGCCCGAGATCCGGGCCGGGGGAATCATCGGGGAGATCGCTCGCCTCACCTGTTTGAACACCTTCCGATGACATTGCTCTCTCCTCTTTGTGGCACGCTCGGTGAGCTGCCTGATGCGATCGACTCTCGCACGCGGAAGCGACCCCGTCACCGGTATTCATTCAAACGATAGAGATACGCGTCGAACTCATTCCGACCTCGTCGAGTGTGGGGTATTGTACCGATTTGTGAAATCAGACACATCCCCGGCCTCGTCCAGAGTGAAGCGTTGGGCTGCTCCGGCAGTCGCGACCATGGCCATCTGCGCCGTGGTACTGACAGGCTGTTCGTCCGAGACCAAGAGCGACGAACCGACGAACTCCGCCCCTCCGACATCCGAGGGCCCGCGTTCGGGCGACGCGCCGAAGGTCGAACTGACCGATGCCGCGGCACTCCTCGACCAGGCGTCCAAGACCACCCGGCTGACCTCGGCGGTCCACATGGCGCTGACGGTCGACCCGGAGTTCAAGGGCCTCCCGGTGGAAGACTTGAACGCCGATGTCGTCGTCACACCCGAACCCGCGGCCAAGGGCGACGGCAAGTTCCGCTTGACCGACGAGTACAAGGAAGCCGAATTCGTCATCGTCGGCGGCACCCTCTACATCAAAGAGGCAGGCGAATCCGAGTGGGAGACGTCCCCGGCAGGCGAGCGCTCGTACGACCCGTCGGTCGTACTGTCCGAAGACAAGGGCTTGGCGAACGTGCTCGCGAAGTTCAAGAACCCGAAGGTGTCGGGAACCGAAGAACGCAACGGCGTGGAGTCGGTCAAGATCACCGGAACGCTCAACTCCGCCGACTTCGAAGCGATCTTCCCGACGCAGGGCCCGGGAGCGCTCCAAGGCGAGCATCCGGCGACCGCCTACATCGCGGCCGCCGCGCCCTACAACCTCGTCGAACTGTCGATCAACACCAAAGACGGCGATATCACGCTGACCACGTCGAAGTGGGACGAGACGGTAGCGATCACCAAACCCGACGGCGCCTGAGCGCCGTCACGATCACCGTGTGCGCCGGTTCCCGCAGAGCGGGGCCGGCGTTCACGTGTCAGGCGATAACTCCTTGCGGTACAACGACTTTCCGTCCGCGTCACACAGATCGACGGTCAACGTTCCGGTGGCGGACGAGATCGTGACCTTGCCGAAGTGCTGGAACCCTTCGGCCGGTGAGACGTCCGACTCGTCCGGTGCGTGGACGAATTCGTACTTCGCGCCGAACGTGCCATCGAGTGGGCTCTCCGGGAACGCGCCGGCGTGCAGCGGGCCGGACACGAACTCCCAGAACGGCGAGAAGTCGGAGAACCCGGCTCGGTTCGGGTCGTACGAGATGGCCGCCGTGTAGTGGACGTCCGCGGTCAGGTAGACGATGCCCGGCACGTCTTTGGTCTCGGACAGGATGTGGGAGAACGCGATCTCACGACCGCGGGGAGCCGCCGGATCGCCCTGCGCGACGGCCTCCATCGAGGGGCGCGCGCCCGGCCGGTCGCTGTTCGTGTCGGGCACGACGATGCTGAGGGGCAGATCGTTGGCGACGACCTTCCAGGTGGCCGTCGAGCGCTTCAGCCCGTCGATGAGCCACTGGGTCTGCGCGGCGCCGAGGACCCCGCCGTCGTCGCGGGTCTTCCAGGCATCCGGATTGGCGTCCTTGTAGGTCCGCATGTCCAGGACGAATACGTCCAGGAGCGGGCCGTACGGGACTTTCCGATACAGCGTGCCGCCGTCACCGAGCGTGGCGGGCTGCCATTCGGTCCACGCCCGTCGGGCCCGGTCGGCGAGGACGTCGACGCTCATCTCGGTGTAGCCCTCACGCTTCTGACCGGTGAGGTTCTCGCCGGGATACCAGTTGTTGATCACCTCGTGGTCGTCCCACGCGATGATCTGCGCTACCGCCGACGCGAACCGTCGGTAATGCTTGTCGCTGAGGTTGTACGCGTAGTTGCCGCGGAATTCGTCGAGAGTTTGGGCAGGCCTGCTCTTGGCGTCGGTCGTGATGTTCCGGTAGGTCGCACCATCGTTCTGCTTCTTGGTCTGCTCGACGGGTCCGTCGGCGTAGATCGCGTCGCCCGAGTGCAGGAAGAAGTCGGGTCGAGCATCGGCGATCGCCCCGAAGATCGTCATGCCGTCCAGATCCGGGTTGATCCCCCATCCCTGACCGACGACATCGCCCGACCATGCGAAGGTGATGTCAGACGCCGATATCGGCGCGGTGACGAGAACACCGGTCATCGGCTCCGATCGGGCACCGTCATCGCCGACGAGCGTGACCCGATAGTGAACCTGCTGCCCGGATTCGAGACCGGCCACCCGCAGACGTCCGGTGCCGTCGGACGCCGGGGTCAGATGGGGCCCGCGGAACGTCTTCGCCTTGGCGAACGACTCGGTTGCCGACGTCTCAACGAGCATCTGGGCAGGCTTGTCCGAGCGCGCCCAGATCAGCGCTCCGGTCGTCGCGATGTCCCCTGCGGCTACGCCGTGCGTAAGGGCGGGACGATCACGTCGGATGCCCGGAGACGACTGGCCGGAGCTGCACGCGACGAGCGTCGCCCCGGCCGGAATCATCAGGGCGCCTGCGGCTCCCGCACGGAGAACGGTGCGGCGGGACACGGTGGTGCGGCTGTGATCGGGCATGGGAGCAAGGTTCCCCGGCACACCCTGCCGACGTCCCAACACCAGGTGGCGTGCAGATGGCCTTACGGTGTAGATGATCGTAGGTGCACGATAACCTCAGGACGATGCGACGATGCGGACGAGGACGTTCTTCATCAACGGCTGGTCACTCTGGGTGCTGTAGTCGGCGGCACCGATGAGCGCGTTCATCTCCGGCATGTAACCGGCGGCCGCGCCGACTGGGAGGTCGTAGGTGATCGCCCGGTATCGCGTCAGCGAACGTCGGCTGCCGTCCTTCGACGTTGCGACGATGTCGACGAACGAGCCTTCGCTCAGCCCGCGGTCGCGCATGTCGGCCGCGTTCATGAAGACGAGCTCCCGCAGGTTCTTGATGCCTCGGTATCGGTCGTTGCTCGAATAGATGGTGGTGTTCCACTGGTCGTGCGACCGCATCGTCTGCAGGACGAGGACGTCGGCGTCGTCCGGGATAGCGTTCGGGACCGGAGCCTGCGAGAACTCGGCTCGGCCGCTCGGCGTGTGGAAGATGCGTTCGCGCGCGGCCTGCGGGATGCGGAAGCCCATCGGCTCCCGCACGAGTCGGTTGAACCCGCCGAAGCCCGGGAGCACCCGGGACATCGAGTCCCGGATCCGGTCGTAATCGGCGACGTAGCCCTCCCACGGCGTGGTGCTCTCGGGAAGGGTCGCCCGCGCCATGCCGCCGAGGATCGCGGGTTCGGACAGCAGATGCTTCGACGCGGGCTTCTTCTTGCCCATCGACAGTTGCACGTTGCTCATCGCGTCCTCGCACGACACACCCTGCAATCCACTCGCCTGTTCGTCCCGTTCGGTGCGCCCCAGGCACGGCAGGATGAGCGCCTTGCGACCGTGCACCAGATGGCTACGATTCAGCTTGGTGCTGACCTGCACGGTCAGTTCACAGTTGCGCAAACCTTGCGCCGTGTACTTGGTGTCCGGCGCGGCGAGGACGAAGTTCCCGCCGAGCGCGACGAACACCTTCACCGACCCGTCATTCATGCCCTCGATCGTGTTGACAGTGTCGAGTCCCGGTTCGCGAGGCGAGACGATTCCGCATTCCGCGTCGAGCG
Organism: Gordonia liuliyuniae; assembly: GCF_021738805.1. Lineage (NCBI taxonomy): Bacteria > Bacillati > Actinomycetota > Actinomycetes > Mycobacteriales > Gordoniaceae > Gordonia > Gordonia liuliyuniae. The sequence continues at coordinate 55,131 of NZ_JAKKOR010000003.1, read as the reverse complement.
CGGCGAGGAAGTCTTCGCCCGGTCGATGGTCGATGCCGCAGGTCCGGTTGCCTTGGACATTGCTGTGCCCGCGGATCGGTGACGGGCCCGCGCCCTCGCGGCCGATGTTGCCTCGCAGCAGGAGCAGGTTGGTGAACTCGCGGACGGTGTCGACGCCGTGCTCGTGCTGGGTGACTCCCAGGCACCAGGAGATGATGCTGCGCGGCGAGTCGAGGTAGATCTGCGCGAGCGCACGGATCTGCGACTCGCTGACACCGGCCTGCCGGGACAGCTCCGCCCAGCTCGCGGAGTCGACGAGTGCGCGATACTCGTCGACACCCTGGGTGAAGCGTTCGAGGAAGTCATGGTCGAGGGCGCCGCCGCGCGGGTCGGCGTCCTCGGCTTCGAACACCGCTTTGGCCATGCCGCGGATGAGGGCGAGGTCGCCGCCGGGACGGACCTGGACGTTCATGGTGCTGGTGTCCGTCGCCTGGAACGTGGCCATCTGAATGATCTCGTGCGGGACGATCGTCCGAGTTCCCGCGAGTTCGGGCATCGGGTTGATGTGGACGACCTGCGCGCCGCGCTTCACCGCGTGCGCGAGCGAGGTCAGCATGCGGGGTGCGTTCGACGCCGCGTTCACCCCGAGCACGAACAGTGCGGTGCACGCGTCCCAGTCGTCGAGCGAGACAGTGCCCTTCCCGGTGGCTATCGACGCGGTGAGCGCTCGACCGGACGCTTCGTGGCACATGTTGGAGCAGTCGGGCACGTTGTTGGTGCCGAACTCACGAGCCCACAGCTGGTAGAGGAACGTCGCTTCGTTGGAGAGCCGGCCCGACGTGTAGAACGCTGCCGCGTTCGGGGTGTCGAGTGCGCGCAGTTCCTCCCCGACCATCGCGAACGCGTCGTCCCACGAGATCGGCACGTACCGATCCGTGGCCGCGTCATAGCTCATCGGCTCGGTGAGCCTGCCCTGGTCTTCGAGGTCGAAGTCGTTCCAACCCGCGAGTTCGGTGACCGTGTGGGCCGCGAAGAACTCGCGGTCGACACGCTTGTGTGTCATCTCCCACGTCACGTGTTTGAGGCCGTTCTCGCAGATGTCGAGGGTGACGTTCTTGTCGTCGGGCCACGCGCACCCCGGGCAGTCGAAGCCGCGGACCGGATGGTTCATCGTCAACATCGTCGTCGAGCCCTTGACGATTTCTCGCTCCCTGATCAGGGTCTGCGCGACCGACCGCGCCGCACCCCACGCCGCCGCTGGGTGGTGGTACGGCTTCGACGACCACGGCTTGGACGTCGACGGACCGAACCCGCCCTGTCGCGGCGCATCCGGCATCAGCCCGGTGAACCCGGACGCGGGCGAGAGCCCGACCGGCGGAGCCGTCGTCCCAGTTCTCGTGCTTGACGGGCCTGCAGTGCTTGAAGGGTCTGCGGTGCTTGAAGGGTTCTCTAGGTCGGTCATCTCAAGCCTTCACTCGTTGCTTCAGCGGATTGTCGATGCGTTGTGGATGCGTGTAGACGTTCATCGTCTGCCCGCGGAGGAATCCGACGAGCGTCAGCCCGGAGTCGCGAGCGAGTTGGACGGCGAGCGACGACGGCGCGGACACCGCGGTCAGCATCGGGACACCGGCCATGACGGCTTTCTGCACGAGTTCGAAACTGGCGCGGCCGGACACTTGCAGCACGGTGCCCCGTAAGGGGAGTCGGTCGTTGAGCAGCGCCCATCCGATCACCTTGTCGACGGCGTTGTGCCGCCCGACGTCTTCGCGCAACGCCAGCAGTTCACCGGTGGCGGCGTCGAACAGTCCCGCCGCGTGCAGCCCGCCGGTCTTGTCGAAGACCGTCTGTGCGGCGCGGAGCGTGTCGGGCAGTTCGGCGATCCGGCCCGCGTCCATAACGGTCTCGTCATCGGTCAGCGTGTACGAGGACACCGTGTGCACGGCGTCGATGCTGGCCTTGCCGCACACACCGCACGAACTGGTCGCATAGAACGACCGCGCGTGTTCGCGCCCCAGCGGCCCCACGTCGGCGGTCAGGCTCACGTCGAGGACGTTGTACGTGTTCTCGGCGCCTCCGCTGCCGGGTCCGCCGCAGTGGATCGCGGCGCGGAACTGGTCGCCGCGCGCGATGATCCCTTCCGACACGAGGAATCCCGCGGCGAGTTCGACGTCATGCCCGGGTGTCCGCATGGTGACGACCAAGGGCTCGCCGGCGACTCTGATCTCCAGCGGCTCCTCCACCGCGAGCACGTCGACGCGCGCGGAACAGCTCTCGGCTACCGAGACCTTGGTGATCGGCCAGCGCGCCGTAATTCTTCCCACACGTCCACGATAGGACCTTCAGAGTCCCAGAGGGCGAGTTACCGGGTGACGCACGCCTCGTTCGTCGGCTCGTGTAGGGGACGCTCGTGTGGAGGACGGGGAGACGGTGAGCCCTCGCGCCGCCTCGGCGCCGACCACCCGCATTCCGGTCGGCGTCAGCGTGTACCGCTCCCCCGCGCGCGGCAGCGAGCCGCAGCCGGCACGCAGTGCGTCGTCCACCGAGAGTTCGGCGTGCAGGCCCGACCCGGTCTCCACGCGGACGACGCCCGCCTGCACCGAGACCGACGTCAGCACACTGGACATGCCGGTGTCCACGGTCAGCGCCTCGATGGCGACGTCGCGAGGTGCGATGATCCCGACGGCCGGGTCGCCGTCGCACAGTCCGTCCTCTGGCGTCCCGTTCAGCAGCGCCTCCCCGGTGTCGAGCCGCCCGCCGATCCACCGACCCCGGACGACGTCGAATCCGGCGAGTGCCGCGGTGAACGCACGTCGCGGACGGACCGCGAGGTCGGACGGCGTCCCGGATTCGACGATGGTCCCCCGGTTCATCACCAGGCAGGTGTCGGCCCACTGCCACGCATCGGACATCTCGTGCGTGACCAGGACCGCGGTGGTCCCCGAGCCGGTCAGTTCGTCGGACAGGATGGCTCGGACGATGGGCGCGCTCTCCGCGTCGAGAGCGGCGAACGGTTCGTCGAGCAGAAGAACGCGCGGCTGCGAGGCGAACGCGCGTGCGATGGCGACACGCTGCTGTTGCCCACCGGACAGTTCGTGCGGGCGCGCTTTGGCCCGGTCGACGAGTCCGATCCGGTCGAGCCACTGCCGCACAATCGTCTGGGTGCGGCCGCGATCGATCCCCCTCGCCCGCGGCCCGAACGCGATGTTCCGCTCGATCGACAGGTGCGGGAACAATCGTGCGCGCTGATCGAGCAGCGCTATCCGCCGCGACTCCGGCGGACGACGGACCGAGCCCGCCGCCTCCAGCGTCTCGCCGTCGACTGTCAACACGCCCGAGGTCAACGGGGTGAGCCCGGCGAGCGCCGTCAGGACCGTCGACTTGCCCGCGCCGTTCGGTCCGAGCAGTGCCACACAGCCGCCCGCGTCCACGTCGAAACGCACCGACACGTCGAACTCGGCGCGCTCCACCGTGAGGTCGGCACTGACCCGCGCGGTCATCGGACGGCGTCCTCACGCCAGGATCGCAGCCCGCACACGACGACGGCTGCGCTCACCAGGAGCAGGAGAGACAACGCCACGGCGGAGTCCTGGGTCACGCCGACGCCGTTGAACGCGGTGTAGATCGCCAGCGGCATGGTCCGGGTCACCCCGGGCGCGTTGCCCGCGAACAGTGCCGTCGCGCCGAACTCGCCAAGCGCGCGCGCGAACGCGAGGACCGTCCCGGCGACGATGCCGGGCATCACCAACGGCAGGGTCACCCGAGTCAGGACGCGCCACCGTCCGGCGCCGAGCGTCGAGGCGATCTGCTCGTGCGAGACGCCGGACGTCCGCAAAGTGCCCTCGACGGTGATGACGAAGAACGGCAACGCGACGAATGCCTGAGCGATGACGACAGCGGTCGTCGTGTACGGCAGGCTGTAGCCGCTCCACGTGAAGATCCGTTCGCCGATGAGCCCGGACCGCCCGAGCAGCGACAGGAGCGCGAGACCACCGACCATCGGCGGAAGTACCAGCGGGATCAGCACGAGGGTGCGCAGCACCGCCGCCGTCCGGCGACCTGCACGTCCCAACAGCAGTGCCATCGGCAGTCCGACGACGACGCACACCGCTGTCGCGCACGCCGCCGTCGACAGCGACAGCCCGAGAGCCGTCATCGACGCCGACGAGAACAGGTCCTCGCCGAGCGTGTCCCACCGGACGCGGGACACCAGACCGACGATCGGCAGCAGTAGAAGCGCGAAGCCGACGAACGCCGGGACGTAGAGGAACCTCGGCAACCTCACGCAGGCCCGAACCCGTACTGCCGCAAGATTTTCTGGCCTTCCGCCGATAGGACGAAGTCGCGGAACGCCTGTGCGGCCTCGGGCGACGACGCGTCGTTCGGAACGACGATCGGGTATCGGTTGGTCGCATCGTCGGCGTTCGGCGGCGTGACACCCTCCAGCTTGCCGTCGGACGCGGCGACGTCGGTCGCGTACACCAGACCGGCATCGGCTTCACCGTTCGACACCCGGGTGACCACACTCGTCACGTTGGTCTCCTCGCTGACCGGCGTGACATTCACCCCGGCCCCCGTCAGGAGTTTCTGCGAAGCGGATCCGCACGGGACTTCCGGGGCGCACAGCACCGTCGTGACGTCCGAGTTCGCGAGATCCGCGAGAGTCGCGATGTGTTTCGGATTGCCCGGGGCGACCGCGATCTGCAGGGTGTTCGTTGCGAAGACGTCGCCCGGCCCGCTCAGACCCGCCGCTGTGACGGGATCCAGGCTCGACTCGTTGGCGAACGCGATGACGTCGACGTCGGCGCCTTCGACGATCTGTCTGGCGAGCGACTGAGACCCGTCGTAGACGATCGGCGCGACGTCGTCGTCGGAGTTCGCATCGGTGAACGCATGCGCGAGGTCGTCGAACGAGCCCTGCAACGAGGCTGCCGCGAAGATCGTGATCTCGCCCGGCGAATCGTCGTCGTTCGAGCCTCCGCATGCGGTGAGCACGAATGCCGCCACGGCCAGGAGTGCGGCGAACAGCCGGACGGTCCTGGTCCGCCCGGCGCCGATCACGTCTCCCCGTCTTGTTGTGCCAGTTCCGCTTCTCATGCCAGTCCCGCTCATCTCACCTCGGTGTCGGACGGTGTCTCCACGATCACCGTGGTGGCTTTGACGCTGGCGGTGGCGAGCGACCCGACGTCGAGCCCGAGTTCGCGGACCGCCTCGGTCGACATCAACGAGACGACCCGGTGCGGGCCGCACCGCATCTCGACCTGTGACATCACCGGATCGCTGCGCACGCCGGTCACGATGCCGACGAAGCGGTTGCGGGCGCTCGACCCCCGGTCGACGGGATCGTCGTGGTCGCGTGCGTCGTCGGAGAGGAACCGTGCGAGGTCCCCGCCGTCGACGACCGCCCGTCCCGCCGAGTCCCGTTGTGCGGACAGCTTTCCCGCGTCGATCCATCGGCGAAGGGTGTCGTCGCTGACCCCTAGGAGCCTCGCAGCCCGACTAATCCGCAATTCCGTCACGAATGGAAGATTATCACCGCGAATGCGGAGTATCCCTGGATGGCGGGAATTGCCACGCCTCGGTGTCACGGCACCCGACGACACCGCCGCACGGGCGGGATATGTTGAGTACATGCCCTCCTCCCCGCTGTCTCCCCTGCCTCCGCTGGTGGAGCCCGCTCCGTCGATCCCCGACGACGAGCGCGCGCGGGCGGCACGCCAGATCCGGCTCCCGGAGATCGGCGACGCCGGACAGCGGCGACTCTTCAACGCCAAGGTGTGCGTGATCGGCGCAGGAGGCCTCGGCTCCCCCGTCCTGCTCTATCTGGCATCGGCGGGCGTCGGCACGATCGGGATCGTCGACGACGACGTCGTGGACGCGTCGAACCTGCAGCGGCAGGTGATCTTCGGTTCCGCCGACATCGGACGCGCCAAGTCGACCGCGGCCGCCGAACGCGTCCGGGCACTGTCGCCGCACACCGACGTGATCGAGCACCGCCTTCGCCTGACCCCCGCGAACGCCGCCGACCTGTTCGCCCCGTATGACCTCGTCATCGACGGCAGCGACAGCTTCGACACCCGCTACGCCGTCGCCGATGCGTGCGCCGACCTAGGGGTCCCGCTCGTCTGGGGATCGGTCCTGCGGTTCGACGCGCAGGCGACCGTGTTCTGGTCGGCTCCGCCGACGGGCACGCCGACCACACTGCGCGACGTCTTCCCCGCACCACCGCCCGCGGGCGAAGTCCCCAACTGCGCCGAAGCGGGTGTGCTGGGCGCACTGTGCGGCCAGCTCGGCGGAATTCTCGTCACCGAGGCGGTGAAGCTGATCTGCGGTGCAGGCGAACCACTCCTGCGCCGGATGCTGGTCCTCGACGCTCTCGGCTCCCGGATCGACGAGATCCCGCTCGCGCCACCCGACACCGGCCCGCAGATCGGACGGGTGTCCGTCGACGACGCCGAAGCTCTCTCCACGGCAACGATTCTCGACGTTCGCGGCGGCCACGAAGTGGCGGCCGGGGCGCTGCCGGGCGCTCGGCACGTCCCTCTCGACGACGTCCTCGCCGACGCGGAGTCCATCCCGGTCGGCGACGTGACCGTCGTCTACTGCCAGATCGGTCCGCGCTCGCGCGCGGCCGCACACGCGCTGGCAGCCGCGCACCAGAACGCCGACATCCGAACACTCGTCGGCGGATATGCCGCGTGGTCGGCGAGTATCAACCGATGACCCCCATGAGTTCCGTGAACCCCAACGTTCAGTTAGGCCGATGAGTTCAGTGATCACTGTCGACGAGCACCGCGCCCGCATCCTCGCCGCGACGACGCGCACCGCGCTCGTCCGACTCCCCCTCGCCGAGGCCGTCGGACGCGTGCTCGCCGAGGACGTCGTCTCCCGCTGGCCCGTTCCCCTGTTCGACAACTCGGCGATGGACGGGTACGCGGTGCGCGGCGTCGACGCGACCAAGGGGGCAGTTCTGCGGGTCGTCGCTGACGTTCCCGCGGGTTCGGCACTCGATCCGACGATCGGAGCGGGCGAAGCCGCCCGGATCATGACCGGGGCGCCCACGCCGTCGGATGCGGACGCTGTGGTGCCTCTCGAGCACACCGACCTGGGCACGGTGATCACCGCCGATGCCCCCGCCACCATCACGGTCACTCGGGAGCCAACGGCGGGCGCCCACATCCGTCGAGTCGGCGAGGACGCCCCCGCAGGCGCCGTCGCCGTCACCGCGGGCACCGTCCTCGGGCCGTGGCAGTTGTCGGCGATCGCCTCAGCCGGGCACGCCCGGGTCACCGTCCACCGTGCTCCTCGGGTCGCCGTCGTGTCGACCGGTTCTGAGTTGATCGACCCGGCGGGGACGCCGACGCGCGGTCAGATCCCGGAGTCGAACTCGGTGCTGCTCGCCGCCGCCGTCCGCTCCGCTGGAGCCGAGGTGGTGACGGTGACGACCGTCGCCGACGATGAGTCCGCTTTGATCGCGCAGCTCGTCGACCTGGAGGCCGACGCGGTGATCCTGTCCGGCGGTGCGAGCGTCGGAGCGTTCGACGTCGTGAAGTCCGTCCTCGACGGCACCGGCACCATCGAGTTCGGCCCGGTCGCGATGCAGCCCGGTAAACCGCAGGGCTTCGGCACCGACGACGCGGGGCGACTTGTCTTCGCTCTGCCGGGGAATCCGGTCGGCGTCGCCGTCTCGTTCGAGATGTTCGTGCGGCCTGCGCTTCTCACGATGGCTGGCCGCAGTGTCATCGAGCGGCCACGAGTCACCCGGGCCGCGGCCACCGGATGGCGCTGTCCCGTCGGGCGCACCCAGTTCCTGCCCGCGGTGATCGACGCCGACACGGTCCGCCCGGCGACCGCGGGTGGAAGCGGCTCGCACTTGGTGACGTCGCTCGCGCTCGCACACGCGCTCGCCGTCGTCCCGGCGGACGTCGACCGCGTCGACGAAGGCGACCTCGTGGAAGTCATGGTGCTCTCATGAGTTCGGATCAACCGTTCACCCATCTCGACAACGCGGGCGCGGCCCGGATGGTCGACGTCACCGAGAAGTCGCCGACGGTGCGCAGCGCCACCGCGACCGGTTTCGTCCGCTGCGAGCCGCACATCGTCGCCGCGCTCCGCGACGGCTCCACGCCGAAGGGCGACGTTCTCGCCGTGGCCCGCATCGCGGGCATCGCCGCAGCCAAACGCACCCCCGAACTCCTCCCGCTCGCACACGTGATCGGCGTGCACGGCGCGGCCGTCGACCTCGACATCACCGACGACGGTGTGGCGATCGAAGCAACGGTCCGGACCGCGGATCGGACCGGCGTCGAGATGGAGGCGCTCACCGCGGTGTCGGTCGCTGCACTGTCGGTGGTCGACATGGTGAAGGGCCTCGACAAGTCCGTCACCGTCGAGCAGATCCGTCTCACCCGAAAGACCGGCGGCAAGAGCGGAGACTGGGTGCGATGACGACCGCAGCGATCGTCCTCGCCGGCGGCCGCGGCACGCGGCTCGGCGGCGTCGACAAAGCCGCCGTGAAAGTCGGCGGGCGCCCGCTCGTCGATCACGTGTACGCGGCGCTCGATGGATTCCCGATCGTCGCCGTCGGACCGGCGAGTGTGCACCGGCCCGGCGTGCGCGTGGTCCGCGAGGCCCCGCCGTTCGGCGGTCCGGTCGCGGCGATCGCCGCCGCGCTCGATGTGCTCGGCGACACCGACGAGACATGGCTACTCGCCTGCGATCTGCCGCGCGCCGACCGGATCGTCGGAGCGCTGCACGCGGAAGCCATCGACGACGACGACGGCGTCGTGCTCATCGACACCGACGGGCACACCCAATGGCTGGCCGGGCGCTACCGGGTCGCCGCCTTACGCGACGCGGTCGCTGCACTGCCCGCCGTCGTAGGAGCCTCAATGCGGCAACTCGTCGGCGGTCTGCGTCTGCGCGCGGTCCACGACACCGTCGAGGCGAGTGTCGATATCGACACTCGTGACGAACTGCGTGCCTTCGACGACCTGGCCGCCGATTCAACCCGAACAGAGGACAGTCACCGATGACCGACCGACCGCTGCCCAATCTCGACCATTGGATCGCCGACCTCGCACCCGCGCTCGGGCTCGGCGACGTGGACGTTCCGCTGCGTCCACTCCTCGACCTCACGCGCGACGTCGCACACGGCGTGGCCCGCCCCGCGGGACCGATCACGACCTATCTGGTCGGCCTCGCGGTCGCCCAGGGCATGTCGGTCGACGACGCCCACTCCGTCGTCACCCGTCTCGTCGAGGAGCGCTTGGAATGAGGATCCGCTATTTCGCAGGAGCCGCTGACGCCGCCGGACGTCGCGAGCAGACCGTCGACGGACCGATGTCCCTCGGTGCACTCCGTGCCGCGCTCGCCGACGAGCACGGCCCCGAGTTCGCTGCCGTGCTGCGCCGCTGCTCACTCATGGTCGACGGCAGCCGTCTCGACGACGACGCCGTCGCCGCCGGAGACTGCACCGTCGACGTCCTCCCGCCGTTCGCCGGCGGCTAGCCGCCGATCGCGGACATCGGTCGGTCGGGCTGCAGGAAGTTCGGGCCGTCGATGCCGTGGCCCTGACGTTTGCCTGCCACGGATCGGCGGACCATCGCCGCGATATCGGCGTCGGTGCCACCCGACCGCAGAAGGTTGAGCAGGTCCGACTCCTCGCGGGCGAACAGACAGTTGCGTAGCTGGCCGTCCGCGGTGATCCGGACCCGGTCGCACGACCCGCAGAACGGCGCGGACACCGAGGCGATCACGCCGACCGTCGTCGGTCCGCCGTCGACGCGGAACACCTCCGCGGGATCCGAACCGCGGTCGCCTATCGGTTCCAGGGTGAACGCCTCCGACAGGTGTTCGAGGATCTCCTGGCCGTCGACCATCGTCGCGCGGGACCAGATATGTCCGGCGTCCAACGGCATCTGCTCGATGAATCGCAGTTGCGCGTCATGCGCCTGAGCGAAGCGCAGCAGGTCGACGAATTCGTCGTCGTTGACCCCGCGCATGGCGACTGTGTTGAGCTTCAGCGGCCGCAGCCCCGACCGCCGAGCCGCGTCGATCCCCGCGAGCACGTCGTCGAGCCGGTCGCGGCGCGTCAGCTCGTGGAAACGGTCGCGGTCGAGTGTGTCGATGCTGATGTTGAGTCGTTCCAGGCCGGCGTCGACGAGGTCGTCCATCACCGCGTGCAGGCCTACGGCGTTGGTCGTCATAGACACCCGCAGACGCCTGTTCTGGGTCTCTATCGCGGCGAGTCTGCGCACCACGTCCACCGCGTCCGGACGCAGCAGCGGCTCTCCGCCGGTCAACCGCACCTCGGTGATCCCGAGCCCGGCGAACGCCCGCCCGACTCTTTCGATCTCGTCGGTCGTCAGCAGGTTCTGCTTCGTTATCCACGGGACGCCCTCAGCAGGCATGCAGTACGTGCATCGAAGGTTGCACTTGTCGGTCAACGAGATCCGAAGATCGCGGTGCACTCGACCGAACCGGTCGACCAGTCCCCCGTTCATGTCAGGCCTCCTAACCCCACCCACGACGACGTGCCGTCAGATTCGACCTGCTTCTTCCACACCGGGAGTTCGGCTTTGACTCGCTCGACGAGTTCCCGATTGACGTCGAAGGCTTCTGCTCGATGCACCGACGACACCGCACACACGATGGCCACCCCACCGACCGCGAGGTCGCCGACACGGTGGCTCACCGCGACCCGAACCTCCGGGGTGTCGACCGAGGCGGCGATCCGCGTGACGATGTCGGCAGCGTCGGGATGCGCGCTGTACTCGAGGAGGACGACCCGCCCGGCCGCGTCCGGATCGATGTCGCGGACCGTACCGACGAACAGCGCCGTTGCGCCGACGCTCGCTGACGCCACCGCGTCCAGGTGCGCGGCGACGTCCAACGGTTCGTCGCTCAACTCGGACACGACGATCATGTGTGGTCGCCCCCGTCCAGCTGGGAGACGACGTGTTCGGCGATCGTCAAGATCACCGGAAGCCCATCGCGCACTGCGCCGGTCGACCCGGCCAGATTGACGATCAGCGACGACCCCAGAGTACCGGCGAGTCCACGCGAGAGCATCGCCTGCGGGAGTTGCGCGACCCCGACCGCGCGGACGGCGTCGGCGATCCCGGGAAGCTCACGGTCGAGGAGCGGACCGGTGGCTTCCGGGGTGACATCCCGCGCAGCGATGCCGGTGCCGCCCGTGGTCACCACAAGCCGCGAACCCGCGTCGACCGCGGCCCGTATCGCGCCCGCGATGTCGGCCACCTCGTCGCGAACCAGCAACTGGTCGGCGTGCCACCCTGCATCCGCCAGTTGCTCCGCGGCGAGCGGCCCGGACCGGTCCACCGCGGCACCGGCCGCGCACCGGTCGGAGACAGTGATGACCGTCGCAGCCTTGAGGTGACGGGGAACAGGATGTTGCATTCCTCCAGTCTTCCACGCAGGCGACGTCCGCCGCGGCACGCCCAGCCGATCCGGCAGCCCAAATCCGCCAGCTCAGCACTCGGACCGCGTTTACTGGCAACCATGACGTCTCGCATGCGCGCCATCGCGCCACTTCTGGCCGTGCTGTTCGCCGTCCTCGGGGTGATGACCGCATGCTCCACCGATTCCGGACCGGGATCGGACTCCGACGTGATCCGGATCGGCACCGAAGGCACGTACAGCCCGTTCAGCTACCACGACCAAGCCACCGGCCAGCTCGTCGGATACGACGTCGACGTCGCGAACGCGGTCGCCGACAAGCTCGGTAAGCGCGCCGAATTCGTAGAGGCGCCATGGGATTCGATCTTCGCGGCGCTCGGCGCCGGCCGGTTCGACGTGGTCGCCAATCAGGTGACGACCACACCTGAACGTGAAGCCGAGTACTCGATGTCCACGCCGTACGCGGTCGGCGAAGGCGTCATCGTCACCCGCGCCGACGACGATTCGATCACTGCTCTCGCCGAGCTCGCGGGCCGGATCTCAGCGCAGACCGCGACCGCGAATTGGACGGACGTCGCACGAAAGGCCGGAGCGCGCGTCGAGACCGTCGAAGGATTCACCCAGGCGATCACCCTGCTCAAACAAGGCCGCGTCGACGCGACGGTCAACGACAGCATCGCCGTGTACGCCTATCTCGCGGAGACGGGCGACACGTCGGTCAAGATCGCGGGGAACACCGGAGCCACGAGCGAGCAGGCATTCGCGTTGCGCAAGGACGACCCCTCGTCGACGACATCGACGGCGCGCTCGACGACCTGCGCGCCGACGGCACATTGACGCGGATCTCCCAGAAATACCTTCGGGCCGACGCCAGCGGCTCGACAGCGCAGCCGCGGTCGACGTGGGAGCTGGTGCAGGACAACCTCTGGCCGATGGCGAAAGCGACCATCACGACGACGATTCCGCTTGCCGCGATCAGCTTCGCAATCGGCCTGGTCATCGCGATCGCCGTCGCGCTCGCTCGGATCGCCGACAACCGGGTCCTAGCGTGGGTCGCGCGCCTGTACATATCGATCGTCCGCGGCACACCGCTGCTGGTTCAACTGTTCATCATCTTCTACGCGCTGCCCGAACTCGGGGTCACCGTCCCGCCGTTCCCGGCCGCCGTCGTGGCATTCTCGTTGAACGTCGGCGGATACGCGGCCGAGATCATCCGCGGCGCGATCATGGCGGTCCCGAAGGGGCAGACCGAAGCCGCGCTCACCATCGGCATGAACTATCGCACCGTCATGGCGAGCATCGTCTTGCCACAGGCAGCGCGCATCGCCGTCCCCGGCCTCTCGAACACGCTGATCTCCCTGGTCAAAGACACATCGTTGGCGTCGACGATCCTGGTGACCGAACTGTTGCGGGTCGCCCAGATCGCGGCCGCGCCGACCTTCGAGTTCCTGGCGCTATACGTCACCGCCGCGATCTACTACTGGGTGGTGTGTCTCGTTCTCTCCAGCATTCAGAGCCCGCTGGAGGATCGACTCGGACGTTTCGTCGCGACCTGAGGGGTGGCACTCACCCGCACGCTTGAGGGGTGCGGGGTTTAGGGGTTCACGACCAGGGGGACGAGCTGTTCGTCGGCGGTCCACGCCCCGTGGTGACCGATCATCGTCGACTCGAGTGGCTCCGCCTCTGGTCGGACGAGGACCGCGTCTCCCTCGGCGACGGCGACGACGTCGCCGATCCGCGCCGCGATCGCCGGTCCGGGCGTCGCCGCACCGAACCACCGCTCGTCGAACGCTTGCTCGCGGGTCACCACGCGAGCGTGCTCGCCTAGCGTCGACGTCCACGCGGCGACGACGTCGTCGCGCGCTGCGGCCGATTCGAGGTAGACGTGACGAACGCGCGCCTCCCCCGCGATCAGCCGGGCCCCGTACTGCAGTTCGGGGGCCGCGTCGAGGTCGATGACTGTTCCCGCCGAGATCATCCCGTGGTCGCCGGTGACCAGCAGTGTGCATGTCGACGGCAGGTCGTCGAACAGTTCGGCCACGGCCGCGTCGACGGCGCGGAGCTGCTCCCGCCACGGCGTCGAGCCGGGGCCGTGCAGGTGGCCTGCCATGTCGAGTCCGGGATAGTAGGCGTATGCGAAATGCCTGCCGCGGCCGGGCATTCGGGCGACGTCGAGGATCCCGTCACGCACCTCGTCGAGGGTGGCGGCCGGATGGACCGTCCCCGTCGCGCGGAAGGCTGCGCGCGTGAGCCCGGACGCCGCCTGATACCCGGGAACGACGTAGTGGATATCCACGTCGTGCGTCGCGAGACGTTCGAGATCGCTGGCCATCGGCTGCACCGATTCGGGTTCGGCGTCCGCGCGTGCGTCCGGGCCAGCCGCGGAGTCGAACGTCCAGCGCAGCGCGTTGAGGGTGCGCAGATCCTCATCGGCGCCGTCGGGCACCGCGAACGAGTAGCCGATCACGCCGTGCACCGCGCACGGGGCCCCGACCGCGAGACTCGTCAGGCTGGTCGCGGTGGTCGCCGGAAACCCCGCACGCAGCGTGGTCGACACGTGCGCGGCGAGAGTCGGCGCGTCATCAGCGGATCGCGCGAGGAGTTCGCTGCCGAGCCCGTCGATGAGCAGGACCACCACGTCTCTGCCGGACCGCACCGCGAACGGATTCGGACCGTCGAGACCGAACCCCGCCGCAACGGACGGCATGACGTCGGCGAGGCTGAGTTCCATGCGTCCAGCCTGGCACAGGCGGCTCACAGTTCCTCGCGGCCTCGCAACCACGCCGCCCAGATCTCGCTGTATCCGCCGCCTGCCGCGACCAGTTCGGCATGGCTGCCTGTCTCGACGACTCTTCCCGCATCGAGATGGATGATTCGGTCAGCGGCCGCAGCCTGACTGAGTCGGTGCGCGATGATCAACGCGGACCGTCCGGCGAGCACCGCGGCCGACGCCTGTTCCAGACGGCTCGCACCCGCGCTCCCCGCATCTGCGGTCGCCTCGTCGACGATGACGAGCTCGGCGTCGAGCAGATCGATCCGTGCGAGCGCCAACTGTTGGGTGGTCATCGCGTCGATCTCGTGGCCGTGCTCACCGACGACGGTGTCCAAACCGTCGTCGAGTGCGCGCACCCACTCGGCCGCACCCGCCTTCTCCAGTGCCTGCCACACACGCTCGTCGTCAGCGTCCGGATCGCCGAGGAGGAGGTCGTCGCGGAGCGGGCCCGAAAACACGTGGACCTCCTGCGTGAGGAGCGCGATGCGGCGCGCACGTGCGGCGTCACCCATCGCGGCAACGTCGACACCACCGAGTCGCGCAGTTCCCGCTACCGGCACGTGGATGCCGGCGAGCACTGCCGCGAGCGTGCTCTTTCCCGCTCCCGAGACGCCGACGAGTGCGACGTGCTCGTTCGGTCGGATCGTGACAGACACCTCGTCGAGGATCAGGTGGTCGTCGGTGTAGCCGAATCGGATCCCTTCGGCGACGAGGCCCGAACCGTCGTCTCCGACGTGAGGATCGCCCGCGTCCGGCGTCGTCTCGTCGAGGACGCCGACGATGCGGCCGAGGGCCGCCGCACCAGACTGCAGGTCGTCGAGCACGTACATCAGTCGTCCGATCGGGTCGAACATGGCGAGGAAGAATAGCATTGCCGCGGTGGTGGCTCCGACCGTGAGCGTGCCGTCACCGACGAGCACGAATCCGACGCACAGGATGACACCCATGCCGACCAGTTCCGCGAGGTTCAGCCGTCCGAACAGACGCGATCTCAGGACTGCTGCCTCCATCGAGCGACGGACGACCGCCCACGAGTGGGCGTCGATGCGCACGCTCAACCGTGCGCCCAGGTCGAACGCGCGGACGGTCGGCAACCCCTGCACCGGCCCGAGGACGTGGTGGGCCCGGTTAGCTGCGGCGACCCGCTCCTCGGCGTACACGGGGGGCGCCAACCGAAGGTACGTTCGTCCGGTGGTGATGTAGATCGGCGCGGTGACGACGGCGACGAGCAGGAATCGCCAGTCGAGCGCGGCGAGGCCGATCAAAGTGACGACCACGCCTGCCCCGGACATCAGCACGGACGGGAGCGCTTTGCCGATCGCGTCACCCACTTTGTCCACGTCGTCAGTCGCGCGGGACAGGACATCGCCGCTGCCGACCTCCTCGACGCGTGCGATCGGCAGACCGAGGACCTTCTCGAGCATGTCCTCGCGCAACGATGCGAGAACCGACTCGAACACCGAGGCCGCGGTCGCGATGCCGAGCCCCGCGCACGCGGCTGCTGCGATCGCTGCAGCCGCCATCCAGCCCGCTCGGGCCAGCACGTCGGCGGTGTCACCGCCGTGCGCGACGAGGTCGACCACCGACCCGAGAAGCCGCGGCGTCACGAGACCGAACGCTCCGGCGGCGGCCATCGTGACGACGACCGCGAACAGCCGCAGCCGCTGGTCCCGCAGTCGCACGGCGAGGTGCCCGATGGTTCGCCGCCAGTCGGCGACGGCCAGAGTCGCCCGCTGCGGCGAATCGGTGGTGCTCATCGGATCGTCTCCAATGCGGTTTCGGTCATCGGGTCGAGTCTGATCACGGTGTCGGCGACCGCCGCCCACGCAGGCGAGTGGGTGAAGACGATCGTCGCCCCGTCGGCGCGCGCCCGCTTAACCCGGTCGACGACCCTCGCTTCGGTCATCGAGTCGACGGCCGTGGTCGGGTCCGTCAGGACTAGGAACGTCGACTCCGCCGCGAGTGCCCGCGCGAGCCCGACGCGTTGCCGTTGCCCCCCGGAGAGCATCCGGCCGGCTTCGCCGACCGGGCTGTCGAGGCCATCGGTCAGGACCTGCGCCACATCGTCGCACGCGGCCGCGAACACCGCGCGGGAGACGCGATCGTCTCCGGCTCCGGGGGCCGACTCGATGTTCTCGAGGACCGAGCCCTCGAACAGGTGCGGTGTATGTGGCACGACGCGGACGATCCGCCGCCCGGCATGTTCGTCGAGGGTCGCGTGGTCGGTGTCGCCGATCCGGATGCGGACGCCGTCGATGACGGCGTCCCGGGACAGCGCCGTAGTGAGTCGTCGAGTCGTGGCCTGGTCCGTGGAGACCACGGTGACCCCTCGCGGGGGAATGGACAGGGCCGATTGTCTCCCGGTCGGATCGGGCAGGCCCTCGATCACGAGCGGGCCATCGGCCACATCGACATCACCGGAGTGCGAACCCGGCCCGGATTGCAGGACCGACAGCACACGTTCGGCGCTCGGCACCGCGCCGTTCCACACGGCTCCGAAGTTCGTGCTGATCGCGTTGAGCGGCCCCATCATGAACTGGGTGAGTCCGACGACGGTGATCAGAGCGCCGAGTCCCATCTCCCCGGTGACGGCCATGGTCCCGGCGGCGAGACCGACGGCGACGACGAACAGCGACGACACCGTCTGCAGCAGCGCGACATACGCGCCTTCGCTCCGCATCGCGGCGATCGCGGAGTTGCGCGCCTGCCGGCTCGCGCGGCGGTATCGAATGGTCGCGGGCCGGTCCGCACCGAGACCTTTCAGGATCCGGAACCCGGCGACAAGGTCGGCAGCCGTTCCGGCAGCGGCCCCGATGAGTTCCTGCTGTTTGGCTGTTCGAGCTCGCAGCGGCGCACCGGCCCGGTCGAGCAGCCAGAACATGACGGGGGCGCCGACGAGCACGGCGATTCCCAGCGGCCAGGAGATCCACAACAGGATCACCCCGGCGACGACGACCGCGAACATCTCCCCAACGGGGAAAACCACGAGGAACACCGCGAGTGCCAGCCGCGACACGTCCGACGTCGCGATACTCAGCGCCGTCCCCGGGAGTCTCGCCGGTCCGTCGGTCCCGGCCGGGTCGAGCATGCGGTCGGTGACCCGCATCCGATACTGGTGCTCGATCACGTGCAGTGCGTAGATCGCCATGCGTTCGCCGAACCGCCAGGTGAACGAGAGCAGAGCGAAGTCGGCTACGAGGACGACCAGCCACAATGCCAGCTGACCTCCGTCCTGTGTCAACACGGCACGGTCGATCGCCACCCCCATGATCACCGGGACCAGCGCTTCTCCCGCGAAATGTCCGATCATCAGCAACATCGCGGGAATCGCGTACTTGTTCGCTCCCCACATCGTCCGCAACACCAGCGTCCGCGCAGAGGTCTCCTCGTCGACCTGGACGTACGACCCGCGCTCGGCCGGTCTGCTCCCGGCGAGGAAACCGGGACCGAACAGTTTGACGCGGAGCGATCTCGGGTCGGCGTGAGCCGGATACGGTGAGCCATCGACCATGAAATTAGGCTATCCTACGTTGTTTGTGCTCGACGTTCGCCACTGTCTCGAGGAGACCGGAAGGTCGACTCCCCCTTCGGAGGGGTATGACTCCGGTCACCGTCACGGCACAATCGGCAACTATGACGAACTCTGCTATCGACAGCCTTCGGACCGCCCGCAACACCCTGTTGCGGTTCCGCGATGACTACGAAGCCGCGCGTACCGAGTTCTCATGGCCGGACGTCGGCGACACATTCAACTTCGCCCACGACTGGTTCGACGCGTACGCGCGCGGCAACGACTCCCCCGGCCTCGTCATCGTCGAGAACGACGGGTCGAAGGCCTCGTACACGTTCGACCGCCTGGCACGCCGCTCCGATCAGGTCGCCGCGATGCTGCGGGACGCGGGCGTCGAACGCGGCCAGAGCGTGATCCTGATGCTCGACAACCAGGTGGAACTCTGGGAGTCGATGCTGGCAATCATCAAGATCGGCGCGGTCATCATGCCGACCACCACCGCCGTCGGGCCCGCCGAGCTCACCGATCGGGCGGCACGCGGCGACGCCCGGGCCTCGATCTGCAATGTCGTCGACGCGCCGAAGTTCGCCGACGTCCCCGGCATCGACCACCGTTTCGTGGTCGGTGGCAGCGCCGAGGGCTGGCTCGACTATGCGACGGCGTCGGACGTCGACAACCCAGCCGTCGAGCACCCGGGCAACGCATCCTCAGACCGTCTGCTCCTGTACTTCACCTCGGGAACCACCAGCAAACCGAAGCTCGTCGAGCACACCCACGTCTCCTACCCGGTGGGGCACCTGTCCACCATGTACTGGCTCGGGCTCCAGCCGGGCGACGTCCACCTCAACATCTCCAGTCCGGGCTGGGCGAAACACGCGTGGTCGAACTTCTTCGCGCCGTTCCTCGCCGAAGCCGCCGTCCTGGTCTACAACTACGAGCGGTTCGACGCGGCCGCACTCCTGCGACAGCTCACCGACGAACACGTGTCGACGTTCTGCGCGCCGCCGACCGTGTGGCGGATGTTGATCAACGCCGACCTGTCCGCGGGACGTCCGGCATCGCTGCGTGAGGCGATCGGCGCGGGCGAGCCGCTCAATCCGGAGGTCATCAGCAAGGTCCGCAAGCACTGGGGGCTGACGATCCGCGACGGCTTCGGGCAGACCGAGTGCACCGCGTCCGTCGCCAACTCACCGGGCCAGCCACTCAAGTCGGGGTCGATGGGCAGACCGCTCCCCGGGGTCCCTGTGGTCCTCGTCGCCCCGGAGACTGGCGCGGCCGTCGACGGTCCGGGCGAGGGCGAGATCTGTCTCGACCTCGGCGGCCCGCAGGGCCGACCACTCACCCTGATGACCGGCTACCAGGGTGACCCGGAACGCAACGCGCTCGCAATGGCAGGCGGCTTCTATCACACCGGTGACGTCGCCGAACGGGACGAGGACGGGTACATCACGTACATCGGGCGGACTGACGACGTGTTCAAGGCCTCCGATTACAAGGTGAGCCCGTTCGAGTTGGAGAGTGTTCTGATCGAGCACCCCGCGGTCGCCGAAGCGGCAGTGGTTCCGGCCCCCGACGAGGTGCGGCTCGCCGTGCCGAAGGCCTACATCACGCTCGCGCCCGGGCACGAGCCGACCGCGGACACCGCACGCGACATCCTCGCGTACGCGCGCGAGCACCTGCCGCCGTATCTCCGCGTCCGACGGGTCGAGTTCTTCGAGCTGCCGAAGACGATATCCGGCAAGATCCGCCGCGTCGAACTGCGCCGCCGCGAGGACGACAACGCCGACGAGCGGGTGACGACCGAGTTCCGGGACGAGGACTTCGGGATGCGCGGGACGCGCTGAGCAGCACAGGTCGGAACCGGAGTCTGCGGGCACTGGAGTCTGCGGGCACTGGAGTCCGCGGGCACTGGAATCTGCGGGCACTCAGTCACCGCGCAGTCGGTCCCGGATCGACGCGATGGTGTCGGCGTCCTCCGCCGGTTTCGCGTCGACGCCGACCCGGTACCGCTTAACCCGCGCGAAGCGGAGCGCGGCGCCGCCCGGGTAGCGCGTCGACCGTTGAACGCCGTCGACGGCGATCTCGACGACGGTCTCCGGCCGCACATGCAGCACGTGGCCGTCACGTCGCTCGGCGATCGTCGGGAAGTACTCGGTCTGCCAGCGGAGGATTTCGTCGGTGAGGCCTTTGAACGTCTTTCCGACCATCACGAATCCGCCGTCGGGCCCGTAGTCGCCGTCCGGGTCGCGCGCGCCGAGGTGGATGTTCGACAGCCACCCGGCGCGTCGCCCAGACCCCTGTTCGACGGCAAGGACGACCAGATCGTAGCTGTAGACAGGTTTCACCTTCACCCAGTGCGATCCGCGGCGGCCGGCCACATAGGGCGAGTCGAGCGCTTTGACGACGATCCCCTCGTGGCCTGCCGCGAGCGCGTCGTCAAGTACGTCATGCGCCCGCTCCGGTTCGGCCGCGTCGACGAGTCGGCCGGGAATCATGTGGTCGGTCGCGACCGCGCGGAGCACCTCCCGCCGCTCGGCGAGCGGTTCGTCGATCCACGATCGGCCATCCGCGTACAAGACGTCGAAGAACCATACGGTGAGCCCTCGGACGTCGCCGCGCCCGAAGCTGCTCATCGTGTCCTGGAACGCTCGGGCCGTCCCCGACTCGTCCAGCGCGAGGGTCTCTCCATCGAGGACGAGATCGCCGCCCGGAAAGCCTGCGACCACGTCGACGACGTCGGGCACCCGGTCGGTGATGTCCGCGAGACTCCGGGTGAAGGCCCGCACCCGGCCGTCGACACGATGCACTTGCAGGCGTGCCCCGTCGAGTTTGTACTCGACCGAGACAATGCGATTGGGGGCAGCCCCGGTGGTTGCGACGGCCCCGGTGGTTGTGACTGCCCCGGTGGTTGTGACTGCGCAGGCGGGCGACGACGCGGTGCCCGCGAGCATCGGTTGGACGGGCACGCCCGGAGCCAGATCGACGAGCGTCAGGTCCTCCCCGGCGAGCGCCGCCCGCACGGTCCCGCCCAGGTCACCCGACAGCATCGCCGCCCGCCGCACCGTGCTCCGATCGGCGTCGACGGCAAGGGCTGCGGCGTCGGCGAGTACGCCTTCGAGTGCTCCGGTCCGCATCTCGCCAGTCATCACCCGGCCGAGATAGTCCTGCTCGGGTGTGGTCGCGCACCGCATCAACGCGCCGAGGATCTCCGCGCGGTGCGTTGCCGAACCCGGGCCGTGACTCGTCGACAGTCCGCCGAATGCGACGTCCACGTCGTGAACGGTGAGACTTTCCGTCGTGGCCGGGTCGACGCGCTGGTCGCGGAGGGTTCGCCACCCGATACCGAGTCTGCCCTGCACCGGTCGGCCGAGGATCAACCCGACTGCGATTGCGGCCTCGTCCGGACGCAGCCGTACCAGCAATTCGGCGAGCACATGCGTCTTGGCGGTCCGGGACCTGGTCGCCGCGACCTCGGAGGCCGCGCGCACCAGATCGACGAGAGCGAGCGCGTCGTCGGTCATCAATCCAGACTATTGGCTCAGGCTCCGACCACGGTCGAGATCGATCGGCGATGATGTCCTGATGACCACGCGTGAAGGACTCATCACCGGCGGCGACGTCGACATCTTCTACGACGAATTCGGCGATCCGCAGGATCCGCCCGTGCTCCTCATCATGGGACTCGGTGCCCAGATGGTCTTCTGGCGCACCGAATTCTGCGAGAAGATCGCCGCGGAGGGATACCGGGTGATCCGATTTGACAACCGCGACAGCGGACTTTCCGGAAGGTTCGACGACGCGCGGGTCGGCGGTCCGCCGCTGCCGGTGAAGATGCTTCAGTTCTTCTTCGGACTGCGGGCGAAGGGCGCGCCGTACACGTTGGACGATCTCGCCTCGGATGCGATGCGGGTCCTCGACCATCTCGGGATCGAACGCGCTCACATCGTCGGAGCATCCATGGGCGGCATGATCGCGCAGGTCGTCGCCGCGGACCGCCCGGACCGGACGATCTCGGCGACAATCATCATGTCGAGCAACAACCGTGCACTGCTGCCGCCGCCCGGTCCGCGCCAACTCCTCGCGCTCATCTCGCCGCCGCCGAAGGGCTCCGGCCGGGCCGAGATCATCGCACACACGGCGGAACTCACCCGCATCATCGGCTCACCGGTCTTTCCGCCGACCGACGAACAGGCGCTCCGCAACGCCACCGAGTACTTCGACCGCTCCTATTACCCGGTCGGCATCGCCCGCCAGTTCGCCGCGATCCTCGCGTCGGGCTCGCTCGCCGCCCGCGACAAACGGATCAGCGCCCCGACTCTCGTCCTTCACGGCACGCATGACAAGTTGATGCGGCCGTCCGGTGCGCGCGCCGTTGCTCGGACGGTCCCGAACGGACGACTCGTCATGGTCGACGGGATGGCCCACGACCTGCCCCAACCGCTCTGGGACCAGATTGTCGGAGAACTGACCCGACACTTCGCCGATGCGTGATCACGATGCCGCTGTTCCGTGGTTCGCCCGAATAGTCGTTATGTCGACGCACAACGCAGATGTACGCTAAGCCTTAGCTAGGTTAGGTTAGGCTTAAGGAGCAGTGATGAGTGTCGGCAAGTCGCCCAGCGATCTTCCCCTCGCAAACCGGAAGGTCGAGGACGTGCCCGGGCACTGGCTCCTCGCCAGGCTCGGAAAGCGCGTCCTCCGCCCCGGCGGTCGCGGGATGACCGAGCAGATGATCGACGACGCCGATCTGACCGGCACCGACGTCCTCGAGATCGCTCCGGGACTCGGGAAGACCGCCGCGGCGATCCTCGAGAAGAACCCGCGCAGCTACGTCGGCGTCGAATCCGATGGAGCAGCGGCAGCCCTCACCGGGAAGGCGATCGGTTCACGCGGCCGCGTCGTCGAAGGCGACGCGTCGGCCACCGGCCTAGACGACGAGTCCGTCGACGCCGCGATCGGCGAAGCGATGCTGACGATGCAGTCCGACCGCCATAAGTCGGAGATCATCAGCGAGGCGTTCCGCGTCCTGCGCCCGGGCGGCCGCTACGCGATCCACGAACTGTCGTTGAACCCCGACACCCTCGGAGACGATCAAAAGTCCGAGATCCGCAAGGCTCTCGCTCGCTCGATCAAAGTCAACGCCCGCCCCCTTACCGAGGACGAGTGGCGCACGATCCTCACCGACGCCGGATTCACCGTGGAGAAGGTGCGTTTCGCGCCGATGGCGCTCCTCGAACCGCGCCGCGTCCTTGCTGACGAAGGCATCCTGCGAACGCTCCGCTTCGTCGGCAACGTCCTCCGCGACCGCGGCGCGCGCCGCCGAATCCTCGGCATGCGCTCGGTGTTCGTGAAATACCGCGACAACCTCGCCGCGATCGAGATCATCGCTGTCAAGCCTGTCACTCCCGCCGCACCGTGACCGAGTTCGACTATCCCACTGACAGTCACGCCGCAACCGACGAGCCCGTGACACCGCCCCCGCCCGCGGCCAAGCCCAGGGCCGGCGGTGCCCAGTGGGGCACGGTCATCTGCTCGGCGGTCGCTGCACTCGTGGTCTCTGCGCTCATCGTCGCGATCGGTGTCGTCGGAGTCGTGATCGCGGCTCCGGACGAGGAGACTCCCACCACCGTGGTGAATCTCGGCTCAGGCCAGGGCGCCGCGACCGTCGCGCAGCCTGCGGGCGATACGACCACCGATTCCGTGCCGACAGGTTCGCCCGACACCGACGGCGGGCCGACAGGCACCACGCCGACTCCGGGCGTGCCTGGCGCGCCTGCGGACACCGACTCGCCAGGACAGACGCCGTCGACTGCGGTGACCCGAGCACCGTCGTCGAACGGAACGCTGCCCGCGAACTTCCGGGTCACGTCCGCACAGCCGACTGTGTCCGACCTTGACTCGATCGTCCGGTTCCTGGTCGCCACACCCGCATCGGACGAGGCCAAAGCGGCGAACATCGAGGGCGGGATGACCGCCGTCGTGGTACCGCGCACCGTCTATACGCTCGGGCTGTTCCGCGCTCCGCTGGGATGGAGCCAGGTGAGTGGCCCGCTGGAGCGCAGCGGCGACTCGGTGACCGCGGCACTTGCGAGTGGATCGGCGGGGCGCCCGACGATCCGACTCCGCATCGAGTTCAGGCGGATCGACGGCAACTGGCGTCTGGCCGCGAGTTCGCTCTGCCAGGGCGTCAAGACCGTCGGCCTCAACGTCTACTGCAACTCATGATGTCGACAGTCGGTGCGACCGTCGGCTACGGCGGTCGCCCGGTGCTTTCGAACGTGTCGCTGACCGTCGGCGACGGGCGTCTGGTCTACCTCCTCGGCCGCAACGGCGCCGGGAAGTCGACGTTGCTGCGGGCGATGTGCGGAATGCTTCGTCCCAGTGAGGGTGCGGTGCTTGTCGACGGGGTGCCGCCGTGGCAGCATCCTCGTCCCGCCACCACGATCGGAGTCCACCTCGGAGCCGACGCCGCCGGCTCACCTACCGGACCGAATCCGGCACACACCGGACGCAGACATCTGCGGTGGTTGGCGGCGGCGGGCGGCACCGATGTGGCGCGCGTGGACCGGGTGCTCGTCCGGGTCGGGCTGGCCGCCGACGCCGATCGGCGCGTCGCCGACTACTCGCTCGGCATGCGACAACGGCTCGGCATCGCGGCCGCCCTGCTCTCGGACGCACCCAACGTGATCTTCGACGAGCCGGTGAACGGCCTGGACATCGACGGGATCCGCTGGTTGCGCAAGCTCCTGCGTGGCCTGGCCGACGACGGTCGCGCCGTCTTCATCGCCTCCCACCTGTTCGATGAGGTGTCGCGCACCGCCGACCGGGTCATCGTCCTCGACAAGGGGCGGGTCCATGCCGACGCGTCGCTCACAGAGTTCGTCGGCGCCCACGCCGACCTGGAGACCGCGTACCTCGACCTGATCCGACCGGCGGGCCGATGAACGCGCTCGCCTCTCTGCTCCGCGCAATCCGCGCCGAGACCGTCCGGTCCGCCGGACTCCGCGGCCCGCTCGTCTTCGCCGCCCTGCCGGTGGCGGTGCTACTTCCGCTCATCGTGACGTTCGGTGTCGCGGCCGTCGCCGAGCGTTTCGCGCGCCTGCCCGTCGAGATCCAGGTGACCTCGGTGCAGACCAGCAACGCCGTGTACTGGGTGATCGTGTTCACCGTCATGGGGTGGGCGGTCATCGCGGCGACCGCTGGCGCCGACGCGACGGCCGGGCCGGGCAGCGACCTGCAACGTCACCTGTTTCCGCGTGTGTGGACGGGGCCCGCGGCGCGGTGGATCGTGTACGGCGTCTACGCGGCGATCACCGCGCTGATCTTGGTCGCGCTGGTACTAACGGTGCTCCCGTTCGCTTTTCCCCTCGTCTACGAGGGCGTCGATGTGACGTCGCCGGCGGGCGTCCGCTTCCTACTCACCGTGCCGGCGTACGCGTTCATCGCGTGCGGCGTCGGTGTCGGTCTCGGCGCTGTGATCGGACATCCGGTGGTCGCAGCAGCCGTGCTCCTCGCGTGGGTGTTCGTCATCGAGAACGCGATCGCGCTGGTGCCCGACGGCTACACGCTCCAGGGCTACATGCCGTTCCTGAACGGCCAGTTCGGCACCGGTCAAGAACTCGCGTTCACCCCCGGATGGGATCCGAACGGAGCCCTCCTCTATCTGCTGGGTATCGCGATCGCGGTGTTCGCGCTCGGGTGCGCCGCATCATTGTTGCGACGATCGCGGACTCGCGTCTCGTCGACGAACAAGACTAGGTCGTGAACGTCCGACCGTCCGCTGGTCACAACCAGCGGTACTTGTTCTCCGGGCGGCCGCGCCCGCCGTACTCGGGCACGAGTTGGCAGACCCGGTCTTCGGCCAACCGTTCCAAGTAGCGCCACGCCGTCACCCGGGACACCCCGGTTCGTCGAGCGATCTCGCTGGCGCTCAACGGTTGCGTCGACTCACGCAGCGTCGACGTGATCAGTTCGAGAGTGGGGCCCGCGATCCCTTTGGGCGTCGCAGGCCCGTCCGAGGGTTCACGGAGCGCCGCCAGCGCGGCGTCGACCTGCGCTTGGCCGGTCTCCGCGCCGCCGAGCATCCGGCGATACTCCCGGTAGTTCGCCAGTTTCGCCGCGAACGCCGCGAAGGTGAAGGGTTTGATCAGATACAGCAGGGCGCCTCGAGCGACCGAGGTCCGGATCGTGTCGATGTCGCGGGCCGACGTCACCATAATCACATCGGGTCGCGGCGTGATCTCGGCGACTGCCGCGGCCACGTCGAGCCCGCTCATGTCGGGCAGTCCGACGTCCACGAGGAGGACGTCGACCGGTGCGGGACCGGCCGCGGCACGTGAAACGGCGTCGATCGCCGCAGCGCCTGTGCCGACCGTCGTCACGACGTCGAATCCGTCCACGCGACGCACGTACTCGGCGTGCGCCTGCGCGATTCGCGCCTCGTCCTCTACGATCAGGACTCCGATTGCCATCAGTTCTCTTCCGTGTCGCGCGGCAGGACCAGTTCGACGGTCGACGGATCCCGGTGCACAGTCAGCGTACCGCCGCGCCGCTGCGCCAACCGGCTGAGCAGGGCCAACCCCTGCCCTCGTCCATGGATCCGATCCAGCCCAGCCTTGGTCGAGTATCCGCGTTCGCGAGCACGCTCGAACTCCTCGTCGCTCATGCCAGGACCGCTGTCGAGCACCCGAAGCGACCACTGTCCGTCGACGATGCCCGCATCCACTTCGACCCATCCGTCGACCCCCGCGGCGTCGACGGCATTGTCGACGAGATTGCCGACCGCCGTCAACGCTTCCGAGGGAGTGAGCGGCCCGCCGACGAGGTCGGCGCCGTCGGCGACGGTCACTTCGACGCCGACCGCCGCAGCTTCGGCGACCTTCGCCACAAGCAGCGCGGTCACCGCAGGGTCGGCCGCCGACGCCAACTGGTCGACGAGTCCCTGCGACGAGGTGAGCTGCTGGGTGGCGAAGTCGACAGCGTCGTCGCGTCTGCCGAGTTCGATCATGGTGACGACCGAGTGCATGCGGTTCGCGTGTTCGTGAGCCTGTGCGCTCAACGCGTTGGCGAGCGATCTGACGGCGTCGAGTTCGCCGAGCACCTCCTGCAGGTCGGTCCGGTCGCGGACGGTCAGGACGGTGCCGATCCGCTGGGCTGCTCCGGTCACCGCTTGGCGATTGGCCAGCAGAACCCGGTCGCCGCTGATGTGTACCTCGTCGACCAGGTCGTCGTCGCCGCGCAGCGAGGCGGGCAGATCGGCGCGCATGATCGGACGGTCCGGCAGGCCAAGCAGACGCCGCGCCTCATCGTTGACGACGGCCGCCGGTCCGTCCGGCGCGGCGTCGTCGAACACGATCATGCCCTCGGCGAGCGCGTGCAGGACCGCGTTGTGATGTTCGTAGAGTTCGCGCAGCGCGTCGGGTGTGAGGCCCAGCGTCTGTCTGCGCAGACGGCGTTCGAGGAGCAGTGCGACGCCGACCGCCACCGCGAGCCCCACCAGGACCACCACCACCAGGATCGGGATCACGCGGCGCACTTGATCAGCCAGACGTGCCCGCGTCACACCCGCCGACACGAGCCCGATGAGCACGCCATGCTCGTCGTACACCGGTGTCACAGCACGGATCGACGGGCCGAGGCTGCCCGTGTACTCCTCCGTGAACGTCTCACCGCGCAGTGCGCGGTCGACCGTCCCGGTGAATCGGCCGCCGATCCTCGCAGGGTCGGCGTGGGTGTAGCGCGTACGGTCCGGCGCCATGACGACGATGAAATCCATGCCCGTGGCGTGGGCGACTGCGTCGGTCTCCGGCGCAAGCAGCGCCGTCGGGTCCGGCGACGTCAACGCCTCGGCCGTCGACGGAGCGGTCCCGATCGCGACGGCGACCGCTGTGGTGCGTTCACGCGCATCGTCGTCGGTGCGGTCGCGTTCGGCCCACACGAATGCGACCGACCCGACCACTGCGACGACGAGCAGGAGTGCCACCTGCGCGACGAATACGCGGGTGGACACGGCCGGGTGCCAGCGCCCTCGCATCGCACCGATCATCGCTTCACCTCACCGCGTTCCATGGCCGCCTCCCGGGTCCGCGTTCCGGGACCTGCCGTGTACAGAATGAACACAAGAGTGCTCCTCGTCACATCGTCCCCCATGATTCTCGTATCACTGCGCATGAGAGTCGAAGGAGACTAGCTGTGACAACCTCACCGGGTACCGCGTCCCAGGGCCCTGAAGCCCACTCCGCCGAAGCCCACTCCGCCGAACCCCAATCCACGGGGCCCCAGGCCGCTGCTGGCAAGCCCAAACGCGACCGCACCCACTACCTCTACCTCGCTGTCATCGTGGCAGTGATCGCGGGCGTGGTGGTCGGCATGGTGTGGCCGGAGTTCGGCAAGGACCTGAAGCCGCTCGGCGAGATCTTCGTGAACCTCATCAAGATGATGATCTCACCGGTCATCTTCTGCACCATCGTGCTCGGCATCGGTTCGGTGCGCAAAGCGGCCAGCGTTGGCCGGATCGGCGGCCTCGCGCTCGCCTACTTCATCGTGATGTCGACGTTCGCGTTGGGCATCGGCATCCTCGTCGGCAATCTCCTCAAGCCCGGCACCGGTCTGCATGTGACGGCGGGTTCGGGAGCAGAGTACGCCGAGCAGGCACACGAAGGCGGTGGGACGTGGGACTTCATCAACGGAATCGTCCCCGACTCGATGCTGTCGGCGCTCACCTCCGGCAGCGTCCTGCAGACGTTGTTCATCGCCCTGCTCGTCGGTTTCGCACTGCAGGCGATCGGCGGTTCGGGAGAGCCGATCCTCCGCGGCATCGGTCTCATCCAGAAGCTCGTGTTCCGCGTGCTCGTCATGATCCTGTGGATCGCTCCGGTCGGCGCATTCGGTGCCATCGCGGCCGTCGTCGGCTCCACCGGCTTCGAAGCCGTCAAGCAACTCGGCCTGTTGATGCTCGGGTTCTACGTGACGTGCTTCTTGTTCGTGTTCGTCGTCCTCGGTGTGCTCCTTCGCTTCGTCGCCCACCTGTCGGTGTTCAAACTCGCCCGCTACCTGGCCCGCGAATACCTGCTGATCGTCGCGACGTCGTCGAGTGAAGCCGCGCTCCCGCGGTTGATCGCGAAGATGGAGCACGCCGGTGTGGAGAAGTCGACGGTCGGCATCGTGGTCCCGACCGGATACTCGTTCAACCTCGACGGCACCGCGATCTATCTGACGATGGCGTCCTTGTTCGTCGCCGACGCGATGGGCGCCCCCCTGAACTACGGCGAGCAGTTCTCGCTCCTGCTGTTCATGATGATCGCGTCCAAGGGCGCCGCGGGCGTCACCGGCGCCGGGCTGGCCACCCTGGCAGGCGGTCTCCAGAGTCATCGGCCAGACCTGCTCGACGGCGTCGGCGTGATCGTCGGCATCGACCGCTTCATGTCCGAGGCCCGCGCGCTGACCAACTTCTCCGGCAACGCGATCGCGACGCTCGTCATCGGCACCTGGACGAAGACCGTCGACACCGCGAAGACCCGGCGCGTCCTCGACGGCGACGATCCGTTCGACGAAGCCTCGATGGTCGACGACCACGAACCGGACGATGCTGAGCGCGCGCCGGAGCCGATGACCGAGAAGCAGGCGACCGAGCAGAAGGCGGCCGAACAGAAGGCTGTCGAACAGAAGGCGGGAGCCGAGCACGCGTCCGGGACTGAACGCCAGCCGGCGGTTCTCTGACCCGCCACCGCCCCACCACGACGGATGCCCGGTCTTCGCTTGCGCGGCAAGCGAAGACCGGTCGCTACTTCGTGATCCCGGTCCGCCGCTGCTCGATGATCAGGCAGCGATCCTCCACGTACAGCAGTCCGGCGCGCTCGGCAATCTCACGCGCTTCGTCACTGATGATCCCCAGTTGCAGCCACAGCGCGGTGGCGTTCGCGGCGACCGCTTGCCGAGCGATCTCGGCGGCATCGGCGGCCGGCCGGAAGACGTCGACGAGTCCGACCTGCTGCGGGACGTCGGCAAGGGTGCGGTACACGTTCTCCCCGACGATCTCGTCGGCGCTCGGGTTCACCGGGATGATCCGCCAGCCTGCCTTCTGCATGTAGGCGGGCACCTCGTTGGCGGCCTTCTCCGGGTTCGCGCTCGCGCCGACCACCGTGATCGTGTCGTAGCGGTTGAGGATCTGTTCGACGACGTCGTCTGTGCTGGCCATGCACTCCACTGTAGAACCGATCGGGAATCAAGAAGGCCGACCGGCGACGCGCCGACTACGCTTGAGACCCACAACGTCCTCGCCCCCTGGAACGACAGGAGCCGCCATGTCCGCCAGCGCACCGATCACGTTCGACGCCCAGATCGACGAGGTCAACGGTCAGACGATCGTGCGTCTGCCCGCCGAGGCGAGCGCCGCCCTGCCCTCACGCGGCCAGGTCGCCGTGACCGGCAGCATCGACGGGCACGACTACGCTACGGTCGTCGAGCCCGATGGCAACCGCGGGCATTGGATACGACTCGACGAGCCGCTCGCCTCCGCACTCGGCGCAGCGGGCACCGTCGTCGCCACGACGATCGTCCCCGCCGAGCAGTGGCCAGAACCTGTGGTTCCCGACGATTTCCGGTCCGCATTGGACGACGCCGCGGACATCGCTCAACTCTGGCGCGAGATCACCCCGATGGCCCGGTGGGAATGGGTCCGATGGGTGCAGGCGACGAAGAATCCGACGACCCGGGCACGCCGCGTTGACGTCGGCGTCTCGAAACTGCGCGACGGCAAACGCCGTCCCTGCTGCTTCGACCTCTCCTCGTGCACTGATCCCAACGTCGCCAAGAGCGGCGTCCTGATCGGCGCGAAGTAGCCGCGATCAGGTGCGTGGCGTGAGGATCACGACAGGTATGTCCCGGTCGGTCTTGCGCTGGTAACCGTCGTAGCCTGGGTTGATCTTCACCGCGGTCAGCCACAGGTCCGCCTTCTCCTGCGCGTCCGCGGTACGCGCGCTCCACGGCGTCGTGGACTCCCCGAACGTGACCTCGACGTCGGGGTTCGCGACGAGGTTCTTGTACCAATCCGGGTGCTCAGAGTGGCCGCCCTTGGACGCGATCACGACAATGCGATCGGCTTCGAAGATCGGTGCGGTCAGCATCGACGACCGCCGCTGACCGGACTTACGGCCGATCGTGTGCAGTTCGATCGTCTCCATGCCGAGCAACTTCTTCGGGAAGCGGCCGCCGGTCACCGCGAGCAGCGCACGGTGCCCGTTCTCGAGGACCCACGCGCCCGCGGACGCCGTCACGTCAGAGAATGTCATGACGCTATCGTGCCCTGCACGCGCAAGATTGTCGATACCGATCGTCACAGACATGCGGGCCGGTTCGGACGACGTATCCTAGAATCTGTATGTCTCACACTCCCGCTGCTTCTGCTCCCCGGACAGCGGAGAGACGCACCCGCCAGAGGGTCGACGAATGGCTCAACCGCTTCGTGGCGTCCGATCCGGGCCTGACCCGACTGCGGACAGCGGTGCAGACCGTCGTCTCGGTCGCCGCGGTCATCGGCGCCGAATGGATCTTCGTTCAGTTCGCGCACCCGCTCATGGTGTCCGGCGATTCGGCCGCTGTCGCCGCAGAGAATCGCGCCGCCGGAGTCATGGGCATGATGGTCGTGATGGTGTCGAACTTCGCCGGCCCGATGTTCACGACCGTCCGCGACGGCGTCGTCGGACTCGCCCTGCTTCCGTGCGCCATGTTCGTCGGCGTCGTCGCGGGCCTCGCCCTCGCCGACGTCCGAGTGGTCGCGCTGCTCGTGATGATCGCCACGCTCGGCGGCGCCGGCTTCCTGCGGCGGTTCGGCGCGTGGGGTTTCGTCCTCGGACAAGGCCTGTTCATGGGCAACTTCCTCGGATTCTTCCTCGGCCGTCTCACCGATGTGAGCGGTGTCGGATGGATCGGCGCCGAACTCGTCATCGGCGGAACGGTCGCGATCCTCGCGCAGCTCGTCCTGTTCTATCCGAGTCGGTGGTCGGCGGTGAAACGTCTCCGGTCGTCTTTCCTCGGACGTGCGGACGGGGTCGCCGCGGCGACGGTCGACGTCCTCGACCATCCAGGTTCGCCGCGGTATCGGGAACGCCAGCACAAGAAGCTCGTCCGGTTGAACGAGACGGCGTTGATGATCGACGCTCAGCTCGCCGAGAATCCGCGGCTCCCGATCGGGACAACGGCGGCCGAGATCCATCGGCACGTGTTCGCCGCCGAGCTCGCGTTGGCGAATGCGGCCCGCTTCGCGCGGTCGATCGCGGTCTCCGACACCCCCGACTCCGTCACGCGCCTGGTCCGCGACTCGATGGTCGCCATCGAGCACCGCGCCCCCGAACCCGTCGACCGCATCGGACGCACTCTTCGTGAGGCCTTGCGCGACGATGAGATCCGCTCGGGCATCGACGACGACGTACTCGTGGTGCTGCATCGCTTCGCGACCTCGGTCATCGACTACGCACGAGTCCTGGCAGCGATCAGCAGGCAACGGTTCGAGTCGTATCTCAAACGCGTCCGCTCACACGAGGTCGCCGAGCAGGACAGGTTCTCGGCGTCGGTCTCGCTGGTCTCCGGCTGGTTGCCCGGGTCGTCGACGGTGAGCGCGACCGCGTCGAAGGAGAAGGCTGCACAGGCGATGACCGCACGGCTGGACCCGTCCGTACGGTCCGGCATCCAGATGACGGTCGCGGCGTCGATCTCCGTGGTCGCCGGCGTCCTCATCTCGTCGGACCGATTCTATTGGGCGGTGCTCGCGACGTTCGTCACGTTCATGGGGGCGAACAACGCGGCGGAGCAGGTCCGCAAGGGTGCGTTCCGCGTCATCGGCACGATCCTCGGCGTGATCGTCGGCGCGCTCCTCGCCGAAGCGGTCGGCCAGAACGTTCCGGTGTCGATCGCCGTGATTCTCGTGTCGCTGTTCCTCGGCATCTACCTGATGCGGATCAGCTACGCGTTCTTCGCCATGTCGATCACGATTCTCGTCGCTCAGCTTTACGTTCAGCTCGCCGAGCTGTCGGCTGAGCTGTTGGAGATGCGAGTCCTCGAGACGGTCGTCGGCGCTGCCGCGGCCGTCGCCACCGTGATCTTCGTGCTCCCGTTGCGGACCAGCCGGGTGGTGCGCGTCGCGACGCGTGAGTTCCTCTCCGCGTTGTCGGCGTTGATCGCCGCGACGGTGCGCGGGGTGCGCGACGGCGACGGCGGCCACCGCCTGGAGACGGCGTCACGCGAGGTCGACGTCGCATTCCAGGCATTGGAGTCGGCCACGTCGCCGAGCCGCGCGATGCTCCGTGTGCCGGGGACCTTCGGCGGCGTCACACAGCAGTGGTGGTCCGCCGCGAACGCCGCGCACTCGTACGCCCGCGACCTCGTCGCCGACGCACGGTGGTGCACCGGGATCGACGGCGAGGCCGGGGCTCGACTCGACTCCGCGACCGCGGCGATGACCGACTCGATAGCAGAACTGTCCGACTCCCTCTCCGAGCATCGATCGATGCGCGTCTACACGCGGTCGGCGTCGTTGTTCGAGCGGGTGGCGGCGGACCTAGACGACCACGGTAGGCTCACCCCGCGTCAGCTCGTGCTGCGCGACCTCCAGCTGATCGACGGCGCGGTGGCCGCTCTCGCGGTGTCGGCCGAACTGCAGGTGCGTGCGGTGGACACCGCCGTCACCGGTCGCTGAGAATCACGTCGACGGCGCGCGCAGCGCTCTGCGCGGCACCCTCCATCGTCGTCGTCCAGTCGGTGCGGGTCCAGTCACCGGCCAGCGCGAAGCCACGAACGGCGGTCCGCTGGTCCGGACGTATCCCAGCGGTTCCCGGACGTTGCGCGAACGTCGACTTCGGCATCCGCACGACGTGCCCGTGGATGACCTGTGCGTCGGCCGCGCCCGGGAAGTACCGGCGCAGCATGGCGATCTGGACGTCGATGATCTCATCGTTCGTCTTGCCGACGAGTTCGTATGATGCGGACACCGTCGTCGAATAGAAGTAGTTGTCCTTCGGTTCGCGCCCGTGCATGCGCTGTCGGTCCCAGACCTGTTCGAGGACGCCTTCGCCGCCGTAGAGGATCTCGCCCCAGTCGGCCATCCCGATGTCCCGGTCGAGGTAGAGGTTGACGCTCACGATCGGCACCGGCGTCAACTGGTCTGCGGCGGCGTAGACCGCTTCGTGCCCGGGAACCTGATCGAGCAGCCCTTTGACACTCCACACGGGAACGGCACAGATCACGGCGTCGGCCGGAATGTGCTCGCCGTCGTTCAACGTCACCCCGGTCACGGCGCCGTCGGCGACGTCGATCGTCGAGACGACCGCCCGGTGGCGGACGTCCACACCGTTGTTCGCGAAGAACTTCTCGGCGCCGTCGATGAACAGCGTGTCAAGGTCGACGGTCGGGTATCCGATCGAGATCGCCCGCTTGTGCACGAGCGCCCGCCTGACCCCCGTCACCAGGAGGTCGGCAGGCACCTTGGCTGACGAGATCTCGGTCTTGTCGCCGGTCAACCCGATGACGATGCCGTCCCACAACGCGTCGCGCGCCGCCTGCGGCATCTTGATCCGACGGAACCACTCGTCGGCCGTCACATCGTCGAGCCACGCGGGCTGACGGAGAACGTGGCGGATGAGTCTGCCCTGGGCGAGCATGGTCCGGGCCCGGTCCAACCCCGCCACTCCCGGCAGTGCGCCGAACGCCGCACGCAGCCCAGTGAGGCCGCCGAACGCCTGACGGTGCGACGTCCCGTCGGGCAGGCGGATACTCATATGGCCGGGGAACTCCACGTAATGGCGCGTGCCGACGCTCTCCAGGTATCGCATGAGGTCTTCGTAACCGCTCGCGAACACGTGCTGCCCGTTGTCGGGGACGTCGTCGACGGCGGCGATCGGCATCGAGATCGTCCGGCCGCCGAGCGAGCCGCGTCGTTCCAGAATCGTCACCCGGTGACCGGCTTCGGTCAACCACACCGCAGACGCCAATCCCGCCAACCCGCCACCTACGACTATGCAGTCCATGTCCGCAAGAGTAGAGAATTATAAGTGCAGTTATCCCGAGATTCTCCGGATCAGCCGCGCGCGTGGATGGCACGATGGCTGCCGATGCTCCGTCACACCGTGCTGCCGACCCCGGTCGACGATCTGCTCCTGGTCGCCGACGGCGACGCGCTGATCCGCGTGGTCTTCGCTGACCACACGGTGTCGAAGTCCGCCCGCGGACCCGAGGCGGCCGACGACGACGCGGTCCTGCAGGCTGCGACGCAGCAGCTGATCGAGTATTTCGACCGGTCCCGCACCGTGTTCGATCTGCCGCTCCGGACAGACGGCAACGAGTTCGACACCGCCGTCTGGCGTGCGCTCGTCGACATCGAGTACGGGACCACGGTCACCTACGGCGAACTCGCAGGCCGACTCGGCGACCCCAGGTTCGCGCAGCGGATCGGACAATCGGTGGGCCGCAACCCGATCGCCGTCGTCCTACCCTGCCATCGGGTCGTCGGCGCCGACGGCACCTTGACGGGGTTCGGTGGCGGCCTCGAACGCAAGCGCATCCTCCTCGACCTCGAGGAGCCGCCCGCCGACGTCGGAATGCGGCTGTTCTAGCGGTGTGTCACTCGAGGACGAACGCTGGGATCCGACGGTCCGTCTTCTTCTGGTACTCGGCGTACGGCGGGAACGCTGCGACGGCGAGCTCCCACCAGTGGGCGAACTCGTCGCCGTCGATCTCGCGTGCGGTGAGCTCGACGGTCTCCTCACCGTCCTGAACTGAGACCTTCGGATTGGCCTTCACGTTGAAGTACCAGGACGGATGCTCCGGAGCACCGCCCTTCGACGCGACCATCAGGTACTTGCCGTTCTCCTCGACGCGCATCAGCGGGACATACCGCTTCTTGCCCGACTTGGCTCCAGTCGTCGTGAACAGGACGATCGGGCGGCCGTCGATCGACACCCCTTCCGTGGTGCCTGTCTCCAGGATGGTCTCGGTCTGCGAACGTACCCAGCCGGTCGGGCTCAACTCTGCATTGCTCATTAGTGGTCCAACGGCGTCGGCCGATGGTCTATTCCGGCCGCTCGTCGACCCGACCGGGACCAAATCGAGGTCGAGGAGTGTTGCACCGTCTGACAGCCGTCGATACGACAGGAGGAGCGACGATGACGAGCCGAGGCAATGACACAGGTGCGATCACTCGAGAGCCGGGGACACAGACCGCGGTTCTCGCCGGCGGATGTTTCTGGGGCGTCCAGGACCTCCTCCGACGAGAAGCCGGCGTCCTCGCGACGCGCGTCGGATACACCGGCGGCGAGAACGACTTCGCGACGTACCGCAACCATCCAGGCCACGCCGAGGCCGTCGAGATCGTGTTCGACCCCGCGCAGACGACCTACCGCGACATCTTGGCGTTCTTCTTTCAGATCCACGATCCGAGCACCGTGGACCGTCAAGGCAACGACACTGGGACCAGCTACCGCTCAGCGATCTTCCCCCTCACCTCCGAGCAGGAGGACATCGCCCGCAAGACGATCGCCGACGTCGACGCCTCCGGCCTATGGCCGGGTCCCGCAGTGACGACGATCGAGGAGGCCGGTCCGTTCTGGGAGGCCGAACCGGAGCACCAGGACTACCTCGTCGACTACCCGAACGGGTACACGTGTCACTTCCCGCGACCCGACTGGGTACTGCCGGAACGGTCGGCGAACTGATCGGTCGGGCGCGGTCACCGACCGAGAAATGACTAAGGAACCGCTGAGGGCCCGAGACGATGTCTCGGGCCCTCAGTGTTCGAACGGTCGGGCTGACAGGATTTGAACCTGCGACCCCTTCACCCCCAGTGAAGTGCGCTACCAAGCTGCGCCACAGCCCGTTCGCCTCGTCGAACGAAGCGAGATTTACCTTATCCGACGAAGGTCGGAGACGACGAATCGGGTGGTCACAAGGGGGCCCGGCTCCACTCGCCCACTGGGAGGAAAGCTGGGCCCGCGAGACACCCTACTTCTTTCGCAGCTCCCGCTTGTCGCGAACGCGGACGTTGACGCGAACGGGCGAGCCATCGAAGCCGAAGGATTCGCGGAGCTTGCGCTCGAGGAAACGCCGGTACCCCGCCTCCAGAAAGCCGGTCGTGAACAGAACGAACGTCGGCGGCCGAGTGCCCGCCTGCGTCGCGAACTTAACGCGCGGCTGACGTCCACCGCGGACCGGCGGCGGCGTCGCCGCAATGATGTCCTTGAGCCACGAGTTCAACGGGCCGGTCGACACGCGGCGGTCCCACGACTCGAGTGCTCCTTCGAGCGCCGGCACCAACTTCTGGACGCTGCGTCCCGTCTGCGCCGAGATGTTCACCCGGCGCGCCCACGGCACGCGTGCGAGCTCACGGTCGATCTCCTTGTCGAGCTGTTCGCGGCGGTCCTCGTCGACCAGATCCCATTTGTTGAACACGACGACGAGCGCACGGCCGGACTCGACGATCATCGAGAGCACTCGCAGATCCTGTTCGGTGATCGGCTCGCTCGCATCGATCAGCAGCAGCGCGACCTCCGCCGAATCCAGTGCTGCGCGGGTACGCAGCGACGCGTAGTACTCGTGCCCGCTCGCGGTGCGCACCTTGCGGCGCAGCCCCGCAGTGTCGACGAACTGCCACGGCTTGCCGCCGAGCTCGATCAGCTCGTCCACCGGGTCCACCGTGGTGCCTGCGACGTTGTCCACGACCGAACGCTCTTCGCCCGCCAACTTGTTCAGCAGCGAACTCTTGCCGACGTTCGGCTTCCCGACGAGCGCGACGCGGCGCGGGCCACCCGGAAGGAAACGTTCACGCGGCTTCTCCGGCAGCTTCTCGACGATCAGGTCGAGGAGGTCCGCGGTGCCGCGTCCGTGAGCCGCCGAGATCGTGTACGGTTCGCCCAGCCCCAACGACCACAGGACTGCCGCATCGGCCTCCGCGCGCTCGCTGTCGACCTTGTTGGCGGCCAGCAGCACCGGGACCTTCGAGCGACGCAGAATCCGCGACACGGCCTCGTCGGCCGACGTCGCACCGACCGTCGCGTCCACGACGAGGACGATCAGGTCCGCAGCCCGCATCGCCAGCTCGGCCTGCACTGCGATCGACCGGCCCATTCCCTTGGCGTCCGGTTCCCACCCGCCGGTGTCGGTCACCATGAACGGGTGCCCGGTCCACTCGGCCTTGTAGGAGACCCGGTCGCGAGTCACGCCCGGGATGTCTTCGACGACCGCTTCACGACGGCCGAGGATCCGGTTGACCAGCGTCGACTTGCCGACGTTCGGCCGACCCACGACGGCGACGACCGGCAGAGCCGGGGCCTCGCCGAACTCCTCGTCGGTCAGGAACTCACCGAGGTCGAAATCCTCCTCGCTGCTCCAGGTCCCGTCGTTCACGGAGAGGTCGACCGCGTCAAATCCCCCCGCGTCAAATCCCCCGCCGTCAAATTCTCCACCGTCTGTGAACTCTTCAGTCACCGCTGTCCTCCGATCCGCGTCTCGACCAGCTCAGTGAGCGTGTCGAGAACTTGATCCAATGTCATGTCGCTGGTGTCGACGTGCACGGCGTCGTCCGCTGGTCGCAGCGGAGACGCCTCCCGGGTCGAATCCAGGTGGTCGCGACGGTTCACACTGTCGAGCACCTCGTCGAGGATGCTTTCGCGGCCCGCCGCGATGTTCTGGCGGTGACGACGTTCAGCACGCGCCTGCGGCGTCGCCGTCAGATAGATCTTCAGCGCCGCCGCCGGGAAGACGACGGTCCCGATGTCTCGACCCTCGACCACGAGCAGCGTTTGGTCGGCGTGCGTCCGCTGCAGGTCGACGAGGCGCACCCGCACCTCGGCATTCGCCGAGACGGCCGACACCGAGCCGGTCACCGCTTCGGTGCGGATCTCCTCGGACACGTCCTCCCCGTCGAGCATGACGAGGGTCGCGCCGTCCGAATCGGTCGACAATCGAATGTCCGACGCTGCGACGACCCGGGCGACCTCATCGGAATCGGGTGCGACTCCGGCGCGCAGGACGGCGAGCGTCGCCGCACGATACATCGCTCCGGTATCGAGATACTGTGCACGGACCCGATCGGCGAGTAGCCGTGCGACGCTCGACTTCCCGGTCCCGGCGGGGCCGTCGATAGCGACGACGGGCATCGTCGTCACGGTGTCAGCCGAGTCGATGCTCACATTCCCACCGCCTTGTAGAGCGCGCCGATCTCCTTGCTGTCGAGCGCCCGCAGGCTGCCCGGCCGTTGCGTGCCGAGGTGCACGACGCCGATGTCGGTGCGCACCAGCCGGATCACCGGGTGCCCGACTGATTCCATCATGCGACGGACGACGTGCTTACGCCCCTCGTGCAGAGTGAGGCGCACCAGCGACTCGCCCTGGTGCAGCTCCAACTGTGCGTAGGAGTCGACCGAGACGGGGCCGTCGTCGAGTTCCACTCCGTCGCGCAGACGCCGCCCCAGCCCACGCCCAACTTCGCCGCGCACGGTGGCGAGGTACGTCTTGGGGACCTCGAACGACGGGTGCATCAGACGATGCGCGAGCTCGCCGTCGTTGGTGAGGAGGATCAGACCCTCGGTGTCGGCGTCGAGCCGACCGACATGGAACAACCGTTGACCGGCCATGACACGTTCGGCGACGAGGTCGCCGATGCAGGGGCGGCCGTAGTCGTCGCTCATGGTCGACTGCCAGCCCTTCGGCTTGTTCAACGCTAGGTACTGCTTGGTCTCGTCGATGACGACACGTGCGCCGTCGACCTTGATAATCGCGGAGTTCGGGTCGATGCGCAGACCCTGCTCGACGACGATCTCGCCGTCGACCTCGACACGGCCGGCGGCGATCAGCTCCTCGGCGCCGCGCCGCGACGCGACACCGGCCGCTGCGAGAATCTTCTGCAGACGCATGCCGTCGGATACGTAGGTCGCGCCGTCGCCTTCGACGACGGGGACCTGATGGCGCGCGGGACGCGCGTTGTTGAGACGAGCCTGGCCCTTCTCCACGCTGGGGCGCGATCCCTTGCGGTGCGGCTTTCGGGTGCCCTGCCCCGGGGCCGGCGCGCCGCGCTTGGCGCCTGCTTTGCCCCTGGCCGCGCCGCCCTTGCCTGCGGGTTTGCCCGCAGCGGCCCTGCCCGAGTCACTCTTGCCGGAGCCGCTCTTGCCTGCGGGCTTACGCCCCCCGCGTCCCCTGTCGTCTCGTCCCGGTCTGCCGTCTCGGCTAGCGGATGCCATGTTCGATTCCTCGACTCTGTTGTGTTGTGTGTGGGTGCGCCGGCTGCCGGTCAGTCGGGTCCGTCGGCCTGCGCGAGCGCCTCCGCGGAGGCATCAACACTCGATTGTGCCGCCTGAACACCCAGTTTGGCGAATCGTGGATCGTCGAGGAGCTCGTCTCCCAGATCGTCGATGACGTCGACGTCCGGAAGGAGCGGTGCGATGTCGGGCAGGTCCGACAGCGACGCGAGGCCGAGCCGTTCCAGGAACAGTTCACTCGTCGCGTACAGCGTGCCGTTGGTCTGCGGATCGTTGCCGACCTCGGTGAGCAGGCCGCGTGCGAGGAGGGTCCGCACCACACCGTCGACGTTGACACCGCGGATCGCGCTGACCCGCGCGCGGCTCACCGGCTGCCGGTACGCGACGACGGCGAGCGTCTCCAACGCGGCGCGCGTGAGCTTGCTTCGCGTCCCGTCGAGGAGGAGTCGTTCCACGTAGGGCGCGTATTCGGACCGCGTGTAGAAGCGCCAGCCGTCGCCCGCGTATCGGAGGTCGATGCCACTGCGTGCAGCTGCCAGGTCTGCGCTCATCGCGGTGATCATCGCTTCGACGCGATCGGGTTCGTCGTCGACGGCGCTCGCGAGTTCGTCGACGGTCACCGGTGTGTCGACGACGAGCAGCACGGCCTCCAGCGCCGCACGCAACTCCGGATCGTCGAGGATCGCCGGGACGTCGACGGTGTCTGTATCGATCGGCTCGTCGGTCATCGGTGGCCCGTTCCCCTCATCCGTAGTCTTCCGTCGTATCGATCTCGATGTCGCCGGTGTCACGATCGCCGGTCCACCCGACTTTCAACTCACCGAGCGCTTCGGGCTGGTCGAAGACCACGGCCCGCTCCCGATACAGTTCGAGCAGTCCGAGGAACCGTGCGACCACCTCGAGCCCGTTGTCGCATTCGGCGACGAGCTGCGAGAACGTCAACATCTGTCCGCCGGCGGCGACGAGGATTTCGGTCAGGCGTCTGGCCTGCTCGGGGACCGACACCGGCGAGCCGTGCAGGTGGTCGAGGCCGACGGTCGGCACCGGTTTGGGCGCGATCGCGGCCGCGGCGATCTCGGCGAAGCCTGCCGCGTCCACTCCGAGCCGCACTTCCGGGAGCAGGTCGGCGAATCGATCCTCCAACGAGACTGCTCGCGGATAGCGTTGCAGCGCAGCAGATTCGAGTTCAGCGAACAGCAGCGCGACCTGTTTGTACGCTCGGTACTGCAGGAGGCGAGCGAACAGCAGATCTCGTGCTTCGAGGAGAGCGAGGTCTTCGGGGTCTTCGACCTCGCCCGAGGGCAGCAGCCGAGCGGCTTTGAGATCGAGGAGCGTCGCCGCGATCACCAGGAACTCGGTAGTCTGCTCGAGGTCGGCCTCAGCTCCCAGATTCTTCGTGTATGCGATGAAGTCGTCGGTCACCACGTGCAGTGCGACCTCGGTGACGTCCATGCGCCGCTGGCTGATCAGGTTGAGCAGCAGGTCGAACGGGCCGGTGAAGTTTGCGAGCTTGACTTGGAACTTGCCGGCCGCCGCAGCCTCGTCGACAGTGTCCCCGGCGTACTGCATGTCCCCAGCGTGCTGAATGTCCCCGGGGACGCCGTCGGTTGCCACCGCGACCTGCTCGGTCATTCGCGGGGTTCGTTGTGCGCGATCACTTCCCGCGCCAGATCGCGATAGGCGGCCGCCCCTGACGATTTAGGCGCCCACGAGGTGATCGGTTCTCCGGCGACGGACGTCTCGGGGAAGCGGACGGTCCGGTTGATGACAGTGTCGAACACCGCGTCCCCGAACACTTCCACCACGCGCCCCATGACATCGCGCGAGTGGAGCGTGCGCTGGTCGTACATGGTGACGAGGATCCCGCCGAGCTCCAACCTCGGGTTGAGGCGGTCGCGCACCTTGTCGATGGTATCGGTGAGCAACGCCAGTCCGCGCAGGCTGAAGTACTCGCACTCCATCGGAATCAGGACGTTGTCCGCGCAAGCGAGGGCGTTGACGGTCAGCAGCCCGAGCGACGGCTGGCAGTCGACGAGGATGTAGTCGTAACGGTCGCCGACCGGGTGCAGAGCCCGTGCGAGGGCCTGCTCGCGTCCCACTTCACTGACCAGTTGGATCTCGGCCGCCGACAGATCGATGTTCGACGGCAGGATGTCGAGACCGTCGATCCGGGTGCGCATCAGCACGTCGTCGGTCGACGCGTACGGCGCGACGAGCAGATTGTGCACCGTGAGATCGAGTTCGTGGTGCGGGACACCGAGTCCGGCCGACAGTGCGCCCTGTGGGTCGAGGTCGACGAGCAGCACACGTCGCCCCTGCTCGGCGAGCGCCGCGCCGAGGTTGATCGTCGACGTGGTCTTGCCGACTCCGCCCTTCTGATTGCACATCGCAACGATGACGGCGGGGCCGTGCTTCTCCCGCGGCAGCGGGTCGGGGATGTCGCGGTACGGACGACCGGTGGGCCCGAGCTTCTCGGCAGGCACGTCCAACTCGCCCTGCTGCCCTCTGGCACCGGCTTTGTGATCCACCTGTCCGATGCTCCTTCCAGCACACGGAGCGCTGCTCCCCCGTGTGTTCGCCGACCGTTGTCTGTAGCGATCCTACGGCCTCGTGCCGACGGGTGACGCGAGGCGGTCGGCGCGCCGTAGGATCGTCGATGTCACCTGCCTCGACCGAGGAGCTCTCACGATGCCCGACTACGGCCACGACTTGCGATTCGGTGTGTTCGTGACGCCGACGTCCGCTGCGCCACTCCGAGCCGTCGAGCTGGCGGTCGACGCCGACCGGGCCGGACTCGACCTCGTCACCGTCCAGGACCACCCGTATCAGCCGAAGCTGTTGGACGCGTGGACGCTGATGTCGTTCATCGCGGCGCGAACTGACGCGATCACGGTGTCGGGCAACGTGACCAACCTTCCGCTGCGACCGCCTGCCGTGCTCGCCCGCTCCGCAGCGGCCCTCGATCTGCTCTCGGGCGGACGGTTGGAGATGGCCTTGGGCTCCGGCGGATTCTTCGACGCGATCGTTGCGATGGGTGGGCCGCGTCGTACGCCCGGTGAGGCTCGCCGCGCACTCTCGGAGGCGATCGACGTGATGCGTGAGCTGTGGGACACCTCGACGCGTTCGGGCGTCCACTTCCAGGGCGAGTTCTACACCGTCGACGGCGCCAAGCGGGGGCCTGCCCCCGCGCACCCGGTCCCGATCTCGGTGGGCGCGTACGGCCCGCGCATGCTCGCGTTGATCGGCACCAAGTGCGACGGGTGGGTTCCATCACTGTCGTATCTGCCCAACGGCGTCGCGGACTTGGCCGAGATGAACGCCCGCATCGACGACGCCGCGGCCGAGGCAGGCCGCGACCCGGAGGACGTTCGCCGGATCCTGAACCTCGGCGGCACATTCGACGACGACCGCGACGGCCTTCTCGCCGGACCCCCGGAGAGCTGGACGTCCGATCTCGCGATGCTCGCCGTCGAGCATGGAATATCTGACTTCGTGTTCGCCACCGACGACGCCGACACAATCGCGCGGATCGGCGCCGAAGTCGCGCCCGCGACGCGCGAGACGGTGGCCGTGGCCCGTGGATGAGGCCTCACCTATGGTGAGCGCTACTTCGCCCGCGGATGGGCGGTCGCGTAGACCTCGCGCATCGTGTTGACGGTCACCAGCGTGTAGACCTGCGTCGTGGTCACCGACGAGTGGCCAAGGAGCTCCTGCACGACGCGCACGTCGGCTCC
Source organism: Gordonia liuliyuniae (assembly GCF_021738805.1). NCBI lineage: Bacteria > Bacillati > Actinomycetota > Actinomycetes > Mycobacteriales > Gordoniaceae > Gordonia > Gordonia liuliyuniae. Next base: position 11,479 of record NZ_JAKKOR010000003.1, on the reverse strand, counting down.
CCCGTCGAGCAGGTGCGTGGCGAAGCTGTGTCGCAGCGTGTGCGGCGAGACGTCCTTGTCGACGCCCGCGCGTTCAGCGGTGTCGACGAGCACCTGCCATGCGCTCTGGCGTGACAGGCGTCCGCCACGGACGTTCAGAAAGAGGGCGGGCGTGCCCTTCTTGACGAGTGCGGGTCGACCCCGCACCAGGTACGCGTCGAGCGCAGCTAACGCGGGACGCCCGACCGGCACGATCCGCTCCTTGCCGCCCTTGCCGCGCAGCACGACCGCGCGATGCTCCACATCGATGTCGTCGACATCGAGACCGACGGCCTCGGAGATGCGGGCACCGCACGAGTACAACAACTCCAGCAGGGCACGGTCACGAAGCGCTCGAGGGCCTTCCGAGACACTCGCCGCCTGCAGGATGGCCAGCACATCGTCCACCGGCAACGACTTGGGCAGTCGCCGCGCCGGTTTCGGGGGCCGTACGGCGTGCGCCACGTCGTCGACGACGGCTCCTTCGGCAGCGGCGAACTTGTGGAATCCGCGCGCAGCGATCAGCGTGCGCGCCACCGAACTGTCGGCAAGCGGTACGACGTCGTTGTCGGGGTCCCCACGTCGCAGTGCGACCAGGAAGTCGCGCACGGCGTCCTCGCCGACGTCACGCAGATCCGTCAGACCCCTGTCGGCGAGAAACCCCTGATACCGCAGCAGGTCCCGCCGGTACGACGCGACGGTGTTGGCTGCTGCACCACGTTCGACGATCAGGTGATCGATGTATGCGCCGACGAGATGTTCGATGCTCGACCCGGTCACGACCGACCCGTCACGACCGACGACGAGCGACGAATGCGGTCGGCTCGTCGACCCACGGCGCATCCGTGGCGCGCAACGACGATCCGGTCGCGTCGGCAGCGGCGAGCGCGAGCACCCCGGCTGCGGCCGTCGCGTTCACGATCTCCCCGGACAACGTGAGTGCGACCGCGTCAGCGAGTGACACCCACTCGACGACCAGGTCCGCTTCCTCGTGCTCGCGTTCAGCGGCGGGCAGCTCGTGCAGCCCTTCGGCGAGGTACACCCGCAGCGCCTCATCGGTGAAACCCGGCGACACGACGAGGTCGACGAGCACCGACCACCGGTCCGCCGCCAGATCGGCTTCCTCGGCGAGCTCCCGCTCGGCAGCCTGGCGAGGCTGCTCCCCCGGCCCACCGTCGAGCAGACCCGCAGGCAGTTCGAGCAGGCGTCGTCCGACGGGGTGGCGGTACTGCCGGATCATCGCGATCCGGCCTTGATCGTCTCGAGCGACGACAGCCACCGCGCCGTGGTGTTCGACGACCTCACGCTGGGCGGTCCGCCCGCCCGGCATGTCCACCTCGTCGACGCGTAGTGCCAGGATCGCGCCCGTGTAGATCGTCTCCGACGAGGAGACTGAGAACTCGTGCGATCCCGGCGTCGAGGTCACTCGCCGCTCTCCTGCTCGAACTTGGCAGCCCCCGTCGAATCGCCAGCGTCATAGCCCTCGAGTTCGACGGGGAGCCGCGTCGCACTCTTGTATCGCAGCGCGGCGTCGATGAGCGCTTTGAACAGCGGGTGCGGACGGGTGGGACGACTCTTGAGCTCGGGATGCGCCTGCGTGGCGACGAGGAACGGGTGCACGCCCCTCGGGTATTCGACGAACTCGACGAGACGGCCGTCCGGCGATGTTCCCGAGAACACGAGACCCGACTGCGCGATGGTGTCGCGGTAGGAGTTGTTGACCTCGAAGCGGTGACGGTGCCGTTCGCTGACTTCTGTCGTCCCGTACGCCTTCGCGACCTGCGATCCGGGGATAAGACTCGCCGGGTAGGCGCCCAGACGCATCGTTCCGCCCAAGTCGGCGTCGCCTGCGACGGCCGCTTCCTGATCGGCCATCGTCGCGATGACCGGCGACGGTGTCTCCGGGTCGAACTCGGTTGAACTCGCATCGGTGAGCCCCACGGCACGAGCCGCTTCGATGACGACGCACTGCAGTCCCAGGCACAGGCCGAGCAGCGGGATGCCGTTCTCGCGGGCGTAGCGGATGGCCCCGAGCTTGCCTTCGATGCCGCGAATGCCGAATCCGCCTGCGACCAGCACTGCGTCCACATCGCGCAGCGCGATCGTCGCGCCTTCGGGGGTCTGGCACTCGTCCGACGGCACCCATTTGATCTCGGTGCGCGCATGATTGGCAAACCCGCCGGCGCGGATCGCCTCGGTCACCGACAGGTAGGCGTCGGGCAGGTCGATGTACTTACCGACGAGCGCGACGTTGACCGTCTCACGCGGATTGTGGACCCGATCGAGGAGGTCGCCCCACACCGTCCAGTCCACGTCGCGGAACGGCAGCCCGAGCTGGCGGACGACGTACGCGTCGAGCTGTTCCGCGTGCAGGACCTTCGGAATGTCGTATATCGACGGCGCGTCCGGCGTCGAGATGCAGCCGTCGATGTCGACGTCGCACATCAGCGCGATCTTCTTCTTCAGCCCGTCGGGCACCGGTCGGTCGCACCGCAGGATCAGCGCGTCCGGTTGGATGCCGATGCTTCGGAGTGCGACGACCGAATGCTGCGTCGGCTTCGTCTTGAGCTCGCCCGACGGTGCGAGGTACGGGACCAGCGACACGTGCAGGAAGAAGACGTTGTCGCGGCCGAGGTCGTGACGGATCTGGCGCGCGGCCTCGAGGAACGGCTGCGACTCGATGTCGCCGACGGTTCCGCCGATCTCGGTGATGACGACGTCCGGCGTCTCGCCGCTCGCGTCTGCGTCGTGCATCGCCATCATCCGCGACTTGAGTTCGTCGGTGATGTGCGGGATCACCTGCACGGTGTCACCGAGGTACTCGCCGCGACGCTCCTTGGCGATGACCGTCGAATACACTTGCCCGGTCGTCACGTTCGCCGACGCCGAGAGATTGCGGTCGAGGAAGCGCTCGTAGTGGCCGATGTCGAGGTCGGTCTCCGCGCCGTCCTCGGTGACGAACACCTCACCGTGCTGGAACGGATTCATCGTCCCCGGGTCGACGTTCAGGTACGGGTCGACCTTCTGCATGGTGACCCGGATACCGCGTGAAGTGAGCAGCTGACCCAGGCTCGACGCCGTCAAGCCTTTGCCCAACGACGACGCGACTCCGCCGGTGACGAAGATGTGCTTGGGGGCGACGCGCTCGGAACGCAGTGATCGCAAAAGATTCTCCCGTCGGGGTGTATCAGGATTGCCGATTACCTGATGACCTACGGGACTTCAGCCTAACAGCATTCGCGCCGAAGTCCCGCCGACACTCTGGAGGTCGCTGTCGAATAGCAGATCTGCACGGTTCGCCGCAGCCTCAGTTCCCGTGTCGCACCCTCGGTCGGCTCAGCGCCGAGTCATTCGCCTGGCTCGGCTCCGACCGTGATGGCGGTCGCTCCCGGCCCGGAGCCGTACGCACCCGACCGACCGTGGAGTTCTTCATCGAGCCCCATGAGCGTCGTCAGCCTGCCGGTCTCGAGATCGACGTCGTCGACAGTGGTCACCGCGTTGCCGAGCGCCGGGTCGGATCGGATCACGCCGATTGGCGATCCGCCCTCGGCCGAACCGGTACGCCCGACCAGGGCACCGCCCTGCGCGCGCATCGCCATGGTGGCTGCCAGCCGCGCGACGAGCTGCCCTTGCGCTCCGGAGTCGTTCGACATCTCGCCGCCGGTCACCACCAGCACGAGGTCGGCGGGCTTGATCGTCCCATCTGGATAGTCGATGAACTCGCCGCCGCGCAACGCTTGGAGCGCGGTGTCGCGGTCCGACGACGAGGCGGGCTTCTGGCCTTGACGGTTGAGCAGGGTGACGCCGAGGAGATCGCCGAGCCGCGACCCCGAATCGGTGTACTCGATGCGGAGCTGCGCTCCTGCGGGAATCGACTGGTCGATGACGGTGCGCAGTTTGGAGGCGCTCTGGTCGCCGAGAAGCGCGGGAGTGAGTCCGATCTGACCCGCGAACGTGCCGTCGGCGTCGTTGATCATCGTCTTGAGCGCGTCGACGTCGGCCTCCGACGAGTCGGGGGTGGTCACGACGAGAACGGAATGGTCTTTGAGCAGGTCTGCGGTGATCCGCTCGGCTATCGCTGCGGTGAAGCTGTCGTTGGAATTCACCTGGGCGGCGAGGCTGTCGCGCTCGTCTTCGAGGTTTCCGATCTTGTCGCGGTCGGTGCCGGTGAGCGCGTTGACGCGGTCGCCGATGAACCCCGAACCGAGGAACAGACCCAGCGCGAGCGCGAGGAAGACCGCGATCAGCGAGATCGCGTGTTGACGCATGGTGATCATTCGCGGTTCCACACCCCGCTGATCCAGTTCGCGAACGAGTCCCACTGATCGCTGATCCATCCGGTCACGTCGCTGCCGCCCTGCGTGATGACGATGGCGGCGATGATCGCGATCAGCGCCGCCAACATCAGCATTGCGACCGCAGCACCGCTGACCCTGCTGCGGTACAGCGTGGCGACGGCCTTCGAGTCGACCAGCTTGGGGCCGACCTTGAGTCGGGTCAGGAACGTCGACGGAATCTCGTCGCGCAGTTCACGGTCGAAGAAGTCGTTGAGCGTCCCGCCGAGCCCGGCGGTGACGATGAGGTCGGCGCCGTGGAAGTCGGTGAGCAGCAGCGCAAGGTCCGCGGCCGATCCTGCGGCCGGGAACGTGGTCGCACCGACGCCCAGGTCCTGGATGCGTTCAAGACCGGAGGCGTGACCGTCCGGGTCCGCGGGTAGTACGAGTTCGGCGCCCGACTTGAGCGTCTCCGTCGAGATCTCTTCGGGGTCGCCGACGATCAACGCCGGACGGTATCCCGCCTTCATCAGTGTGTCGGCGCCGACGCCGACACCGACCATGACCGGCTGGTACTCCTTGATGAACGGCTTGAGCGCCTTGAGGTCGGCGGCGCGACCGGAGCCTTCGGCGACCACGATCACGTGGCGGCCCTCCAACTTCACGCGGACGTCAGGGATGCCGACACCGTCGATGAGCAGCGGCGACTCGCTGCGGATGAACTCGATGGTGTTGCCCGAGAACGCTTCGAGGTGGTCGACCAAGCCGGTCTTCGCGTCCAGCATGCGGTCTGCGACGATCCGTTCGTCGAGCTCCTCGCCACGGGCGACCACTCGGTCACCAACGTAGACGCGACCGTTGTGCAGCCGGGCCTTCTGTCCGTCCTTGAGCCGCGAGAACACCTCGGATCCGACCGCGTCGATGATGGGGATGTTCGACGCTGCGAGCACTTCCGGCCCCAGGTTCGGGTACCGGCCGGTGATCGACTCCGCCGCGTTGACGACGGCGCCGACTTCGGCTTCGACGAGCGCGTCGGCGGTCACCCGGTCCAGGTCCACCTCGTCGAGGACGACTATCTCGCCCTCGCCGACGCGTTCGAGGAGGCGTTTGGAGTTCTTGTCGATCCGCACGACCCCGACCAGGCCGGGCAGCTCTTCGGTGTTGCGTGACAGCAAAGCAGGCATCCTCATGACTGCCATGGTGGGCCGCCCGGTGCCGAATGCCACGGAGGCGCGCCGTAACATTGGCAACTTTTGTCACACAAACATCACGGGTGACATCAAGACAGCAGCACCGCTGTCCTCGGGCTCACTAGTCGGTGGCTCGAGAGGCTTCCGCGGTCGCCAACAGTTCCTCCGCGTGGGCCCGACCGGTCTCCGAGTCGCCGAGACCGGCAAGCATCCGGGCGAGTTCGGACACCCGCTCGTCCCGCGTCAACGTCGTCAGCGAGGATCGTTGCCGCCCCTTGCTCCCACCGCTCTCTTTTCCGATCACCAGGTGATTGTCGGCGAACGCCGCGACCTGGGGAAGGTGGGTCACCACGATCACCTGATGGCGGCGGGCCAGACGCGCGAGGCGAGCACCGATCTGGACCGCGGCTGCACCTCCGACCCCGGCATCGACTTCGTCGAAGACCATGACTGAACCGGAATCAGGTTCGGCGAGAACCACTTCCAGGGCCAACATCACGCGCGAGAGTTCACCGCCAGACGCCGATTTGGCGATCGGCAGCGGCGCGGCGCCCTTGTGCGCGACCAGACCGAACTCGACCTGATCGGCTCCGTGCCCGCCCGCAGTCGTCGGCGTGCCTGCGACGTCGATCGTCAGTCGCGCATCGTCGGCAGACTTCAACGACACCGCCACGTCCAATGCGCTGCCGCCCATGGCCAGCCCGGTGAGCTCAGCGGAGACCTTCGCGCCCAACGACTTCGCCGCCTTCCTCCGCTGCCCGTGCAGCGTGGTCGCGAGAGCCGATACCTCGTCGCGGATGGTGTTGGCCTGCGCTTCGAGCTCGTCGATCCGTGCCTGCGGGTCGGCGATCTCGCCCAGTCGCACTTCCGCCTCGTCCCGCCAAGCGAGCACACCGTCGACGTCAGCCGCGTACTTGCGGGTCAACGACTTCAGCTCGGCCTGGCGGTTCAAGAGGGTGTCGAGGTCGGCGGCGTCCTCCGGGAGGGCGCCCAAGTAGCCGGTCAACTCGTCGCCGATGTCGCCGACCACGGCCAAAGCCTCCTCGACACGCGGTTTCAGGTCGCGCAGTGCCTGATCGGAAGCGGTCTCCAGCAGCGAGCGGACGGTGCCGAGCGCGTCCACGACCGAACCGCCGTCAGACCCGGCGACGATGGTCTGCGCCTGCGACGCGGTCGTCCGGATGTCCTCCAGGTCAGTCAGCCTTCGGACTGTCTCGACGATGTCGGCGTCCTCCCCGGGCTGCGGTTTGACCGCATCGACCTCATCGAGCCCGAACCGCAGCCGGTCGGCTTCCTGCGCGAGCTCGCGCGAGTCGGCACGGCGACGGTCGAGTTCGTCGATTATCGCAACCCACCGTTCCCGTGCGTCACGGTATTTCGCGAGAGTCTTCGCTGCGGGTGCGCCGGCGAAGCGGTCCAGCGCTGCGCGTTGCTGGTCACCACGGATCAGTCGCAGCTGGTCGTTCTGACCGTGAATCGCCAACAGTTCGCCCGTCAGCGCGCCCAGGGTCCCGACCGGAACACTACGCCCGCCCAGATGCGCACGGGAGCGGCCGTCGGCGTTGACGGTCCGCGCAGCGATCACCGTGTCGTCATCGTCGACGTCCGCGCCGGACTGCTCGAGGACGTCGGCGATCGCGTCCGTCCGGTCGGCGGGCAGGCGGAATCGTCCTTCGACGACGGCTTTCGCGTCGCCGCTACGCACCCGTCCGGCATCCGCCCGGCCACCAGACAGGAGACGAAGACTCGTCACGATCATCGTCTTGCCTGCTCCCGTCTCACCGGTGAGCGCGGTGAACCCGGGGTGGAATTCGGCGGACGCCGACTCCAGGACGCCCAGACTGGTGATCGACAGCTCTTCGAGCACGTGCGGTCAGCTCCTTCCTCGCCAGCCCGTCACAGGCAGCGAGAACTTGGTTACCAAGCGGTCGGCGAACGGTTCCGAGTCGATTCGCACCCATCGCAGCGACCGCGGTGCACGGGACACCTCGATACGCGAACCTGCGGGGACGTCGATCATCCGGCGACCGTCGTTCACAGCCACGCCGTCGCGACCGTCTCGATGGATTTCCACGGCGACCGTGGACCTCGGACTCGTCACCATCGGCCGCGCAAACAGGGCGTGAGCGTTGCTGGGGACGACGAGGATCGCTTCGAGGTCCGGCCACATGACCGGGCCGCCCGCCGAGAACGCGTACGCGGTCGAACCCGTCGGGGTCGCCACGAGAAGCCCGTCGGCGCCGAATGCGGACACCGGGCGACCGTCGACCTCGGTGACGAGTTCGAGCACCCCGTTGTGCGACCGGTTCTGGATAACGACTTCGTTGAGCGCCCAGGTCCGTGCCCGTGGCTCGACGTCTCCGGGATCGGTGACCGCCACATCGAGCACCATCCGGTCCTCCACGCGATACCGCCCGGAGATCAGCATCTCGAGCACTTCGTCGACGCGATGCGACTCGGCTTCGGCGAGAAACCCAATATGGCCGAGGTTGATCCCCATCAGCGGGACGGACGCCGGATACGCCAGCTCGGCGGCACGCAGAAAGGTACCGTCGCCGCCGAGCACGATGACCAGTTCGCAGCCCTTGGCCGACGTCGAATCCACATGTGTCACCTCGACATTCGCGCCCATCGCCCGGAGAACCTGCGGGTCGACCGGATGTGTGGTCTCGGCTGCCGGCTCCGCGGCCAGCCTCGTGTCGTGGTCGACGATCCGCAACCGGACGTCAGCCGCCGCACACCGCTGGGCGATGATCGCCAGAGTCTGGGTGACCGAGTCGCGCCCCGTGTGCGCGACCACCAGGAAGGTTCGCTCACTCATGACCTCTCCCTCCCGTCGTCATGTCGGTCCGTCGGTGACGGCCTGATCGATCATCGCGCGGACGTCGTCGCCGATCGGCGTCGACCCCACGGTATCGGCCGAGGCCTCGCCCGGCAGTGCTCGGGTCTTGCGGAGCCAGAGGAAGTATTCGACATTGCCGGACGGGCCGGGCAGCGGGCTGGCCACGACGCCTTTCGTCTCGAGCCCGAGCGCCTGCGCGGCGCCCGCGACTTCGGCGACGACTTCGGCCCGCAACGCCGGTTCGCGGACCACGCCTCCGGTACCGACTCGGTCCTTCCCGACCTCGAACTGCGGCTTCACCATCGGCAGAGCGTCACCGCCGACGCGCAGGCAGGATGCGAGGGCGGGCAGCACGAGGCGAAGCGAAATGAACGAGAGGTCGCCGACGATCAGGTCCACTTCTCCGCCGATCGAGTCCGCGTCGATGTGACGGACGTTCGTCCGGTCGTGGACGTGGACGCGGTCGTCGGTCTGCAGCTTCCACACGAGCTGCCCGTAGCCGACGTCGACTGCTTCCACTTCGCGGGCACCACGCCGGAGCAGCACGTCGGTGAAACCGCCGGTCGACGCACCGGCATCCAGACACCGCAGGCTGTCGACTCGCACGCCGAGCGGCTCGAACGCCGCCAGAGCGCCGAGCAGTTTGTGAGCACCGCGGGACGCCCAGTCGTCGGTGTCCGGCTCGGTGACGAGGACGGGAGTGTCTTTGGCGACGTTAGTCGCCGCTTTTGACGCGAACGTGCCGTTCACCTTCACCTTCCCTGCGTCGATCAACTCCCGGGCCTGCTCGCGCGAGCGGGCAAGTCCGCGACGGACGAGTTCGGCGTCGAGTCGGGCTCGTGCCGCCATCAGTGCACCCCTTCGTGTGGTGTGCGCGCCCATGTCTTCTGCGCGGCCGACGCGTCACCCACGGCCGACGTCCTCCAACGCTTCGGCTAACGCATCGTGTGCACGCGTCAGCAGTTCGGTCTGCCGGGAGACTGCTCCGAGATCGAACTCGCCGTCCCCGACGTCACCGATCGCGGCCACCTCCTCGAGAAGCGCGTGGACGGTCGCCGTGACCGGATGGTCGGCTGGGTCGCCGGGTTCGGCGCTGCGTAGGGCGTTCTGCGCGGCCAACTCGGCAGGATTGGGTACGTTCATAGCCTGTCCAGGCTAACGCAGGGCACTGACACCCGCCGTCGTCAGCGCCGCCGCTGCCGCATCGTCCTGTGCGGCGATCCGCAGATCGCGCTCGCCGACGTCCGCCGTCCACACCGCGTGGGCGAGCGACGCGATCATCGTCGTCGCATCGGTGCCTCCGGTGCTCGATACCGTGACGTGTTCCTCGACGACCTGGATTCGCCAGCCGGTGTGCGGTCCGATGAGAGCGATGTCGACGTCGTCATCGAGGGCGGACAGGTCGGTCGCAACGTACGTCGGGCGGCTGTCCAGCGGCGCAGCCAGCAGGTCGAGCGCCGTTGACACCCCGGTCAGAACGAGGAGGCTGTCGATTCCAACCGTCACTGCTCCCGCGATGTCTGTGTCGAGACGATCCCCGACGACCAGCGGGCGACGTCCTCGAGTCCGCGACAGCGCGTCACGCATGATCGGCGCCGCGGGCTTTCCAGCGACCAGCGGCTCTGCCCCGGTCGCCGACCTGACGGCAGCGACCATGGAGCCGTTGCCGACGAGCAGTCCGCGTTCGTTGGGCAGCGTGGTGTCGACATTGCAGGCGACCCACGTCGCTCCTCGTCGCACGGCCAACGCGGCCTCCGAGAGTTGCGCCCACCCGGTGTCCGGTGAATGGCCTTGGACAATGGCCGACGGATCGTCGTCCGCAGAGTCGACGACGACGAATCCGCGGGAGGCCACCTCGTCGCGCAGGGCGTCCGCGCCGACGACGAGGACTCGGCTGCCGGCCGCGACCCGCTCGTCGAGCAGGATCGCACCCGCCTGCGCACTGGTGACGACTTGTTCGGGTGCTGCCGTGAAACCGAGGGCCGTGAGGTGCTCAGCCACGGCCTCCGGAGAACGGCTGGCGTTATTGGTCACGAAAAGTACTCCGACCGATGTGCCATTGACAGCGTCGACTGCGTGCGGGAGCGCCGACGCACCGGCGAACAGCGTGCCGTCGAGGTCGAACAGAAGGGAATCGTACGTCGACGCCAAGCTCCTGGAATCCTGGCCGTCGTCGGCCTGTGCACTGTCGGCGACCGTCCCTGGTGCAGGTGCCACGGAGCCTCCGTTGACTCCGGAATTCAGGTCCATGAGCCGGAACTCGGCGTCGGTGAGATCGTCGATGTCCGCTGCCGCCGCGTTCTGGAACCAGGTCAGGGCCTCGGTACGGCGGCCTGCGGCTTCGAGTGCTGACGCATACGCGTAGAACAGTCGCGCGGCGTCGTCGCCAACCCGCCCGGGTCGGAGATCGCCCGCCTCCAACGCGTTGACCGCTAGTTCAGGCTGCCCGAGATCCAGTTGAGCTCCCGACGCGACGATCAACATCTCCAGTGCCTCGTCACCGCTGAGCGCCTTGGCTTCGGCGCTGGCGGCGATCTCAACGGCTCGCTCTGGGCGCCCGAGACCGCGTTCACTGTCGGCGATCAGCGGAAGGAGTGCGTCGTCGCCGTTCATCCGGCGAGCGGCCCGCAGCTCCGTGATGGCTTCCTGCCATTCGCCTGCGTTGTACGCCGCAATACCTGCGGTCTCTCGGACCACCCCGACTCGCGCGGCGCGGGCGCGCGCAGCACGCGCGTGGGCGAGTGCCTGGCCGGGATCCTCGCTCAGCAGTTCAGAGACGACGATGAGGTGTCGGGCAACTCTCTCCGCTGTCACCTTGTCCAGGGATTGCAGGTCTCGACGAATGTCGGGGTCCAGATCCGATGCCCGCACATCGTCGGGAAGCACCGGGTCGGCACCGTTCACCGGCTCACTTCCGTCGCGTCGCTTACTCATGCTCTCCAACCTATCGCCTCTACAGTGCTCGACCCGCATCCGTCATCGTCACGCCGCATCAGGCGAACAACGATTTGTGATGCAGACATAGAGGTAGAGCCCCCAACACGTGGTGTTGGGGGCTCTAACTCGGGTTTAGTTCGGCGGTGTCCTACTCTCCCACACTGGTTAGGGTGCAGTACCATCGGCGCTGGAGGGCTTAGCTTCCGGGTTCGGAATGG
>NZ_JAKKOR010000002.1:0-241364 GCF_021738805.1 Gordonia liuliyuniae | reverse complement strand
GGGCCAGCAATTTCAACACAAGCCAGAAAGCAAAACCTGACCAATCCAAAAAACTGACAAAAACAAAAAACTAACAAACAAAAATGTCCGTCAAAAATTCATCCCTGCCACAAAAAAATACAAAAAAATGTGGCACAAGAAAAAATCCATCACACACTATCGAGTTCTCAAAGAACACACACCCACCAGCACCAACCCAAACAAATCAGGCCGAACTCCAGCGAACATATACTGTTGTATCAACCGTTTCAGGCCGACCTTTCCAACCTACCAGAGCGGGTTTCTCCCAGACAAACTCGCTCGGACTTCGTTGCCGAAGTCACAGTGCGTGAGTTGAGATCGTCTGCCCTGGCTGGGGCTGAAGTTGTCAGCGCGGCGTCGCGCTGACTTCGAATAAGTTACACACGTCTTGCCGAGGACACCAAATCGGCATGTCAGCGCAGTGTCTCGGGCAAGCGCGCCAACGTGAACAGGCGATCGTCGAAGAATGCGCCGACATGGACGACGGCTCCGCCGACGATGCTGACCACGTCGAATTGGAATCGGCGCCACATGTCGCCGTCGCGCATGTACATGCCTGCGGCCGGCAGGCCGTTGCAGACGGTCGGGATCATCCTTATGTCGCCGGCGGTAGCGGCCGGGCACTGCATGGCGGTGAGTACGCCGATCTCGGCGGCTCCCCGATACCACCCGGGGAACGGCGGCATCTCCCATACGGCGTCGTCAGCGAGGACTCCGACGACGCCGTCGATGTCGTGGTCGGCGAACGCGCGACAGAATTCGTCGAAGACTGCACGTTCGGTGTCGGTCAGTTCGGATGCGCGACGTCCGTCCTTCCGTGTCCCCTCTCCCACCGTGCGGCGTGCGCGAGCGAGCGCACTGTTCGTTGCCGCGACACTCATGCCCAGTAGGTCTGCGGTCTCGACGGCGCTGAACGCGAGCACTTCCCGCAGGATCAGGACTGCTCGTTGTCTGGCGGGCAGGTCCTGCATCGCCGCGACCATGGCGAGCCCGACGCTCTCTCGTCCCACCACGGTGTCTGCCGGATCGCCGATCGCCGCGTCGGGCAGCGGCTGCAGCCAGAGTCGTTCCTCGTCGGCGCTCACCGGGATCCGCGGGTCGGACGGTTCGGCTCCGAGTCCGGTCGGGAGCGGCCGCCGCGACCGGCCGTCCAGCGCGGTGAGGCAGGTGTTGGTCGCGATCGTGTACATCCAGGTGCGGACCGACGATCGTCCCTCGAATCGGTGGAACGCCTTCCACGCTCGCAGGTACACCTCCTGCAGCACGTCTTCCGCATCGGTCGCGGAGCCGAGCATCCGGTAGCAGTGGACGAGCAGTTCCGCGCGGTACGAGGCGGTGGCTGCCTCGAAGGACGGTTCGTCGATCACGCTGTACCCCTTCTCCTCGACGACTCGAGTCAACCCTGCTGCGCCGCGTACGCCTGTGGCCCGACTTCCGCGGCTGCCGGATCCATCCACATGATCTCCCACGCGTGGCCGTCGAGATCGAAGAACGACCGTCCGTACATGAACCCGTGTTCCTCGGTGTCGCCTGCGGTCGCACCGGCGGCCATCGCCTTGTCCACCACGGCATCGACCTCGTCACGACTCTCGGCGCTGAGGCAGACGATGCAGCCGCTCGCCGTATGCGCGTCGAGGACCTCCTTCCCCAGTACGAAGCTCTTGTAGACCTCGCGCTGCAACAGCATCGCGACGATCGAGTCGCCGAGCACGAGTGCGAGCGCGTCACCGTCGCAGAAGTTGTCGTTGAACTCGTATCCCATCGAGGTGAAGAACGCGCGGGACGCGTCGAGGTCGGCGACGGGCAGGTTCACGAAGATCATCTTGTGCATGGGAGTCCTCCAGGTCAGCGGCGCCTCGGTCGGGTGCCGTCACAGATATAGACCCGCGCCGCACAGCAAACTGGTCGCTCCGGCGAGAAGTCGCGTTCGCCGGATGCATGATGGAGGCATGGCAACCATCGAATTCCACATGGACGGTTCTCTCGCACGCGCGGCGCGACATCTCTGCCGGGTCTCGGTCCGGACCATCGCCCGCAACGCGGAGATCGACCCCGCAGCGCTCCGCAAGTATGAGAAGGGCGCGGACATCCTCGACGAGGCGCAGGTTCAGCGGCTGACCGACGCCCTCGTCACGTACGGGGCGATGTTCGTCGTGGAGGACGAGTTCGGCGGCGTCGGCGTGCGCCGCAAGTTCACGCGCACCGGGGTGCGGATGATCGAGAACTGGGAGAGCGAAGGCGGTCCCGTCGGCGACGATGACGTCTGAGCGGGGCGCCTGATAGGACGTGTGGGACTGTCAGCGCGCGAGTGAACAGATCGTCGGTGCGTCGTCTGGCACGCGCAGGACGCTAATCGCGTCGCCCGCGGCGACAGGTCCGCGTTTGACGACGCGCAGATATGGTCCTGGCCGACGTTCCTGCGCGAATCGTTTGACCCATCCGTCGCTGTCGTCGCCCATCCAGCGAGCGAACGTCTGGCACGGGATCCGCGGCGACGTGACTTCGCCGATCACGTCGTGCCCGATCCGCCACTGTTCGCCGACTCGCGCCGCGTTGACGTCGATGCCTTCGGTTCGCAGGTTCTCGCCGAAGAATCCGAACGGGATCTCGCGTCCCAGTTCGCTCTCCCAGAAGTCGATGTCTTCCTGCGCGTACACGTAGATCGCCTTGTCGAGGCCACCGTGATGCTTCCGGTCGACCTGGACGTCGGCGTACAGACCGTAGTCGCCGACTTTGACGGGTCCGTCGACGGGGCCTTTGTCGATCGCGGTGACTCCTGCCCGCCCGGAATCCGGGTGGAGGGCTCGGACGACGCAGACGGCGAGCACAGAGGGCATGGCGTCATGATACGTCCCGGGTGTTCCGACGCCGGTTACGACGACGCCGCAAGGATCGCTCTCGGGTCGAAGGTCACGTCGACCGTGGAGATCTGGCCGTCCTCGATGTGTGTCCAGTTTGCGACGGCGGTCGCGGGCGCCCCACCCATGGCGAGGTCGAACCACGTGATCACGTCGGAGCCGTCGGCCACCCGTTTGCGGACGACGATCGAATCGGTGCCTGCGGCCATGCCGGATAGGCCTTTGAGGAACTCGTCGGGGCCGTTTGCCGTCCCGAACACGCCGGTGAAGCGGCAGTCTGGCGACAGACGTGCGGCGAGATCAGTGAAGTCCTTGCGGGCCCAGCAGTCGAAGTAGAGTTCGGCGATCGCGGTCGGTGTCATCGTTCTCATACGTCTACGGTCGCGCCACCGAGATCATCAGTCCAACAGCTGGTTGTTATGAGAGCTAGCATCATTGGTTATGGAACTGCATCAGTTGCGATACCTGGTGGCGGTCGCCGATCTTGGCTCGTTCACCGCGGCGGCCGCTCGCTTGCACGTGAGCCAGTCCGGAGTGTCGGCCCAGATCGCCAAGCTGGAGCACGAGGTCGGACATCGACTGCTCGACCGGCGGGGGCGGACCGTCTCGGCGACGGCCGCCGGTCACGAAGTGCTCCCGCACGCGCGTGCTGCGCTCGCATCGATCGCCACCATCGACGCCGTCAGCGACGAACTGTCCGGCGTGGTACGTGGAAGCCTTCGCCTCGGAACCGTCATCGGCTGCACCGTCCCGGGCTATCTCGCGGGATTCGCCGCGTTCCGTCGCGCCCACCCCGGTGTGAGTGTCAGCGTCGTAGAGTCCAACTCCGACCTGCTCATCGACGATCTCGCGGCAGGCAGGCTCGACGTCGCGCTCGTCGCGCACACCGATCCGCTGCCTGACGAGGTCACCGGACTCACGGTGATCCGGGAACCGATCGCCGTCGTCGTTCCCGTCGGCCACCCGTGGGCCGCTCGAGACTCGGTCGCGTGCGCCGAACTCGTCGACGTCACCGTGCTGAGCTTGCCGCCCGGTACCGGCGTCCGATCCGCATTGGCGTCGACGTGCGCCGTCGCGCGCGTAGATGTGACACCTGCGGTGGCCGCGCATTCGCCCGATTCGGTCCTCGCCCTCGCCGAACTCGGTAGCGGTGTCGGCGTCCTGACGGCCGCCATGGCCGTCGGGCGGGATGCGTTGGCCGCGATTCCGGTGACGGACTCGGTCGAAACGTCGCTGTCGTTGGCCGTGGGTTCGACGCCGTCGGCCGCCGCTCGAGCAATGACCGCCGCACTCGCGAACGAGTTGCTGCCTGCCCAGTGATCAGCCTGCCCAGTAGTCTGCGGTGGTGGATCTGGACGAGTTGAAACGCTTCCCCGACGTGGACGGACCGAGTCTGCCGGCGTCGGACGCCGCGGACCGGCTGATCCTCGACGAGGCCGCCCCCCATCTAGCCGACGCACCACCGGGATCGGTGTCGGTGCTGGACGATGCGTACGGGGCGTTGACGATCGGGTCGGTGACGATCGGGTCGGGGGCCACCGACGTGCGCGTCCACCAAGATCTGCTCACCGGGCAGCGGGCGCTCGCCGCGAACGCCGACCGCCTCGGTGTCGGTGGCATCCACCCGCTCGGGTTCGCTCCGGAGGTCGTTGACGGCGCGCGTGTGGTGCTCATGCGCCTGCCGCGGTCGCTCGACCGGCTGGCCGAGGTATCGGCACTCATCGCAGCCACCGCGGATCCCGGCGTGGTCGTCGTCGCGGGTGGTCGGATCAAGCACATGTCGACGCAGATGAACGAGGTGCTCCGCGGATCGTTCGGGCGCGTGGACGTCAGCCATGCGCGGCAGAAGTCGCGGGTGCTGTTCGCGCGGGCGCCGAGGCGAGAGGCCGCCACCGAGCTTCTCGCTTCATGGCCCAGGTCGGAGACCCACGACGGGCTGACCGTCGTCGCGCACGGCGGCGTGTTCGCAGGGGCCCGCATCGACATCGGCACGCGTTTGCTGCTTGAGGTGCTCACCGACGCGGTGCCGGTCGCGTCGACCGCCGTCGACCTCGCATGCGGCAACGGAGTCGTCGGCGCCGCGTTGGCGCTCGCCCGGCCTGCAGTGACTGTGACGGCGACCGACCGCTCCGCGGCCGCTGTCCGATCGGCCCGAGCGACCGCAGATGCGAACGGTGTCGCCGACCGGGTCGACGTCGTGCAGGCGGACGGCCTCGAATCGGTCGGCTCCGGATCACAGGAGCTCATCGCGTTGAATCCGCCGTTCCACGACGATGCGGCCCTCTCGACGGGCATCGCACATCATCTGTTCGCCGAAGCTGCGCGCACGCTCGCGAGGGGCGGTGAACTGTGGTGCGTCTGGAATTCGCACCTGCGCTACCGCGGGTCACTCGAACGGATAGTCGGCCCGACGAGGCAGGTCGCGCGGAACGCGAAGTTCACGGTGACCGCGTCCGTGCGCCGCTGATCACACGTCGTCAGCGCGGCAGCAGACCGTCCAGCACGACGGTCAGGTACTGGTCGGCTATCTCGTCGATCGACTTCGCGCCGCCCGGCCGATACCAGCGGACCGCAACCCACACGGTGTCGCGGAGGAACCGGTACACCAGGTCGACATCGAGATCGGGGCGGAATTCTCCGTCGTCGACGCCGCGCTGAAGCGCCGACGCCCAGAGGGCACGGAATTCGATGTTGCGTTCGTTGATGTAGGAGAAGCGCTCCTGCCCGCCGAGCTGACGGGCCTCGTTCTGATAGATGGCGACCGCGGTGTGCCGCGCGTCGATCGACTCGAAGGACGCTATCACGAACTGGCGCAGCGTATCTGCCGCGTCCAGGCTGGCCGCGTCGATCTCCTGGTAGCGGGCGAAGAGCGTGTCCAGGAAGCCGCGAAGCAGTTCGTCGACCATCGACTCCTTCGAGTCGAAATGGTGGTACAGGCTCCCCGACAGGATGCCCGCGGCATCGGCGATGTCACGAACAGTGGTCGATCGCAGACCGCGTTCGGCGAACAGTTCGCCCGCGATCCCGAGCAGTTGGTCTCGCCGGGCCGAGCCCGCCGCGGTCGACTTCGCCGCCACCATGTGCCTCCATTCACCTGACTACCGATCCACCCTAGCAAGTGCTTGGTTTCGCTGGCGGGACGGCATTCGTCAGTGGCGACAGCAAAGGCGAGACCCCGCGAGCTACCGGGCTCGCGGGGTCTCGATGTCGCCCGACCAGCAGGTCGGGGAGAACGGGTCAGCCCTTGGCGGACTTGCGCGAAGCCCGCCCCTGGAGGAAGCGCCACATCGTCATCTGCATCTTGGTCAGACGCTTGTCGCTCTTGGTGAACGGCGCCGACATGATCTGCGCGAAGCTGATCGGCATCGTCGAGACCGTCACCGCGCGGGCGTGGCTGAACGTCTCGAAACCGAACTTGCCGTGGTAGCTGCCCATGCCGGACTTGCCGACGCCGCCGAACGGCAGACCGCTCGACAACAGGTGCAGCGCGAAGTCGTTTCCGCTGATCGAGCCGCTGCGCGTGTTGTCGGCGACGCGCTGCAAATTCTCGTTGTCCTTGCCGACCCAGTACAGGGTGAGCGGATGGCCCGCCGAATTGATCTTGTCGATCGCCTCAGCCAGGTTGCGGTACGGGTAGACGGTCAGGACCGGGCCGAAGACCTCGTCCTCCTCCACCTTCATCCCCGCCTTCACACCGGTCAGCAAGGTCGGCGGAATCTTGCGCGCCTGTGCGTTCGGCAGATCCTCGCCCGCCGGGATCACCTGGTGCTTGGTGGCGCCGAGCTCCACAGCGTCGTCGATCAGCCCAACGATACGGGTGTAGTTCTTCTCGTTGATCGTCGACGTGTACTCGCCGTTCTTGAGGATCGTCGGGAAGTTCTTAGTCCAGCGTGCGACGACCTTCTCGGTGAACTCGCCGACCTTGCTCTCCGGGACGAAGACGTAGTCGGGGCACAGGCAGACCTGCCCACCGTTCACCATGCGAGCGTCGGCGAGGAAGTTCGCAGCCTCGGTGATGTCCTGCACCGGGTCGACGATCGCCGGGTTCTTCCCGCCGAGTTCGAGCGTCACCGGGGTGAGATTCTTCGCGGCTTCCTGCGCGACCGACTTGCCGACCTCGGGCGAACCGGTGAAGAACATGTGGTCGACGTCGAGCTTCGCGAAGTCCGCGCCGCCGCCGTGCTTGCTGGTGACGACGGCGAACTCCTCGATCGAGAAGTAGTCGGGAGCGACCCGCGCGATGACGTCGGTGGTCTTCGCGGTGACCGACGACGGGCGCATCAGCACCCGGTTACCCGCGGCGAACGCCGAACCGGCAGGAACGATCGTCAGCTGCAGCGGGAAGTTCCACGGCCCCATGATGCCGACGACGCCGAGCGGCTCGTGACGCAGGCGCTGCTTGTAACCGAGCAGCCCCTGCAGCTTGGAGACGTTCTCCTCCTTCATCCACTTCTCGGCGTCGCGCCGCTGGTGGGTGAGGTCGATCATGCAGCCCGCGACGTCCGCGGCGATGGACAGTTCCTTCGGACGCGTGCCGAAGTCTTCGTTGAGCGCCTCGGTGATCTCGTCGGCGTGGTCGAGGAGCATCTGGCCGAGTCGGTTGATGCGGCTGACGCGAGTCTTCGCGTCGGGGATCCCGTCACGCAGGAACGCGGCCTTCTGGATCTCGAGCAGCTCAGTCAGGCCGTGCGCTTCGGACGACACCTTGTCGCCGGCACGCACCACAGTTTCTGCAGGCTTGGTCATTGGGACCCTCCACTTCATGGCGAACCGCCATCGGTTGAGACAAATTCTGAAACTCATCCCATCGTACCGGTCTCGTGGGATGAATCACAGAGGCATGCCTTGTAACCTCGCGAACTCGCGTCCCGACGCGGTCAGCTCGTCGAGAGTGCCCGATTCGACGATCCGGCCGCCGCCGAGTACGAGGATCCGGTCCGCGAGGGCGAGCGTCGAACGACGATGCGTCACCACGACGGACGTCGTACGACGCCGCAGCTCAGAGACCCCTCGCTGGATCAGCAACTCCGATCGTGGGTCTGCAGCGCTCGTCGCCTCGTCGAGGATGAGGATGCGGGGTCGTGCGGCCAACGCACGCGCCACTGCGACCAACTGTTTCTCCCCCGCACTCAACGTGTCGTGGTCGCCCGACACCCGAGTGCCGCGCCCACCGGGGAGTACCGCGACGATCTCGTCGATGACGTCCGACCGTGCGTCACCGCCGAAGTCGATGTTCTCCCCGACCGTGCCGGAGAACAGCCACGGCTCTTGAGCTACGACCGCGAGTTGTGTGCGCGCCTCGGTGCGGGTCCATCCGGCGATGTCGCTGCCGTCGACGGTGATCGACCCCGCGTCCGGATCGTAGAAGCGTTGCATGAGTGAGGTGATGGTCGTCTTGCCCGATCCGCTCGCGCCGACGATCGCGACCGTCTGGCCAGGCTCGACAACGAAGTCGACGCCGTCGAGGAGCGGCCGGTCCGCGCCGTAGGAGAACGAGACGTCGTCGAACACGATGCGCGGCGGCCGAGAGTGCCGTCCGCTGGACGTCGGCGGTGGATCATCGATCGCGGGCGCGGACTCGGCGGGCTGCGCGAGGAACTCGCGGACGCGCCCGTAGGAGACCAGCCCAGACTGAAGGCGAGGCAGCGTGCTTGCGAGGGACGAGACCTGATTGGACAACTGGCTGGCGTACATGACGACCGCCTGCAGCGCGCCGAGGGTGACCGCGCCGTCGAGCATCTTCACGGCCCCGAACACGGCGATCGCGATGAACACGAGCGCGTTGCACACGGTCATGATCGGCGACAGCGAACCGCTCCACGTCTGACCGGCGCGGGTCGCGTGCGCCAGTCGGGTGTTGAGTCGGTCGAAATTCCTCGCGGGCCCGTCGTGCGCGGCGTAGGCGGCGAGCATGTCGCGGGCCGAGTAGACGTCCTCGATGTGCGCGGTGAGGTCGGACGTGGTGGACCACTGCCGCTGCATGTGCGGCCGCGCGCGGCGGAGCACGAGAACGGATGCGATGACGACCAGCGGCACCGACGCGACGGCGACCCCGAGGAAGAACGGCGACACCAGACCGAGTGCGACGAGGACGAACACGATCGTCGCGACGATGACCGGCAACTGAACGAACACCGGTCCGATCGCCGTCGCCAGATTGTCGACGTCGACGGTGGTGGTGTTCAGAATGTGCCCACGCCGTCCCCCGTCGACGGTAGACATCGGCAGCCGGTGGACAGTGCGTTCGAGCGCCGTCCGGATCCGGCGGACCGTGTCCTGAACGAATGCGTTGAGAAGCAGTCCGCTGGTCGATCTGGCCGCGAGGATCGCCGCGATGAGACCGAATCCCTGCCCGGTGCGAGTCCACAGTTCCGGCCAGTCCACGCCGTGCCCGGGGACGGCCCCGCTCCGGGCGACGAGGTTGGCGGTCAGGTCATCGCCGCCCGCGCGGTAGGCGTCGACGACCTGGTCGAGGGAGACCCCGGACGGCAGACGCGAACCGATCGCTCCAGCGAAGACGACATCGGTTAGCTGTCCGAGGACATACGGAAGCAGGACGGTCGCCGCTGTCGCGACGAGCGCGGCGACGAGTGCGAGGACGATCCTGGCCTTGCCCCTTGCGATCACGTGCCCACCTCAGCCGCAGTGAGTTCCCGGTAGACGCTCGACTCGGCCACGAGGTCCCGGTGAGTCCCGACATCGACCACGGCGCCTCGGTCGAGCACTGCGATCTGATGCGCGTCGGCGAGGCTCCCGATCTGTTGTGCCGCCGCGATCACGGTGGTGTCCGGCAGTTTCCGGCGTACGCCGTCCAGGACTGCGGCGGCCGTCGCCCGGTCCATCGCGGAGAACGCGTCGTCGAGCACCAGCACGCGCGGTGCCCGGACGATCGCGCGAGCGAGTGCGAGACGTTGTCGTTGTCCGCCGGAGAAGTTGCGTCCGCCCTGCGTGACGACAGTGTCGAGACCGTGTCGATCGCGCAGCACACTAGCGACCCGAACCGCAGCGAGCGCCGACCAGAGGACATCGTCGGTGGCGTCCCGATCGGCCAACCGAAGATTGTCCGCGATCGTGCCCGCGACGAGCTGGTGCTCCCCGCCGACATGCGCGACAACGGCTCGCAGCGCGGTCAACCCGACCCGGTCGGTGCGAACTCCGCCGACCCGGACTGATCCCTCTGAGGTCTCGACGATTCGTGCGACGGTCGCGAGCAGTGTGCTCTTTCCGCTCGACGTGCCGCCGATTACAGCGGTGACCTCACCGCCGGCGCATGTCAGGGTCACCGAGCTGACCGCGGGCCGAGTCGCATCCGGATAGTCGACGGTGACGGTGTCGAAGCGGACCTCGAGCGGTGCCGACGCGAACTCGGCCGGCCCCCCGCCTGCGGGCTGGTCGGCGGCGCCGAGCACCTCGCGGATCCGCTCCGCTCCCGCGTTCGCCCGCGGCCACACGGTGGCGATCGGCAAGAACAGGATCAGACCGGACACGACCTGTCCGAGATATCCGGTGAAGGCAGTCAGGTCACCGATCGTCATCTGCGATCGGTCGATCAGGTCAGCGGCCCACACTGTCGCCGCGACCGTGCCGACGTTCGTCACCGCGAGGGTGACCGGCCCGAAGAGCGCCTGCACCGCCCCCACTCTGCGGGCAAGTGCGGTGAGACCGGCGTTCGCCTCGTCGAACCGCTCGCCGACCGCCGCTTCCCTGCCGAACACCCGGATCACGCGAACGCCCGAAAGCTGTTCCCGCAGGGACAGACTCACGCGGTCGACGGCACGCTGCAGCTGACGAGACAGCGGAGTCAGGGCAACGACGAAGACGCCGACGAGCACGACGAGCATCACTGCGACCGCGCCGATGACCGGCGAGAGCCGGACGGATTGGCGGATCGAGAGGACGACGGCACCGACCGTGACGAGAGGCGCCGTGACCGCGGTGGCCGCGAGCACGAACACCGCCTGAATCACGAGGTTGACATCGATTGTCGATCGGGTCAGCAGGGTCGGCGTACCGAGACTCCGGTACTCGACGGCGGTCATCCGGGTGGTTCGACGGTACATCCGCGAGCGCAGATCAGCACCCACGTCGGCCGCCAACCGGGAGGCACACGCCACGGCGACGATCGACGCGACGGCTCCGATTGCGACGACGGCGAGCATGAGCAGACCGATGCGTTCGATGTAGCCGACATCACCTGCCACCACACCGGAGTCGACGATGTGCGCGTTCAGCGTCGGCTGCGCGAGCGCCGCCGACATGGCGACGATCTGCGCGAGGACGATCGACGCGACGCGTCGTTTGTGCGAACCGACCGCGGCCCGGATGAGCTCGACGATCGCCGAATCGCGGATCAAGCGCCGATCGCGCGGCTCAACTGCGGCCACGACTTGTGCAGTTGGTCCTGCCAGTACGGCCACGAGTGTGTTCCACCGATCGGACGGTCGACGGTGGCCGGAATGCGCAACTGCTGCAGGCGCGACGCCAACTGCTCGGTGCACACGCGGGTGGCGGCCTCGATGACTCCACCGGTGACGATGCGGTCTCCGAGCGTCGCGACGTTCGGCACCTCCGACAGGTTGTCGTGCGCGCCCGGCAGTCCGGTGGCGGCGCTCAGATACAGGGACACCCCGCGCAGCCCTGCCGCGTTGATGATCGGGTCGTTCTGTTTCCAGAGCGGTCCGCGCAGCTCACCCCACATGTTGCGGACGTTGCCGCCGCCTCGTGTCTCGACGACGATGCGGATGAAGAGCGTGCCGTGTTCGGTCGACGTGCTCGCACAGCCGCTGTACGAACCGACCGCTTCGTACAGTCCGCGGTTCGCGATCGCCAGATTGAGGACCGACGTCGCAGACGACGAGATCCCGGCGATCGCGTTCTTGCCGGTAGTCGGGTACGTGCCGTCGATGACGGGCGGCAGTTCGTCCGCGAGGAACGTCGCCCACTTGTTGACTCCGAGCTTCTCGTCGGTCTTGACCCAGTCGGTGTAGTACGAGAAGGCACCCTGCATGGGGATCACGACGTACACGTTCTTGTCGGCGAAGAACTTCACGATGTCGGTGTTCCGCTGCCACGTCGCGGAGTCCTCGCCGCCGCCTGCGCCGTTGAGGAGGTACAGGACCGGTGCGGGTTTCGATGTGTCCTTCGGGGTGAGGACGGTCAGTGGGATGTCGCGCCCCATGGACGGCGAGTGCACGGTGATGTCGCGCATCTGGTCGGCCACCGTCGTCGAGCTGACGAGCCTGCCGGGAGAGGCGTGGACGATCCCGGCGGTGAGCCCGGTGAGCCCGGTGAGCGCCAGTGCAGCGGCAGTCACCCCTATAACGAACCGGAGGGCAACGAATCGGAGGATGAAGCGGGGGGCGGAACGGAGGGAGAGGTGCGGGCGCGTCATGAATGGCTCCTCGGGGCGCGCGGAGGCGCGGGGTGGACTGCAGGGCGGGGTCGGTCAGGTACTGCTGACGGGCGGCGGACGCTCGGAGGTGAGGCCGTAGAGCGTGGTCTGTTCGTCGAACTCGACGGTTGCGAACTCGGTCACGCCCCAGCCGTTCACATAGAGGTCGCGGAGCCGTTCGAGGCCGGTCCACACGTAGAAGCGGGTCCCGTTGACGATGCAGAAGTCTTCGACGGTGCGCACGAGCGCTCGGATCACACCGCTGCTTCGTGCTTCGGGGATCACGGCGGCCAGCGGCATGCTGACCGCGCCCGGCTCAGGCGAGGGCAAGGCCGGCCTGTTCCAGAATTCGAGGAGCCGTCGCGCGACCTCGGGATGCGAGGTCAGGAACTCGAGGTCGTCAGGATGTACGCCCGCGCCCGTACCGGGCGAGGTCGCGTCGACCGCGGTCGGGTACCAGACGAGAAGTCCGAGCAGCCCGGGTTCGCCGTCGACGCCGACTACGTGACCGGCCGCGATCAACGGTCTCAGGAGCACGCGCGCGAGTCCGGACCGCGCTGTGCGATCGTCGACGTGCTCACCGAGGACCCACTCGTAGACCGACATCTCGGCGAGGCCGTCGCCGAGGACGACCGCGGCCGCCGACAAGTCGTCGCGGGTCAACCCACGAGCCGATGTGGTAGACGACTTCGACGTCATGGCGGCTCCTTCGCGGTGCGTCGCGTGCTTCAGACGGGGTTGCTTCAGACGGGGAACGGGCCGCGGCGCAGTGTGCGCCGCGGCCCGAGGTGCCGCCGTCAGCCGAACTGGCTGCCGCCTTCGCTGGTCGAACCGATGTCGCCGAGCAGAGCGTTGATGGTCTTCATCAGGTCGTTGATGCCGGAGATATCTGGGATATCAGCCATGAGGTTGCCTTTCGTCGTGGGGTGGGACGAGCCACGCTGCGTCGTCGCGTCGGTACCTGGCGCCATGTCGCTTCTGTGGTTCATTCGGACCATAACCAGTAGTTCGAACGGAGCATCCCGGGTCACTGGATCAAGTGATCGAACCGTTATAAATCCGGCAGAATCATGCCAACGGGCGACCCACCACCTGACGAGGATCAACAGCCCGAAAACCGGGCCTGACCTGACTTCTCAGAGCCGTTTCGAGCACCCCTTCTCAACTGGAATCACCGTGTGTCACATCAGCCACCCGCGCATCACCCAGCGCGCGGCTCTACCCGGTCGAACCCATTCGACGACAGCGCAGTTCTGTGCCAGCCGCTGACGCGGACACCTGTCGACCTCGTGCGGTCAATCCGGATGCTTGACCGACTCGAACGTCCGGTCCGGCCAGAAGAACGGGAGCTTGATGCGTGCGAACTTCCACACCCCGCCCTCTTTCCGATAGTCGTCCTCGTACATGCCGAGGTAGTACAGGGGGTTCGCGTGGCCACCTGTGGTGGTGCAGTGACCGCTGCCCGCCTTCTGTCTGGTCAGCAGATCGATGAGGTAGCAGCGGCCGTGCGCGCTGTCTGATCCGGTCAGCGTGATCCACGGGTTGGTGACGACGTGCATCGTGTCGTACGGCTCGCCCAACCGGTCGAGTTCACGGGTGAAGTTCGCGATGATGGTGTCGCGGCCGATCCAGTCACCGCCGTACTCTTCCGGGAATTCGCACACCGCGTCTTCGCAGAACAGCGTCGTCAAGCCCGCGACGTCGTGCCCGTCGAAGTAGTTCGAGTAGCCGATCCGGAGCTGCCGAATTTCCTCTATCTGCAGAAGCTCGTCGATTGTCATGTCGTTGCCCTTCTAGGTTTGGGTCGTGAGATGGTCCTGGCCGATAGCCAGCGCGAGATAGCGGTTGTACATGCGTGCGAAGCCGAGATTGCCACCGGTGAACCAGAATCCGGGCTGCGCTGTGCGACGCCACACGCCACGCACCTCGCCCTCGTCGTCGAGACCCCAGACCGACCCACAGCGGTCGGCGAGGTCGTCGCCGAAGATCGCGCGCGCCGTGTTCTCCATGCCGCCGAAGCCGGTCGCGAGCACCACGGCGTCCGCGGTGACGTGTGAACCGTCCGACAGCACGACGTCGGAACCGTCGTAGCCAGCGACTGACACGCCCGATCGGACTGCGATGGTGCCGTCGGCGATGTACCGGCTGCATCCGACGTCGATGTAGTAACCGCCACCACGTCCGAGGAACAGGCGCATGGATCCCGTCCCGTCTTCGCCGGACGAGAGCGCAAAGCCCGCGGCGGCGAGGTCGCGGCGCAGGTCGGCGTCGTACTCCGCCATTGCTGCCGTCGCCGCCTGTAGACCCGCCGTCGAAACCGCGGACAGATGAGGTGACGACGCGCCGAGATAGTCGGAGATCGAGGTCGGCGGAGAGTCGTCCGAATACGCGGCGCCCATCATGACCTCGCTGACTGCACCCGCACTGACCACATAGGTTGGCCCGCGCTGGATGAGCGTCACTCGGTCACCGTGCTCCACGAGATCCTGAGCGACGTCGTGTCCGCTGTTGCCGGTGCCGACCACCACAACCTGCTTGCCTCCGTAACCGCCGCCCCGATAGCCGCTCGAGTGGGTGACAGGTCCGTCGAACTCGCCCTGCACATGCGGCGTCTGCGGCACGGTCCCGCTGACACCGGTCGCGAGGACGATATGCGCGGGCGACACCGTCCGCGTGGTCTCGACCCCGCCGGCGTCGGCACGGCGCACCGTGACCCGCCAGCGATCGCCGACTCGATCAGCGCCGGCGACCGTCGTGGAACACCAGACGTCGAGTTCCATCGCCGATGCGTACAGCTCGAGCCAGTCACCCACCTTCTCTTTGGGCGCGAACACCGGCCATGTCTGCGGATACGGAAAGAACGGCAGTTCGTCGTAGTGAACCGGGTCGTGCAGGACGAGCGAGTCGTATCGTCTGCGCCAGTTGTCGCCGACCCGCTGATTCTGGTCGACGAGCAGCGGCCGCAGACCCATCGCACGCAGATAGGCGGCAAGCCCGAGACCGCTGTGCCCCGCTCCGACGATGAGTACGTCCGGTTCTCCGTCGGCCAGGTCGCGTTCCGCCGCGCGTCGTGCGTGCCACGTCCGACCGTCGACCGAGTTGCCGTCCGGCCTGGCGGCCCCGGCCGCGAACGGCAGGTCGCGGAGTTCTTCGAGCGTGGTGAAGAGCGACACCGCGCGCCATCTGCCCTCTGCCTCAACCAACCGGACCAGGCCCTGGCCGCGGCCGTCGACGGTATCGAACGCGAGGAACGCGGTCACGAGGCCGCGGTCGCCCGGCAGCACTGCGATAGACCCCGGCGGGGCCGCTACCTGCACGGCGCCACGAAGCACGCCGCGTGCACTGAGGGCCTGTGCGGCCAATGCGGCGGACCCCTGCCTGCTGTGTAGGTCGCCGGTGAACGCCAGCAGATCACGCCACCACGCGTCCTCGCTGAACAGGCCTGCCGCGCCCGCGCCCGTATGGACCGCCTCGGAGAAGCGCGCCGCCCACTCGGAGGCGACCGCTTCACCGTCGACCGCGTCGAATTGTTCGAGGAGTTCTGTCATTCGATAAGCCCCGTCATCTGTCGGTTCTCCCCCGTCACTTGATGCAGTAGCCTGCGTCGACTTTGAGCTCGTTGCCGGTGACGTACCGAGCCTCGTCCGACGCCAGGAACAGCAGCGCATTGCTGATGTCGTCGGCTTCGACCCACGGGATCGGCAGCGCATTGGTCGTGGTGAACACCGGTGCCGCTTGCTCTGTGGTTGGGTGCTCCTCATCTGGCAGGAACAACTTGAACGTCGCTTCGTTGAGGATCATGTCGGTGGCCACGCCGGTCGGATGGATGGTGTTGACTCGAATCGAGTGGGGGGCCAGTTCGAGCGCGAGCGTCTTCATGAGTCCCACGACAGCGTGTTTGCTCGCCGTGTACGGCGCGACGTTCGGCGTGCCCTTGATACCGGCCGTCGAGCTGGTGAGGATGATCGACCCGCCCTTGCCCGCGTCGATCATGGCGGGTGTCACGGCTTTGCAGGTATGCCAGACGCCTTTGAGGTTGATGTCGAGGACGTCGTCCCAGTCGTTCTCACTGACGAGGTGGGACGGGTCGCCGAAGACGAAGATGCCCGCGTTGGCGCTGACGATGTCGATTCCACCGAAGTCGGTGACTCCGTCGGCGACGACTCTCGCCACCGCGTCGAAGTCGCGCACGTCTGCTGTCGCCGACACGATGCGACCCCCGAACTGCTTGACCTTGTCGATCGTCTCGGCCATGTCGTCGTCGGAGGCTCCGGGGTAGAACCGCTCCACGCTCGGGATCGGCGCACAGACATCGAGCGCGATGATGTCGGCGCCTTCCTGCGCCAGCCGGATCGCATGACTGCGGCCCTGTCCGCGTGCGGCCCCGGTGATGAATGCGACCTTGCCGTCCAACCTGCCCATTGCCCGCTCCTCTCATCGAATACGTGTCTCTGATAATAGTTACACTGGTTAATTGTGTTGTCAATGTCACACATAATCGATTTGAGGAGGTAGGTCACCATTGCGACGGAGTGAGGAAATGCACTGCGGGCGAGCACCTTCCGGTGCTCGCCCGCAGCGTGGGGGTCTCGTGTGGGTGACGTCTGAGGTCCTGCTGTCCAGTCAGCCGAGACGTTCGATGATCGTCACGTTGGCGGTGCCGCCGCCCTCGCACATGGTCTGCAAGCCATAACGCCCACCGGTGCGTTCGAGTTCGTTGAGCAGGGTCGCGAACAGTTTGGCCCCGGTGGCGCCCAGCGGATGCCCCAGCGCGATACCGCCGCCGTTGACGTTGACGCGGGCCGGGTCGGCTCCAGTCTCCTTAAGCCAGGCGAGAACGACCGGCGCGAACGCCTCGTTGATCTCGACGACGTCGATGTCATCGATGGTCATGCCGGTCTTCTCCAGCGCGTGCTTCGTCGCGGGAATCGGTGCGGACAGCATCATTACCGGGTCGTCGCCGCGCACCGACATGTGGTGGATGCGAGCACGCGGAGTGAGTCCGTATCGAGCGAGCGCGTCCTCCGAGACGACGAGCGTCGCCGACGCACCGTCACAGATCTGCGAGGCCACGGCAGCGGTCAACTCGGAACCTTCGGCGAGCACCTGCAGCGAAGCCATCTTCTCCAGCGACGTCTCGCGCGGACACTCGTCGACGACACAGTCGCCCAACGGGACATACTCGTTGTCGAAGCGTCCCGCGGCGATCGCCGCGCGGGCGCGTTCGTGGCTCTGCAGGGCCCACGCCTCCATATCGGTGCGGCTGATGTCCCACCGCTTGGCCATCATGTCGGCTCCGACGAACTGGCTGATCTCGGCGCCGCCGAACCGCTTGGTCCAGCCCGGCGACTCCGCAGTGGGGGTGGTGAAGCCGAGCGGCTGGCCCGCGATCATCGCCTGGCTGATCGGGATGGCGCTCATGTTCTGAAGTCCGCCTGCGAGCACGACGTCCTGCGTCCCGCTCATCACGGCCTGCGCCGCGAAGTGGATCGCTTGCTGACTCGACCCGCACTGCCGGTCGACGGTGGTCCCGGGGACACCGAGCGGCATACCCGCGGTGAGCCACGCCGTCCGCGCGACGTTGCCAGCCTGAGGTCCGACGGTGTCGACGCAGCCGAAGATCACGTCGTCGACGACCTCGGGGGCGATGCCGGTGCGGTCAATGATCGCGCGGATCACATGTGCGCCGAGATCGGCGGGGTGAATCGCGGCGAGGGACCCCCCGCGCTTGCCGACCGGCGTGCGGACGGCGTCGACGACGTATGCCTGAGGTGCGGTCATGGTGTGACTCCTTCGTGAATGCGCGGGTCAGGCGCGCTGGCTGGAGATCGAGACGATCTCGCCGGTCAGGTAAGTGGTGTAGTCGCTGGCGAGCATCGCGATGGTCGCGGCGATCTCCCACACTTCGGCGGCCCGGCCGTACGCTTCGCGCGAAGCGAGCTCGTCGAGCAGTTCGTCTGAGGTGACCTTCGCCAGAAACGGGTGCTTGGCGATCGACGGCGCGACCGCGTTGATGCGGACGCCGTAGTCGGCGGCTTCGACGGCGGAGCAACGGGTGAGTGCCATGACACCGGCCTTGGCTGCGGCGTAGTGGGCCTGCCCGCGCTGGGCACGCCAGCCGAGGACCGAGGCGTTGTTGACGATGATCCCGCCGTGCGCCGCGTCGCGGAAGTATCGCAGCGCGGCGCGAGTGGAACGGAACGTGCTGGTCAGCGTGATGTCGACGACGCGATCCCACTGTTCGTCGGTCATGTCGGCGACCGGCGTCTCGCCGCCAAGCCCCGCATTGTTGACCAGGACGTCGATGTGTCCGAGACGGTCGGCTGCCGCCGCGATCAGCGCGTCGACCTGCGCGGTGCTCGACACGTCGCAGACGTGCGAGACGACGCGTTCCGCACCGAACTCGGCGCCCAACTTCTCGACGGTCTCGCCGAGGCGTCGCTCGTGGAAGTCAGAGACGAGGACGTCCGCACCTTCGAGCAGTGCGCGACGGGCGGTGGCGAAGCCGATGCCGGTGCCCGCTGCCGCGGTCACGACGACCTTCTTGCCCTTCAGCAGGTCGTGGCCGGCGACCTCATTGGGCGGGGTCGCCAGCGGCGAGGGGGTGACGGGGGAGTTCATGCGCGGGCCTCTCGGGGTAGGCCGAGGACTCGCTCGGCGATGATGTTGCGTTGCACTTCGTTGGAGCCGCCGTAGATCGTGTCGGCGCGACTGAACAGCAGAAGGCGCTGTTGTTCGTCGAGTTCCACGTGTTCGGGGTCGGCAATGTCGTTGGCGCGACCTTCGGTGGTCGCGGCCGGACCGATGAGCGACGGCGCGCCCGCGACAGCCACCGCGAGCTCACCGAGGTCGCGGTGCCAGTTGCCCCACAGGAGTTTCGTGACCGACGCGGCTCCCGCTTCGGAGACGATGTCACCGGAGAGCGTGCGGCGCGCGTTCGCCTCCATGACAGTCAGGCCGACTGTCGCTCGACGGAGCCGCGACGCGATCTCCGGGTTGTCGATCGCGCGGTTGTGCTTGGCCAAGTCGATCAAGTCGTCGAGTTCACGACGGAACCCGACCTGCTGTCCCAGCGTCGAGACGCCGCGCTCGAACTGCAGCAGCCCCATCGCGACTCTCCACCCGTCACCCGGCTCGCCGACGATGAGATCCGCGGATGTTTTCGCGTCGTCGAAAAACACCTCGTTGAACTCGGACGTTCCGGTGATCTGCTGGATCGGACGGATCGTCACGCCGTCGGCGTCGAGAGGGACGAGCAGAAAGCTGAGGCCCTTGTGCCTGGTCGACCCCTTCTCGGTGCGCGCGATGACGAAGCACCACTGCGACAGGTGAGCGAGCGACGTCCAGATCTTCTGACCGTTGATCACCCAGCGGTCGTCGTCGAGGACGGCCGACGTGGCGACGCCCGCGAGGTCGCTTCCGGCACCTGGCTCGGAGTAGCCCTGCGCCCAGAGTTCGGTCACGTCGACGATATGTGGAAGGAATCGTCGCTGCTGTTCGGGTGTGCCGTATTCGATGAGCGTCGGGCCCAGGAGTTCTTCGCCGAGGTGGTTCACGCGCGCGGGCGCACCTGCTCGGGCATACTCGCGGTGAAAGATGATGCGCTGCCCGATCGTGGCGCCGCGACCGCCGTGTTCGACGGGCCAGCCGAGACACGTCCACCCGGCAGCGGCGAGATGCCGGTCCCATTCGAGTCGCTCGGCGAAGAACTCGTGTTCGCTGCCGGGTCCGCCGCGACCCCGCAGATTCGCGAAGTCTCCGACGAGGTTGTCGGCGAGCCAGTCGCGCACCGACTCTTCGAACAGTCGGTCCGCATCGGTCGTGCGGGCCGCCCATTCGCCGAGGTCGACTGCCCGATCGGCGAGATTGATCGTCGTCATGAGACCTAGCTTAACCTAGCAAGCATTTGCTAGGTTTTGATCATGCTTCCGTCCCCGATGACCACCCCCGCCGCCATGCACCGCGCCGAAGAGCTCTGGCCCGATCGAGTCGCCGTGGTCGACGAGCAGTGGGCGCAGCCCGTGCGTCTCACCTGGAGCGAGCTCGGCGATCAGGTGCGGAAGTTCGCCGCGGGCCTGGTCGACGTGGGCGTCGAACCGGGCGACCGAGTAGCCGTATGGGCACCAAACAGCCACCACTGGCCGGTAGCCGCACTCGGCACTCATTACGCGGGCGCCGTCCTCGTGCCGCTCAACACGCGATACACGGTCAGCGAGGCATCGGACATCATCGAGCGGTCGGGGGCAACGGTCGTCGTCGCGTCGGGCGGGTTCGCCGGGATCGATCGGCTCGCCGAGGTGTCGGCCTCGCCAGTCGCGGAGGGACGGACGGTGGTCGGCATCCCGTTGGAGTCACCCGTCGACGCGCCGGACACCATCGCCTGGGATCACTTTCTCGACGTCTCCGACGACGCGATCGTGCTCGCGCGGCAGCGGGCGGACGCCGTCGCCGAAGACGATTTGTCAGACATCCTGTTCACCTCCGGAACCACGGGTTCGCCGAAGGGCGTGCTGGCTGAGCACCGCCACACGCTGGCCGGGTCGCACGCCTGGGCGTCGAACGGACGACTGTCCGACACCGACCGCTACCTGATGGTGAATCCGTACTTCCACACGTTCGGTTACAAGGCGGGGATCCTGCCGTGCCTGCTGTTCGGCGTCACGATGATTCCGCTCGCCGTCTACTCCCCCACCGAGGCGATGCGTTTGATCAACGCCGAGAAGGTGACGGTGTTCCCCGGTGCACCGACGATCTTCCAGACGGTGCTCGACGATCCGGCTCGCCCCGACTACGACCTGTCGAGCCTGCGGCTCGTGGTGACCGGCGCGACGATCGTCCCCGTGGTGCTGATCGAACGCATTCAATCCGATCTCGGGGTCGAGACGGTGCTGACCGCGTACGGGCAGACCGAGACGAGCGGATTCGTCACGACCTGCCGCGCCGACGACGACGCGGTGACTGTCGCCACGACCTGCGGACGTGCCTACGAAGGTATGGAAGTGAAGCTGTCTGACCAGGGCGAGGTCTTGGCGCGTGGCGCGATGGTGATGCGCGGCTACCTCGACGATCCCGAGGCGACGGCCGCGACGATCGACGCCGACGGGTGGCTGCACACCGGAGATGTCGGCACTCTCGATGACCGCGGCAATCTGACGATCACCGACCGGCTCAAGGACATGTACATCAGCGGCGGATTCAACGTCTACCCGGCCGAGGTCGAACAGGTCCTCGCGCGTGTCGACGGTGTCACCGAGGTCGCGGTGATCGGCGTACCAGACGAGCGGATGGGCGAGGTCGGGAAGGCGTTCGTCACCGTCGCGGCCAACGCGACCGTGACCGTCGACGACGTGCTGGCTTACGCCCGTGAACACCTCGCGAACTTCAAACTCCCCCGCTCAATCGAGTTCGTC
The DNA here is from genome assembly GCF_021738805.1 of Gordonia liuliyuniae. Classification (NCBI taxonomy): domain Bacteria; kingdom Bacillati; phylum Actinomycetota; class Actinomycetes; order Mycobacteriales; family Gordoniaceae; genus Gordonia; species Gordonia liuliyuniae. Next base: position 219,684 of record NZ_JAKKOR010000002.1, on the reverse strand, counting down.
GATGTATTCCCCCGCAACCCCTCCGGCAAGGTGCTCAAGCGCGAATTGGGCTAGCTAGCTCAGCGCGGCAGCCTCCCCACACTGGCCACGGCCGCGAAGTCGTTTCGAGACGTACTGAACTGAGCCGTCCACGTGACCATTCGGTTCGGGCACACTTTCCTGAACCGCGTCTAGACTCAACGAACTCCAGGACGACCCCCCTTGCGACTTAATAATTAAGCACTAAACTAAATGACGGAACATCGAACCCAGGAGGCCGTAGTCGTATGTCCGTCACCACATCACCGCAGCACCCGTACAGCCCCGCGTACAGCGCGGGCGACCATGTCTACGTGTCGGGAGCACTGTCCGTCGATCACGACTACCGGCCGGTCCCTGGCCGCGACGAGGCACTCGACGCCGCGATCGACCGCATGGTCGATCGTCTCGCGACCGCCGGGGCTGCCATCGACGACGTGGTAAAACTTACCTACTACGTGACTGATCTGTCCCTCCGCGAAGAGGCGAACCGCCAGTTCGAGCGTCGATTCACCGCGCCGCGACCGGCGCGTACCTTCCTCGAAGTGAGCGGTCTCCCCTACGGGGCCACGGTGGAGATCGATGCGATCGCGTACCTGGGGGATCACCAGCGTTGATCGGCGCGAGCCGCAACCTACGGACAGGGAGGAGGACACGTCGTGACCGACCACATCGCCGCGTCGGACGGCGTCGACGACGCAGTTCGCCAATGGCGTTCGGAGAGGCCAGGCCTAGACGTCTCGGCGCTCGAAGTCTTCGGGCGGCTGCACCGGGCCTATCTGCAGTACCAGTCGTCGCTGTCTAACCTGTTCGCCGAATACGACCTCAACATGGCCTCATTCGACGTCCTCGCCGCACTCCGCCGGTCCGGTGCCCCCTATCGCATGACGTCGGGGCAGCTCGCCAAGACGACACTCGTTACGACCGGCGGGGTCACCCTCCGCGTCGACCGGCTCGAGAAGGCCGGGTTCGTCGAACGCAAACGAGACCCCGAAGACCGACGTGTGGTGTACGCGTGCCTCACCACCTCAGGAATGCGTCTCATCGACGAGGCCGCCGAGGCACACTTCGCAAACGAACAGCGCCTCCTGGCGGGCTTGCCCCCCGACGAGCAATCGCAGCTCGCGGACCTGCTCCGCAAGCTGAGCGCCTCCATGAGCGACTCCGCCGCGCCCGATATGGAGAAGGACTCGGCGTAATCCCGCTGGACCGTCACGACGCTGAACCGTCACGACGGACGAGAAGGACGGCCGGCGCGATCCCGCACCGGCCGTTCTTCTCATCCCTCGCGTCAGGCGTCGGCCAACGCCGTCGCCTGCTCCTCGGCCTGCGCGCGGTACATCCGTCGGAGACGGATGACGCCCAGGTCGTGCTGATAGAGGTTCTCCGCCTGGTCTGCGTCGTACGCCATCGCCTCGAGCATGACCCGGTCCTGCTCGAGAACCGCCCAATGCCGCTCCTCCAGGTTGGTGCGGTACAGAAAACGCCACACATCGCGCTCCCAGCCGGAGACGCGTCGGTACCTCCAAAAGAACACCGCGCACGACGTCGCGCCGATGGGGGTCGCCATGCCGACGATGCCGAACGGCCCGCCCGGGCCGGCGGTCGCCGGGTACGGGATCTCGAGATCTACCCAGTCGGCGCCGGTGCGGCAGAGCTCCACCCAGTCGAAGTTCATGCCGCGCTGGTCGGTCTTCTCGAAGAAGAATCCGCGATCGGTCTCCCGGATACGGAAGCGAGCCGACGTCGCGCCGCCGGCCATCGAATGCGACTCGTGGTGCAAGAACGCGCCGTGCATCGGGTCAAGTAGGTTCTCGACCGCGAACCGCCACGGAGCGTTCCACTCCGCGTAGCAGAGAAACGCCGAGACACCTTCGTCGACGAGCGGGTCCGGCAACTGCAGAGGTGCGGGCTCAGCGTCGGGATCGGTGCCGAACCAGGCGAGGATCGCGCCGCCGACCTCTTGCGTGGGAAGGCTGCGGACCAGCTTCTTCCCCTCCAAGTTGCAGCCCGGCATGCCCGGCACCGACAAGACCGTTCCGTCACCGTCCACCTGAACGCCGTGATATTGGCAGGCGATCCGATCACCGAGGTGCATGCCCTGCGAGAGCGGCGCACCGCGGTGTGGGCACCGGTCGGCGAGGATGCGGACTCGTCCGTCGGACTGCCGGTAGACCACCCACTGCTCACCGAGTCGTTCGAGGCGCTTGATCGCCCCGCGCTCCACCCAGTCGGACGGACACACCGCATGCCACTGATCACGCATGCCAGTGGCGAAGATGTCGTCTGCGGACAGCGGGCCCGGGCTGTGTACGCGTGCCATCACTGTTCTCCCATTCGTGCCATCTCGGCCGTGAACGAGTCCTGAGACCACGGCTTGCCGTCTGGGCCGTGGAAGCCGTTCTCGTTGAGGCCTTCGATGAGGGCCTCAAGCGTGTGTCCACCATCCCCGAACACCTCCTCGATCGCGCCTGCGAGCTTCCGCTCGTACGGGGTCGGTTCGAATTTTCGTGCCTGATGCGGCACCAGGTACAGACTCATCGTGTTCCTCCTAGAGGTCGAGTACCAATTCATCGGTCTGTGCGCGCGAAACGCAGATCATCATGGTTTCGCCTGATTCCTGTTCCGAGCTGGAGAGGACATAGTCCCGATGGTCCGGGACGCCGCGGAGAACTCTGGTCTCGCAGCTGCCGCACATGCCTTCACGGCATGAACTCGGCACGTCGACACCCGCGGATTCGAGGACATCGAGGATCGGGGCGTCGGGAGCGACCTCGACGGTCACGCCCGACGCATCGCAGCGCACCGTGATCGCGGAGTCGGCGCCGGGTTCGTCGTCCTCGGCCCGAGACTTCGGCTTGAAACGCTCGAGGCGAACGGTCTCGTCGTCCCAGGCGGTGCCGCGCTGTTCGACGGCGGACAGCAGCCCCTCCGGGCCGCACGTGTACACCAGGGTCTGTGCTCGCGGCACGGACAGCAGAGCGTCCAGGTCGAGAACGCCCTCGCGGTCCTCGCTGACGATGCGAACCCGGTCGCCGTATGCGCTGAGCTCGTCGACGAACGCCATCGTCTCTCGGCTGCGACCGCCGTAGTGCAATTCCCAGTCGGCGCCCGAGCGGTGCGCCTCGGCAATCATCGGCAGCATCGGGGTGACGCCGATTCCGCCGGCGACGAACACGTAGTTCGGTGCGCCAAGGAGTTCGAAGTTGTTGCGCGGCACGCTGACCGGTACGAGGTGCCCTGGTCGTAGCGATTCGTGCACATAGCGGGATCCGCCGCGGGTCGCGGGATCCCGGAGGACGCCGATCCGGTATACGGTCTTGTCCTCCTGGTCGCCGCACAACGAGTACTGCCGGACGATTCCCCTGCCGAGGTGCACGTCGATGTGCGATCCCGGACTCCACTCCGGGAGCGCGGCGCCGTCTGGGTCCTCCAGATGCACCGACACCACCCCGTCTGCCTCCCAGCGCATGGTGCGAACGACCAGGTCGAACGTTCCGGTATCGAGATTCATGTCTTCACTCCTGCTTCATGCTCGGTACCGTGACCGGCGGAGTGAACGGCGCAGGCATCGGCCCGAACTCCACCAGATCCACTTCGACGATCACCGGCTTGCGGCGGGATACGGCGTCGCGCATCACGCTTTCAGCGTCGGACGCAGAACCGATTCGCATGTATTCGAGGCTGATTGACGCCGACAGGGCAGCGAAGTCTGGCGTCGCGAGGTCCACCGCGTAGGTCGGGCCGGTCGCCGCCTGCATGTTTCGCAGCACGCCGTAGCCCTTGTCGTTGAACACCAAGACGACGAGCCACGGCTGCTCCTGAGCCACGGTCAGTATCTCGCCGAAGTGCACGGCCAGACCGCCGTCGCCGACCATCGCCAGCGTCGGTCGGGTCTCGTCGGCGAGCGCGGCGCCTATCGCCATGCCGAGCCCCTGTCCGATGCCACCGCCGCGCGGGAACACATTGGTCCGCGGGTCGCTGATCGGCAGGAGCCGGTTGCCCCACGAACTGGAGGCGATCGTCACGTCGCGAGCGACGACGGACTCGGAGGGCAGCGCATCACGGACTGCGTCACACAGGAGCGCGTGATCGCCTAGACCGTCGCGCTGACGGCTCCGGACCTGGTCGCGAGTCGTAGTGGCACGAGCCGTCCACTCCGGGTCGACGAGGCCGTCGAGCGAGACCGTCTGAAGGATGCCGCCGACGACCGCCGCTACATCAGCGACGATCGCGGTCGTGCAGGGGAACACCCGGCCCGGCGCTGCCGGATCGAGATCCACCTGGATGTGGCGGGCGGGAACCGGGATCGAGTAGTCGCCGGTCTCGTTGCTGCGGAAATGGGTGCCGAGCGATATCAGGAGGTCGGCGTCGGCAAGGAGTTCACGGCCGCCCGGCGTCGCACCGTAGTTGCCGATGCACAGCGGATGCGCCTCGTCGACGGCGCCGCGACCTGAGTTGCTGGTCAGCAGAGGCACACCCCAGGTCTGGACGAGCCTGGTCAGCGCTGGCCCAGTGCCAGTTGCGCCGCCGCCGGCCCAGATCACCGGGCGGCTGGACTGCTCGATCGCCGCGCGAACCTGCGCCAGATCAGCGGTGCCGATCGGCGACGCCGACTCACGCTCAGCGGCTGGAAATGGCGCGAGGCCCTGTTCGATGTACTGCAGGTCGATCGGCCATTCGATCGACACCGGGCCACCCGGTGAGGCGAGTGCGCGTCGCACCCCGTCGCGCAGGATCTTTCCGGCATCGCCCGCATCGGTGATCGTCGCGGCATACGACGACACTGCGGTAAGCATGCCGAGCTGATCCTTCGTCTCGTGGATGAAGCCGCGACCGGACCCCAGGTACTGCAGCTGGACCTGGCCGGTCACGTGCAGAACCGATGTGCCCGCGCTGAGGGACTCGATGAGCGATCCTGCTGCATTGCCTGCGCCTGTTCCGGTGCTCGTCAGGGCGCATCCGAGGCCGCCGGTCGCCCGGGCGTACCCGTCAGCGGCGCTGACTGCACTTGCCTCGTGCCGGACAGGAACGAAGCGCAACTGCGCAGCGACCGCTTCGACGAGCGGCAGGTTGTGCACGCTCACGATGCCGAACACGGTGTCGACGCCTGCTTCGCGGAGTACCTGAACGAGCAGGTCGCCTCCGGTGGTTGGGGTGGTGGTCATGGTGCCTCCAGGGATGAATGAGTGATCAGACGTAACGGGCGACGCCGCCGCACACGTCGAGGCAGGAACCGGTCACGTACGACGCGCGCGGCGAGAGCAGCATGACGATCATGTCCGCGACCTCGTCCGCCCGCCCGAAACGGCCGAGGACAACGCCGCGATCGTCGGCGATCTCCGCCTCCCAGTCGGCGAACGACTTGCTCTGGCCCGACTCGTCGTAGCGGCGGCGCCACTGCCCGGTGTCGATCAGGCCGAGTGCAACGGAGTTCACGCGAATATCGGGTGCGAGCTCCGCCGACAGCGACTTGCTGAGGTTGAGCAGTCCAGCGCGGGCGGCGCTGGTCGCGACGAGGCGGGTCTCGGGCTGGCGTGCGAGGACCGCGTTCACGTTGACGATGGCCGCGGCGTCCGCGTGTCGCAGGTGTGGGAGCGCCGCGTCGACGGTGTTCAGAACGCTTGAGAACTTGAGGTCGAGTTCGTCTCGCCAGTCGTCGAGCGTGGTTTGCGACCGCGGAGCCATCCGCGATCCGCCCGCGTTGTTGACCAGTCCGTCGAGTCTTCCGAAACGGTCGACGGCCGCCGCGACGACCGCGTTCACGTCGTCGGGGTTACGGACGTCCGCCCCGCAGGTGACGACGCGGTCCGCGGCGTCGGGTGCGGCCGCAGCGACGACGTCGGCGAGACGACTGCCGTCGCGAGCGCAGGTCACGATGCGCGCCCCCTCAGCGAGGAGTGTCCGCACGGTCGCCAGGCCGACGCCCGAGCTTCCGCCGGTGACAAGGTAGGCCCGGTCGGCGAGCTGGAGATCCATGTGATCAGACCCTTCTAGTGGAAGACGAAGCCGCCGTCGACGACGAGTTCCTGGCCGGTGATGTACGACGCGGCGTCGCCGAGCAGGAAGCTGACGGCGCCGACGAGGTCGGCAGGCTGCTGAGTCCGCGTGAGCGGACGGTTGCGGCGATACAGTTCGTGCCGGTGTTCCGGTACCTGCTCCGCCGACTCCGATTCGGTGAGGCCGGGCGAGACTGTGTTGACAGTGATCGCGTGTTCACCCAGGTCACGGGCCATAGCGCGAGTGAGTGCCGAGACTCCGCCCTTGGACGAAATGTAGTGGCACAGGTTCTTGGAGCCATAGAGCGCGGCGTCCGACCCGATGTTGATGATCCGTCCCCCGCCGACGCCGATCATCTGTGGCGTGAGGGCTCGGCTGACGAGGAACGTGCCGCGCAGGTTCACCTCCATGACGCGGTCCCATTCGGAGACGGCTAGTTCGTGCACGGCCTTGCCGCCGACGCCATCGGCCAGCGCGGCACTGTTGACCAGGCCGAACACCGGACCGTCCGCGGTGACCACAGACGCCATCGCGGCAACGGAGTCCTCCGACCGCACATCTACAGGGCAGAACGATGCACGCACCCCCGCGGCGTCGAGCGCGTCGACGGCGGCGGCGCCCCAGTCCTCGCGGATGTCGGCGATCCACACACGGGCTCCAGCGTGTCCGGCGTGCTCGGCGATCGCGAGTCCGAGACCGCGGCCCCCGCCGGTGACGAGCACCGTCCGGTCCTGCAGATGCGTCATCTGATCAGTCCCGCGTGACGCCGTGCATGACGGAGGTTTCGGGATACGTTGGCACCTGCGGCTTCTGCGCACCGATGATGACGCAGAAGAGCGCCGGTTCGCCGGTGGCGTTCCGGAGGCTGCGCGGGACGCCTGCGGGCACGACGATCATATCGCGGTAGCCGAGGGTGCGCTTTTCCTCTTTGCCGTCGCGGTGCACGCCGACCTCGATCTCGCCTTCGAGGACGAAGAAGGCCTCTTCGGCGTCATGGTGGGTGTGCTCGGGCCCTTCGGCGCCCGCGGGCAGCAGCATGTTCGAGAATGTGAAACCGTTCGACGCGATGGTGCGCTTGTCGCCCTCGTGATTGCCGGTGGCGCCCGATCCGACGTATCGGATCTGCGCCCGCTTGAACTGGTCGCCCGCTTTGGCCTGGAAGCCGAGGGCGTCCCAGTCTTCATGGCGGCTTGCGCGAGTCAGGATGAGCGAGTCGGTGAACTCTGCGAGGTCGGATGTCTGGTAATCCATGTCGGTTCTCCCTGTTTCGGTGGTCGGGGTTTTGGGTGGTCGGGGTTCGGTGGTCGGTTCTACTGCGAGCGCAGACGCTCGGCGATCTGGATGAACGATCCGGTCCAGGCGTTGAAGGCGTCCGAGCAGTCGCGATTGGCGAGGTGGCCCGCGCCGCGCAGCGTGACATAGACGGCACCGGGGATGCCGCCTGCGAGGGCCTGCGACGCGGCGTGCCCGGTCACCTCGTCGCAATCGCCCGAAATCACGAGTGTCGGGATGTCGATTCCTGTCAGGTCCGCGGTGTGGTCGGTGGCGGCCATCGCCTCTGCGGCACTCCGGTACCCGGCGGGGCGGATAACTGCGGCCATCTCGCGCGCGACCTCGGTGACGGCGTCGTCGTCGGCGGTGGCCGGGAGAAGCCGGCGGGCGCGGTCCTCCACGAAGGCGCCGATGTCGCGTGCAACGTCGTCGGCGCGGGACCTCATCGCCGCCGCGGCCGCGGGGTTCGCACCCGAACCGACCGTCGAACTGCCGAGGATCAGGCTTCGGACCAGGTCCGGCCGGCGAATCGCGAGACGGGTCGCGATGACGCCGCCCCACGACATTCCGAGTACGTGCGCGCCACCGTCGCCGCAACGCGCCTCGATCAGCGCGGCGAGCTGGTCGGCGTAATCGTCCATGGTGAGACGCTCGTCGACATCGGCGGACTCGCCGTAGCCGGGCGCATCCCACGCGATCAGTCGCATGTCCTGGGTGAGCTCCGCGAACTGCGGGCCGAAGGTTCTTGAGCTCCCGCCGATGCCGTGGAGGAGTACCACCGCGGGGCCGGCTCCCTCGTCGATCACATGTAGTTCAGTCATGACTCCTCCACTCACCGTCGCGCGAGTTCCCGCAAGTCGGGCCGCGTGCCGAAAGCGCCGTCGTCGGGGACGCCCGCCATGTGTGCGCGGACCTCAGCAGACGGTGCGCCGGCAGTGCCCCACGTGTCGGACAGTTCGGGCACACGGCGCCAGACGCGGCACAGCCAGCGATCCTCGTCGACCTGCGCGATACCGGAGGTGTACTCGCACACGAGTCCGGCGGGGTCCGAGAAGTAGGAGAAGGTGTTGTCACCCGGTCCATGTCGGCCCGGCCCCCACATGGGCGAGACACCGTGGTGACGGAGCCTGCCGATGCCGCGCATGAAGTGATCGACCGACGGCATCTCGTAGGCGACGTGATTCACCGCGGTCCACTCCGCCTGGTTGAAGGCGATGCTGTGGTGGTCCGAGTTGCAACGCATGAACGCCATCTGGTGTTCGGACCAATCGGAGACCCGCATGCCGAGCACGTCGCGATAGAAGGCGACAGCAGCGTCGATGTCGACGGTGTTGAGCACGACATGAGTTACGCCCACCGGGACGGCTTCCTGGCGATACATCCTGGTGACGGCGTACGCGTCGGCAAGTAACTGGATGACGCGGCCCTCGGGGTCGACGAAGCTGACGCCGTACCCCGCGGAGATCTCACCAGTCGGTCCGGGACCCGCGACGATCGGCACGCCGCGCAGTTCCAGGCGGCGTGCCGCCTCGTCGATGTCGGCGGGTGTCGCGACGGCGAAGGTGATGCGACCGAGACCGTTCTGCTCGGCTGCAGTCAACTGCAGAACGTGATGCTCGTCGCCGGTGCCACGGAGCCAGGCCCCCTCGTCCCCCCGCTCGACCATCGCCAACCCCCACACGTCGGTGTAGAAGTCGGTCGACTCTGCGGGAGCGGTTGTCCGTAGCTCGACTGAGCGAAGCTTCCTCAGCGTCACGATCGGCTGATCCATGGTGACGTCCTCCAAATCTTTGTTACTAACATCTTAGCGCTTAACTACTAGGATGTGAAGGGCTTCACAGGGAAGCCCTGGCTGTGATCCGATTCAGGCCGGGACCCACGGATTCGGCTCGGGATCCATACCGAGGTAGACGCCCTTCACCCGCGAGTACGCCGCGATGCCCTCGCGGCCCTTCTCTGTGCCGAGCCCGCTCTCCTTGATGCCGCCGAACGGAGTCGAGATCGAGAAGGCCTTGTAGGTGTTGATCCACACGGTGCCCGCGTCGATGCGACCGGCAAGCGCCAGCGCCCGACGGTAGTCGCGCGTCCAGATGCCCGCGGCGAGGCCGTAGACACTATCGTTGGCCTTGGCGACCAGATCGTCGTCGTCGGTGAACGGCAGCACCACGAGGACCGGACCGAATATCTCTTCGCGGCACGCCCGAGCCTGCGCTCCCAGACCGTCGATGATCGTCGGCAGGTAGTACGCCCCGCAGGCAAGCGCCGGATCGTCGGGAATAGCTCCACCGCAAAGGATCCGACCACCTTCCTCGCGAGCGAGGTCGACGTAGCCGGCGACCGAGTCGCGGTGACGGCGATGGACCAACGGACCCACGCGAGTCGAGGGGTCGAACCCGTCGCCCACTCGCAGTGACCGAGTGCGTTCAATGAGCCGCCCGACGAACTCGTCGTACAGGCTCTCCTGCACGAACAGTCGTGAACCGGCGATGCAGCTCTGGCCCGACGACGAGAAGATCCCGTATATGACGCCGGCGATCGCCTGCTCGACGTCAGCGTCGTCGAGGACCACGGTGGGCGACTTGCCGCCGAGTTCGAGCGACACCGGCATGAGCTTGTCGGCGGCGATGTGCGCCAGGCCCCGGCCAGTGGACGTCCCACCAGTGAAACTGACCTTCCCGACTCCCGGGTGTCGGACAATCGCGTCGCCGACCACCGAGCCCCTGCCGGGCAGCACCGACACGAGACCCGCAGGCAGGCCGGACTCCTCGATGAGTCGGGCGAGCGCGAGCGACACCAGCGGCGTCCACTCGGCTGGCTTGAGGATGACGGCGTTCCCGGCGGCCAGCGCGGGTGCGAGCTTCTGCGCATCGCTCGCGATTGGTGAGTTCCACGGCGCGATCGCACCGATGACGCCGATCGGTTCGTGCTGGATCCAGGTGCGGTAATTCCCGCGCGCTGTAGTCATCGGCTCGTCGTGCGTCTCGACGACGGCCGCGAAATACCGGAACGTTGCGGCCGCACTTCCGACCAGCGCACGCGTCTCGGTGAACGTCTTGCCGGTGTTGAACGTCTGCAGTGTCGCGAGGCGATCCGCGTCACGCTCGATCAGGTCGGCGATCCGGTGCAGGTAGCGCGCCCGCTGATGTGGGAGCAGGCCGCACCACCCCGGGTCGGCCGATGCTGCGGCGCCTGCGGCGACGGCATCGTCGACGTCGGTCGCCGTGCACTGGGACACCGTCTGCAAGATCTGTCCGTTCGCCGGGTCGGTGATCTCGGATGTCGGGCCGGACGCCGTGCGCCACTTGCCGCCGACGAACGCCTCGTCGGGCAGTCCGATGAAAGTCGGTCGGGCGGTCATGCCGAGATCTCCTCGAGGGTGCGTTGCTTGGTCTCTTCTGCGAAGATCGCGACGACGACGGCTCCGATGGCTGCAACGACTGCGAACACACCGAACACCCAGGTCAGCGACCCGCCATGGTCGAGAGTCCAGCCGACTACCAACGGCCCCATGATGATGCCGAGACGACCGGCCGCGCCGCCGAACGCAGCGCCCATGGCACGCATACGCGTCGGGTACAGCTCAGCGGTATAGACGTAGAGCGCCATATTGACGGAGAAGACGAGAAGTGCGGCGACCGCCGACCAGATGAGGACCGACATCGCGGTGCTTGTGCCGAATCCGGCGAGCAAGCCGAGTGTGAGTGCGCACATCGCCATCGCAGCCGAGATGCACAGGCGACGTCCGAGTCCGTCGATCACGAACGCGATGATGACGCAACCGATCAGTCCGGCGACAGTCGTGAAGATGCTGTAGTGCAGCGCGCTCGTGATGCTGAGCCCGAAGTGCTGTTTGTACAAGGTCGGCAGCCATGAGGCGATGCCGTAGTTGACGAAGTACGCGCACAGCCAGATCACCGCGAGCATCAGAGTGCGCCGTAGGTAGACGCCGCGGAAGAGCTCCACGATGCTCGCCCGGACCAGTTCTACATGATTAGCGTTCGACGGCCGCGGCTCCTCAAGCTCCTTGCCCCAGCGACCGACGATCTCGTCTTCGATGCGAGCCATCGACTCGGCAGCTTCGTCGATGCGGTTTCGGGCCGCCAGCCAGCGCGGCGACTCGGGAAGACGACGCAGCAACGGGACGAGGAGGACGGGGATCGCACCGAGCGCGAACAGGACCTGATAGCCGTGGTTCGGAACGACCCACGCGGATACGATCGCGGACATGACCAGACCAAGGGGGAAAATCGTCTCGTAGAGGAGGACGAACTTTCCGCGATTCTCCGTGCGGGCGATCTCGCCGATGTACGCCGCGGCGACCGGAACCTCGGCGCCGAGACCTACACCCTGTATGAATCTCAGCACCATGAAGAGCACCAGAGAGTGAGTGAACGCCATGCCGAGGCTGGTGATTGCGTAGATTACGAGGGCGATCTGGATGACGTTGAGGCGGCCGATCCGATCGGCGAGCCAGCCGCCGGCCAGCGCTCCGCCGAGCATGCCGATACCGCCGACCGCGATAACCCAGGCGATCATCGTGGAGGTCAGATTCCAGGCGACTGGAAGGTCGGGGATCGAGTAGGCGATCATCAGCTGGTCGAAGCCGTCGAAGAACGTGACAGCGCCGACGATCACGCGGGCTCTGACGTGCCAGCCGCTTGCCGGCAAGCGTTCCATTCGCGCGTTGATCGAGTCAGCCGAATGGCCGTTCTTCGGTGTCAGGATTTTCTCCATGTGAGCGTTCCTTGGGCTGTTGTGGGACTCGTGGGGAGGGACTCAGAGATAGTTGACTAGAGATTTGTTTAGACCTAAATCGCATTGCGGTTCATGCGTTGCCTCTGATTTGCCATCGTGCACACACGACGCGACGGGAAGCTTCTTGATAGGCCGAGGAGGGCGCTGCGTTCACGCGTCGACCGGCACCGACCAGGCGTCATAGGCATAGACCCAGTCGCCATTGCCGGCAGAACGGAGCCAGTCGTTGCCGCGCGACTTGGCCTGAATCTCGGACGTTCTGGGCTTGCGGACGGCTTCGTATCGCGCGAAGGCGCTGGACGGGTCGTCCGATTCGGAGAGACAACGAGCGAGCACCACTGCGTCCTCACAAGCCTGTCCGGCACCCTGCGCCATGAACGGCGTCATCGGGTGACAGGCGTCGCCGAGCAGTACAGCTCGCTCGCCGCTCCACGAAGGCAGCGGCCGACGGACGTACAACGCCGACTTCAACACGTCACCGCACCGGTCAAGGAGAGCTCGGGCGTCGGGATGAAAGTCGGCATAGAGGCCCTGGAGTTCCGCGATGCTGCCCGGCGTCGACCAGGATTCCTCGGTCCACTCGGGCTGCCCTACGGTAGCGAAGACGAAGACCTCGTCGAGCCCGAGGGGAAAGGTCACGATCTGAGTGCTCAAATCGGGGCCCCACCACTTGATGAAGCAATCGGCGTTCACCAGGTCACCCACACGATCAGCCGGGACGACGGCACGGAATGCGACGATGCCGGTGAACTCCGGCGAGTCGGCGCCGAGTAGCGCCTCGCGCACCCGCGAGTGTATGCCGTCTGCACCGATCACCACGGCGGCCGTGGCCTCACTGCCATCAGAGAATCGCAGGCGGACACCCCCCGGACCGTCGACGATGTTCTCGAGTCGCTTGCCGAGTTCAACGACGCCGTCCGGAAGTTCCGACTCGAGCGCCGTCATCAGGTCCGCGCGGTGCAGGGTGAGCTGCGGTGACCCGTAACGCTGCTCTGCGTCGGCACCGAGTTCGATCCGTGAGGTCTCCTCGCCCGTGTCCCACATACGACTGAGCCGAAACTGTGGCCGACCGCCGTTGGCTCGGATCCACTCGGCCACACCGCCGCCGAGACCGTCCAAGGCGCGTACTGCATTCGGGGTGAGATTGATGTCGGCCCCCACCCGGGAGAAGCCTGACGACTGCTCGTAAACCGAGACACGGTTCCCCAAGCGGCGCATCGCAATGGCTGCAGTGAGCCCTCCCACACCAGCTCCAACGACGGCGACATCGAGATTCTTCATACATACTCCTGGACGATGGGCTGAGGCAGTGGGTCAGGACGAATTATCTAAGCCCTTAACTACCGACCTCCAAGGTATAGGCGAGATCACAGGACACTGTCAAGAGCAGTCGGCATCACAGTCGCACCGAAGGGACTCGACATTCGGTTTCAAGGCCACTCGAAACGTGTGGACCGCAGGAGATGCAGGTGACCGTTCGGGCACATCCGTCTGCAACACGTTCTAGATTCAAGGCATGGCCGAGACCGTGACGCAATTACTGGAAGAACGGGCCGGCGATTCCGGCACTGCCGTCATCGCCGACGAGCGCACCTGGACCTGGGCTGAGTACGTAGCCGAAGGCCGACGCACCGCCGCGGCGGTCCTCGACGCCACCGACCCCGACCGCCCCGTACACGTCGGCGTGCTCCTCGGCAACACCCCGGCCATGTTGATCGCGCTGGCCGCTGGCGCGCTCGGCGGCTACGTGACCGTCGGCGTCAACGACACCCGGCGCGGAGAGTCGCTGACCGCCGACCTACGACGCGCCGACTGCCAGATCCTGCTGACCGATGCGGCGCACCGCGGACTGGTGGAGGGCCTGGACCTGTCCGGGATCACCGTGATCGACACGTCTTCACCCGAATGGGCCGGGCGTCTCGAGTCGGCCGGTCCACTCGAGCCGCATTCGGTGCCCGGGCCGGCGGACCCGTTCATGCTCATCTTCACCTCGGGCACCAGCGGAGACCCTAAGCCGGTTCGCTTCGCGCACATGATGATTCCGTTCGCGGGACCACCGCTTGTGGGGAGGTTCGAGGTGACCGCCGACGACGTCTGCTACCTGTCCATGCCGCTGTTCCATTCGGCCGCGCTCCTCGGCGGCTACTGCGTGGCGCTGTCATCCGGCGCGGCGATGGTGCCCGCCCATTTCTCGGCGTCGGCCTTCCTCGACGACGTGCGCCGTTTCGGCGTCACGTATATGAACTACGTCGGCAAGCCGCTCGCCTACATCCTCGCCACCCCGAGTCGCCCGGACGATGCCGACTCCACACTGCGCGTCGCGTTCGGCAACGAGGCCACCGACCGGGACATCGACGAGTTCGCACGTCGCTTCGACTGCGCCGTATGGGACGGATTCGGCTCCACCGAGTTGGCGATCATCATCACTCGCGAGCCGGGCACCCCGGCGGGCTCGATCGGTAAGGGGTTTCCCGGCGTCGCGATCTACGATCGCTCGACGGGCACCGAATGCCCGCGCGCGCAGTTCAACGCCGTCGGCGCCTTGAGCAACGCCGATGAGGCCGTCGGCGAGTTGGTGAACACCTCCGGCGGCGGCCTCTTCACCGGCTACTACAACGACGAGGTCTCGACCAGCGACCGACTGCGCGACGGAATGTACTGGTCCGGCGACCTGGCCTACACCGACGACGACGGCTGGATCTACCTGGCCGGGCGCACCGGCGACTGGCTACGCGTGGACGGCGAGAACCTTGCTGCCGGGCCGATCGAGCGAGTCTTGCAGCGGCTCCCCGCGCTCAACCGGGTGGCCGTCTACGCCGTCCCCGATCCGGTGGTCGGCGACGCTGTGATGGCGGCCGTCGTACTCAACGACTACGCGAGCCTCACCCCCGACGAACTCACCGACTTCCTCGCCGCTCAGCCAGATCTGTCGCCGAAGGCGTGGCCGTCGTTCCTCCGGATCGCCGACGACCTGCCTGTCACCGCCACGAACAAGATCCTCAAGCGGACGCTGAAGTCCGATGGACTGGAGGTGGGCGACGACGTCCTGTGGACGCGTGCACCACGGTCCGCGTCGTACGTCCCCGACGGCGAGGCACGGCCGCGCCGCGGAGTCGGTCTCCACGCGAATCAAACCGCGGCCGACTCGCCGAGGTAGGCACGCTCGAGTCGGGGCAGATCGGCGGCGAGCTCGGTCGCCGAGCACTCGAACGCGATGCTGCCGTGGACGAGAACCACAGCCCGATCAGCGGCCTCCAACGCGAGGCGCACGTGCTGTTCCACCAGAATCATCGCTGTGCCCTGCTCCCGTGCGACACTGCGCAGGACCGGCAGGATCGACTCAACGATCACCGGCGCCAACCCCATGCTGAGTTCGTCGATCAGCAATGCCTTCGGCTGCTGCAGCAGCGCACGGGAGATCGCGAGCATCTGCTGTTCACCACCGGAGACCTGCCCGGCGTCCACCTTCATCCGCTTGGCCAACGCCGGGAACCACTCCAGCGCCTGGTCCAGTCGCGCTCGGCCTTCCGAGCGCCGAGCCGAGCCAACCGCCAGACGGAGATTCTTCTCGCAACTCAGGCCGCGAAACAACGCCCGGTCATCTGGTACCAGCACCAGCCCGCCACGCACCGCTGCCCGAGGGTCGCCCGAGCGGACGGCGACGCCGTCCACGACCACCCGGCCGTCGAGACGCGGTAGGAGACCAGCGAAGGTCTCCAGCAGCGTCGTCTTGCCTGCGCCGTTGGGGCCGAGCAGTGCGACGATTTCGCCGGGCTCCACCGCCAGGTCGATACCGCGGACCACGGGGCTGTCGGAGCGGTATCCGGCGTCGAGGGCTAGTGCTTCCAGCACGCTCATGCCTCTACCTCCTCACTGTTGTCAATGTTCTCTCTGGTGACGGGGGTTCCGAGATAGGCGGCGATGACCTCGGTGTCCGCGCGGATCTCATCCGGAGTGCCGACGGCGATCAACCGGCCGAGGTCGAGCACGATCACCCGGTCGCACACCGACAGCACCAAGTCCATGTCGTGATCGATCAGCAGCAGGGTGGTGCCGCTGCGACGCGCGGCGCCGAGTCGCTCGCCGAGCCACCGGCTCTCCGACGAATCGAGGCCGGCAGCGGGCTCGTCGAGCAGCGCAACGCGGGGCTTCCCGGCGAGTACACGCGCCACCGACACCAGCTGCCGCTGCCCCTGCGACAGGTCCGCCGCGGCGACGGTCGCCAGGTGCCCGACGTCGAGGAGCCGTAGGACCCGGCGGACGGTGGCCGGAGCGTCATGGTCGTCGCGTCGCACTCCGACGGTGACGTTCTCGGCGACCGTCAGTTCGTCGTACAGCTCGATGTCCTGGAAAGTGCGGCCCAGACCGGCGCGCGACCGCCGGTGGGGCGGGAGTCCAGCCAGGCCGGTGCCGCCGAGTGCGATAGTGCCGACGGACGGCGCGAAGCCG
Source organism: Gordonia liuliyuniae (assembly GCF_021738805.1). Taxonomy (NCBI): domain Bacteria; kingdom Bacillati; phylum Actinomycetota; class Actinomycetes; order Mycobacteriales; family Gordoniaceae; genus Gordonia; species Gordonia liuliyuniae. Next base: position 203,190 of record NZ_JAKKOR010000002.1, on the reverse strand, counting down.
CTGATCGCGTCGACCAAAGTGGTCTTACCCGCACCGTTGGGTCCGATGAGGCCGACGATTTCGCCGGGCTGCAGGTCGAAACTCACGTCGTCGACGGCCACCACCGGGCCGTAGTGGACCGAGACGCCCGCGACGGTGAGCGCGGGGCCGACCGTATCGCCGATGGCCGTCGGCCCGCTCGGTTCCGCGTCCTCCGGCCCGTCAGACGCAGCCTCGTCCGTGTCGAGTGCCTTCGGCGGTCGACGCAGGAATGCCGGGAGTGGCACCCGTTGAAGCTGACCGACGATTCCGTCCGGGTTCGCGACGATGGTCACCACCAGTAGGATTCCGCTGATCAACAGGTAGTAGTCACCAATGTCGAGTACATACGACATCACCGCGCCGGGCGCCAGCACCCCGGCCAGCAGCGCCCCGGAGACCGAGGTGACGCCGGCGATGTAGAAGAGCACGAACAGGCCGATGCCGGAGAAGACACGGTAGGTGTCTGCCGTGGCGAGCGTCTGCTGGTAGGCGAGCAGGGCGCCGCCGAGACCGGCCAGGAAGGAGGCGATGGCGAAGGCGAGCAGTTTGGTGGCACCGACGTTGATTCCCGAAGCCGCGGCCGAGCGCTCGTTGGCGCGGACCGCGAGCATCGACGCGCCCAGCCGACTGCGACGCAGCCACGCAACGCTGAGCGCACACAGGACGAGTACCGCCAGACAGAGCAGACCGAAGACGATGCGCGGATACCCCTCGCCGCGGCCGATGCCCAGATCGAGCCCGAACAACGTCGGTTCGCCGACCGGCGCACCTTGCAGGCCGCCGTTGAAGCTGGGGTTGCGGAACCAGAAGGCCTCCAGGAAGACGGCGAGGGCCAGCGTGGCGACCATCAGTGGGAGGCCGCGCACGCGCAGTGCGGGAAGGCCGACCACCACGCCGATCACCATCGCGGCCAGAGCGGCCAGCAACGGTGCGACCGGAAACGGCAGATCTACCGTGGTGGACAAGCGCGATAGTGAGTAGGCCGCTGCCCCGGCTAGCGACAACTGCGCAAGCGAGACCTGTCCGGCGTAGCCGGTGACGACCACCTGCGAGAGCGCGATGACACCGTAGATCAGGCTCATCACCACAGCCAGTCGCATGCTGCCCGAGGTGCCGAAGAGCGCACCGACCGCGATGACCACACCGACCGCGGTGCCGATCACCAGGTGGTTCGGCCGCGGCGAACGGCCCAGGTCCCGTCGGGCGAGGACGCCGCGCCCGGGCAACCGCTGCCCGCGCACCAAGAGGAAGACGATGATCAACAGCAGCGGCACAGCTTCGGCGACGCCCGCGTCGGGGAACCACTCGTAGGTGACCTGCAGTTTGGTGGTCTCCGCCTGCAGCATGCCGATCAGCAGGCCCGCGGCCACGGTCAACCCGATACTGGAGAAGTTGCCGACGAGCGCGGCGGCCAGCGCGGGCACGATGAACATGGTGTACGCGACGGGGTTGAGCGGAACCATCGGCGCGATCAAAACGCCGCCGATACCGGCGGTAGCCGATGACAGTGCCCAGTTGGCGACGGCGATCCGGTCCGGCGAGAGCCCGGTCACCAACGCGCCCCGCTCTGATTCGGCCGCTGCTTCGGTGGCGATACCGAAGCGCGTGTAACGCAGGACCAGCGCGGCCAGGACCGCGAGACCGACGATCACTGCCGCGAGCCAGAAGTTGGCGGTGGGCACAGACACGTCGCCCACGTGAATGTTCTCGCTGGGGAAGATCCGTCCCACCGTCGGCGAGTCGGCGCCGACGCGCAGGGCCAGTAGCGCCTGCAGTACCAGCATCACGCCGATCGCCGCGACCGCTTTGGCCAGCGCGGGGGCGGCACGCAGCGGCCGGAAGACGATCAGGTAGAGCACCACCCCGAGCAGTGAGGCCACGAGCACCGCGACGAGCATCGCAGGCAGCACCGACCACTTGCCTCCCAGGTCCACGGTGGTCGGGAAACCCGGTATCGGATTCAGGAGTTCGCCCTGCCGCAAGTAGGCGTACGTGTAGGCGGCGTAGAGGGCGATGGCACCGGTCGCGAAGTTGACGACGCCGGAGCTCTTATAGGTCATCACCAGCGCGAGGCCGAGCGCGGCGAATACCGCGCCGTTACCGAGGCCGAGAGTGAAGAAGGCCAAGTGATCAATCATGAGTGCCGTTCAGTGTGTGTGCCGATGCGGGCGTACCGGCCAACGTTCGCCGGGCCGCGTGGGTGCGACCCGGCGAACGTTGGCAGGAGTGACTACTTGTTGACGACGACGGTGTCGGTGAACTTCAGGTCGTCACCGACGGTGCTGACGAGCATCGCCTTGCTGCACAGCGACGGCAGCTGCGGCATCGCCTTGCCGTTGCAGGTGAAGGTCAGGCCCGGCGCGGCCGGGACCGGCACGTCAGTGGCCGACTTCAGTGCAGCCTTCATCTGTTCGGGACCCACACCGCCCGCAGGCAGCGAACCGCCGACTTCGGCGACCGCCATGACGACCTGGTAGCCCAGATACCCCAGGCCCTGAGGATCGGTGTCGGGGGCGTACTCGGCCATGACGCTGCGGTACAGGGTCACCGACTCGTCATCGGAGGTCAGGTTGACCGTGGTGAAGGCCTTGGCGCCGGACAATGCCTCCTCGCCCACCGCCTCGACCACCGGCTGATCCAGGCAGCTGGCGATCAGGTACTTCTGCACGTCCGGGGCTGCGCTCTCGAGCGCCTTGATGCCCTGGATGCACTGGCGGGTGTCACCGAGGATGGTCACCGCGTCAGGATTGTCGGCGAGACCGGCTGCGATCTGCGGCGTCGGGTCGGCGGTGGCGGTCGGGATGGTGATGACCTTGAGTTCGACGCCGGCCCGCGCGAACATCGGCTCGCCCAGTGCCTTGACCGACGCCGCCGCATCGCCTGTGTCACCGATCAGAACGGTGACCTTCTTCAACCCGTCCTTGGCTGCGGTGGCGGCTTCGGCGGCCAGCACCCCGACAATGCCGCCGGAGATCATGAACGCATCCGGACTCACCATCTCAGCCTGCGAGACCGGAGCCTGCGCGATGTAGGGGATGCCCGCGCCCGAAATGATCGGGAGCATCACCGCGCCCTGCGCGCCGAGCGGGGTCACGACGGCGGCGACCTTCTTCTCGACCATCTCGTTCGCGCACTTGGTAGCGGTGGCGGGCTCCTCGTGCTGCTTGCAGACCACCAACTCCAGCTTGTGGCCGCCGATTCCGCCGCCGTTCGCGTTCACATACTGGGCCGCGGCCTCGGCGCCCTCGCGAACGCTCGGGACGGTCACCTGGCCGCCTTCGGGGGCGATGAAGCCGATCTTGATGGTGTCGCCGGTGGCCGGATCGTCGGCGAGTGTCGTGGTGGGGCCTGCGGACGACGATTCGTCGTCTGACGAACAAGCGGTCAGTCCACCCAAGAGCAGTGCGGCGGCAGCGCCGACAGCCAAGGTGGACCGGACGGCCCGTCTGATATCGATGGATGCATTCACTGCGCGGTCCCTTCGGTCGATGAGGTTCCGCGAACTGTAACGAATTCTGGTTGTCGGAAACGCAAAACCGTCAGATCAGTCGTCGAAACGCGCTCAACTGGCGTTTCAACCGCGATTCCGACCCTCAGAACGGCGGCGGGCCCGCCGAATCGAGCTCGGCCGCCTTCGCTGCGGCCGCGCAGGCCGCGATGTAGCGGCGGCGGGAGCGGATCCGCATCCGGTACGCATGCTTCGCCTTCGTTCGCGATCGGCCGCGCATCGGCTGGCCGACGTCGTCGACCACGCCCGGCGCGACGGGCTCGCCGTGTCGGCACGGCACAAGCCCGAGGTCGGGCAGTAACCAGTGGTTTCGGGCACGCGAGCGCACGGTGTAACCGGTCGGCGTGGTGACTTCGGTCCAGATGACGCCGTTGGCATCGATGATCTGGTCGTCGATCCAGCCGCCGGCGAAGGTCTTGACGAGGTGGTGGTAGCGACATTTCGGGTTCAGGTTGCACGGGCACGTGGCCCCGCCCGCGGCGGGAGCGTCGTGGTTGTACTCGGTCACGTGGTCGAGGTCGCAGCGCCACGCAGAACGGTCGCAGCCGGGTTCCGAGCAGGTGCCGAAGACAGCACGCATCGCCACATCGCACGTGGCCGTCGGCCGGTACGGATTCCCGGCCTGCGCGGCGCCGTCGGCGAGGCCCGCGATGTCGAGCGGCCGCAGTCTCGCATCGGTTCTGGCGGCGATCTCCCGCACGTGATGCGGATCGATCACGCCGAACCCGTCGAGCCAGCCGGCCTTGTCGGCGTCGCCGTCGACAGTTGCGGCGTCGGCGACCACGTGCACGACGATCTTGGCGAACTCGGCGGCGATCTCGTCGTCCGAGGCAGTCACCGGGCAGCCCGGTTCACTGCAGTCGCATACGAACGGGCGGCCAGTCAGCAGTGCGACGGCGGCGTCATGACGTCGCACACCGCACGACCGAGAGTCGTTCTCGCACACCCGCCCGGCGACCGCCCTCACGCTCGCGTCGATCATCGCGGCATCCTCGGGAGTCGTGGCGATGGTTACGTCCGACCCGTCCACGTCGTGGGAGACGGTCACGCCCTTACCGCGAGCCGTACGGCGCTCGCGCAGGCCGTCCGGATCGATCTCGGCGACCATCCGACGCGATACGCCTTCGGCGTCACCGCGCGAGACGCCGCCGAGTTCGGCGAGTTCGGATGCGGTCGCGGCGTCGACGGCGGCAATCAGTTCGGCGTCTTCCACGCCGGTCGCCTCCAAGACGACGGCACCGAATGCGGCGACACTGATGACGCCATCGCGCATGAGACGAGCGACCTTCGAGAGGCGTTCGACTGCTTCGACGGCGAGGTTGACCTGACGATCTGCGGTCGAAGCCGCGACGCACAGCGCGGCGGCCACCTCACGCGAGACACTGGCGAACACGTCGACCACGCGGCGGTCCGCGGCGTCGACCGCGACACCCTCCGCGTCGGCTGCGGCGACGAGCATCGCGTAGATCGCCTGGAAACGCAGGAACGCGAGGTAGCCCTCACCTGCGCGCAGCGCGTTGAGCTTCGCTCCCCCGGCCTCGCCGCCCGCCCCGACCGAATCGAGGTCGAGCGCCGACCACGAACTGTTCGACATGGTCATCACCCCTTCACTACGCGTCTCGAACTGTTGTTCTAATCGTAGCGCGTGAGTGTGATCTATTCAATAGTGTATTCGAACTTTGTTCGAATTGGCCGCTACTGCCGTCGAAGGACGAACCTCTGCACCTTGCCGCTCGGCGTCTTCGGCAGCGCGTCCATGAAGTGGACGGTGCGCGGGTACGCATGCTTCGAGTACTCGTCGCGGACGAGCGCCTGCAGTTCTGACGCGAGAGCGTCGTCGCCGACGAAGCCCGTGTTCAACACGACGAACGCTTCCACCACCTCGCCGCGGATCCCTTCCGGGTCTGGTCGTCCGACCACGGCGACCTCGGCCACCGACGCGTGCGTCACGAGGACGCTCTCCACATCGAACGGCCCGATGCGGTAGCCGGCGGCGAGGATCACATCGTCGTCGCGCGCGGTGAACGAGAAGTAGCCTTCGTCGTCGGACTTTCCGGTGTCAGCAGTCAGGTACCAGGCGCCGTCGCCGGTGAACCGCTCGGCGGTCTTCTCGGGGGCGGCGTCGTAGCCGGTGAACCACAGCGCCGGACTTGCTTTCACGTCGAGCGCGATCTGTCCGTCGACGATGCCCGCGGTGTATCCGGGCATCGCCTGGCCCATCGAGCCCGGTTTCAACGGCATCGCGACGTCGGCGTTCCAGTGATTCCCGATCACCATGCCGATCTCGGTCTGCCCGTAGTGGTCGCGGACCTCGCACCCGAGATGCGCACGACCGAAGTCGACGATGTCGGGGGTCAACGGCTCGCCAGCCGACGACGCTCGACGCAGCCTCACGCCCGTCATGTCCGCGTGCGCCCGCAACGAACGGTAGATCGTCGGCGCCCCGGCGAAGTTGGTGACGCCGAACTCGTTGAGGACCGAGACCGTCGACTGAGGCGTGAACCCGGCGTTGAGCAATAGGCTGGTGCGGCCGGTGGCCAGCGGCGTGATCAGCGCGTAGTAGAGCCCGTACGCCCACCCCGGGTCGGCCGCGTTCCAGAACACGTCGTCGGCGGCGACGTCGAGCGAGAAGTGTTGGTACGCCTGGAATGACGCTAGCGCCCGAAGTGGGACAGGGACGCCCTTCGGCTTGCCCGTGGTGCCGCTCGTGTAGAGCTGCACGAACACTCCGTCGCCGCCGACCACCGCGTCATCTGTCGACGGTTCGGCCGTCTGCGACTCGGCGACGAGGTCGTCGACGTCGAGCACGGTCACCGCGTCGATCGGGTCGACCTTCTCGCGCTGCGACGCGTCGGTCACCACGACCCGCGCGCCCGAGCCTTCCACTCGCAATGCGATCGCACCGGTCGCGAACGCGGTGAACAGGGGCACGTGCACGGCGCCGATCCGCCACAGCGCGACGAGCGCCACGATCAGGGCGCGACGTTTGCCGAGCAGCACCGGCACGCGGTCACCGGCCGCGACTCCGCTCGCGGCGAGGACCGTCGCCATGCGACGCGACTCGTCGGCGAGGTCGCCGTAGGTGAAGGCCGCTGACGTGAGATCCGGCTCGACCAGGGTGAATGCGACCGAGTCCGGGTCATGTCGGTCGCACAGCAGATTCGCCGCACTCGCGTCCGACGCGCCGTAGACCTCCAGCCAATCGGCAACCTGCCGTGCCGGATCTTCTCGTGCTGGGTCCCCGTGTGCTGGGTCGTTCATGCCCGTCCTCCACGTTCTCGATGTGCGTGATGACACAATGATGGATGTGACCGTCGACACCGACAACCCTCAGAAGAGGGGTGTGCCAGCAGACGAGCTGTCGCGCCGTCTGCGCGGCCCGCTCGCTCGGCTCCGACGACGCACCGGCGCGAGTCTCGCGTTCGCCGGACGCGTACTGCCTGGCAATGCTCCACGCATCGAACTGTTCTCCTTCGACGGCGACCTCGTCGGGCCGCTGCGCGGCGCGAACCTCGACCCAGGCCACGGCCTCGGCGGTCGCGTGGTCGGTCGTGCTCGCGCGGAAGCCATCGGCGACTATGTGCGGTCACCGCTCATCACCCACACCTACGACGAGATCATCCGCGCCGAATCGCTTCGAGCGATCGTCGCGGCGCCGATTATCGTGGGCCGCAAGCAGGTCGGCGTCCTGTACGCCGCGCGGCGCACCGCGCAGGAACAGCTCGGCTCGTCGCTCGACGCCGTCGTCGACGAAGCGCGCGCGGTGGAACAGCAGTTGGCGGTCGCAGACGTCCTGTCGACGCTGCGCACCGACGACGACGAACGCGATCTCTCGGCCTGGCGGACGCGGGTCAACGACTCGTACGCCCAACTGCGCGCACTCGCGGACTCGGTAGACGACGAGTCGATGCGCGCACGTGTGCTCGAGATCGCCGCGGGCCTCGCGCTCGACGCCCCAGAGGACGAGCCGACCGTGCGTCTCACCCCGCGTGAACAGGACGTCCTCGCCCTGCTCGGCGCAGGCCTGCCGAATCGCGCGATCGCCGAACACCTCGGCATCGGCGTCTACACGGTGAAGGACTACGTGAAGGCACTGATGACGAAGCTCGACGCGACGTCACGTTTCGAAGCGGTCGTCAACGCGCGCCGGACCCGGCTCATCCCCTGATTTCGGCCCCGACGCTTCCTCCGTCTGTCATCTGCATGAACGACACCCACCTAACGTGGCACGCCCTGGATCTCGACGTACCCAGTAGCGGTCGACGTTGGCAACCCAAACGCATAGGCGCAGATCGCGGACGGCCGCTTCCGCAAGCCTGCGAGAGGACGTGTTCATCATGCGTAAGCATTCCATCACCCGCATCACCGCGACCCGCATCGCCGTCGCCGGCATCGCCGCCGCGAGCCTGACGACCGCGGTCACGATCGGTACCGGCCAGGCGTCAGCAGACGGGTTCCCGAACGGACCGTACTGCCACGGGCCCGTACAAGTGATGGCCGAGTCGGCCGTCTCCCAAGTGGTGATCTGCCCGGTGCAAGGACCGACCGGGTGGGCGTACAGCGGCAAAGCCAAGACCACTGGGAACTGGATCGACGTCTGGGGAGCGACCCAGAACTCGCTCGGTTTCCACGCGACCAACGACGGCTACACCTATCACGTGCACCGTGACCGCTTGATGATCACCGCACCCAACGGTTCAGTCGTCTCCAGCGAGCCGTGGACGTACTACTACCAGCGGTGATGCTCGCCCCAAAGTACGACGACGATCCGCGGCGTGGTTCGAACGAATGACGCCGCGGATTCGCTTGCCACACACTGGAATCACACGAGAATGACACATCGCGAGACGAGGAGAGACGAATGACGAACCGAATCCGCACCATCACCCTGACCGCTGCCACCGCCCTGATCGCCGGAGCCGGAGTCGGCGCCGGACACGCGACGGCCGACCCCGGCTACGGTGACGGCTTCCCCGCCGGCCCTCGGTGCGAACGTCAGGCGTTCGTGAAAGCCGAATCCGCGTCGTCGCAGGTCGTTATCTGCCAGAACCCCGGCCACGCGATCGACTACACGTACAAGGGGCTCGCGAAGTCGACCGGCACGACGCTCGTCGTCCCGACCGCGCGATACGCGAGCGGCGGATATCACGCCTTCAACAACGGATACGCGTATCACGTCCGACCGGACGCCCTTGAGATCCTCGCACCGGACGGCAGCGTCGTCTCCCACGAGCCGTGGATGTACTACGACTCGACGGAGAACTAAAGGGACTCGACGGAGAACTAAAGGGACTCGACCGACAAGGACTCTACGAGATGGGCTTCACCAGGGGGAAGAGGACCGTCTCGCGGATGCCGAGACCGGTGATCGCCATCAGTAGACGGTCGATGCCCATGCCGGTTCCGGCAGTCGGCGGCATCGCGTGTTCCATGGCCGCGAGGAACTCCTCGTCGAGCACCATCGCCTCGTCGTCGCCTGCGGCGGCGAGGCGGGCCTGATCGACGAAGCGTTCTCGCTGAATGATCGGGTCGACGAGCTCCGAGTAGCCGGTGGCGAGCTCGAACCCGCGAACGTAGAGATCCCACTTCTCGACGGCCCCCGGGATGCTCCGGTGCGCACGGACGAGCGGCGACGTCTCGACTGGGAAGTCACGCACGAACACCGGCTCGTCGAGATGGTCACCGACCAGGTGCTCCCACAGCTCTTCGACGAGCTTGCCGTGGCCGTATCCCTTGTCCTTCGGGACGTCCAAGCCGACCTCGGCGGCGATCGCCAGCAGTTCGTCGACGCTCGTCTCCAACGGGACGATCTGGCGACCGAGCGCCTCCGAGAGCGACGGGTACATCGACAGCGACTTCCACTCACCCGACAGGTCGTACGTCGACCCGTCCGGCATCGTCGGCGTCAACGTTCCGACCGCGCCGAGAGCGACGGCCTGCACGAGTTCCCGGGTCATGACGGCGGCGTCGTCGTAGGTGCCGTACGCCTGATAGGTCTCGAGCATCGCGAACTCGGGCGAGTGAGTCGAGTCGGCGCCCTCGTTGCGGAAGTTGCGGTTCACCTCGAACACCCGCTCGATGCCGCCGACGACAGCGCGCTTGAGGAACAGTTCCGGCGCGATACGCAGATACAGGTCCATGTCGAAGGCGTTCGAATGCGTGATGAACGGACGCGCCGCGGCACCACCGTGCAACGTCTGCAGCATCGGGGTCTCGATCTCGAGGAAGTCGCGCTCGATGAGGAACGTCCGCAACTCGGCCATCGCCTTCACACGCGTGCGGGCGGTCTCGCGGGCCTCCGGGCGGACGATCAAATCGACGTACCGCTGACGGACGCGCGACTCCTCGTTCATCTCCTTGTGGGCGACGGGCAAGGGACGCAGGGACTTCGAAGCCATCTGCCACTCGTCGGCCATGACCGACAGTTCGCCGGTCCGCGAGGAGATGATCTCGCCGTGCACGAAGACGATGTCGCCGAGATCGACATCGGCCTTCCACGATGCGAGCGACGACTCGCCGACCTTCGCCTGGGACAGCATCGCCTGCAGCTGTGTGCCGTCGCCCTCCTGCAGAGTCGCGAAACAGAGCTTGCCCTTGTTGCGGATGAAGATCACCCGGCCCGCGACGCCCGCCTGGACGCCGGTCTCCGAACCCGCTTCGAGGTCGGAGTACTCGGCGCGAATCTCCGCGAGCGTGTGCGTCCGAGTCAACTCGACGGGATACGCCTCACGCCCCTCGGCGAGGATGCGTTCACGCTTCTTACGGCGGATCCGCAGCTGTTCGGGGGTCTGATCGTCCTCGCGGGTCTGCTCGTCGCTCTGGTGCTCACTCACCAACCCAGGGTAATTCGCCGCAGCGGTCAGGAGCCAATCGAGTACGAGGTCAGCGCGGGTCGTAGAGCCCGAGCGCGTCGGCCCCGACCGACCCCGTCACCCCGCGCTCACGCAGCGCGCGATAGCCGCCGACGACGAATCGGGCGCCGGTGACCCCGCGAGCCTGCAGATGCCAGGCGAGTAGTTCGGCGTCGTACCCGTCCTCGGAGACGAGGACCCACTGCGCCTCGGCGGTGGCCGCACGCAACGCCGACGGCGACGCCGGACTGAGGAGGTCGAGAGCCTCGGCGGAGTCGATCGCAACGGCGCCAAGCAACGCGCCGAACCGGCGGTGCGATGAGGCGTCGCGTAGGTCGACGGCGGCGCCTCCATCACGCAGAACGGAGTGGAACTCGTGCGCCTGAACCGACAGCGGGACCGCGACGAACGGGGCAGAAACGGGAATGGAAACGACAACAGTCATGAGGGATTCCTCGAAATGATCGAACGAGCAGAGCGGTTGACGATGGGGGCGTCCACACGGGGGACGTCAGCCCTGACAACACTCCTGACAGCTCTTGATCACGACGACGACTCTGCCACAGCGCCGAACAGTCCGGAAAGAGTTTTGCGCACGGGTGGGCCGAATCACCCAGTCTCGAGCGCCGCAACCGCGCGTCGAAATCGGATCGATCGATCAGGAACGTTGACTGTTCGACCACTGTTGCCGATACAGTCGACGTCGCACTGTGTTCGTCGTCACGAGAGCTGTACATCCCCGGAGGCCGTCTCATGAGCATGACCCGTCGTTCGTTCCTGCGCGCGAGCGCCGCCGCCGCGGGAGCGGTCGCCGCCTCGTCGACCGCGTCCGGCCTGGCCCGCGCCGAGCCGGGTGCCGCATCGTCCGCGAACACCGCGGGCACCACCCTGGAGAAGGTCGGGGTGGCCGGCAGGCCGGACAAGAAGGGGTACCGCAAGCTCGTCCAAGGCAAGGGCTGGCCCCTGTACGTCCGCGAGGAACTCGCCGGAGCGAAATCCACTCGCGACTCGACGCGGACCGGCCTCGCATCATTCGTGCAGCTCACCGACATCCACATCACCGATGTGCAGAGTCCCGCCCGCTTCGAGTACGTGCACCCGCTGCAGGGACCTGCATATCGGCCGCAGGAGGCGCTCGGCACACAGGGCGCAGTCGCCCTGATCGAACGCATCAACGCCCTGTCGGGCGGCCCGTTCACCGGGCGCGCGTTCGACTGCGTCGTCTCGACCGGCGACAACACCGACAATCACGAGATCGTCGAACTCGACTGGTACCAGCACTTGCTGTCCGGCGGCACGATCACCCCGAACACCGGACATCCGACCCGGTTCGAAGGCGTGCAGTCGTTCGGTTCGGCGATGTACTACCGGCCCGAACTCGACAAGCCCGACCTCTACAAGGACCACGGTTTCCCGACCATACCGGGGCTCCTGCACGCGGCGATGCGGTCACACACCAGCCCGGGGCTGAACATGCGCTGGTACTCAGTGTTCGGCAACCACGACGACCAGATGCTCGGGACCGTGCCGAACGACCTGATCGACTGGTTGTACCTCGGCAATGTGAAATTCGACCTCCCCGGCACCGATCCGACGGCGGCCGCCATCGCCAGTGCGCTTCGGAGTGATCCGGCGTCGGTGGTGAGGTTGCTCGCGAAGCTGAAGACCACCGGCCCGACTCTGCCTGCGACCGCGGACGCGCGACGACGACCGTTCACCCCACGCGAGTTCATCCGCAGCCACTTCGACCGGTCGATCACCGGTGCGGGCCCGGTGGGCCACGGATTCTCCGATCCCGACGGCCCCAGCTGGTACCGATTCCAGATCGCACCGGGGGTGCTCGGCATCGCAATGAACACCACGAACAGTCTCGGGATCGCCGACGGGTCGATCAGCCAGAAGCAGCTGACGTGGATCGAGAAGCAGATCAGCGCGCACGCCGACCAGCTGGTGATCGTGTTCAGCCATCACACGTCGACGACGATGACAGCGAAGCTGCCGAACCCGGAGACTCCCGGCGAAGCCCAGTTCGACGGCTCACACCTCGTCGCTCGCCTCAAGACACACCGGAACGTGATCGCGTGGGTCAACGGCCACACGCACAACAACGAAGTGACGCCGCATCGAGGCACGACACCCGCCCACAGCTTCTGGGAGATCAACACGGCCAGCCACATCGACTTCCCGCAGCTCGCCAGGATCGTCGAGGTGACCGACAATAAGGACGGCACCCTCAGCATCTTCACGCCGCTGATCGAAGCCGAGGGCCCGTACACCGCCGATCCGTCGGACCTGTCGCAGAAGGGCCTGGCGAGCCTGTACCGCGAACTCTCGATCAACGACATCCATCTGGAAGACCGGATCGGCACGGCCGCGGACCGAAACTGCGAACTGCTGTTGGCGAACCCGCTCAGTTAGTGTCGCGCCACGGCGCGAGCAGCAGTCGGCAGGCTCGACGCATGCTGGCTTCGGCTTCGTCCGAAGTGAGTTCGCCCATCACCGCCCACGAGAGGATGCCATAGGCCGCCTGTTCGACGATCCCGGTGAGCTGCAGGTCATCGACGGTCGGGGTGTCGATTCCCGCGACGCCGAGAATGCGTTCACGAAGGTCGAATCGGGTGGCCGCCGACTCGGCGCGGACCGCGTTGACGGACACAATCATCGCGCGGCCGAGCAACGGGCGGGCCAGCATGCTGCGACAGGCATCGGTCATCATCTCGGCCACCGCTTCGACCGGGTCGTCTTGCTTCGGGGCATGTCCGGGCCCGAGATCGGCGGCGTATTCGAGCATCAGCGCCGCGAACAGCTGATGTTTCGTCGGGTAGTAACGGTACAGAGTCGCGAGGGACACCCCGGCCTCCGCCGCGACGTCGGCCATGCGCACCGAGTCGAGCTCGCGTTCAGCGCCGAGCCGGGCCGCCACCCGGAGGATGCCCTCCACGCGTCCACGCTGGACCGCTGTGGTCGGAGCGGCCCCCTCACGTTTCGTGCTGGGTCTAGGCATCGTCGCCCTCACGACGTTTCATCAATGCGGTCATGAGTCGATGATGCTTGAGCACCGTCCGGGCTCGGTCGTCGGCACCACCGAGTGCGACGCCCCGCTCATTCCCGGACACCACGCGCACGGGGCCGTCCGACAGATGCGCCAGTCCCTCCGCGGCGACGTCCGCGGGGCGCCCGACGACGAGGCCGGGCACGTCGAAGTCGAGACCGGCCCGTCGCATGGCCGGTGTATCGGTGACACCGAGCACCAGGTGGAGGACGTCGACGCCTGCTTCCCGCAGTTCCAGCCACAATCCTTCGGTGAAGATCCGCACGAACGCTTTGGCTCCGCCGTACACGGTGTGCTCGGCTGAGCCGAGGTAGCCGCTGAGTGATCCGATCGTGATGATCCCTCCCGACCCGCGCTTCTTCATGCGCGCGCCGTAATGATGTGCCAGTGCCATCGGGACGGTGACATTGAGGGTGAGTACCTTCATGAACTCGACGAGATCACCGTCGACGAATTCGGACCCGTAACTGTTGGCGCCCGCGTTGCAGACCAGCAGCCCGATGTCGAGGTCGTCGGTCGCCTGCAGGACCCGGTCGAGATCGACGGGGACGGTGAGGTCGGCGCTCACGGTCCGCACGTCGCGCCCGTGCCCCCGGCATCGCTGCGCGGTCTCTTCGAGCGGGCCCGCTTTACGTGCGACGAGCACCAGGTCGACGCCCGCGGCCGCGAGTTGTTCGGCGAATTGTGCCCCGACGCCTTCAGAACCCCCGACGACGAGCGCCCACGGCCCGTACTCGGCGAGGTCCGATGCTGCGATATCCGACTGAGTCATTACGATTCATCCTCATTTCTAGAATTCATTCTAGTTTAGGTGACATCATGGCGGTATGAAGCACAACACCACGATTCCCCGCTTCGGCATATCGACGCCGATCGTCGTCCAGGTACCCGGGGTGGCCTCACCCTGGGAGGCTGACGCCGGCGTGGACGACCTGACGGAGATCGCAGCGACCGCCGACCGTCTCGGGTTCGATTACCTCACCTGCGCCGAGCACGTCGCCGTCCCGACGAGCGCCGAGGGGCGCGGCGTCGCCTACTGGGACCCACTGTCCACGCTGTCGTTCCTGGCGGCGAGCACCGAACGGATCCGACTGGCGACCTCGGTGCTCGTGCTCGGCTACCACCACCCGTTGGAGATCGCCAAGCGCTACGGCACCCTCGATCGACTCAGTTCGGGCCGGGTGATCCTCGGGGTCGGAGTCGGCTCACTGGAGGAGGAGTTCGACCTGCTCGGCGCAGCCTGGCGAGGTCGCGGCTCCCGCGCCGACGATGCGATGCGCGCGTTGCGCGCATCCCTGTCGCAGCGGCGTCCGGAGTACCACGGCGAGCATTACGACTACGACGGACTGATCGTCGAACCGTGCGGCGTGCAGGAGTCGATACCGCTGTGGGTCGGTGGCCGTAGCCTGCGTTCGCTGCGCCGCGCCGTCGAGTTGGGCGACGGCTGGATGCCGTTCGGGCTCGGTGTCGGCGCGCTGCGCGACCTTCTCGGACAGGCCGACGTCCCGACCGGGTTCGAGATCGTGCTCGGCACCGCACCTCTCGACCCGATCTGGGATCCGGGCCGCGCGATGGAGAAGATCACGCGCCTCCTCGACTCGGGAGCCACCTCGATCACCTGCACCCTCACGGCCGATTCGGCCGCCAACTACTCAGAACAACTCGCAGCACTGACCGAACTGGTCGCTCCGCTGCGCGAAGAGAAGTGAGATCAATGACGAACATCGCTGACGACGTGCTCGCCGACCTGCTGGCCCGGGTCCGACGGCTCGAAGACGAACGGGACATCGCGCGACTGATCGCGTCGTACGGCCCACTCGTCGACGCAGGCGAAGCCGACGCCGTGTCTGGACTGTGGGCCGACGACGGCGTCTACGACGTGGAGGGCTGGCTGATGCGAGGGCGGGCAGACATCCACGCGATGGTGGAGTCGCCGCAGCATCAGGGACTGATCGGTCGCGGCTGCGTCCACTTCCACTCCCCCGCCGTCATCGCGGTGAACGGTGGTGTCGCGTCGGCGGTGTGCGAGACGATCCTGCTCGTCCGCCGCGACGATTCACCGGACGGGCACAGCCGCGGCTTCACGGTGCAGCGTGGCGGGGCCACCCATTTCGAACTGCGCCGGGCCGACGTATCAATGCACGGGTGGGAGGTGGTCCGACGCACCACCAGACTTCTCGACGGTTCCGCGGAGAGCACAGAACTGCTGTCCCGAGCTCGGCTCAGCGGCGGCGCGACCGCTCGTGAACCCGACGCAGACCGTCGAGCGTGAGATGCGGGTGGTGATCGGTGAGGGTGGCGGCCTCGCCGTACATGAGCGGCGCCAGGTATCCGGTCGCGACGACCGCGACGTCCGGGCCGTCGAAACCGGGAACGTCGCGGCGAACGCGGTTCACCAGGCCGTCGATCTGGCCCGCGAAACCGTAGAGGATGCCCGACTGCAACGCTTCTACCGTGTTCTTGCCGATGACCCCGCGCGGCGGCCGAAGCTCCACCTTGCGCACGGTCACCGTGTACTCCGACAGCGCTTCGACACCGATGTTGATGCCGGGCGCGATCGCGCCGCCCAACAGTTCGCCCGTCGCCGAGACCGCGTCGACGACAGTCGCCGTTCCGCATGCGACGACGATGCACGGCCGGCCCGGGAAGTTCTCGTGCGCGGCCAACGCGTTCGCGACACGATCGGTGCCGATCTCCTTCGGGTTGTCGACCAGCAGCGGAACACCGGTACGGACGCCCGGTTCGAGCAGGACGTGCGGCCCGTTCCCGAAGTAGCGGGGCAGCATCACCCGCATCTCACGCAGCAGTGACGGCACCGTCGACAAAGTGGCAACCGCGGTCACCTGCTCGACGTCCGCGCCGAGCAGTCCGCGCAGCCGCATGGCGAGCTCGTCCGACGTGTAGTTCGGCTCGGTGTGGATGCGCCAGTCACGCACCAGCTCCGCGTGATCGCCGAAACCCGCGAACACCCCGAGATGGATGTTCGTATTGCCGATGCTGACGGTCAGGAGCATCTACGCGGTGCTGCTCGCGAGGGCGCGTTCGGGGTGGCGCGGATCCTTCAACCCGGAGCCTGCCGGAACGTCGGCCGGATCGTCACCGACCGTGATCGGCCGGTTGTCCGCGTCGACGAACACGACGTGCGGTGCGTACGCGCGGACCTCGTCCTCGTTCATCATCCCGTAGGCGATGATGATCACAAGGTCTCCCGGGTGGACGAGATGCGCTGCGGCGCCGTTGATTCCGATCACACCGCTGCCGCGTTCCCCCGCGATCGCATACGTCTCGAGACGGTTGCCGTTGTCGATGTCAACGATCGTCACCTGCTCGCCTTCGAGCAGGTCGGCGGCATCGAGCAGATCCTGGTCGATGGTCACCGAACCGACGTAGTGCAGGTCTGCCTGCGTCACCGTGGCGCGATGGATCTTCGACGTCATCATGGTGCGGAACATGCGGTCATCCCTCTTCTTTTCCAATGAACCCGGTACCGATCGCGACGCCGACGTTGTCGATCAGTCGCGTCGATCCGAGGCGTGCGGCCACCAGGAGACGGCCGTCGCCGATCTCCGGAGCCTCTTCCAGGCTGCGGCCGCGCAGTTCGAGATATTCGACCTCGATCTCCGGCTGGGTGTCGAGTACTGCGCGCGCCGCAGCGAGGACGGCATCGCGTCCACCCACCGCGGCGTGCGTCCCGGCGAGCAGCGCCGCCGACAACGTTGTCGCGACGGTGCGCTCGTCGTCGGACAGGTAGCGGTTGCGCGAAGACAACGCGAGCCCGTCGGACTCCCGGACCGTCGGCACCCCGATGATGTCGACATCCATGTTGAAGTCGTTAACCATCTGGTTCACCAGGACGAGCTGCTGGTAGTCCTTCTCACCGAAATAGGCGGCCGTCGGCGTTGCGATGGTGAGGAGCTTCCCGACCACCGTCAACATCCCGGAGAAATGTCCGGGCCGTGCCGCGCCGTCGAGGATGTCGCCCGTCGGTCCCGGATGCATTGTGGTGCGCGGACCGTTCGGGTACATGTCGGCGACGGTCGGAGCGAAGACGAGTTCGACGCCCGCAGCCTTCAGCTTGGCGATGTCCTCGTCGAACGTCCGCGGGTACGCGTCGAGGTCCTCGCCGACGCCGAACTGCAACGGGTTGACGAAGACCGACACGATGACGACGGTGTTGCCGCTGCGCTGCGCCGTGCGGATCAAGTGAAGGTGACCGTCGTGCAGCGCGCCCATCGTCGGAACCAGGGCGACTCGCTTGCCCGCGCCCCGCAGCGCTCGACTGACGCGGTGCAGATCGGCCGGATCACGGTGAACCGTGAGTTCGCCGGGGGTGAACATCGACGCTTGAGTCGAAGCTTGCGGGGTCAAGGCTGTGCCTCCAGCAGGTGACGGAGGGCCGGGCCGGCGTCGTGCTGGGCGGCAGCGCGACCGGCGAGCACGCGGTAGCCGCGCGCGATGCCCTCGTGGACGTCGGACAGTTCGTCGAGATGACGGGCGACGGTGTCGACGTCACCGCGCGCGACCGGACCGGTCAACGCCGACCGCCCCTGCGCGAGCACGTTCTCCAGTGACGCCGTGACCAGCGGCGCGAGCAGTTGCTCGGCCAAGCCGATGCCGCCGCCGTCGACGGTCGCGGTCTCCGCCGCGTCGCCCGTCGGGCCACCGATCGCGGCGCGCAACGCGGTGACCGCGTCGGTGATCAGTGCGTTCAAATTGTTGGCGCCGTGCGCGAGCGCCGCGTGATACAGGGCGCGACTCGTCTCGGCGATCCGGATCGGCGTCGCACCCAGTTCCATGACGAGCGCCATCGCGATCGCGTCGCCGATCTCGTCGGCCGCGGTCACCCCGAAACACGAGGCAGTCAGACGAGCGGTGTCGTCGGCCGACCCGACGAACGTCATCGCCGGATGCGTGGCGAGGACGATCCCGCCTGCGTGGGCGATCGGCTCCAGGACCTCGATGCCATGTG
This sequence comes from Gordonia liuliyuniae, assembly GCF_021738805.1. Lineage (NCBI taxonomy): Bacteria > Bacillati > Actinomycetota > Actinomycetes > Mycobacteriales > Gordoniaceae > Gordonia > Gordonia liuliyuniae. The sequence continues at coordinate 184,789 of NZ_JAKKOR010000002.1, read as the reverse complement.
CGCCCGCCGTATGCGTGACGATCGTCCCCGGTTTCACATGGTCGGCGACGTCACCGGCGACGGTTGCCAGTTCGGTGTCCGGGACGGCGAGGACGACGAGCTGGGAATCGGCGACGACCGCAGAGAACTCCCGCACGCGCGCGAACGGCAGGCGCTCAGCGGCGCGGGCCGCAGACCGCGGCGAGTTCGCGTACACCGATTCGACATGGTGCCCGGCAGCGGCGAACGCCTCGCCGAGCGCAGTGCCGACGCGTCCGGTACTGATGATGCCGACGCGCAGGCGCGCCGGTGCCATCGGTGTGTCCACCGTTGCCTCCATTGTCGTTCCAGTCCCTCCCACGCGCTGTTCGCACGCTCCGGGTACCAGACGTCCGCTGACCACGATAGGCCTCGCATGCGGCAGGTGCCACAACGCTGTGACCGGCTTCACCCGGTCGTGGGCCCACCGCAAGACAGCAGGGGCGAGACAAGCAGGGAATCAGTCGCGGCGTCGACGGCCGTGGCCACCCGTCGCCGGCCCACCGCCTGCAGCGCCCTCGCGCAGACGCGAAAGCAGTTCACTCGCCGGCCGACCCGACGCGTGCGCGCCGTCATCCCCGACGATCTCCGGCTCGACGTCCTGTGACTGGGCATCCTGGGGCTGGGCGTTCTGGGGCTGGGCATTCTTGGGCTGGGCGTTCTGGGGTGCCTGTTGCTGTTGCGGCCCCTGCTGCGCACGGAACGGCGCCGACGGCGGCTCGTACGCGCCCGCTCCGAAGGCGGCGCGCTGGTGGCCGCCGGCCTGGGGCTGCCCCTGCTGGGGCTGCCCCTGCTGCTGGGGGCCAACCGGGAAGCGGGGAGCGCCCGGACGCTGCGGGGCCTGCGGCATCGGCGGCGGCTGCGGGTAGCGCTGCTGTTGCGGAGCGGGGGCTGGGGGGCGCTGCGCCTGCGGACGCCACTGCGGCGGCGCTGGCCGGGGAGCCTGCTCCTGTTCCGGCTCACGCTCGGGCTCCGGCTCCGGCCCCGGCTCGGGCTCCTGTTCGGCTGCGGGATCGGGTTCGACGGCGGCCGGATCGTCGGTGACGACCGGGATGATCTCGGTCATCTCGACCGGGGTCGGCTCGTCGGCCTGCTCAGGGACGTGGCGGCCGTTCTCGGCCTGCGGAGCCGTCGACGCGAAGTCCCGTTCGGCCGCCGCGTGATCGTCGGCGACATCGGCGTACGAGGCGGCAGCGGTCAGGCCCGCACCGAGTTCGCGCGGACGCTCCAAACCGATCGCGATCCGCGACTCGGGCAGCGGCTTGCCGAGTAACTGTTCCAGGCTCGACCGCAATGCCAGAACCTGCGCCTTCAGCTCGTCGAGCTCGTGGTTCGCCTCGTCGGCCAACTCGTGCCGGATCGACGACTCCACGTCCGACTCGTACTGGCGACGTGCCGCGATCTCACGCTCGAGCTGCAACTCGTAGACCAGGCGTAGGTCACGCGTCCGGTTCTCGGCCGTGTCAGCTTGGCGTCGATACTTGGTGACCAGGACGGCGCCGATGACGGCCGCCCACAGCGCTGCGATGACCGCGAGCGTCGCCTGCATGGACAGGTCGTCGCTGAAGACCATGAGCAAGCTGGCAGCCAATGCCAACACGATCAACAGTGCGATCGCCCACTGGCCCGCTGACGGTCGAGAACTACGCGTCTGTCCGCTGTGCGCCTCTTCGGTCATGCAAGCCAACTTACCGGCCGGTCCGGTCGCCGCCGGTCACCGGACCTCGGAGAGTCGCCGAACGCTACGCGGGGGCGGCGTCCGACGCATCGCGGTCGCCGTCGGGATCGTCGGGTGCGCGACAACAGTGCTCGAGCCAGAGGGCCGCGGCGGCCAGAAGCACACCGCCGACGGCGCCCACGATCGCAGCGGGACGATCGGCGCGCGCAGCGTCCAGCAGGCCGTTGGTCATCAGGAACACGAGAACCCCGGCCCAGCCACCCGCCGCGATCGCACCCAGGATCGCTGACGCCTTTCCGAGGACCATCACACGCGCCGCCGCGATCGGATGCAGTTGGCCGCGCGCACGACCGATGTCTCTGCCCGCGACCCGTGCTCGCACGATGAAACCGGTGGCGAACTCGATGGCCGCCAGCAAGTAGAGGAACACGCCGGCGGGCCACGGCAGCGAAGGGAACGCGCCGTAGTTGTACCGGATGAGTATCCACAGCGCGACACCGGCGATCACCGCGATCAGGACGAGATCGCGGACCTTCGTGATACCGAGGCGCTCGTCCTCACCGTCGGGATCGGGTCTGCGCGCGGTCACCGGATCGCCTCCGCGCGCGTCACACCGGCTGCTTCGGCGTCGTCGAGCGCCGCGACGAGATCGGCGACGCGCCGTGCACGACCGTCGACGGTCAACTCCGCATCGGGATCGACCTGCACCCACGGCACCAGCACGAACGCACGCTGGTCGGCGCGCGGATGAGGGAGCGTCAATTCCGGATCGTCGGAGGCGACCGGCACACCGTCGACCTCGACGGAGACCACGTCGACGTCGAGCGTGCGCGGCCCCCATCGGACCTCGCGGACCCGGTCCGCGGCCCGCTCGCACGCACGGCAGAAGTCGAGCCACTCCCGCGGCGTCCGCTCGCCCGCGACGATCAGCGTGATGTTGACGAAGTCGTCCTGTTCGACGCCGCCCCACGGAGCCGTCCGATACACGTCCGACGTCGCGACCAGGTCGTCGCCCGCGGCGTCGAGCACCGAACGCAGGTACCCGACACTGTCTCCGATGTTCGATCCCGCCGACAAGACGGCCCGCGATCTCATTGCGCTCCGCGCGACACCCGAGAACGACGAGTGACGACGGCGACGTCGTCGAACGTCAACGGGATCGGTGCCGACGGCTTGTGCACGGTTACCTCGCACGCGGAGATCCGCTCGTCGTCGGCCATGATCGTGTCGGCGATCTCGGCCCCGACTGTCTCGATGAGATCTCGGGCCGGCCCGGCGATCACGGCGTGCGCCAGCTGCGCCAGAGCTCCGTAGTCGACGGTGTCGGCGAGGTCGTCGCTATGGGCGGCGGCCTGCAGATCGATCCACAACGTCACGTCGACGATGAATTCCTGCCCGTCACGCTTCTCGTGGTCGAATACCCCGTGGTTGCCGCGGACCCGTAGTCCACGCAACTCGATGCGGTCAGCCATGGGTTCCTCTCCGTCCTCCTGCCCGCCACGCGGCGGCCACCTCGATAGCGTCGCGGCTGGCGGCGACGTCATGCACACGCACGCCCCACGCGCCGCCCGCCGCCGACAGTGCCGAGACCGCGGCCGTGGCCACCTCGCGTCCCGCAGGCGGCCGGTCCGTCCCGTCCGATGCCAGCAGCGAACCGAGGAAGCGTTTGCGCGAGGCACCGATGAGCACCGGGAAACCCAACCCGACGAGTGTCGGAAGCGCGTGCAGCAACGCCCAATTGTGGTCGGCGGTCTTCGCGAACCCCAGGCCCGGATCCAAGACGATGAGGTCCGGGTCGACTCCCGCGGCGACCGCCGCATCAACCTGTCCGAGCAACTCGCCGGACACTTCGGCGACGACGTCGCGATAGCCGCCCTCGTCCTCGACACGATGCGTGAAGTGCCGATCGGTGGTCTGGCCCTCACCCGCGGGTCGCCAGTGCATCAGAACCCACGGTACGGCCGTCTGCGCGATCACCCGGCCCATGTCGGGGTCCGCACGCCCACCGGAGACGTCGTTCACGATGCTCGCGCCGGCCTCCAACGCAACCTCGGCGACCGAGGCCCGCATCGTGTCGACCGAGACGCGGACTCCGCGCGACGCCAACGCGGCAACCACCGGCGCCACCCGCTCGGCTTCGGTGTCGGGGTCGACTCGGATCGCGCCCGGACGCGTCGACTCACCACCGACGTCGACGATATCGGCGCCCGCTTCGGCCAGTTCGAGTCCGTGCCGCACCGCGTCGTCGAGGTCGAGGTAACGCCCGCCGTCGGAGAACGAATCGGCGGTCACGTTCAGCACCCCCATCACGAGGGTGCGGTCGGGGTCACCGGCCGTGGTCACCGCCTGATCAGTTCCAACGCTTCACCGCGCGACACCGCGCTCGTCTTGAACAGTCCGCGGACCGCCGACGTCGTGGTCGTCGCACCGGGCTTGCGGATGCCGCGCATCGCCATGCACAGGTGCTCGGCCTCGATTACGACGATCACCCCGCGTGGATCGAGTCGGCGAACGATCGCGTCCGCGATCTGGCTGGTGAGACGCTCCTGCACCTGCGGTCGTTTCGCGTACAGGTCGACGACACGAGCCAGCTTCGACAGACCGGTCACCTGACCGGATTCGCCGGGGATGTACCCGACGTGCGCGACCCCGCGGAACGAGACGAGATGGTGCTCGCATGTCGAATACATCGGGATGTCCTTCACGAGGACCAGTTCGTCGTGGCCTTCGTCGAACACCGTCGCGAGCACTGCGTCCGGCTCGGTGTACAAGCCTGCGAACATCTCACGATATGCGTTGGCGACGCGGTGGGGAGTCCGCTTGAGTCCCTCACGTTCGGGGTCCTCACCGATCGCGATCAACAGTTCGCGAACGGCCGCTTCGGCACGCTCCTGATCGAACTCGCCGATCACACCGGCGCCGCGATCGATTCTGTCGATCCCGATCTGCGCACCGTCGACGCCTGTCATCGTCTCTCCTCGCCCTGCTGATCCTCTGGCGGCCATCCGGGCGCCGACCAGTCGCGAGGGGCGCCGTAATCCGGCCGCGTCGCCCCCGGCTGGGGCTGGGGCTGCCCGTACTGCCGGTCGCCGTATTGCGGGTCGCCGTACTGGGGATCTCCGTACTGGGGCTCGCCGTACTGGGGTTGGCCTTGTGGGGGCTGCCCGTACTGGGGTTGCCCCTGCTGCTGCGGCGGCTGACCGTACTGCGGTTGCCCGTGCTGCGGTTGCCCGTATTGGGGTTGACCGTATTGGGGTTGACCGTATTGGGGACCGTTCTGCGGCTGACCGTACTGGGGTGGCACGGGGACGCCGTAGGGCTGCGGCGCCCCGTTCGCATCGCCGACGGGCTCCGGGTTCGGCGGCCACGGTTCACCGCGCTCGATCGCCAACTCACCCGGCGTCTTGATCGGCGGCACGCTGCTGGGCGTGCGGTCGCCCCAGACGTCGAACTTGGTGATCCGCGGGCGCTTGTCGACACCGTCGAGAATCTTCTCGAGGTCCTTTCGGACCAGCGTCTCCTTCTCCAGCAATGCGCCCGCGAGCACGTCGAGGACATCGCGGTATTCGTTGAGGATCGCCCACGCCTCGGTGTGAGCGGCCTCGATCAGCTCGCGCACCTCGGCGTCGATCTCCGCCGCCACACCCGTCGAGTAGTCGCCGCCGCCGCCGCCGACGCCGCGACCGAGGAACGGGTCGCCCTGCTCCTGGCCGTACCGGACAGCCCCGAGCTTGGCGCTCATGCCGTACTCGGTGACCATGGCGCGTGCGATCTTCGTCGCCTGATCGATGTCCGAACTCGCGCCCGTCGTCGGCTCGTGGAAGACGAGTTCCTCCGCGGCACGACCGCCCATCGCCATCACCAGTCGCGCGATCATCTCCGAGCGAGTCATCAACTCCTTGTCCTGCTCGGGGACGGCGAGCGCATGCCCGCCTGTCCGGCCACGGGCCAGGATGGTGACCTTGTAGATCGGATCCAAGTCGGGCATCGCCCACGCGGCGAGCGTGTGCCCGCTCTCGTGGTAGGCGACGGTCTTCTTCTCCTGCTCGCTGATGATCCGGCTCTTACGTCGCGGGCCTCCGACGACGCGGTCGACCGCCTCTTCGAGGAGTTCACCGGTGATCACGTTCTTGTGTTCACGAGCGGTCAGTAGCGCCGCCTCGTTGATCACGTTCGCCAGGTCCGCGCCCGACATGCCAGGGGTCCGCTTGCCGAGACCGTCGAGATCGGCGTCCGGCGCGATGGGCTTGCCCTTCGCGTGGACGGCGAGGATCGCCCTGCGACCTGCGATGTCCGGGTTCGAGACGGGAATCTGCCGATCGAAACGGCCGGGACGCAGCAGCGCCGGGTCGAGGATGTCGGGACGGTTCGTCGCAGCCATCACAATGACGCCCGAGCGATCGCCGAACCCGTCCATCTCCACGAGCAACTGATTCAACGTCTGCTCGCGCTCGTCGTGGCCACCGCCCATACCCGCACCGCGTTGACGGCCGACGGCGTCGATCTCGTCGACAAAGATGATGCAGGGGCTGTTCTCCTTCGCCTGCTCGAACATGTCACGCACGCGGGACGCGCCGACACCGACGAACATCTCGACGAAGTCCGAACCGGAGATCGCATAGAACGGGACGCTCGCCTCGCCCGCGACGGCTCGCGCCAGGAGGGTCTTACCCGTTCCCGGCGGACCGTAGAGGAGCACGCCCTTCGGGATCTTCGCACCGAGGGCCTGATAGCGGGCCGGGTTCTGCAGGAAGTCGCGGATCTCATCCAGTTCCTCGACGGCCTCGTCGGCGCCTGCGACGTCGGCGAACGTCGTCTTCGGCATGTCCTTGGTGAGCTGCTTGGCCTTCGACTTGCCGAAGCCCATCACACCGCCGCGGCCGCCGCCCTGCACCCGGTTCATCAAGAAGAAGAACAAACCCAACAGGATCAACATCGGCAGGACGAAGATCAGGATCGACTGCCAGATCCCCGAATCCTTGGTGATGTTCGTCTGATAGGTCTGCGCGCCCGAGTCCTGAACGGCGGTGAAGATCCGCGGCATCACCCCGGACGGATACTGGGCGGTGACCTTGGTCTGGTTCTCGTCGTCGACCTTGATCGGCTTCTTCAGTTCGATCCGAAGCCGTTGTTCACGATCGTCGATCTGCGCCGACTTCACGTTCTTCTGATCGAGTTGGGCTATCGCCACCGAGGTGTCGACGCCTGCATATTCGCGGTCGGAGTTCCGCAGGACGCTCCAACCCCATAGGGCGAGCAGAATGATGGCCACGATGGCCAGATTGCGGAACAGTTTCTTACGGTTCATGGATATTCGCGTGAGGGTGGTCGACGCGGACGGCGAGTGCGCCGGGCCGAGTCACTGAACCCCTAGTCCTTCCCGTCGACTGACGAATACGAGGCTACAGGTCAACGCCCGGGAACCCGTCGTTGTTCCCGGTGTGACGCTCGGGCCGCTCCACCGCTCAGGACGTGTAAACATCCGGGTGGAGGGTCCCGATGTAAGGCAGGTCGCGGTATCGCTCCGCATAGTCGAGTCCGTATCCGACGACGAACTCGTTGCCGACGTCGAAGCCGACGTCGGCGACGTCGATCACCGCGCGCATCGCATCGGGCTTGCGCAGCAGGGTGACGACCTCGAGCGACCGCGGTGACCGAGTAGCGAGGTTCTTCAGCAGCCACGACAGGGTGAGACCGGAGTCGATGACGTCTTCGACGATCAGAACGTCGCGGTCGGCGATGTCGCGGTCGAGGTCCTTGAGGATCCGGACGACTCCCGAGGACGACGACGACGAGCCGTAACTCGACACCGCCATGAACTCCATCTGCGACGGGATCGGCAGCGCGCGAGCGAAATCGGTCATGAACATGATCGCGCCCTTGAGCACGCCGACCAGCACCAGATCCTCTTCGGCGTCCCGGTATCGCTCGCCGACGGCCCGAGCCATCTCGACCGTGCGTGTGTGTATCTGTTCCTCGCTGATCAGGACGGAATCGATGTCTCCGCCGTAACCACTTTCCGAACCCAGGGCGTTGTCGTCGCGTGCCACGCCTTCTAGCTTGTCACGCCGTCGACAACGAGTGGACATCGGCACCCGGGCGTTCCGTCGGCGGCCACCTGACACCGGGCGACGCCAGCCCATCGAACAGACGAATAACTGTCACCCGAATGGTCGAATCTGTGCCACTTTTCGTCCCACCCGTCACACTCACGGCATTGACCCCGGGTGGATGAGAAGTTTCTGCGAATCTCGACCTCGGCTCACCCTCCGAGCCACCTGAGAGAAGGACGTTCATGGCTGTCAGCAAATCGATCAGCACGGCCACGGCCGTGATACTCGCGTTCGTCGTCGCGCTCCCGTTTATCGCGTCCCCCGCGCACGCAGCTCCGCGCGACGGAACCGTCCACGCGCGTGTCACTGCCGTCGACGACGACGTGATCATCCGGATCTCGAGCGGTTCGCTCACCGTCGACAGCGGTCATCTTCTGGTGCGCGACGCCAGAGGTCGTGCGCTCGAGAAGTTCCCACTGGCGTACATCGCGCCCGACGATCGCACCTACCCGATCGCCGCGCACGTCTCGGGCCGGACCGCGACGTTGACACCGTCGCGGGACTCGTCGACGTCGGCCGCGACGCCCGCGCGTCTACTCGCCGCGACCGAGGTGGCCGACAAGGACGGGTACGGCTCCAAACGCGAACGCGACGACGCTGCGCTGAACCGATTCAACTCCGAGATGAGTGCCACGTTAACCCTCGCGACGATCATCGGCACTGTCGTCGGCGTCGTCATCGGTGGGGCCGCGGGATGCCTGCTGACCATGGCCATCGGCTGTATCCCAGGTCTGACGACGGGCGCGGCGCTCGGCGGCATCGGCGGCACCATCGTCGTCGGCGGCGGCGGAGCCGTCGTCTCGGCGGTCCGCTACTTCACCACGATCACCGCGCCGTTCAAGAACGTGACGCCGAAGAAGCCGGGGAAGTCGGCCACACCGGACACTAAGTAGCCGGTCAGCGATTGACGCGCTGCGCGAGCAGTTCGCGGTCCCGTCTCGTCACGACGAGGCGGGACCGTTCGTCTCCGCCGACCGCGATCGGCCCCTGACCGTGCCAACCGCTGACCAGCGCGTCCACCGTCGAGACGACGCGGTACCGCGGCGAGTCGACGCCGATCGCCTGCAGCCAGAGTCGCACCACGCGCGTACGGACCGCCGCGTCGAGGTCAGCGAGCCGGTCGAGTGCGAGGCCCCGTGCGGTCGTCGCCTCGGTGAACGCCCGGGCGGCGATCGCGTCGAGCGCGTCCGCATCGTCGGACAGCTGGGCCGCGGTGCGCGCCAACGCGTGCGCCACTCCCCCAGCCAACACGTCATCGAGGAGGGGCAGCACTTCGGAACGGACTCGGACACGCGTGTAGCGCGGGTCGTCGTTGTGCGGGTCGTCCCACACCGGAAGGTTCCAATCGTCGCACGCGGCACGGGTCTGCGTCCGGCGCACGCCCAGCAGGGGCCGACCCCACGGGGCCGACCACGCCCGCATACCTGCGAGCGAGCGAGCTCCCGATCCGCGGCCCAACCCGAGGAGGACGGTCTCGGCCTGGTCGTCGAGGGTGTGCCCGAGCAGGACCGCTCGCCCCCGACGCGCCTCGTCGAGCGCACGATATCGGGCGTCGCGTGCCGCGGCCTCTGTCCCGCCTGGTCCGGCGACGCGGACAGCGACGATCTCGGCTGTCGCGCCGAGGCCGAGCGCCGTGGCGGCAGCCGTTTCGGCGACGTCCGCCGACCCGTCCTGGAGTCCGTGGTCGACGACGATCGCGTGCACCGTCAGGCCGGCACGGACCGCGGCGGCGGTGAGCGCCGACGAATCGGCTCCCCCCGAGAGCGCAACGCAGACGGCGTCGTCTCGCAGGTGGTCGGCGGCGAAGTGCCGCACCGCGGAGATGAGCGCCCGTTGGGCGCCCTGCGCGTCAGTCATCACCCATCGCTGGTCGGCCGGAGGCGAGCCCCCGAACCGGTCACAGGACGCGGGCGATCCATGCGCTCGGCTCGTCGATCTCGCTCGCAAGCGGCAGCGTCTCGGGGGAGGTCCAGATCGTGTTGAAACGCTCCATGCCGACGGTCTCGACGACTTCGTCGACGAACGCCTTGCCGCGCACGTACTGAGCGATCTTGGCGTCCATGCCGATCAACGCGCGGATGAGTCGCTGAAGCGGATTCTTGGGCCCCGAGCGGCGCGCGTCGAAGGCCTTGCGGATCGAGTCGACGGTCGGGACGTGCGCCGGTCCGACCGCGTCCATCACGTGGTCGGCGTGCCCTTCCAACAGAGTACCGAGCACCAGCATCCGCTCGAACGCCGCGAACTGCTCAGGCGACTGCAGCAGTTGCATGACGCCGATCATGCCCTTCTCGCGCGGTTTGCCGCTGCGCAGGCTTTCGGTGACACGCGTGAGCAGCTGCGTCACCGAGTCCTCGTCACCGTCGGCGAGACCCGCGACGTTGTCGCGCATGTAACCGGCGATCCAGGGATTGGCGGAGAACTGGACTCGGTGGGTCACCTCGTGCAGGCACACCCAGTAGCGGAAATCCGACGGCACCACCCGCAACTGCCGTTCCACCCCGATGATGTTGGGCGCCACCAGCAGCAGCACCCCGGGTTCTTCCGTCTCCGAGTCGAGACTGAACGGGTCGTACTGGCCGAGAATCGCACTCGACAGGAAGGCCAGCATGCCGCCGGTCTGCGCCCCGGCGATCTTGGACGACCAGCCCGTCGCAGGCTCGGTTTTGTCGGTCAGCATCGCGGGCATCGAGTGCGCGGCCGCGTCGATCCACCCCGCGCGGTCGACGACGCGAGCGCTCGGCACCCGCAGTCCGTCCGCGAGTCCGGTCACTTCGCGGACGGGGCCTTCGGCACGGACCGCGGCGTCGATCAGTTCGATGCGAGCCTGTTCGCTCGTGTACCTCGTGACCCGCGGCCCCGGTCGTGCGACACGTTTGCCGACGGACGCCGCCGTCGCCCAGTCGATGTCGACGGGGAGCGATTCGCGCGCGTCGACGTCCCCTTCCCCGACATCCCCTGCCTCGACGTCCTCTGATGTCGTCACGGTCTCCATCGATGCTCCTACCTCTGGGGTGTCGTCAACCACGGCAGCCGCATTCGCGGAGAGCGCCCGCCACCTGGTCGATCGCGGGGCGCGCATCCTCCGGCGACGTGCCGCCGGACATCAGCGCGAACGACAGCACGCGGCCGTCGACGGTCTGCACTACTCCCGTCAACGATGTGACGCCCGTCAGTGTTCCTGTCTTGGCCCTGACCCATCCGGCGCCCGCGTTGTCCTTTGGGTCGAACCGGTCGGCGAGAGTGCCGCTCCCGCCCGCTACAGGCAGGGTGTCGAGCAGGGACCGCAGCTTCGGCGAATTGTCGCCCGAAACCGTCGCCGACATCACTCGGTCGAGCACCGCGGCAGGCACTTTGTCGCCGTAGGACAGACCTGACGTGTCGCGCAGGGTGACGTCGTCGACGTCGAAGCCCGCTTTACTCAAGGCGGCGAGGACCGCGTCGACGCCGCCGGACAGGCTCGGCTCGCGTCCGGTCGCCTCCGCGAGCTCCACCGACAGCATCTCGGCGAGCACGTTGTCGCTGAACCGCATCATGTCGCCGACCCGGATCACCAACGGCGCCGACTCGACGGACGCGATGGTCTGCGCGGACGACGGCGCGTCGACCTCCTCGACCTCGGAGTGCACGCCCAACGCGTCGGCGAGCGCGCGACCGGCTTCGGCTGCGGAGTCGTCGGTCCGCGGCGAGTACTCGTCGAGCGGGTCGCGACGGCCCGCGTCGACCATCAACGACGACAGCGGCGCGATGTCGCCGCCGGCAACGTCGCGCTTGTCCCAGGTCCGGTCCATCGAGGGGCCTTCGAATCCCGGGACCGCGTACGCGACCGAGGTGACCTCGCGCCCCGACTTGCGGATCTGCTCGGCGAGGTCCGCGATCCGCGCGGGATCGGTGTAGAAGGTCTGTTCGTCTTCGCCGGCCGTCGCGAGCGTCGGGTCACCCGCGCCTACGATGATCGCCTGCCCATCGTTCCCGAGAACAACCCTGGTGGTGATCGTCTTGTCGTGCGGCAGCGTCAGCAGGACGGCGGCAGCGGTCAAGATCTTCGCGTTCGACGCCGGTGTCCTCGCTTCGTCCGCCCCGAGCTTCCACAGGACTCGTCCGGTCGTCGGGTCCGACACCTGACCGGTGAACTCGCCCAGCGCGGCGTCCTTCGTCGGCTGCGTGAGTTGAGCTCGGACACCGGCGGCAGTCGGGACGGGGGCGTTCGGCGACACCGGTTCGATGACCGGCTTCACCGCGACGGGCGACGGCTGCGCGGGCGTCCCGTCCGGCACCGGGTCCGAACGATGGGTGTACGCCCACCAGCCTGCGATTCCACCGCCTGCGAGCAGCAGGACGAGGATCACGAGAAGGGCGATTCGCAGGCCGCGCCGACGCCGCTTCGGCGGCTGCGGGGCGGGCGGAACCACCATCGGTGGTGTCGACTGGGCCACGGAACCTCCGGTCTGGGGACTGCACGGAACAGAACTAACAGTATCGTTGTGTGCCGTCGCACGTGTTCGTGCGCCGGTCGTAACCCCCACGGCCACGACACGGAAGTCCCACAGACCAGAAGGAGTGAGAACGCATGGAGTTCGAGGTCACCATCGAGATCCCCAAGGGTGCACGCAATAAGTACGAGTTGGATCACGAGACCGGCAAGGTCTACCTGGATCGCTACCTGTACACGTCGATGGGTTACCCAGCCGATTACGGCTACATCGACCACACACTCGGTGAGGACGGTGACCCGCTCGACGCGATGGTCCTTCTCCCCGAGTCCGTCTACCCGGGCGTCATCGTGAAAGCCCGCATTGTCGGCATGTACACGATGACTGACGAGGCAGGCGGCGACGACAAACTGCTCGCTGTCCCGGCAGGCGACCCGCGCTGGGACCACATCCAGGACATCGGGGACGTCGACGAGTTCGAGCTGAAGGCGATCTCCCACTTCTTCGAGCACTACAAGGATCTGGAGCCCGGCAAGACCGTGACCCCGGGCGGCTGGGTCGGCAAGGACGAGGCGGCCAAGGTCGCCCAGGCAGCCGTCGAGCGCTACAGCGCTTGATCATCGCGGTCGAAATTACTAGTGTCGCGTGTCGTTAATTCCTCGACGGTTGGTGGTGTTCCGCTGTGCAGCTGGCAAGGCGGAGGAGGAAAGGATACCGGTAGGTATCGCGACCGACGGCAACGCCGCCAGATGTGCAGCGGGGCGCTGCCAGCCATTAAGGAATTAGCGATACGAGGCACTAGCACGTATGCGGTGAGTACTCGCCTCAGATCCGGATTCTGAGGCGAATACGTGCTGGTAATTTCGACGGCACGCGAACTAACGCAGGCTTGTCGGTCACCCAAGCTCGGCGAGGGCGGCGAGGAGACGGTCGATGTCGTCGGACCCGGTGCCGACCCCGAAGCTGGCGCGCACCGCGCCGTCGGAGTGCCCGAGCTTGGCGAGCAGCGGATGCGCGCAGAACTTGCCGTCGCGCACACCGATCCCGTGGCCGCCGCTCAGATGTTCGGCCACCTGCCGCGGTGTGTACCCGTCGACGACGAAGCTCGCGATGCCGACGCGGCCGTACGCGTCGTCGAATATCCGGAGCGGACGAACGTGCGGCAACGCCGCGAGGCCGTCATCGAGACGACGCACCAGCGCCTCCTCGTGCTGCCCGATGCGCTCGAACCCGATGGCGCGCAACGCTTGCGCGGCGGCCGCAATCGACACCGCGCCGAGCACGTTCGGCGATCCCGCCTCGTGCCGCGCTGCGCCGGTGTGCCAGGCGACGTCGTCTATCCCGACGGTCGCGCTCGCGCCGCCGCCCGCGAGGTACGGCTCGGCGGCGTCGAGCCAGTCCGAGCGCCCGACGAGCACGCCTGCACCGAACGGCGCGTACAGCTTGTGTCCGGAGAACACCAGGTAGTCGACACCGAAGCTCGCGATCGACGTGGCGCGATGCGGCACGAGCTGAGCACCGTCGACGAGGATCCGCGCACCGTGCCGGTGTGCGAGTCCGGCGAGCCGCGCGATCGGCAGAACTTCGCCGGTCACGTTCGACGCGGCCGTCACCGCCAACAGCGCGGCGGGGGCCTTGGCTAATTCCGCGTCGAGCGCGAAGATCGTGTCGTCGATCGTCGGCTGCGACGACACCACACGCGCCAGCCCGGCCCGCGTCCACGGCAGCAGATTGGCGTGATGCTCAATGTCGAGGACCACCACATCGCCGGGTGTGATGCACGCGGCGAGGTTGATCGAGTCGGTGGTGTTGCGCGTGAAGACCACCGTGTCGTCCGCGCGGGCGCCCACGAACGACCGAACAGTCTCCCGGGCCTGCTCGTAGCGGGCGGTCGTGACCTGCGACAGGTGCCCGGCGCCGCGATGGACGCTCGCGTACTCGGCGAGCGCGCCTGCCAATCGATCGGCGACCGAGGTCAACGCGGGCGCCGACGCCGCATAGTCGAGGTTGGCGTATGTGACCGGCGATGCCGATCCGGTGATGGGCGCAGTCGCGTCTGCACCCACCACCGGGGCAAGGGCACGAATTCGGGCGGGACGGCACACGCGGGCGTCGAGGACAGCGGTCATGACGAGACTCCTAGAGATTCCACACTTGCCCGTGCCGGTCGACGCGGGCCGGGTCGTCACCCGGAGCACCCCACCGTGGCGGAGGGTTGCTGTCCAGCGAGCCGGGGCTTGTCGCTGGCACTCGTGACCCGTGGACAACGATCCCCTGTCCCCGTCGATCCGGCGATAGTTAAACGCACCGTGCGCGCAATATTCGTCATTCGATCGGCGGGCGGAAGGTCCCGGCGGTCACATCTGGCGGATAGAGTCGGAAAATGAACCGTAACGCCGTCGTCCGACTGCGTCCGATCCAATGGGGAAGGCCGAGCCGTGACGAACCCCTGGGGCCCGAACACTCCACGACCAGGTCCGCCCCAGTACGGTCCACCCCAATACGGTCCGTCACAGTACGGTCCACCCCAGGGTCGTCCCGGATCTGTTCCACCACAACAGTTTCCACCCCGGCCGCAGCTTCCGCCCCAGCTTCCGCCCCAGCCGCCATATCAGCAGTACGGGCAGTTCGCGTACCCGCCTCTGCCGCCGCGCAAATCACGGACTCCCCTGGTGCTCACCGCGATCGGCGTGGTGGCTGTCGCGGCGGTCGGCACCATCCTGCTCGTCGCCGCGCCGTGGAGTTCAAACGACTCCAGCGGGCCCCACCACGAGAGCGTCGCTCTCGACCATGGCGTGAGCGTCGACGTCGAGGTTCCAGCCGACTGGCGGATCGAACAGGGCGACTTCGACGGATCGAAGTCGATGATGCTGGTGCCGGCGACCGACGACCGCACCATCGCCCAGATCGACCGCGACGGTGACGCGATGGACGACGGTGGCACCGCCGAGCCCATCCATGCGCTGATCGGTATCGCCGACACTTGCGGATCATCGCTCAGTGATCTGTCGGCAGGCGAGTGGCGCCCGGACACCGACCAGGACACCGACGGCGGCGTCCAGACCTACCGTCACAGTGCGGTGACGCGCGTCGACACCACCTATTGCTTCCAGATCGTCGGCATCGACTTCGGTCGGTCGACGACGATGGAGTCCACCGCGTCCGACCTGACGCAGAAGCTCCTGGCGGACGACGCGATCACCGCGGCGAAAGCCACCTGACCCCGACCGAACGGAGACATCATGGGCATCATCGACAAGATGCGCGGAGAACTCGTCGACATCATCGAATGGGTCGACGACTCACGCTCGACACTCGCGTGGCGTTTCCCGCGCTACAACAACGAGATCAAGAACGGCGCACAGTTGATCGTGCGCGAAGGCCAGCAGGCGGTGTTCGTCTACCGCGGCAAGCTCGCCGACACATTCGCCCCCGGCCACTACGAGCTGACCACCGAGAACCTGCCGATCATGAGCACCCTCCAAGGGTGGAAGCACGGGTTCGACAGCCCGTTCCGCAGCGAGGTGTACTTCATCAACCGGCGGCCGGTCACCGACCTTCGTTGGGGGACCCCGAACCCGATCACGGTGCGCGACCCCGACTTCGGCATGGTGCAGGTCCGCGCCAACGGATTGTGCGTCATCCGCATCGCCGATCCGGCGATCTTCCTGCGCGAGGTGATCGGCGCGGACAGCCAGGTCAACGCCGACGAGATCGCCGAACTGCTGCGTCGGGTGATCTCGACGGCGTTCTCCGACATGATCCTGGAGACGGGTGTCGGAGCCATCGACCTGCAGGGCAAGCAGGTGGAGCTCAGCGACCAGCTGCGCGACTACGTGCAGACCCGCGTCGACGACGAGTTCGGTCTGCACGTCGACTCGGTGACGATGAACATCTCGCTGCCCGACGAGATCACCGAGGCCATGACACGCGGCGTCGCCCGCGGCGTGGAGGAACGCGGGTTCCTCAACAACGTCGGCGACCTCAATCGTTACCAACAGGGCAAGGCCGCCGATTCGATGCTCGCCGCAGCCCAGAATCCGGGCGGCGGAGCGATGGGCGACATGATGGGCGCGGGTATGGGTCTGGCCATGGCCGGCCAGTTCGCCAACCAGTTCAACCAGCAACAACAACAGTCGGGACCTCCACCGGTCCCGAGTGCGCAGGCTTTCCACATCGAGCAGAACGGTGCGGCAGCGGGCCCGTACACCCTCGACCAACTCCGCGGTTCGATCACCGCGACCACTCTCGTCTGGGCCCAGGGCATGGCCGCGTGGACGCCGGCGGGCCAGGTTCCGGCGCTCGCACCGCTCTTCGCCCCGGCCGGCCCGCCACCCCTGCCACCGCAGACGCCGCCCACCCCACCGACTCCGCCCGCACCGCCCGCTCAGTGACATGACGCAACCGCCCCCGCTACCGCCGCAGGAGCCCCAGCCGCCGCAGGCTCCGCCGCCACGCGCACAGCAGGCCGCCGACCGTGCCCGGCAACACGTCACCGAACAGACCCGCACCTACCCGTGCGGATCGTGTGGTGCACCGCTCGCGTTCTCGCCCGAACGACAGGACCTGTCGTGTCGCTCGTGCGGTCGCGCCTACCCCATCGAGCTCGATCCCTCGGCGACCGTCGTCAAACACGACTTGCAGACGGCGATGGCGTCGATCGCGTCCGGCGCTGTCGGGCTCGCCTCGGTCGGCGGCGACGAGCACGAGGTGGTGTGCCAGTCGTGCGGCGGCCGGACAGTCTTCAACGGCAGTCTCACCGCGACGCGGTGCCCGTACTGTGCGACACCCATCCAACGCGACGACATCCAGGACTCGCCGGAACGTTTCGCCCTCGACGCGATCGTCCCGCTGCGAGTCGGCGAACCGCAGGCACGTGAGGCGATCGAGAAGTGGATCAACAGCCGGTGGTTCGCGCCGCGCGAGTTCAAGAAGTATCGGACCCTTGGATCGTTCACGAGCGTCTACCTCTCGTACTACTCGTACGACGCCGACACGACGACCGGCTATCACGGCCAGCGCGGCGACACCTACACGGTGACCGTCGGCTCCGGTGACAACCGTCGCACGGAGACGCGGATCCGTTGGCGACCGGCGTCCGGCGTCGTCCGCAACACGATCCGCGATCTGCCGGAACTGTCCAACACCGGGATGGACGGCGGGCGGATCCGAGAACTGGAACCGTGGCCGATCCAGACGGCGGTCCCGTACTCGCCGGAATTCGTCGCAGGCCACCTGTCCCGCACGTACGACCGCGACCCGGAGGACGTGTTCGCCCGCGAGGCGCGGCCCCGCATCGACAGCCAGATCGAGACAACGATCCGGCGCGACATCGGCGGCGACCACCAGCGCATCAGCAGCAAGAACACCACCTACGGGCTGTTGCAGTTCATGTACCTGCTGCTGCCGATGTGGCTGCTCACCGTCAATTACGACGGGAAACCGTTCCAAGTGTTCGTCAACGGCCTCACCGGCGAAGTCCAGGGCGAGCGCCCGTGGAGCAAGGTGAAGATCGCGGCCGCGGTGATCGCTGCGCTCATCGTCATATGTGTGGTCGCCTATCTGATCTGGGGAAGACAATGACCGTCCTGCTGGTCGTCGTGCTCGTGATCGTGCTGCTCGCCGTACTCGGCGGCGGCGCGTTCGCCTTCGCGTTGGTCCGATCGTCCAAGTCGGCGCCTTCGGGCGCCGCGATCGGGGGCGTCGGTGTCGTTGTCCCCAAATCGTGGGCGGGCTCGCACGACCCGGAGGCCCGACTGCACCGGCGCATTCGGGACGCGGTGGCGGCGCTCGATGCGACGATCGGCACGTCCGGCATCGCGCAGATCGACGACCGCGCCCGATTGATGGTGTCCGCGCAGGAACTCGATCAGCGCCTGGTGACGATCTGGGCGCTTCCCGCGGCCGCGAGAGCGCAGCCGCTGGCCGAGGTGGAGCACGGTGTCGCCGCGCTCGAATCCGCTGCGGCGTCGGTCGCCCTGTCGTCGTCCGACGGAGCCGTCGGCCGTGCCCAAGACGCGGCAGGCAGTCTCGGCGGCTACGCCGGCGAAGCCCCGGCCTCACCTCCCCAAGTTGTCCCGCCCGTGCCGGACATCACTGTCCAGCAGCCTGCTGAGCGCCGTGACCGTCGCGATCCGCCGAGTAACCTGGCTGAGTGATTCCGAGTTCTCTGTTCGCGTCCGCCACCACGTCACGGCGAGGAAGCGGCAGGACCGGCGAGTACTCGACGGTGGACGCCGCCCGCGAAGCTCTCGCATCCGGTGCGGCGACCGCGGTGACCGGAGCGTTCGGTTTCGATCCGTCCGGTGACGCCGCGTTGATCACGCCCGAGTCGTTCGGCGTCGTCCCCCGCGCAGCCCCGACGGCGGGTCCGCCGCCTCGGCTCGTCTCGTCAGCGCTCACTCCGGCCGACGAGCACGCCGACCGGGTGCGAACCGCTCTCGCCGCGATCGACGACGCGCGCGTCGCGAAGGTCGTCCTCGCCCGCACCAACGAGCTGACCTTCGACGCACCTTTCGACCCGGTCGACCTGTTCGGCCGCTTCGTTCCCGACGCCACCGCGTCGACGACGACGGCGTTCGCGGTCCCGCTCGATCCTGCGCTCGGACGCCGCGGGCACTGGCTCGTCGGCGCGAGCCCTGAACTGCTCGTCCGACGGTCCGGCCGCGTAGTCACCTGCCATCCGTTCGCGGGCACCGCGCCGCGCAGCGCCGATCCGGCCACCGATCGTCTCGCGGTCGACGCGCTGCGCGCATCCGACAAAGATCTCCGCGAGCACGCGTTCGTCGTCGACTCCCTTGTCTCGGCGTTGGCGCCGCTGTGCTCTGAGCTCACTGTCACGGACGCGCCGCAGATCCAGTCGACGCCCGCCGTGTGGCACCTGGCGACACCGATCCGGGGCGTCCTCGCCGACGAATCCGTCACCGCGCTCGACCTCGCCGCACTGCTGTCACCGACGCCCGCCGTCTGCGGCACTCCGCGCGATGCCGCGACCGCACTGATCGCCGAGATCGAAGGCCGCCGCGACTTCTATGCGGGCGCGGTCGGGTGGTGCGACGCGGCAGGCGACGGCGAGTGGACGGTGTCGATCCGCTGTCTCGAACTCGATGCCGCCCACACCGGTGTCACGACGTGGGCCGGCGGCGGCATCGTCGTGGGCTCGGATCCGGACGCCGAGGTGGCCGAGACCGAGGCCAAGTTCCGCACGGTGCTCGGCGCGTTGGGTGTGCGCTGACAGGGGTGTGCGCTGACAGGGGGCGAGCGTTCAGCCCAGCGCGGTATCCAGATCGCGGATCAGGTCGTCCGCCGCTTCCAGGCCGACCGACAGGCGGACCATCGAGTCCGTCAAACCGATGCTGGCTCGACCTTCCGGCCCCATCGCGCGGTGCGTGGTGGTCGCCGGATGCGTGATCAGGCTCTTCGCGTCACCCAGGTTGTTCGAGATGTCGACCAGTTGGAGGCCGTTGAGAACCTCGAACGCGCGCTCCTTGCCCGACGTGCCCGGGCTTCCTGCCAGCTCGAACGTGATGACGGTGCCGCCGCCGGCCATCTGCGACTTCGCGAGATCGTACTGCGGGTGCGAGGTCAGGAACGGGTAGATGGCCTTCGCGACACGCGCATCGTCGTCGAGGAACTCGGCGATCCGCTGCGCCGTCGACACCGACTGGTCGAGGCGCACCTTCATGGTCTCCAGCCCTTTGAGCATCACCCACGCGTTGAACGGGCTCAACGCCGGCCCGGTGTGCCGCATCAGTTCACGAACCGGGCCCTGGATGTACTCTTCGGTGCCGAGGATCGCGCCGCCCATCACGCGACCCTGACCGTCGATGTGCTTGGTCCCCGAGTACACGATCACATCCGCGCCGAGTTCGAGTCCTCGCTGCAGGAGCGGTGTCGCGAACACGTTGTCGAGCACCACTTGCGCGCCTGCCGCGTGTGCCATCTCGGCCACCTGCCGGACGTCGACGACCGACTGCATCGGGTTCGACGGCGTCTCGAAGAACACTGCGTCGGCAGGTTCGGCGAGCGCGGCATCCCACTGTGCGAGGTCGTCGCCGTCGACGAACACCGTCTCGACGCCCCACGACGGGAGGATCTCGTTGCAGATGACGAAGCACGAACCGAACAGGCTGCGCGCGGCGACCAGCCGCGATCCCTTCTTCAAGAGCGCACCGAGGGCAATGAACACCGCCGACATGCCGCTCGCCGTGGCGAAGCACGATTGCGTGCCCTCGATCTGGCGGAGCCGTTCCTGGAACATCGCGACCGTCGGATTGCCGTACCGGCTGTAGACGAAGCGCTGGTCTTCACCGGTGAAGGCGCGTTCGGCGGCCTCCGCCGAGTCGAACACGTACCCGCTGTTCAAGTAGAGGGCTTCGGAGGTCTCGAAGAAGCCGGAACGCATGAGGCCGCCACGCACTGCGACGGTCTCCGGAGACGCCCACTCTGGAAGTTCCCACTCTGGAAGTTCACTGCTCACTGTTCATACGCTCCTCTACGACTGGCGCCACGGAAGGTCTTCGGCCCGCCATCCGACGGAGCCACGGTGACCGGAAGGGTCGATGCCGCCTTCGAAACCGTCGAGGACGTTGTACGCCGCGACGATCCCCGCGGCCGTCGCCGTTTCCGCGGCGCCGATGGATCGTTGGCCGGAACGGCACAGGAACAGGACCTCGTCGTCGTCGGCGACCCCCGCCGCCCGAAGTTCGTCGACGAACGACGGGTTTCTCGCACCGTTCGGGTAGTCGACCCACTCGATGAATATCGTCTGCTTGCCGAGCGAACTCACGTCGGGCACCCCGACGAAGCTCCACTCGGCGCGTGTCCGGCAGTCGACGAGCACCGCCTTCGGATCGGCGGCCAACCGTTCCCACGCGTCGCGCGGCGTGATGTCGCCTGCATAGCTCACGATGCGCACACCTTCCAGTCGTCACCCTGCTTGACGACGATCAGGTCGGTCGTCGTCTTCTTGTCCTCGGTGTTCTCGCGGTGCACGTGGACGGTGACCGCGGCACGCGAGCCGGTCACCTCCACCTCCATCTCGGGGACGACGAGTTTTCCGTCCTTCTCGAGCGGGCCGCGGTTGGTGTCCGCGAACTCCGCCGCGGTCGGGAAACCCTTGGCGTTGATGTTCGCGGTGCACTGCGAGTCGCGGTACAGGTCGTAGTTGAGCGAGTTCCGGGCGCTGTACATGTCGTTGACCACGTACTGGACCTTCGTGTCCTCGCTGACCCGCTCCTCCGACGGTCGGATCAGGTGCGACAGCGCGATCCACGCGACGACGATGATGATCAGGACGAACGCGATGATGAACGGGAGCGCCGCTCGCCACGATCGGTGCTCGGGTGCGGAGTCAGGCAGGTCGTCCTGCGCTGTGCCGTCGGGTCGCTTCGCGCTCATGGTCTTCAGAGTCTATGACCTGTCCCTGAATGGTGTGCAACACGCTTACCCTGCCGCGATCACGGCACACGCCCCGCCACCCGTCAATAGTTTCGGTCAGACCCGACGCTACTGAGGTTCACCTCACTAACAGATTTTGGTCCCGCTCGCGCACGATTTAACGTAGAGGGGACAAGGTTCCATACAGCTGAGGAAACACGAGCTCATGACTGAC
Organism: Gordonia liuliyuniae; assembly: GCF_021738805.1. Lineage (NCBI taxonomy): Bacteria > Bacillati > Actinomycetota > Actinomycetes > Mycobacteriales > Gordoniaceae > Gordonia > Gordonia liuliyuniae. The sequence continues at coordinate 162,937 of NZ_JAKKOR010000002.1, read as the reverse complement.
ACCAACCGCCCGTTGCGGGTCGCGATCGTCGGCGCCGGACCGGCCGGCATCTACTGTGCGGACGCCCTGATGAAGTCGGACACCGCGAGTGAGCGCGGCGTGAGCATCGACCTCTACGAACGCATGCCCGCGCCGTTCGGCCTGATCCGCTACGGCGTCGCACCGGACCACCCGCGCATCAAGGGCATCATCACGGCACTGCACAAGGTGCTCGACAAGCCGCAGGTCCGCCTGCTCGGCAACATCGACTACGGCACCGACGTCTCGCTGGACGACCTTCGTAAGCATTACGACGCTGTCGTGTTCTCCACCGGAGCCACCGATGACCGCGGCATGAAGATCCCCGGCATCGATCTCGAACGCAGCTACGGCGCAGGCGAATTCGTCGCCTGGTACGACGGCCACCCGGACTTCTCGCGCACGTGGCCGCTGGATGAGGAGAAGGTCGCCGTGATCGGCGTCGGCAACGTCGCGCTCGACGTCGCGCGCGTCCTCGCCAAGACCGGCGACGAACTGCTCCCGACCGAGATCCCGGACAACGTCTATGAGGGGCTCAAGTCCAACAAGGCCATCGAAGTCCACGTGTTCGGCCGTCGCGGACCGGCGCAGGCCAAGTTCACCCCGCTCGAACTCAAGGAACTCGACCACTCGCCGAACATCGAGGTCATCGTCGACCCCGAAGACATCGAATACGACGAGGGCTCGGCCGTCGCGCGCCGCAGCAGCAAGATCACCGACCAGGTCGCGACGATCATTGAGAACTACGCCATCCGCGAGCCGAAGCAGGGCGCGATCCACAAGCTGTTCCTGCACTTCTTCGAGAATCCGGTCGAGATCCTCGGCGAGGACGGCAAGGTCGTGGGCATGCGCACTGAGCGCACCGAACTCGACGGCACCGGCAACGTGCGGGCGACCGGCAAGATCCGCGAGTGGGACGTCTCGGCAATCTACCGCGCCGTCGGCTACCTGTCGGACAACTTGCCGGGCATCCCGTTCGACGATCAGGCCGGCGTCATCCCGAACGAGGCCGGCCGCGTCTTCGACGACGGCAGCCACCTGACCGGCCTGTACACGACGGGCTGGATCAAGCGCGGCCCCGTTGGCCTCATCGGCCACACCAAGGGCGACGCGAACGAGACCGTCGAATGCATCCTCGAAGACATGAAGGCCGACTCGCTCAACACCCCGGAGGCTCCGGGCGAGGACGCGATCGTCGCACTCCTCGAAGAGCGCGGCGTCCCGTTCACCACGTGGGACGGCTGGTACCGCCTCGACGAGCATGAGCGCGCCCTCGGCGCCGCGGCAGGTCGTGAGCGCATCAAGGTCGTCGAGCGCGACGACATGCTCGCCGCCGCAGAGCCGCACAAACTCCAGAAGTAGACGCCGCACGCGGCTTCCGCATCGTCTGGGACAAACGCGGTAGTTCACTGCCACATAGTGACAGTGAACTACCGCGTTTGTTCGTTTCCAGGGGTTAAGCGGCTAGCTGGTGGGCGCCAACTCCTGCTTCCCGTTCTCGCCGCCCTTCGGCTCCGCCTTGCGGACGTTCTGCCAGAAGCCGACGTTGTTCACCGGGTTCTCCACCTGCTCGCTGATGGTGTAGCCCGAGATGGACGACGGCCAGCAGCCCTTCCACTTGGTGGAGAACAGGACCGCGGTCTGGCCGGCCTGCAGGTCGCCGAACTTGGTCTTGCGCTCCTTGTTGGCCGGAACCCACCTGGTCGGGCCGCCGAACTCGGTGATGGTCACCTTGTGCATGGTGGACCCGCCGACGTTCTTGACGCCCATCCAGCGGTGCATCTGCCACTGCGGGCCGTCGGACCAGTTGGGGCCCCACGGGCTGAAGGTGCAGTTGACGCCACCGATGATCTGAAGATCGCCCGGGCCTGCGGCGTGCGCCTGCGGGGCCGCGACGAGGGTGCCGGCACCGATGGCGCCGACTGCGGCGATGCTCGCCGCCGCACGTGTCAGGGTCTTCCTCATGTCGAATACCTTTCGTTTCACCTGTAGCGAGTAGGCCGCAATCCGTCACGAATCTCGTCACGAACCACAGCGCGTTGATGGACTTCTGCGTCCACCCTTACTCCTCTATCGGTGATTCGCCGCACAGCTGTTACCGAATTGTTCAGGAAATGCTCAGACTGCTCGCTCTACGGCACGAATAGACGACACCGTTCAGCGTGGGGGCGGCGGCGCCTGCGGACGCGGCGGCGGGGATCCTGGGCGCGGGCCGCCCGGGCCGCCGGGCCCAGGGCGTCCGGGTCCCGGGCCGGGGCGACCCGGGGGCGGAGGCGGCGGTCCCGGTTGTGGGCGCCGAGGCGGATGCCCGGGAGGTCGAGCTCCCGGAGGCGGGGGTCCCGGAGGCGGCGGCCCGGAAGAAGGCGGTCCTGAAGGAGACGGCCCCGAAGGAGGCGGGGACTGTTTGGCGATCCGCACCGTCTCCGGTCCGACGGTCGTCGGCGCGGACGGCTCGTCGGCGTCGGCCAGCAGCGGCTGCACGAGCTCTGCTGCCCGGGTCGCCTTCTGGCGCGCCACGTCGGTGTTCGGTGCGGTCGCGACCGCGACGCCCATCCGTCGTCGGGCGAAGCTCTCCGGTTTGCCGAACAGTCGCACGTCCACCGCGGGGTCGGCCAACGCCTGCGCGACGCCCGCGAACTTGATGCCTTCGGCGTCGTGCCTGCCGTAGATCACCGCGGACGCCCCCGGCGCGACGGTCCCCGTGTCGACCGGCAGTCCGAGGACGGCGCGGGCGTGGAGCTCGAACTCCGACAGATGCTGCGACGCCAACGTCACCAGGCCGGTGTCGTGCGGCCGCGGGCTCACCTCGGAGAAGTACACCTCGTCGCCCTTGATGAACAGTTCGACGCCGAAGACGCCGCGCCCGCTGAGCTCACGGACGCCCGAACCCATCGCCGTTGCGATTCGAGCAGCCACCGAACGCGCTGTGCCGTAAGCGATCTCGCTCATCAGTTGCGGCTGCCAGCTCTCCACATAGTCGCCGGAGACCTGCCGGTGCCCGATCGGATCGCAGAAGTAGGTCGCGAGCTTGCCCGTCGCCGGATCCACCGCGCGAACGGTGAGCAGCGTGATCTCGTAGTCGAAGTCGACGAATCCCTCAATGATCACCCGGTCGTTGTTGACGCGGGCGCCGGTGCGGGCCGCCTCCCACGCCGCGTCGACGTCGTCGGGCCCCTCCAGCACGCTCTGTCCCTTGCCCGAGGACGACATGACGGGCTTCACCACGCACGGGTAGCCGATGCTCTCGACGGCTCGGCGCATCTCCTCGAGCGATCCCGCGAACAGGTAGGGCGACGTCGGGAGCCCCAACTCCTCGTCTGCCAATCGGCGGATCCGTTCACGGTTCAACGTCGCCGACACGGCCTTCGCACTCGGGATCACCTCGGCGATGCCGTCGCGTTCCACGTCTTCGAGCGCATCGGTCGCGATCGCCTCGATCTCCGGCAGCACGTAATGCGGCTCGTACTTGTCGATCACCGCGCGCACCTTCTGCGCGTCGGTCATATCGATCACCTCGGCGTGGTGGGCGACCTGGTGGGCCGGCGCGTCGGCGTACCGGTCGACCGCGATCACTTCCACACCGAACCGCTGCAGAGCGATCGCCACCTCCTTCCCGAGCTCGCCGGAGCCGAGGAGGAGGACTCTGACCGCGCTGGGACTCAGCGGGGTACCGATCACCGTTGACGACATGGTCTCGAGCTTACGGGCCCAGAACACACCGATACGGTCCACGCGCCATTCGTGAGACCTACCCTGAACCGCATGGCTGTTGACGTTCAGATCACGTTCGACGCGCACGATCCGCGCGCACTGTCCCGATTCTGGTGTGAGGTGCTCGGCTACGTGATCCCCGGCCCGCCCGGCACGGAGCCCGACCCCGACGATCCGTTCGCCGCCTGGGACGAGTTCCTCGCACGGATCGATGTGCCGGCCGAGCACTGGAATTCGAGGTCTGCGGCCGAAGATCCGACCGGCGCCGGGCCGCGACTGTTCTTCCAGCAGGTACCCGACGAGAAGGTCACGAAGAACCGTGTCCATCTGGACGTGCGGGCCGCTCCCGGTCTCGTCGGCGACGAACGGATGGCCGCACTGGCGACTCGGGCCGACCATCTCGTCGCGCTCGGAGCGTCACGGCTTCAACTCGTGGAACCCGCTCCCCCGCTCGGCCAGGGACACATCATCATGGCCGATCCCGAGGGCAACGAGTTCTGCCTGGATTAGGGTCGCGTGTCCACTAGCGGCGGCCGCGCCGTATGGACCACGGTTGGTTCGGTGCGTCCGCGCAACGTCACCTCACGCCACAGCGTCCACCGAGCCGCTTCCTCGTCGGACGCTGCGTCGATCACGCGCTGTGACGCGACGGGATACCGCGGATCGTCCTTGGCGACCTCGGACAGCCGCGCGCTCTCGTTCACCGGGTCGCCGATCACCGTGTATTCGAACCGTTGGACGGCTCCGACGTTGCCCGCGACGACTGTGCCGTAGCTGACGCCGATCCCGGCGGACAGTTCGGGGACGTCGGTGGCGAGACCGTCGGCGATCTCGCGGGCCGCGGCTAGCGCTGCCGACGCCGAATCGTCGAGGTCGACCGGCGCACCGAAGATCGACAGGACCGCGTCGCCCTCGAACTTGTTGACCAGTCCACCACTGCGTTCGGTCGCGTCGACGATCACCGCGAAGAACCGGTTGAGCAGCGCGACCACTTCGGTCGGCGAGCGCTTCTCGGCGATCGTCGTCGAGCCGATGACGTCGACGAACACCACCGCGACCACGCGCTCGGAGCCGCCCAGTTCGGGGTCGCGGCGCAGTGCGGCGGCGGCGACGTCGCGACCGACGTGCTTGCCGAACAGATCGCGCATGCGCTCCTGTTCGCGGAGCCCGCCGACCATCGTGTTGAACCCGTACTGGAGTTCGCCGAGTTCGGAACCGTCATAAACGAGAAGGTCGACGTCCGTGCCGACGTCGCCGTGCCGGACCGCTGTCATCGCGTTGCGCACACTGCGCAGCGGACCGGTGATGCTCCAGACGAACAGCATGATGGAGCCGAAACCCACGAAACCCGCGACGACGGCGAGCACGGTCACCGCGACCAGCACGTTGGCCTTGCTCGTCTCCGGCCGGAGCACACCGAACAGCACGACGAGGGTGATGCCGGTGAGCGGGATGCCGGTACCGATGATCCAGGAGTTGACCGCGCGCGAACGGACGGAACTGCCCTTCAGCCCGAGACCCGCCTGCATGATCCTGGCCCACACGGGGCGCAGCAGAATCTCGGTGTAGATGCCCGCGATCGCGACGACGACCGTCGCGCACATCAACGTGATGAGCACGACCTTCGGTATCAACGACGGGTCAACGAGCCCGTAGAGGAGGCCGAGCACGGCTGCGCCCCCGACCCACAGCGCTCCCTGCAGCCAGACGAGACGTCGTTGTGCCCGCTTCGCGCGGCGGGCGTCCTCACGGCTCGGGACCTCGTCGTCGATGGACCAGCGAACCGCTTTCACCGTCGAAGCAGTGCCGACGGTGACGCCGACGATCAGCGCGCACACCACGTAGACGGGCACCCCGATGAAATTGACGTAGACGAGGTCGCTGCGCAGCAGGGACGGTTCTGGGATCCCGACGGCGCCGAGGCCTACGGCGATGATGATGCCGATGAGGTTCGCCAACACGACGGCGACCGTGAGGATCGACTGGACGCGGACTCGGACGAGCCGAGCGGACTGGTCGGCGGAACCGAGCAGGGTGGAACCGTAGTCACGGTTGAAGTTCGGCCGCCACACCTGCGACGTCCTCGGTCAGACGATCTCGCGGCGCACGATCGTCTGATCGCGCCCCGGTCCGACGCCGATGCACGACATGTGCGCGCCGGACAGTTCTTCGAGTCGGAGAATGTAGTTCTGGGCGTTGACGGGCAGGTCCTCGAAGGTGCGGCAGCCGGAGATGTCCTCCCACCAGCCGGGCATCTCCTCGTAGATCGGCTTCGCGTGGTGGAAGCCGGTCTGGGTCATCGGCATGTCGTCGACGCGCTCGCCGTCGACCTCGTACGCGACGCAGATCGGGACCGTCTCCAGACTCGACAGCACGTCGAGTTTGGTGAGGAAGTAGTCGGTGATTCCGTTGACGCGTGTCGCGTAGCGTGCGACCACCGCATCGAACCAACCACACCGACGTGCCCGCCCCGTGGTGACGCCGACCTCTCCTCCGGTCTTGGCGAGGAACTCGCCCCACTCGTCGAACAGCTCGGTCGGGAACGGACCCGCGCCGACGCGCGTCGTGTACGCCTTGAGGATGCCCAAGACGGTGTCGATCCGGCCGGGGCCGATGCCCGCGCCGACCGCCGCGCCGCCCGCCGTCGGGTTGGACGACGTCACGTACGGGTAGGTGCCGTGGTCGACGTCGAGCAGCGTGCCCTGCGAACCTTCGAGAAGGATCGTCTCGCCGCGCTCGAGCGCCTGGTTGAGCAACAGCCGCGTGTCGGCGATGCGGTGTTTGAATCCTTCAGCGAGTTCGAGCGTCTCGTCGACGACCTCGGCCACGTCGAGACCCTTGCGGTTGTAGATCTTGGTGAGGATCTGATTCTTCACTTCGAGGGCCGCTTCGACCTTCTGAGCGAGAATCTTCTCGTCGAGGACGTCGGCGACGCGTACGCCGACGCGCGCGATCTTGTCCTGGTAGCAGGGGCCGATGCCGCGGCCGGTGGTGCCGATCTTGCTGTTGCCCAGGAAACGCTCGGTCACCTTGTCGATGGCGACGTGGTACGGCATCAGCAGGTGAGCATCGGCCGACAGCAACAGCCGCGACGTGTCGACGTCTCGCTCCTCGAGCCCGTGAAGTTCGTTGAGGAGAACGCTCGGGTCGACGACGACGCCGTTGGCGATCACGTTGTTGACGCCGGGCGTCAGAATGCCGGACGGGATCAGGTGGAGCGCGAACGTCTCCCCGTTCGGCAGCACAACCGTGTGTCCGGCGTTGTTCCCACCCTGGTAGCGGACCACCCACTGCAGCTTTCCGCCGAGTAGATCAGTCGCTTTACCTTTGCCTTCGTCGCCCCACTGGGCGCCGATCAGCACAATCGCAGCCATAGTTCGGTGCTCCTCCTGTTCGGGTACACCCTACTGGGTCCGGACGTGCCGTCAGACCCCGAGTCCGCAGTCGACACGCGCCACGCCGTTACTCTGGTAGCCGTGTCATCTACTCTTCTCGCCCCGACGACGGGCGCCGCAGACGGCCCGACGCCTGCGGTTCTCGTCGAACAGGCCCTCGAAGACCCCGACCTGACGCGGGTGATCGTCGCTCCCCCGGATGCCGCCGAATCCGGGGTCGAGCCCGACGTCTTCCTCTCCGACATCGTCGCCGCGATCATGAAGCAGGATCGGCTCGACGTCGAAATCGCTTACGTCGCACCGTATGAGACGCCCGCGACGAAGGTCTACAAGCTCAAGTACGGCGCCCACGCGATGGCGATGGCCGAGTCGGGCGTCGCGCAGAGCCTGCCGCTGATCCGCGACGATGCAGCCACGGTCCTCGTCGGCCGGGCCCGCCATCTGGGCGCCGACGGCGAGAAACTCCACGGCGAGGCGTACGTCGACTCGGACCGACTATTCGACGGCGAAGTCGACGCGGTGGAGATCGAACCGCTCCCGGAAGAGCCCGGCGTGCGCGGACGAGTCGCACGATGGCTGCCGGGCGGCTGGAAGACCGGCCGCGCAGTGCAGACCGGCGGCAGCAATCTCGTCGTCGAACGCGAAGGCGTGGTGACCGAACGTCTCGTCAAACGATCGACGTTCTACCGGCACCACATCGACTGGAAACTGGTCGGGCCGTGACGATGAAGATGACGCCGACCACGGTCGAACGATGACGATGACGCCGACCACGGTCGAACGATGACGACGACGCCGACCACGGTCGCATTGAAGTCCGTGCGACCCGGCCTCATCTTCCTCGGCCTGTGCGTCGCCTTCGGCGCAGGCGTCGCATTGCTCGTCTCGTCGGGCCGCGAGGACTCCGCGACCGCGACCCTCGGCGCGATCCTGCTGGTCCTGTCCGGCTGGGTGATCTCGCTGTGCCTGCACGAGTTCGCGCACGCGTTCACCGCGTTCCGGTACGGCGATCACAGCGCGGAACTGCGCGGCTACCTGACGTTGAATCCGCTCAAGTACACCCATCCGGGCCTGTCGATCGCGTTGCCGCTGCTGATCATCGCGTTGGGCGGCATCGGCTTTCCGGGCGGAGCCGTATTCGTCAACCAGGCCGCGTTCACCAAGAGTCAGCGGACGAAGGTGGCGTTGGCCGGCCCGGCCGCGAACCTGATCATCGGCGTCGTCTTGTGCATCGTGCTGGCCGCGATGCCCGTCGCGGACGACTTCGGGAACGTCAACCTGTGGTCGTCGTTCGCGATGCTCGCGTTCCTCCAGTTCACCGCCCTGATCCTCAACCTGATTCCGGTGCCGGGATTCGACGGCTACCACGCGGTCGAGCCGTACCTGTCGTGGGACGTCCGACGCTCCGCGGAGAAGATCGCTCCGTTCGGATTCCTCATCGTTCTGGTGGTCCTGTGGCTGCCAGCTCTCAACCGGGCGTTCTTCGATCTCATCGAAGGACTGATGGGCCTGTTCGGCGTCGACTCGAGCTTCGTGTCGTACGGGTGGCACCTGTTCGCGTTCTGGCTCTAGTGTCGCGTGTCGTTAATTCCTCGACGGTTGGTGGTGTTCCGCTGTGCAGCTGGCAAGGCGGAGGAGGAAGGGATACCGGTAGGTATCGCGACCGACGACAACGCCGCCAGATGTGCAGCGGGGCGCTGCCAACCATTAAGGAATTAGCGATACGAGGCACTAGGAACCCGCTGTCACCAGGTGAGTTCGCCACTGCACGCGGCTCGGCTGCCAGACGACTCGATCTGCACGGTGGCGTGTTCGAGTCCCTGCGCGTCGAGCACAGCGCGTGCGTCGGCCAGGACGCGGGTGTGGTCGCCGTGCGCGGTGAGGTGCACGGTCACGACGTCCATGCCGGTGGTGACCGACCAGACGTGGAGGTCGTGGACGTCGTCGACGCCGGGAACGTCGGCCAGACGGGCGCGCAGACCGGCGAGGTCGATATGCGACGGCGCCTGCTGGTTGAGGATCTGCAGCGCGTCGCGAGCCAGTCGCAGGGCACGCGGAACCACCCAGAGCGCGATGAGGACAGCGACGATGAGATCGGCGTAGCCCCAACCGGTGGTGAGCGCTACGACGCCCGCGACGAGTACGCCTACACTGCCGACCGCATCGGCGAGGACCTCCAGGTAGGCGCCGCGGACGGCGATCGATCCCTCCGCGTCGGCGCGGAGCAGCAGCATCACGACGATGTTGGCGACCAGGCCGAGCGTCGCGACGATGATCATCGGCCCGCCGGGGACCTCCGGTGACGAACCGATCCGCCTGATCGCTTCAACGAGGACGAACGCGCCGACACCGATGAGCAGGACTGCGTTGACGACAGCGGTGAACACTTCGGCGCGGTACCAGCCGAAGCTGCGACCGTCGGTGATCCGACCGTGCCGCGCGAGGAGCAGTGCCGAGAGCCCCATGGTGAGGGCGACGACGTCGGTCAGCATGTGCCCTGCGTCGGCGACCAGCGCGAGTGACCCGAAGACGAGCCCCGCGACCAGTTCGACGACGAAGAAGCCGCCGATGATGCCTACCGACGTCGCCAGCGGCCAGATCCGCCTGTGGGGCGCACCCGATGCGACATCGGCTGCGCTGGGACCGTGACTGTGCCCGTCGTGGCCGTGTTCGCTACCCATGACCTCAATATATGCGTGTTGACGAATATGTCAAGGCGGCGGTGGCCACGGGCTCCGAGCGGATGTGGTCACCGGTTCCGGTGCAACTGCGCGAGCGCCGACGACCGTTTGAGGCCTGCGATCATCAGCATGTCGACGAGCAACGACCGCAGTTCGGCGAGCATGGCGGCTTCGGACAGGTCCTCCACGCTGTCGGCGAGCGATGTTCGCGCCTTGCGGACGATCGAACGCAGGACGCGAGAGGCGTCGGCCTGGTCGGGAGAGCCTCCGGGTTCGGCCATCATCATTTCGCGGAGAGTCTCGAAGCCGACCTGGAGGTCGCCGACTAGGTCGACGATCTCCGACTCGACGGCGACGCCGCGTTGTGTGACGCCGAGGGCGCGCCGACAGATCACCCGGAAGTTGCGGACCGCGTTATCGATGGGGTCGGCCGTCGCACCGATGCGTTGGATGCGTTTACGCGACGACCAGTGCACCGGCGAGAGCCTGCTGACTTCGCGGCCTGCGGTGACGTCGGCGCGGAGCGAGTCGATGGATCCCTGCGTTCCCCGCGCCGCGGCCAGAACACGGTAGATGCCGTCCTCGTCCTGCCGTCGGAGCGCGTCCGCGAGATCGGCGGACAGGTCCCGGAGCGTGGCGAGGATGTGTGCGGCATCGCGTCTGGCACGTCGTGCCGGATTGACAGGTACGAATGCGACGACGACGAGTCCGACTATGCCGCCGATGAGTGCGTCGATCACGCGACCGAAACTGCTGACGCCCGGCGAGATGAGGGTGGCGATCAAGACGGCTGACGACGAGGCCTGAATCGGCATCATCAGACCTTGGTCGAGGAACACCGCGATACTCATGGCGATGGCCACGACGACGGTGATCTGCCAACCGCCGCCGCCGAGGATCGAGATGCCGACGTCGCCGACGACGATCCCGATGATGACGCCGCCGATGAGTTCGACGGATCGGCGCCACCGCTTGGCGAGCGAGATACCGAGGGAGACGACAGCTGCGATAGGAGCGAAGAACGGTTGATGGTGGTGCACGACGTCGGCCGCGATCCACCAGGCGAGACCGGCCGCGATCGAGCATTGGACGATCGGAACGAGGGACAACCAGAGTCGGCGGAGCCGAGTCAGCAGGAAGCCGGGAATCTTGGCCGCGAGGCGTGACCGCATGGTCCGCAACGCCTGGTCACCTGCGTAACCGGCGTCGCGGATCGTGCGGGCGGAGCGCATGCCGCGTTCGTGTCAGTCGATGCCGAGTTCGGTGAGGGCGCGGGGGTCGCTGTCGTTCAGCAGGTCGACGCAACGCAGGTATTCGTCCTCTTCGCCGATGGCCTTGGCGGCGCGCGCCAGCGCCCCGACGCAGCGGAGGAATCCCTGGTTCTGTTCATGGCTCCACGGGACGGGACCGAAACCCTTCCATCCGTGGCGTCGGAGCTGGTCGAGGCCGCGGTGGTAGCCGGTTCGCGCGTACGCGTAGGCAGCGACGACGCCCGCGGTGGCGGGTTCGCCGTCGAGGGCGGCTTCGGCGAGGTAGGCCCACGCAATGGATGCCGTCGGGTGTCCGGCGGCGACGGTGGCCGGGTCTGCACCGTTGAGGAGGTCCGATTCTGCCTCGTCGTCTCCGGTGAGGAGGGTGGGTTGCGGTCCGAGAAGGTCTCCGAATGAGGTCACTCGGCCATTCAATCATTCATCCGGGCTGTCCGAGGAGGCCGACGCCACAGTCATTAGATAGTCTCGACATCGCGCCTCGCGCACCGTCAACTTCAACGCGATACAGGATAGAGCCAGATGCCTGATTCGGATAACGAAAAGTCCGCCGCCCTCGACAAGGTGGTCGGAGCCTTCCGCGCACGCCGCGAACAGGCCGCCGACGACGCCTCGACCGGCGACTCGACGGCTTCCGCCGACGGCCCAACGCCCGTGGTGAAGCTCGGCGACTCCGACGCTCCCGAACCGAAGGGCGGCGACTCGGAATCGCCGACCCGCGCATTCAAGGTTCCCACCGAGGTCGCTGCCGCCGCGGCAGCGAGCGGCGGCGAGACGGCCGACGGTGACAACCTGGAAGCGGACAACCCAGAAGCGGACGCCCCAGAAGCCGAGAGCACCGAAGCCGAGAGCACCGAAGCCGACGCCCCAGAGGCGGAGAGCACCGAAGCCGAGAGCACCGATACCGCTGACGAGTCGACCGGATTGGTCGAGGAGACAGTGGTCGGCGAGCCGACGAGCGCAGTCGCGGGTGACGCCGACGACGCTGACGATGAACGAGTCGAGGCTCCGGCGACGAGCACCGTCGTCGAAGAGTCGGTCGACGTCGACGCGGCAGGCGAGCCCCCTGCGGACGACAGTGCTGCGGACGGGGAGGCTGCGGACCGGGAGGCTGCGGAGTCGGACGGATCCACCCCGACCGAGCAGATCGCGGTGCCCGCCGCCGCAGCAGCCGCCGCCGCAGCAGCCACGACGAAGATCGACACGCAGAAGCCAGCTCCCGCCGGGTCGGACGATGAGACCGCGAAGATGGCGGCCGCCACGCCCACCCCGACGCCAGAGAAGCCGCGACCGCAGCAGCAGCAGCAGCAGCAACAGGCGGCGCCGCAGGTCATCGCGCCGTCGGAAGCATCGGCCGAGAAGAAGGGCCGCGGCAAGGTGGTCGCAGCGCTCGTCGCCGTGCTCGTCGTGGTCGCCGCCGTCGCCGTCGGCGCGTGGTACCTACTCAAGGGCAGCTCGCCGGAGTCCGAGGTCGCCGATGTCGCCACCACTTACCAGGAGGCGATGACCGACGGCGACCTGTCCAAGCTCCGCGACATCACGTGCGGCGAGGAGAACAAGTACTACACGACGGTGTCCGACGAGGACTTCTCAAAGGCGTACGAGACTCAGAAGAACCGCAACGAGTTGATGACGTTCGATGACGTCGACTCGGTCGCGATCGACGGGGACACCGCACGCGCCGGCGTCAACATGTACAACACGAGCGACTCGAGCAAGAAGATGCCCGCTCAGATCACCTTGCACAAGGTCGGCGACGACTGGAAGGTCTGCACCAAGGTCGACTGACCCGCTGGGGCCGACTGAGCCCGGCGCCTGTATGAGCCCGGAGTCTGTATGAGCCCGGAGTCTGTATGAGCCCGGCGTCTGCACACAGACACCAGAAGGGGCGCCCGAGATTCTCGGGCGCCCCTTCTGCGTCAGTCGGTGGCGGTCAGCGACCGATCGTCTTGTTCGACGACCCGAGATCGGTGCAGGCTTCGACGACGCGCTCGGTCATCGAGGCCTCAGCCTTCTTCAGGTAGCTGCGCGGGTCGTAGACCTTCTTGTTGCCGACTTCGCCGTCGATCTTGAGCACCCCGTCGTAGTTGCTCAGCATGTGGCCGGCCACCGGGCGCGTGAACGCGTACTGGGTGTCGGTGTCGACGTTCATCTTGATGACGCCGTAGCTGACGGCCTCTTCGATCTCGCTCTTGAGCGAGCCGGACCCGCCGTGGAACACGAAGTCGAACGGCTGCGCGGCGGCGTCGAGACCGAGCTTGGCGATGGCGGCGTTCTGCCCGTCCTTGAGGACGCTGGGGCGGAGCTTGACTCCTCCCGGCTTGTAGACGCCGTGCACGTTGCCGAAGGTCGCGGCCAGCAGGTAGTGGCCGTTCTCGCCGGTGCCGAGAGCGTCGACGGTCTTCTCGAAGTCTTCCACCGACGTGTACAGCTTCTCGTTGATCTCGTTCTCGACGCCGTCCTCTTCGCCGCCGACGACGCCGATCTCGACTTCGAGGATGATGTTCGCGGCCTTGGCTGCGGCGAGCAGTTCCTTGGCGATCTCCAGGTTCTCGTCGATCGGCACAGCCGAACCGTCCCACATGTGCGACTGGAACAGCGGGTTCTGGCCGTTGGCGACGCGCTCACGCGAGATCTCGATGAGCGGGCGGACGAATCCGTCGAGCTTGTCCTTCGGGCAGTGGTCGGTGTGCAGGGCGATCGACACGTCGTACTTGTCGGCGACGACGTGTGCGAACTCGGCGAGCGCGACCGCACCGGTCACCATGTCTTTGATTCCCAGCCCGGAACCGAACTCGGCTCCGCCGGTGGAGAACTGGATGATGCCGTCGCTACCGGCATCAGCGAAGCCCTTGATGGCTGCGTTGATCGTCTCCGACGATGTGCAGTTGATGGCCGGGAAGGCGTAGCCCTCCTTCTTCGCCTTGGCGAGCATCTCTGCATACTTCTCGGGTGTTGCGATGGGCATACTCACGTCCTGTCGAGCCGGTGGAGATCTCCACGTGTGTTAAGGGTTCCACCACAGTTTGCCAGGTCACGTTCGGCACGGAGCCATACCCCACCACTGGGTGCTTTAAGGATTCTGGAAGGTTTCACCGGTAGGGTTGGGGCCTGTGATCGACACTCTTCTCGCCGAGACCACTTCGACCGTGGCGCTGATGCCCGGCTTCATGGACCCGTTCAACTTGATCGGATACTTCGGCCCCGTCGCATTTTGGGGCCTGCTGCTCGTCATCTTGATCGAATCGGGCGTGCTGTTCCCCGTGCTCCCCGGCGACTCGCTGCTGTTCGTCGCTGGTCTCATCGCCGCGGGCAGCCAGACCGGCGAGCACGCCGAGAAGGTCGCCGACTCCGGCCTGACACTGTGGCCGCTGCTGATCGGTGTTCCGATCGCGGGCATGATCGGCGGCCAGATCGGCTACTGGATCGGCCGCTACGTCGGCACATCGATGTTCAAGCCGGACGCGCGCTTCCTCAAGCAGCGATACCTGGACGAGGCGCACCACTTCTTCGAGAAGCACGGCCCGATCATGATCTTCCTCGCCCGTTTTGTGCCGATCGTGCGCACGCTCGCCCCGATCGTCGCGGGCGCCGCCCGCATGAAGTTCGCAGTCTTCACGATCTACAACGTCGTCGGCGCCATCGTCTGGGGCGCAGGCATCGTGCTGCTCGGCTACTGGCTCGGCCAGTTCGAGATCGTCCAGAAGTTGATCGAGCCGATCTTCATCGTGATCGTCCTCGTCTCCGTGCTGCCGATGGTCTTCGAATGGCTGCGTCGCCGCCGCAACGGCAAGAACCACGAAGAAGAAGACGCCGTCGCCGCTGAGTGAGCGCGGGCCCCCGGTCAGATGATCGAGCCGACGTCGTTCGCGACGATTCGGTCCAGGGCACGCTCGGCAACAGCGGCAATGGTCATCGACGGATTGCAGGCTCCGGCCGTGCCGGGGATCAGCGCACCGTCGATCACGTATAGGCCCTTCTGTCCGTGAACGCGTCCTTCCAGATCGCACACCGCGCCCATCGCGGCGCCGCCGAGAGGGTGCCAGGTGGTGTTGAGCATTCGGTTGGAGTCGGTGAGCACCGACCCCTTCCCGGCGATCTTGAGCGCCGTCGGATGAATGTGACCCCACTGAATCCGTTGGTCGCCGTCCGCTGGCCAGTGAAGTCGCGCGTCGCCGGTCGACGCGTCGTACCGCAGTCCGCCGCGAGAGCGGCTGACGCCATAGCCGACCATCATGGTGCTGTGCGCGTCCACGCCGAACGACGGAATGGACGCCTGGATGACGGTGTGGGCGGAGTCCACCTTGTCCCAGTTCAGGCTGCCGTAGACAACGGGGCCACCCTGGACGGCGCCGAAGTCGAGGTTGGGGTTGCTCCACACATAGATGCGGTCGGCGTTAGTTCCCCATCCGGCGCCGACACCGTCTGGCAGGTCGACGCCGCCCGCGTCCCGCGCCCGGACCAGCAGCCTGGTGGTGTGCACGCTGCCCGCCGACATCACCAGTGTCTTGGTGGTCATCGTCTTGTGCGCGACCGCGTCGCCGTTGTCGTCGGTCTGGGTCACCTGCAGTCGCCACCGCCCGTCCTTCGCACGCGTCACATCCGACACCTCGTGGAGAGTCGCGACGGTCAGCAGCCCGGTGGCCCGCGCCTGTTTGATGTACGTGACGTCGACGCTGTGCTTCCCGCCGTTGTTGACGCCGAGCGCACCGGATCCGTCCGTGTACGACGGCCGCATCTTTCCCGCTATCTCGTCGAGCGCGTACTGCCAGTCGATGGGCATCGGGATCTTCGACACCGGCAGACCCGCCTTGCGTGCCTGCGACGCGAACAACCGTGCCGCCTTGTATTCGGGCGTGCGGATCAGCGAGTCCGGTGCCGTCTCCAACCGCAGCATCTTCCACACGCGCGGGTAGTAGGTGGCGTGCATCCGCGCCCAGTCGAGTCGTTCTGGCAGGAACTCGTTGAATACGTCCTCCGCCGGCTCCAACGACATCCCTTGGTAGAGAAGGCTTCCGCCACCGAGGCAGGCCCCGGTGACCGCCGTCATGTTGTCGCCAACGACCGCGTCCACGAGGCCTGCGTACGGCTCCGGCGAGAACGGTCGCCCGAATAGCTGCGGTGCGCTCTTGTGCCACAACATGCGTTTATCGGGGTTCGTGGGACTCGGGAACGTCCGCGCATTGGGTCCGGTCTTCCATTCGCGGCCGCGCTCGAGGAGCAAGACCGGAACACCCGCCTGTGTCAGTCGCAGCGCAGTGATCGCGCCACCGAAGCCGGAGCCGACCACGATCACCCGGTGGTCGGATGCGTGCGTGCGCACCCGACTCGGCGCCGCGCTGGCCCGACCACTGACCGCGAGACCCGCGCCCGCGGTTCCAGCCGCGAGCGTTCCGGCGAGAAATGTACGACGTGTGATGGTCATGCGAGGAAAATGCCTTTCAATGAGGGACAATTGACTGCGATGAGAGCGCGCAAGTGAAAAACGATCGGAGCGCGAAAGCGGACGAGACGCGACTCCGCCTGCTGTCCGCGGCCGAGAAGCTCTTCGCCGAGCGAGGTCTGGACGCGGTATCAAACCGTCAGATCAGCGAAGCTGCCGGCCAGGCGAACAACTATGCGGTCGGATACCACTTCGGCACGCGCACAGAGCTTCTGAACGCGTTACTGGAGTTGCACGTAGAGATTCTCGATCCGATCCGGTTGCGGACACTCGACACCATCGGCACCGAACCCGACCTCCGGGATTGGCTGCGGTGCCTCATCGAGCCTCAGTTGAAGTACATCGGCACGCGCACCGGACCGAGTTACTTCGGCCAGTTCTGGATGGCGATGGCGACCACGCCGACGACCGCCCCCGTTCTGTACACACAAGCCGCTCTGTCGGAGCCCCTGATCGCGACCCTGAACGGCATGTACAGCGTACTGCCTGCCCTGGCCGAAGAGGTCATCCAAGTCCGCAACCTCATGACCCAGAACATCCTGATCACGACGTTCGCCGACTTCGAACGCAGAAGGAACGAACTCGGCGCCTCCGACTCGACGTCGTGGCAGGGGTTCTCGGACGCGATGGTCGACGGACTCGTCGGACTGTGGTCCGCACCGACAACGACCAGTTGAAGTTCGTATGTGATCGCCACCTCCTCTGCCCGATCGATCGTGCGGCATCACGCTCGTCAATAATCAGTCACACGACTTAAACTGTGAAGCCTTCTGTTCCGATTGTGATGCAAATCACTACTCATCGGTAACTTGTTTCCGGCCCAGCTGTACTTCCCCGACATCTGGTCGACCTGGCGGAAACCTACGTCACCAGGCGGTGTCGAGGTCGGCGTGCGCCGCGATCCATCGGTGCATGACGATCCCGGCGGCCACTCCCGCGTTGATGCTGCGCGTGGACCCGAACTGGGCGATCGACACGGTCAGCGCCGCGGACTCCTGCGCCAGTTCACTGACGCCGGGGCCTTCCTGGCCGAACAGCAGGACGCAGCGGCGCGGTAGTTCCACCGTCTCCAGTCGGGATGCGCCCGGGGTGTTGTCGACGGCGACCACCACCAGATCGTTGTCGCGTGCCCACGCGACGAGGTCGTCGACGCTCTCGTGGTGACGCAGGTGCTGGTACCTGTCGGTGACCATCGCGCCACGACGGTTCCAGCGGCGGCGTCCGACGATGTGGACTTCGGCGGCGAGGAACGCGTTCGCGGTCCGGACGACGGTGCCGATGTTCGCGTCGTGCGCCCAGTTTTCGATTGCTACGTGGAAGTCGTGGCGTCGAGTGTCCAGATCGGCGATGATCGCTTCGCGCGAGAAGTATCGGTACTCGTCGACCACGTTCCGGCGGTCGCCGTCGGCTACCAGGACCGGGTCGAGACGAGGATCGTCCGGACGTCGATCGGGGTGTTCGTCCGCCCACGGCCCGACGCCGACCGCCGGACCGACGCCGGTCGCCCACTCGGTGGGGCCGGCCGCGTCCGAGGTCAGCGGATCAGAGTCAGGCAAGGCCGAGATCGGCCAGGTCGAGCAGCGAACGGTACGGCACGCCGAGCGCTCCGATGACCTCGTCCGCACCGGTCGCGCGGTCGACGACGGTCGCGACGCCGACAACTTCCGCACCCGCCTCGCGCGCGGCCTCGACCGCCTGCGACGGCGAAGCCCCGGTGGTCGAGGTGTCTTCGACGACGAGCACCTTCCGGCCGGTGATGTCCGGGCCTTCGATCCGGCGTTGCATACCGTGCGCCTTGGCGGCCTTGCGGACCACGAACGCGTCGACCGCGGGGCCGTCGGCGTGCATGATCGATGTGGCGACGGGGTCGGCTCCGAGTGTGAGGCCGCCGACGGACGTGTAGTCCCAGTCGGCGGTCATCTCGCGCATCAGCTTGCCGATCAGCCGACTGGCCTCATGGTGCAGAGTGGCTCGGCGCAGGTCGACGTAGTAGTCGGCTTCCTTGCCGGACGACAGCGTCACCTTGCCGTGAACGACGGCCAGTTCGGTGACGAGTTCGGCCAGGCGTGCGCGGTCAGCAGCGTCCGACATCGGTGTCCTTCATCCAGTGCGACGCGGGGCGTCAGCGATTGCGCGGGTCGTTCAGGGGAGGCAGGTTCGGCGGCGGCACCCGCGGTGTGCGCGGCGCAGGCGCCGGACGCGTCGGGTCCGGCGAGTCGAATGCCTCGGTCGGCGGTGCGGGACGGCGGATCGGCTCCACGCGGGACGGCTCGTCACCGAGCGGAGCGGGCCGGGCGGCCGGACGGGCCGCGGGGCGCGGCGTCTTGTCGAGCAGCGACTCGTGGCCCGGCTCCGCGGCACGCGCGGCTTCGGCCCGACGTCGACGTTCCTTGTCACGCAGCGACTCGGTCTTCTCGTCCGCGAGTTCTTCACGGATCGGACCGTGCGGGTCACGCGGGTCCGGCGAGTCCTGCGGGTCGGTCACGGGCGGCAGCACGCGCAGCAGGTCGGCGAAGCGACGCACCGAGTCGAGTGCGACGTCGAGCCGCTCGGAGTCGGTGGTGATCGGCATCGACCCGAGGACCCAGTTGCCTTCGTTCCACAGGATCTCGAGGTACGCGGGCGCCTCAGTCGCGAGCGTCACCATGCGGCGGTCGCAGATGCGACGGGCTGCGTCGAGATTGCTCGCGAACATGACGCGTGCCCCCATCGCGCCGAGGAGGTCGACGTCGTCTTCGGCGGGCGCCAGGACGTCTTCGTACCGGAGGTCGACGGTGACCGACGAGGCCGCCGGACGTCGGACGGCGACCACGGTCGCGGTCTCCTCCAGATCGAACACGACCGCTTCGGCGCCCTCGTAGACGCCGTAGGCCACGTCGCGCGCCTCAACGTGCTCGGGTGCGTCCATGGCGGCACGTTTGAAGACGGTGCGCAGCTTGCTGTCGCTGTCGCGGAACTTGAAGGAGTGCGTCTCGCCCCACACAGCCCGCTGGTGGTGGACCTGCTCCGACCGGTTCCGGTCGAGCCACAGGAGCACCGCCGCACCGGCCAGTGCGAGCGCCGCAATCACGAAATAGACAATGGTCATCAGCGATAGCCTACTATCGAACGCCCCGCGAACCATGCCCGACTCGAACGCCGCCGAAAGGAATCCGATGACCGTACGACGCGACGAGCGCCTCGACCAGCTCCTCGAGACGGTCGATTCCGGCGCAATCGACGCGTTGACCTGCGCTTTGATCGTCGAGCCGAGTGTCAATCCGGGCGGGACCGAGGAGTCGGCGGTTAGGGTGCTCGCCGCCGCATGCCGGGCCGCAGGGTTCGATGTCGACGTCATCGAGGCCGCTCCGGGACGTCCGAACCTGTTCGCGACGGCACGCACCGGCGGCACCGGGCCGGGGCTGATGTTCCTCGGCCACTCGGACGTCGTCCCGCCGGGACCGGGATGGTCGGCGGACCCGTTCGTCCCGCGCCGGGCCGGCGACCGAATCATCGGACGCGGCGCGTCGGACATGAAGGGCGGGATCGCCGCTGCGGTCGCCGCGATGTCGGTGTTGGCGCGGGCAGGCGAGTTTGGAATCGACCTGTCGGGCCCGGTCGGGCTGGTCGTGACGGTCGACGAGGAGGAGCACGGCACCGGCGTCCGTCATCTCGTCGCG
The DNA here is from genome assembly GCF_021738805.1 of Gordonia liuliyuniae. NCBI lineage: Bacteria > Bacillati > Actinomycetota > Actinomycetes > Mycobacteriales > Gordoniaceae > Gordonia > Gordonia liuliyuniae. The sequence goes on along the minus strand of NZ_JAKKOR010000002.1, from coordinate 142,762 downwards.
AACCCTGGGCTTCTTCACCGGGCGACCGGCGTCGGCGAGTTCGCCGGCTGCATCGTCGCCGAGCCGACCCGGATGGAGGTGGTCCGCGGATGCCGCGGGGCGTCGTACTTCGAGATCGAGGTGACCGGCCGCGCCGCGCACTCCGGACGCCCCAGCGACGGAGTCAGCGCGATCGACGCGGCGGCCGGCGTCATCGACGTGATCCGCGCCGACCAGGCGAGGTTGGCGGCGTCACCGGACGCTCTCCTCGGTTTCGGCACCTGGAACGTCGGAACCATCGAAGGCGGGCAGGGCATCTCTGTGGTCGCACCATCGTGCTCACTCGGCGTGGACCGCCGTCTGATGCCCGGCGAGGACGTCCACGAGATCGGTGAACGATTGCTCGCCGACATCCACGCCGCGGGGATCGTCGTCGACGGGATCGATGTGAACGTCACCCCGACGATGTTCTTGCCCGGGTTCGCGACCGACGCGGACCACCGACTCGTGTCGGCCGCGTCGCGCGCAGCGCTCGACGCTCCCGTCGGCGGGTGGACGGCGGCCTGCGACGGCGGTTTCGTCAGCACCGCGATCGGCGTCCCGACGGTCGTACTCGGCCCCGGCGACATCAACACGCAGGCGCACCAACCCGACGAGTCCGTCGGCCTCTCGGAGTTGGTGTTCGCCGCACAAAGCTATGTGCGGGCCGCGGTCGACCTGCTGTCCGGGAAGTAGTTCAGACGACGTCGTGCACGCGGATCTCGACCGTCCCGGCCGCTCCCCGTCGCAGTCTCGAACCGAGGATCGTCAGCCGACCGACGATCCCGTACTTCTTGACGATCAGGTCGGCGGCACGGGTCGCGTCGTCGAACACCGCCCCCACGCCCGCGACTTGGGAGCCGACCGTCTTGCTTCCGCGAGCGTCACACTTCTGGACGAGCACCCGGTTGTCGCTCCGCAGCCGCTTGACCTTCCACGAGTCGGCAACCGTCCACATGACCAGGTCGGATCCGTCGCGCACCGCCCACAGCGGCGACGCGACGGCTTCGCCCGTCTTCCGGTACGTCGTCAGCATGACGTATTTGGCTTCGGCGATCTCCCCGACAGTGCTCATGCTCGCAGCGTACCGTTGCCGAGCGGCTGACCGGCCCTATCGTGCGGCTGACCGGCCCTGTCGTGCGGCTTACGCTTCGATCTCGGTGCGGTCGCCGCTCCACAGGGTGTGGAACGAGCCGTCCTTGTCGGTGCGACGGTAGGTGTGGGCGCCGAAGAAGTCGCGCTGGCCCTGGATCAGCGCGGCCGGTAGACGCTCGGCGCGCAGACCGTCGTAGTAGGCGAGCGACGACGCGAACGCCGGGACGGGGATGCCCATCAGGGTCGCGGTGGAGACGACGCGCCGCCAGCTGTCGACGGCGTTCTCGACGGCGTCACGGAAGTACGGCGCCAGGAGCAGGCTTGGCAGGTCCGGGTTCTCGGCGTACGCCTCGCGGATGCGGTTGAGGAACTTGGCACGGATGATGCAGCCGCCGCGCCAGATCGTGGCGAGGTCGCCCGGCTTGACGTCCCAGCCGTACTCGACGCTGCCCGCTTTGATCTGATCGAAGCCCTGCGCGTAGGCGACGACCTTCGACGCGTACAGGGCGTTCTTGATGTCGTCGACGAACGCGTCCTTGTCGGTCGGGGCCGCGGCGAGTGCACCCGACGCCAGACCCTGCGCCTGCTTGCGCTGGTCTCCCGCGCTCGACAGGGCGCGCGCGAAGACGGCCTCGCCGATACCGGTCACCGGGATACCCAGGTCGAGCGCCGACTTGACCGTCCACCGGCCGGTACCCTTCTGGCCTGCGGCGTCGACGATCACGTCGACGAGCGGCTTGCCGGTCGCGGCGTCGACCTGTGCGAGGACCTCGGCGGTGATCTCGATCAGGTACGAGTCGAGGTCGCCGGTGTTCCATTGGCGGTACACACCCGCGATATCGGCGACCGGGAGGTCGAGGGCCTTGCGCATCAGGTCGTAAGCTTCGCCGATGAGCTGCATGTCGGCGTACTCGATGCCGTTGTGCACCATCTTGACGAAGTGCCCGGAGCCGTCGGCGCCGATGTGGGTGCAGCACGGTTCACCGTCGACCTGTGCGGCGATCGACTCGAGCATCGGACCGAGCGACTCATACGATTCTGCGGGTCCGCCCGGCATGATCGACGGGCCGTTGAGTGCCCCTTCTTCGCCGCCCGAGATGCCCGCACCGACGAAGTTGAGGCCGCGATCGCTCATCGCCTTCTCGCGACGGATGGTGTCGGTGTACAGCGAGTTGCCGCCGTCGATGATGATGTCGCCCGGCTCCATCAGGTTCGCGAGGTCTTCGATCACCGAGTCGGTCGCGGCGCCGGCCTGCACCATGATCAACACGCGACGCGGACGTTCCAGAGCGGCGACGAACTCGGTCATGGTCTCGGTCCGGACGAACTCGCCGTCGCCGCCGTGCTCGGCGATCAGGGCGTCGGTCTTTCCGATGCTGCGGTTGTGCAGTGCGACGGTGTAGCCGTTGCGGGCGAAGTTGCGGGCGATGTTCGAGCCCATGACGGCGAGTCCGGTGACTCCGATCTGAGCGCGTGCGGTCGCTTGGTCAGCCATGTGTGTCTCCATCGATAGAAGTCTCGGGTTTCTTCTATCTTGCAATGTCTCCGCAGATCGCGTTGACGCGGCCGCGAACGAGGCCCTGTGCGGTGCGACACACGGACCGTCAGATCGGCGGATCCGCGGCTCGCGACGGCTCAGCGCTCGAAACCTACACCGTGTGGGGCGAACATCGGTCTATCACTCGATGTCCGGCGTGAGCGGTGTAGGTTTCGCGGGATCGGTGTAGGTTTCGCGGGATCACTGACGCGAAAGGTCCCGCTCCCCTTCTCGGGGGCGGGACCTTCGGTCGGTGCGGCAGGTCAGCCGATGACGAGTGATTCGCCGTCGCCGCTGACGTTGACCGGGACCACGTCGCCGTCACGGATGTCGCCTGCGAGCAGTGCCTTGGCGAGTTGGTCGCCGATGGCCTGCTGGATGAGGCGGCGCAGCGGGCGCGCACCGTACAGCGGGTCGAAGCCACGTTCGGCCAGCCATTCCTTGGCCTTCGGCGTCACTTCGAGGCTCAGTCGCCGCTGGGCCAGACGCTTGTCGAGTTGGCCGAGCTGGATGTCGACGATCGACTCGAGTTCTTCCGGGCTCAACGCGTCGAAGATCACGACGTCGTCGAGACGGTTGATGAACTCGGGTTTGAACGCCGCGCGGACGGCCGCCATCACTGTGTCCTTGTCGCCGCCTGCACCCAGGTTGGACGTCAGGATGAGGATGGTGTTGCGGAAGTCCACCGTGCGTCCCTGACCGTCGGTCAGCCGACCTTCGTCGAGAACCTGGAGCAGCACGTCGAACACGTCCGGGTGCGCCTTCTCGACCTCGTCGAACAGGACCACCGAGTACGGGCGACGACGGACGGCTTCGGTCAGCTGCCCGCCGGACTCGTAACCGACGTACCCGGGAGGGGCGCCGACGAGTCGGGCGACGCTGTGCTTCTCGCCGTACTCGCTCATGTCGATGCGGATGAGAGCGCGTTCGTCGTCGAACAGGAACTCGCCGAGAGCCTTGGCCAGCTCCGTCTTGCCGACGCCGGTCGGGCCGAGGAACAGGAATGAGCCGAGCGGACGGTTCGGGTCGGCGACGCCTGCGCGTGCTCGACGAACCGCGTCCGACACCGCTCCCACCGCGGCCTTCTGCCCGATCACGCGGCGACCGAGTTCGTCCTCCATGCGCAGCAGTTTGGCGGTCTCGCCTTCGAGCATCTTGCCCGCAGGAACACCGGTCCACGCCGACACCACTTCGGCGACGTCGTCGGGTCCGACTTCCTCCTGCAGCATCACGTCCTGGTCGGGGTCTCCCCCGGATTTCTCGATCGCAGCCTCGAGTTCCTTCTCGAGCCCGGGGATCCGCCCGTACCGCAGTTCGGCGGCCTGTCCCAGGTCACCGTCGCGTTCGGCACGGTCTGCTTCGCCGCGGAGCCGTTCGAGCTGCTCCTTGACGTCGCGGACGGCGTCGATCGCGGTCTTCTCGCTCTGCCAGCGCGCGAGCAGCTCGTTGAGCTTCTCGCGGTGGTCGGCGAGTTCGCCGCGCAGCTTCTCCAGGCGATCCTTCGACGCGGCGTCGGTCTCCTTCTCCAGAGCGACTTCTTCCACTTCGAGGCGTCGGACCACCCGTTCGACTTCGTCGATCTCGACCGGACGCGAGTCGATCTCCATGCGCAGGCGCGACGCGGCCTCGTCGACGAGGTCGATGGCCTTGTCCGGCAGGAAGCGCGAGGTGATGTAGCGGTCCGAGAGGGTAGCCGCGGACACGAGCGCGGAGTCGGTGATGCGCACGCCGTGGTGCACCTCGTACCGGTCCTTGAGTCCGCGCAGGATGCCTATGGTGTCCTCCACGGACGGTTCGCCGACGTAGACCTGCTGGAAGCGCCGTTCCAGCGCGGCGTCCTTCTCGATGTACTGCCGGTACTCCTCAAGCGTCGTCGCTCCGACCAACCGCAGTTCGCCACGGGCGAGCATCGGCTTGATCATGTTGCCCGCGTCCATCGCCGACTCGCCGGTCGCGCCGGCGCCGACGATGGTGTGCAGCTCGTCGATGAACGTGATGATCTGCCCGTCGGACCCCTTGATCTCGTCGAGGACGGCCTTGAGTCGTTCCTCGAATTCGCCGCGGTACTTGGCGCCCGCGACCATCGAGCCGAGGTCGAGCGAGATGACACTCTTGCCGCGCAGTGACTCGGGGACGTCTCCTGCGATCACCCGCTGGGCGAGGCCTTCGACGATGGCCGTCTTGCCAACGCCAGGTTCGCCGATGAGCACCGGGTTGTTCTTGGTGCGACGGGACAGGACCTGCACGACGCGACGGATCTCGCTGTCGCGGCCGATCACCGGGTCGAGTTCGCCCGCACGGGCGCGCTGGGTGAGGTCGGTCGAGTACTTCTCGAGTGCCTGATAGGTCGACTCGGGGTCCTCGCTGGTGACGCGACCGGTACCGCGCACGGACACGAACGCCTCGCGCAGAGCCTCCGGGGAGGCGCCCGCGCCGGTGAGGAGTCGTGCGACGTCGGAGTCGCCCGTGGCGAGGCCGACCATTAGATGCTCGGTGGAGACGTAGTCGTCACCCATCTCGGTCGCGAGATTCTGCGCAGCGGTGATCGCGGCGATCGCCTCACGCGAGAGCGTCGGCTGACCGCTGTTACTGGCCACCGTCGGCGCACGGCCAACGAGAGCGTTCGCCTCCGAGCGCATGTGCACGGGGTCGACGCCGACCGCCTTGAGTAGCGGCGATGCGATGCCGTCGCTCTGCTCGAGAAGCGCAGCGAGGATGTGTGCGGGCCGCGCATCGGGGTTGCCCGAGGCGGCTGCGTCCTGGACAGCAGCCTGCAGCGCAGCCTGCGTCTTGGTCGTGGGAGTGAAGCTGTCCACTGGGTTGCCTTTCCGTTGATCGGAGCCCGGAACCTGTTTCCGAACCTTAGTCTATACGGCTCATGTTTGCCGTTCAGTTAGTTCAACCCGAACAGGGTTGAGTCTGTTCCGCTAAAGTTCACGCTCAGACGTGATGTGCGTCATCTCGAGTGGCACCAGTCGAGCGAATGACCGACCGGCCCGGTTCACCGCATAATGTGCCGAATCGGAGGCGTCGACTGACGCGAAGACTCTCCAGAAGGATGCGCAGTGAAGTCGTCGAACACCTCGGCAGGCATGGTCGTTTCGATCATGGCGATAGTCGTGGGCCTCGTGACCCTCACGCTGATCTTCGCCGTCGCGAGCACCGGTGTCACCGGCACACCGCAGGCGGGGAACACCTCGGTCGACCGGAACGACATGTCGAAGTTCTACGAGTTGGACGGGATCGACTCTGCTCCGGCACAGTGGTGGAGCACGAATCTCGCGACCGTCGGCCTCGAGGCGTACCAGTACAACACGACGACCGTCGACGGCGATCCGCTTATCTACCTCACCGACCCGGAAGACCCCTCAGGTCCGGGCGAGATCGTCCGCTACGACGTCGTGAACGGCCAACCGAAATGGCGGGCGAAGCTCGACTATCCCGCATCATGCACGCCGACCGTTCGCGGCCGTTACCTCCCGTGCGATTCCAACGAGGCGGACGGCTCGACTCTTCGGTACATCGACCTGGACAACGGCGCGGTGACCGCACCGATCTCTACGCCCAACGAGATAACCAGCGTCACTCCCGTTGACCGTCGCGGCACCGAGTTCGTCGTCGCGGTCAAAGGCAACCGCCCCGGCGAGATGATCGTCCACCGCGGCACACCCACCGATATCGACTCCGCGTGGTCCGCTACCTACCGAGTCACCTACCCCGACCCGCCGCTCTACGTCGATTCGACCGGCACCCGCGCCACACTCGGGTTCGGATCAAAGCCGGGCGAGTCCGCGACCTTCACCCTCGATACGGGAACACAGATCCCCGATCCGTCGACACCGTCCGACCCCGATCTGTGGACCTGGTCGGACCGAACCAAGATCAGGATCGTCGACCGGCAACGCCGCACGTTCGAGATCCTCGACGCGAACGGCGCCGTCGTCGGGCGCGGCGCCGATGCCGGAAATCACTCCTACATCTCGCGGCTGGTCGGCACGGCGCGTGAAGACGTCGTCCTCGTCGGCAACATCGCCTACGACGCCTCCAGCGGTCGACGCCTGTGGAGCGACGAGCGTCTGATGAGATCCGACGGCGACCCGTTGAGTGGCATTCAATCGGCGGTGACGGCGATCGTCGACGACACCGTCATCCTCGACATGCGGGACGACTACCCGGCCGGCTCGCTGATCGGACTCGACCTCACGACGGGTAAGCAGTTGTGGCAACGGGACTACCAGTCCATGCCGGTGCAGATGTTCCTCGACGGCACACGGTGGGTCAGCACCATCGACGATGAGCTGCAGTCCTTCGACACGAGGACCGGCCGCCAGGTGTGGTCAGTCGACTACCCGCACACGCCCACCGACGACGACTCCACCGACGACGCGCGACTGTCGAAGACCGACGGAAAGCACCTCGTCGTGACCACTCCGACTACTCTCACCGTCTTCGGTCCAGCGGTGCCCTTCACCCCGACCCGGACTATCTTCCCGGCGAGACCACTCCACTCTCGTAGGCGCAGATGACAAGGTGAACCCGGTCGTGGACGTCGAGTTTGGTCAGCAGTCGTCCGACGTGGGTCTTCACGGTCGTGATCCCGAGGTGGAGCCGCCCGGCGATCTCGCTGTTCGACAGTCCGTTGGCGACCAACTCGAACACTTCCCGCTCCCGGTCGGTGAGCGTGCCGAGAGCTTCCGACGTCGGCACAGGAGGCGTCGGCATGCGGGCGAACTCCGTGATCAGTCGCCGGGTGATCGCCGGGGCGAGCAAGGCGTCGCCTCGTGCGACGGTGCGGATCGCGTCCAGCATATCCTCGGGCGGCGTGTCTTTGAGGAGGAAGCCGCTGGCCCCGCCGCGGAGCGCCGCGAACACGTACTCGTCGTCGTCGAACGTCGTCACGATGAGAATCCGCGGCGCGTCCTCGCTCGGCGCGATCAGTCGCGTCGCTTCGAGGCCGTCGATGCCCGGCATCCTGATGTCCATCACCAGCACGTCCGGTCGCAGTCGTCGCGCGGTGCGGACGGCCTCACCTCCGTCGCCTGCTTCGCCCACTGCGACCAGATCGGGCGTCGCGTCGATCAACAGGCGGAACCCGGCCCGCACCAACTGTTCGTCGTCGACCACCAGCACCCTGATCGGCTCTGTGGCATCGCTCATGCCGATGCCGCGGGGTCGGTCGCGGCGACGATGGGTAGTCTCGCCTGCACGGTGAACCCGCCGTCTGGGTCCGGCCCGGCGGCGGCCTCGCCACCCAGCAGTTCGGCCCGCTCACGGATTCCGGCGAGGCCCAGGCCCGCCCCGACTGGTGCCGTCGCCGGCTGTGTACCGCCGTCGTCGGTGACTGTCAGGACCAACTCGGTCGGCCGGTGCGTGAGCCGGACCGTCACACTGGCCCCGGGAGCGTGCTTGACGACATTCGTGACGGCCTCCTGGACGATGCGATACCCGGACAGGTCGACTGCGGGCGGATAGGAACGCGGCCGCCCCTCCTCGATGAGGCGCACCTCTGCCACCCCATCGTCGCGGATCTGCGCTGCGAGCGCAGGAAGATCCGCCAGCCCGGGGGCAGGTGCGGCCGTGCCCGAGACCGTGGTGCGGATGTCGCGCAACAACCCTCGAAGATCGGCGAGCGCCTTGCGGCTGGCGGTTTCAATGGTCGCGAGCGCATGACGCGCCTCGTCGGGCTGCTCGTCGAACACGACCCGACCGATCCCGGAACGGACGGCGATCATGCTCAGACTGTGCGACACCACGTCGTGCACCTCCCGCGAGAGCTGCAGGTGCTCCTCGACGCGACGACGACGCTGCCGCTCCTCTTCCCACCGACGTTCCTGTTCGGCGATCTCGCGCTGGAACTCCCGGCGGCCACGCGTTGCATTCCCGATCAACCACGCCGGAACGGCGAGCACAGCCTGGACCGCGTCCTGGTCGATGTCGGTGTACATGGCGAACGCGACCGCGGCACCGATCCACGTGATCACCGCAGCCGTGACCGAGACCGACAACGACACGTACCGGCGGTGCATCGCGGCGACGGTGTAGACGGCGATCGGGAACACCGGACCGGCGTCCGACACGAACGGCGTGAACTGCACGCCGAGCAGCGTCGCAGCAACCAGGACAGCGGTGATGCACGCGAGGACGCCGATCGGCGAACGACGGCGGAGCACCAACGGCGCCGCGGCGATCAGACCGAAAGCCGCTTGGGCCGCTAGTGGCCCTTGACGGTCGACGACGCCCAGGAGGAGCGGACCGGTGAACAAGGCGAAACAGGCGATCGCGATGACCGCGTCGACCAGCGTCGCCGCTCCGTCAGCGCCGAGGCGGCGCTCGACCCGAACCAACCACGGCGGTCGCGCGGGCTCGGCGGACGTTGGCTCCGAGGAGAGTGGCATGTGTATCAACATACGAGCGAGCGGCCGCTGGCACGTCGTCCGCGCGGCCGGAGTTCGGGTCCTCCTCGAGTACGACCCGACCGTCCATCCTCGTCTCGAGGACGGTTCGATATCGGGCCCGCAGTCTGACGACAGCGCACCTCGCGCGGCGCCACCATTGGCAGTATGACCACGTCGCAATCGCATCATGCCGCTCGTCCCCGCTTGTCCCGGCCGTTACTCGCACTGTTCGCCGCCTTCTTCGCAGCAGGCCTGACACAAGGCGGGTTCGTCTATGCCAATCGTTCCCCAGCGCCCGAAAAACACCTGGCGGGCACAGCGGCGTGGTGGCCGCACCTGGCACTGGCTCTGTTCGCCGTCGCACTCGCGGCCGGTGTCTTCGTTCATCGTCGACGAAACGGTCGCCGAGGGACAGCACTGCTTCTCCCGGTGGGTGAGCGGGCGGCGCGGCGCGCCCGCCGCACACTCGCCAATGCGTCCCGCGGACGCGGGCTGGGGCGCATCGTCGCCGCGATCATTCCCGCAGTGGTGCTGCTCTACGGCGCGTTCCGCGCGGGAGTTCAAGTCACCGGCGGACTCGACCCGGACTTCACCGTCAACGCGTGGGGCGGTCCCACCTACGCCGGGGCGATGGCCTGCCACTACCTCGACGCACTGCTGATGATGGCCGCTGCCGCGTGGCTTCTCGACAAGATTCTTCTCGACAAGATTCCTACTTCGGGGACGGACAGGTCGACATAGTCCATCGCGAGTCCGTCCTTGCGCACGTCACTCTCGTGCGGTGACGACCACCGGCTAATCTGCGACGCATGCTCTCGTGGAAGCAAGTGCCTGCCGACGCCGTCGTCGTCGCGCCCGATGAACGCATGTCTTGGCCAAGAACGATCGGCATCGGCGCACAGCACGTGGTCGCGATGTTCGGAGCGACCTTCCTCGTTCCGGTCCTGACCGGCTTCCCGCCGTCGACCACGCTGTTGTTCTCCGGCATCGGGACCATCGTCTTTCTGATCGTCACCGGAAACCGGCTGCCCAGCTACCTGGGTTCGAGCTTCGCGGTGATCGCCCCCGTCACCGCCGCGGTCGGCGCCCATGGCACCGGGAGCGCGCTGGGCGGCTTCATCGTCCTCGGGGCCGTGCTCGCAATGATCGGCGGTGTTGTCCACCTGGTCGGCACGCACTGGATCGACGTCATACTCCCGCCCGTGGTCACCGGCGCCATCGTCGCATTGATCGGCTTCAACCTCGCTCCCGCCGCGAAGGACAATTTCGTACAGGGGCCGGTCGCCGGTCTCGTCACATTGGTGCTGATGGTCGTCGTCCTGGCGTTCTTCCGCGGACTGATCGGTCGGCTGGCGATCTTCCTGGCCGTGGTCGTCGGTTATCTGCTGGCCTTGGCGATGGGGGAGGTCGACACGTCGGCCGTCGCCTCGGCGGCATGGGTCGGGCTCCCCGACTTCGCGGCACCGGCCTTTCACCTCTCCGTGCTTCCGCTGTTCTTGCCCGCAGTGATCGCATTGGTCGCCGAGAACATCGGACATGTGAAGTCCGTGTCGCAGATGACCGGTCGGGATCTCGACCCGGTCACCGGCCGCGCGCTGATGGGCGACGGGCTGGCGACGATGCTCGCCGGCGCAGGCGGGGGCACCGCCACGACGACCTACGCCGAGAACATCGGCGTCATGGCGGCGACCCGCGTCTACTCCACCGCTGCGTACTGGATCGCTGCCGGGGTCGCCGTCGTACTGTCGTTGTGCCCGAAGATCGGCGCAGTAATCTCGGCGATTCCGCCGGGCGTGCTCGGCGGCGCGACAATCGTCCTGTACGGCCTCGTCGGAATCCTGGGCGTCCGGATCTGGCTGACCAGCCACGTCGACTTCTCCCTGCCGATCAACCAGATGACCGCTGCGATCCCGTTGATTATCGGTATCGCCGACTTCACCTGGCAGCTCGGCGATCTGACATTCACCGGCATCTCGCTCGGGTCCGTGGCAGCTCTGCTCATCTACCACGGAATGCGGCTGTGCACTGCTGCGCGCGATGTCGGCGGACGCCGCGGGACGCCGTCAACAGTGTGACAATCGGCCGGTCGTGCGCAACCACTCCGGCAGGTTCCCTCCGGCTCCGCGCTCAGCCTCCTACTGTGGATGGCATGGGTACCGACGACGACACCACCACAGCCCCGGACATCAAACCGCGTAGCCGGGATGTCACCGACGGCCTCGAGCGCACCGCAGCACGCGGCATGCTTCGCGCGGTCGGGATGGGCGACGACGACTGGGTGAAACCGCAGATCGGCGTCGGGTCGTCGTGGAACGAGATCACCCCGTGTAACCTCTCGCTGGAACGGCTGGCGAAAGGCGTCAAGGAAGGGGTTCACCAGGCAAACGGCTACCCCCTCGAGTTCGGCACCATCTCCGTCTCGGACGGCATCTCGATGGGACACGAGGGGATGCACTTCTCGCTCGTGTCACGCGAGGTCATCGCCGACAGCGTAGAGACCGTGATGAGCGCCGAACGGCTCGACGGTTCGGTACTGCTCGCCGGATGTGACAAGTCGCTGCCCGGCATGCTGATCGCCGCGGCGCGACTCGACCTGGCATCAGTGTTCCTCTACGCCGGATCGACTCTGCCCGGATACGCGAAACTATCCGACGGTTCCGAGCGCCAAGTCACGATCATCGACGCCTTCGAGGCCGTCGGCGCCTGCTCACGCGGCCTGATGAGCCGCGACGACGTCGACACCATCGAACGGGCGATCTGCCCGGGCGAGGGCGCTTGCGGCGGGATGTACACCGCCAACACGATGGCCAGCGCCGCCGAAGCACTGGGGATGTCGCTGCCGGGAAGCGCGGCTCCGCCCGCGCCGGATCGTCGACGGGATCGGTTCGCACGCGAGTCCGGTGCAGCGGTCGTGGAGTTGCTGCGCCGCGGAATCACCGCACGCGACATCATGACCAAGGAGGCTTTCGAGAACGCGATCGCAGTGGTCATGGCGTTCGGCGGATCCACCAACGCCGTGCTGCACCTGTTGGCCATCGCGTACGAGGCAGACGTCCCCCTCACGCTCGACGACTTCTCCCGGATCGGTTCCCGGGTACCGCACCTGGCCGACGTGAAGCCATTCGGTGCGCACGTGATGACCGACGTCGACCGGATCGGCGGCGTGCCCGTCGTCATGAAGGCGCTACTGGACGCAGGTCTGTTGCATGGCGACTGTCTTACCGTCACCGGTAGGACGGTCGCCGAGAACCTCGCCGACATCGCCCCGCCGGATCCGGACGGCCTGGTGCTCCGCGCGCTCGATACCCCGATCCATCCGACCGGTGGCATCACGATCCTGCACGGCACGCTCGCCCCCGAAGGCGCGGTCGTGAAATCGGCTGGCTTCGACTCCGACGTATTCGAGGGCACCGCGCGGGTGTTCGACCGCGAACGCGCCGCAATGGACGCGCTCGAAGACGGCACCATCACCGCAGGCGATGTGGTCGTCATCCGCTACGAGGGGCCCAAGGGCGGACCGGGGATGCGCGAGATGCTCGCCATCACCGGCGCCATCAAGGGTGCAGGCCTGGGCAAGGACGTCCTGCTCCTCACCGACGGCCGCTTCTCCGGCGGTACCACCGGACTGTGCGTGGGGCACGTCGCCCCCGAAGCGGTCGACGGCGGACCAATCGCGATGGTCCGCGACGGCGACCGCATCCGACTCGACGTCGGCTCGGGCACCCTCGACGTCCTGATCGACGACGACGAGATGGCCGAACGCGCACAGGGCTTCGAACCCCTCCCGCCCCGATACACGCGCGGCGTGCTCGCCAAGTACGCGAAGCTGGTGAAGTCCGCTTCGGTGGGCGCGATCTGCGAGTGAACGTGGCTACCGGCCACCCTGTAGAACTGTTTACGTGAACAGCCCAGGCCAGGCGTGATGACACTCGACCCGATCCTCGTCCCCGGCGACACATGTAAACAGACGGCGAAGGCCGATCGACTGTCGGTGATCGTCGACGCAGCCGACTACTTCGCCCACGCGAAGTCCGCACTCATGCAGGCGCAGCGCCGTGCGATTCTCGTCGGATGGGACTTCGATACCCGAATCGAACTCGCCCCGGACAACTCTGTGCCCGACGTCCCGGACGAACTCGGGGAACTGCTCGGTTGGCTCACCAAGAACCGGCCCGAGTTGGAGATATTCGTCCTGCGATGGAGCCTCGGAGCAGTGACCGGCATCGCGCGAGGCATGCTGCCGCCGTTCGTCCAAGACCTCATGTCCGGCCGCCGAATCCACTACCGCGTAGACGCCGCCCATCCCATCGCTGCAGCACACCACCAGAAGATCGCAGTCATCGACGACAAGATCGCCTTCTGCGGCGGCATCGACATGACCGTCGAGCGGTGGGACACGTCCGACCACACGACGTCGAACGAGTATCGCGTGACGCCGACCGGCGACCGATACGGCCCCTGGCACGATGTGACGCTCGCCCTCGACGGCGAGGCCGCCCAGGCGATCGCCGACGTCGCCTATGACCGCTGGGAAGCCGCGACCGGTAACCGTCTGGCCCCGATAACTCCCGATCCGGCACCGATCTGGCCCGATGAGCTCGAGCCCATATTCACCGGTGTCACCGTGGGCGTCTCCCGAACGCTGCCTGCCTACAACGGCTACAGCGGGGTCGATGAGATCCGCCGCCTCTATCTGGCGGCGATCGCGGCCGCCCGCGACACCCTCTACATCGAGAGCCAGTACCTGGCGTCGCGCGAGATCGCCGACGCCCTGATCCGCCGACTCGCCGAACCGACCGGCCCCGAGATCGTCGTCGTCATCCCCCGCCACGCCGACGGCGACATCGAGCGTCGCTCGATGGACGGCGCCCGCCACCGACTGCTGCGGCTGATCTGGGACGCCGACATCCACGACCGGTTCCGCATCTTCTACCCCGTCACAGCGGAGGACGAGCCGATCTACGTGCACGCCAAAGTACTGATCGCCGACGATCGGATCCTCCGCGTCGGGTCGTCCAACTTGAACAACCGGTCACTCGGCTTCGACAGCGAATGCGACGTGACGATCGACGCCGCGGACAACGACGACCAGTCGGCCGCTGTCCGCTCGACGATCTCGGGAGTGCGGACCCGGTTGATCGCCGAGCACCTCGGTGTGGACGCCACCGAAGTCGATGCGACGGTCGCCGAACAGCAGTCGCTGATCGAGGCGATCGACCGACACCGTGGACGCGGGCGCACTCTCAAACCGTTCACCCGGGAGAACACTGCAGACGAGGACTCGCCGCTCGCCGACGTCGACTTCGTCGACCCCGAGGACGTCGACTCGGTCCGCTTCGACCGCGTGTACCGCGCCGTCCTCCGTCGCACCGTACGCGGGGTCCGGTCGGCGTTGCCGTTCTGACGGCGACCGCACGCGCACACCGCGCCGATCCCCGACCGTCGCCCACCGCCGTGGCAAGGCTCACAACCGTGTTCCGATCGCATCCGTGACCTGCACGGCCCTCGTGTCGGTAACGGCGAGATCACCGTATTGATAACGGTCAGATAACGACACGGGGTGGATTTCCGGTACGTTCGTCGGCAGTCCTCGAGAGCCGCAGGTCCCCACGACACCTCCTCCTGTCCGCCTCGGTACACCTTCGAGGAGACCCATCCCCTCCCAACACGTAGGTCTTTTCATGCCGCCGAATCGAAAACAGACACGTAACGCCGTGCTCGTCGCCGCCGGTCTCATCCCGATGGTCGGCTCACTCATGGGTGCGTCGTCGTCCGCGACCGACCACTACGCTGGCCCGTCGCCGGCGAACGTCGTCAACGTCTCCCCCGCTGCACAGCCTGCGGTGACGCCCGCGGCGCACAAGTCGACTGTGCACGCGCAGCCGTCGACGCCGAAGCCCGCACCGCAGAAACCCATCATCGACAAGGCTCCGGCAGTCCCGGAGTCCGTCACCTCTGGCGCGGTTCCGAAGGTCAACTTCGCCGCCTACCACGCCGCGGAGGAGTCGATGGGGAAGACGGATCGCCGATGCCATATCGATTGGAAGCTGATCGCCGGCATCGGCCGCGTCGAATCCCATCACGCAAACCTCGGCGACACCGACAAGCACGGCCGTCTACGCACGCCCATCTACGGCCCCACGCTCAACGGATCGCTGGCGGGCAACCGCGTCGTCAATGACACCGACGGCGGCCGCCTCGACGGCGACGCCACCTACGACCGCGCAGTCGGCCCCATGCAGTTCCTTCCGGAGACGTGGGAGCACTACGCCGCCGACGGCAACGGGGACGGCAAGAGCGATCCGCAGAACGTCTACGACGCGGCACTGACCACCGCCCACTACCTGTGCGACGACGGACTCAACCTGAGCAAGGTCGCGGATCAGACGAAAGCCGTTCTGCGCTACAACAATTCGACGGAGTACGTGAACGACGTGCTGGGTTTCGCGCGCAGCTACTGACGTCCGCGGCACTAGACTCGACAACAGAGCGTGCACGTCGAGCGGCGGAGGTGAGATCAGCGTGATCCAGTACAGCCAGACCACGGTGACCGCTGATCACACCCGTCTCGCCGTCCAACTCCGCGGGCACGGGCCAACACTTCTCCTCCTACCGGGGCAGGCGAACAATCACCGCTGGTGGGATCGGACCCGTAACGATTTCGCGGCCGAGTTCACGACGGTCACCTTCGACTATCGCGGCACCGGCGACAGCCAGGAGTCGGACGTCTACAGCACCCCGCTGTTCGCCGAAGACGCACTCGCCGTGATGGATTCGCTGGCGATCGAGCACTTTCACGTCTACGGGGCATCGATGGGCGGCCGCACCGCACAGTGGGTCGCGGTCTTCGCGCCCCACCGCGTCAAGAGACTTATCCTCGGCTGTACCACCCCTGGAGGCGAGCACGCCGTCGAACGCAGCGACGAGGTCCGCAGGCTCCTCGCCGGCCCCGACCGCGACGCCGCACTCGAAGACATGATGTACACGCCGACCTGGCGCGCCGCACATCCCGGACCGTACCGCACTCTCGGTGACGAGACGATGACACCGAAAGCGCGCCACGGCCACCTCGCGGCGAGCAATAACCACGATGCGTGGGCCCGACTCCCTGAGATCACCGTGCCTACCCACCTCCTGCACGGAACCGATGACCGATTCGCGCCGGTGGCGAACGCGCAGATACTCGCGGATCGGATCCCCGACGCTCGAACCCACATCTTCGACGGCGCACGCCACGGCTACTTCGACGAATGCCGCGACGAGGCAAGTCCGATGGTGGTGACTTCTTGACGGCGGACTGAATCCCGCGCTGCTCGCCGCACACGTTGCCGCCCGAACCACTGCTCGCACCGACGAAAGGCATCCATGAACTCCACGTTCCGCGCGCTCCTCATCGACCGAGACGACGACAAGAAGCAGTCCGCCCAGGTCACCGACCTTTCCGCAGACCAACTCCCCGAAGGGGACGTGACCGTCCGGGTCGCCGCGTCGACCCTGAACTACAAGGATGCGCTGGCCATCACCGGCGCGAGCCCCATCGTCCGCCAGTTCCCAATGGTCCCCGGCATCGACCTAGCCGGAACCGTCGACGAGTCGAGCAACTCGGCGTTCGCTCCGGGCGATCGCGTCGTCCTCAACGGGTGGGGTGTCGGCGAGCGCCACTGGGGTGGCCTCGCCGAGTACGCGCGGGTGAGCGGCGACTGGCTGATCCCCCTGGAGACCGCCTTTACGTTCGAGCAGGCGATGAGCATCGGCACCGCCGGATACACCTCGATGCTGTGCATCATGGCGCTCGAACGTAATGGCGTCACGCCCGACGACGGAGAAGTCCTCGTCACCGGCGCGGCGGGCGGCGTCGGCAGCATCGCCGTCGCGATCCTCGCCAAGCTCGGCTACCAAGTCGCCGCCGTCACCGGTCGGCCAGAAGAAGCCGACTACCTCACCGGTCTCGGCGCATCACGCATTCTTCCGCGCGCCGACTTCACCGAACCCGGCCGCCCCCTCGCCAAAGAGCAGTGGGCGGGCGCCGTCGACGTCGTCGGCGGTCAGGTGCTCGCCAACGTCTGCGCAGGAACCAAGTATCGCGGCACGGTCGCCGCGTGCGGACTCGCGGGCGGCATGGACTTCCCGGCCACCGTCGCACCGTTCATCCTGCGCGGCGTGACGCTCGCGGGCGTCGACAGCGTGATGTGCCCCGTCGAGGACCGGCGCGAAGCCTGGCGGCGACTGGCGCAGGACCTCGATTCGGCGGTCTTGCAGCCGGTCACCACGTCGGCCACGCTCGACGACTGCGCGCGACTCGCCGACGAGCTCATCGCCGGAAGAGTCCGCGGACGGATCGTCGTCCCGATCGGGGAGTGAGCATCGGCGTCACCGCACCCGCTTGGTGAGGTCGTGCGCCGCGCGCAGCAGAGCCTCACCGAGTTGCGGGCGACGGGTCGCGGAGAAGCGCGTCTGCACACCGTTCAAGCTGAGCGCCCATTCCGGCCGCCCGGCACGGTCGAACACGGCGGCCCCGATGCCCCAACTACCTTCGACGAGCAGCGCCGGGTTCACCGAATACCCGTGCACACGAGTCTCGGCGATCCGCTGCTTGATACCCGTCGTCGAATGCCCCTCGCCCCACTCCCCCTCCAAGTCGGCGCGCTGCAGGTACCGCTCGATCTCTGCGTCCGGCAGATGGGCGAGTAGCACGAGGCCCGCCGACGCGATGCCCAACGGGAGCCGCTTGCCCGGATGCAGAACGTGCGACCGCAGCGGAAACGTGCCCTCCTCAGCGGCCAGCACCACCGTCTCGTCGCCACGCCGCGCCGACAGGAACGCGCTCTCGCCGGTCGACCGTGCCAGTTCGCGGAGGATGTCGACGGCGGTCGTCGCGATGTCGTACCGACTGGCGGCGATCGACCCCAGGATGTACAGCTCCGGGCCGAGTACCCACAGGCCACCCGGTGTCCGGTCGACGAGTCCTTCCTCCGACAGCGATGTCAGCAACCGATGCGCGGTCGCACGCGGCAGTCCGACCGCCCGCGCGAGCGACGATGTCGTCGCGCCGTCCGCATCCGAATCACTCAGTGCACGCAGGAGTGCAGCGGCTCGAGGGACGACGGCGCTACCCGCTTTGGAGGTGTCCACTCAGTGGACGCTACCTCATGCCATTTGTTGCTGATCGAACAATCACACCGCAGAATCCATTACTCCATTGCTAGTCAGTGCATGTAAATGGTGTCCTTCACTCATCGGCCGGCGACGACTGGTCAGTGAACATAGAAGGGACATGCACGTGGCAGACAAGTCTGTGGCAGACGCAGCGGCAGCCGTACGGGGCATCAGAGACGGCGCATCGGTCGCCGTCGGAGGATTCGGACTCTGCGGCATCCCCGACCGACTCATCGCAGCGCTCGGCGCGCAAGGCGCAGGCGACCTGGAACTCATCTCCAACAACTGTGGAGTGGACGGCCAGGGGCTCGGCGTCCTCCTGGAACTGGGTCGCGTGCGCCGCGTCGTCTCGTCGTACGTCGGCGAGAACAAGGAGTTCGCCCGGCAGTACCTGTCCGGTGAGCTCGAAGTGGAACTGACTCCGCAGGGAACGCTCGCCGAACGACTCCGCGCGGGCGGCGCCGGAATCCCCGCCTTCTACACGCCCGCAGGCGTCGGCACCCCGGTCGCCGACGGCGGACTCCCGTGGCGCTACGACTCCGACGGCAATGTCCGGGTCGGCTCCCCGGCGAAGGAGGTCCGTGAGTTCGACGGGCGACGCTATGCGCTCGAGACCGGCATCGTCACCGATTTCGCGCTCGTCCACGCGAGCGTCGGCGACCGGCTCGGCAACCTCGTGTTCGACAAGACCGCGATGAACTTCAACCCTCTCGCCGCGATGGCTGGCCGCGTGACGATCGCCCAGGTGGAACGCCTCGTCGAGCCCGGCGAACTCGACCCCGAACAGATCCACCTGCCCGGCGTGTTCGTCCAACACGTCGTGGAGACCGGCCCGCAGGACACCCAGATCGAGAAGCGCACCGTGCGTGCGCAGGCAGGAGTCTGACGACGATGACCACCGACACCACCATCGAGAGCACCGACACCACAGCCACCGACACCGCGGCTGCAGCCGGTTGGACCCGCGACGAGATGGCCGCCCGCGCCGCCGAGGAGCTGAGCGCAGGCCAGTACGTGAACCTCGGCATCGGCCTGCCGACTTTGATCCCCGGTTACCTGGACCCGTCGCTCGGTGTCGTTCTGCACTCGGAGAACGGCATCCTCGGCACCGGCACGTACCCGACCGACGACGAACTCGACCCGAACCTGATCAACGCGGGCAAGGAGACCGTCACCGTCGAACCCGGGGCGGCGTTCTTCGACTCCGCGCTCTCGTTCGGCATGATCCGCGGCGGCCACATCGACGTCGCAGTGCTCGGCGGCATGCAGGTCTCCCGGACCGGCGACCTTGCGAACTGGATGGTCCCGGGAAAGATGGTCAAAGGCATGGGCGGAGCCATGGACCTCGTCCACGGCGCAGCTCGCGTCATTGTCCTGATGGAGCACACCGCGCGCGATGGCGCACCGAAGATCCTCGACGAGTGCGATCTTCCGTTGACCGGCGCAGGGGTGGTGAACCGGGTCATCACCGATCTCGGTGTGATCGACCTCGACGACGGGACGGCCACCCTCGTCGAGACTGCACCGGGAGTCACCCGCGACCACATCGCGTCCAAGACAGGCGTCGTTCTCGCCTGAGTCTGTGTCAAGAGAACTAGGGGCAAGAAAACTAGGGCTGCGGCTGAAGCCGCCGACCGCGGATACTCCCCCCTGAGAGATACCCGCGGTCGGCGGCTTCAACGCTTTCGGCAGCGTTTGCCGCGGACATCCGTCGACACCTACCTGGTCGAAATACGACCGGGCGGTCCCTCCGCCGAACGAACATCCGCTGCACCCATCCCCATGAGTACGTCAGTTACCGTACAGCAAACCAAATGTTACCGCTAGTCCCAGCCAGGAATTGTCGCCTCCGCGACCGATTCATACTGGTTGACGCCACCAAAACCGCATGCCGGACGCTGGAGTTACTCGCGCCACCCACCTGTTGCGTTAGAAATTTCCACCTGGCAACATCGGATTGCTAGTATGTAACGGACATCAGGGGCATCGCGACGAGCTAGACCGTCGACGCGTGTCAAAGTGGTGGCCTGGGCGGCGCGCCCGGATCACCGCACTCGACGGGGGAAGGCGCCATGGACAACGAATTCGCGGATCGGCTCAACAGATTGTTCGATACCGTGCACCCTCCGGGACGCAAGCCCCACACAAACGCTGAAGTGGCCGACGCGGTCACCGCCGCAGGCCACAAGCTGTCCAAGCCGTACCTCTCGCAGCTGCGCAACGGTCACCGAACCAATCCGTCCCACGAGACGATCACCGCGCTCGCCCGCTTCTTCAAGGTGAAGCCGGACTACTTCTACGACGACGTGTACGCGGCGAAGATCGACCACGACCTCGAACTCCTGTCACAGCTGCGTGGCGCGAGCCTGCGACGCCTGTCAAGCCGTGCATTCGACCTGTCCGTAGAGTCGCAGGATATGTTGACCGCGATGGCAGAGAAGCTTCGCCGCGGCGAAGGGCTCCCAGAGAATCCGCTCGACTGACCGGGTGATCGACGGAGTGGGCTCGACGTCTCGTATCCTCTAGGTCGAGGAGTAGTTGGAGAAGTGTGATGCAGGTGGAACTCTCGCGCGTCGTGCGCCCAGTGGGCGTCGCCGCCGTCGTCGTGGGCGCCCTGTTCGTCACACCGGGCACCGCGCTCGCCCTGCCCGGGCACGACCATCACCACTGTCACCACCACTCCGCGTGCGACGACGACAGCACCCCCGACACCACGACTCCCGAGACGACGGCCCCCGACACGACGTCCGAGACTCCCACATCGCCGTCGACGTCGACCCGCGATGACGGTTCCGGCGATGACGACGACTCCGACGATGAGAGCAGCTCGCCCGAGCCGTCCGAGCCGACGACCCGCCCGAAGCCGCCGGCACCGACGACGCAGAAGCCGAAACCGCCGAGCACGTCCGAGGAGGGACGCGACCCGGGCACCATCTACCAGGACCTCCCCGACACTGACGAGAACTCGTCGGCCGACAACCCGCCGATCCGCGTGCCGAAGCGCACCGCGACGCCGCGCGCCCCGAGTCGTGGTGGCTCCGCGGGAGCACCGACTGACGCGAAGCGCTCCGAGACGAGCAAGCGCATCAAGACATCGAAGAAGCCCCAGACGTCGAAGAAGCCCAAGCCGTCGACGACCCGTTCGTCGAAGGCCCCGGCCGCACAGCCGGCCTCCGACCCGACACCGCCCGATCAGGGCCCGGCCCGTCAGGCGCAAGCGCTTCCGGCTCCGTCGGACGTGACCGCCGGGCAGTACGCTGCCGCGGGCGGCGGGGTCGGTGGCATGATCGTGATCGCGGGCGCCGCAGGCTTGATGACCCATCGAAGTGCTCGCGCCAGCCGAAGCCGGTTGAACGCCGCACGCGCGCAATTCTTGTCGCCTCCCAAGTGATGCCGCGTGTCTAACCCCGTCGAATCGGCCCGAATCTCGCACCGCTCGCACCGCCGTGTGCACGCGGCGGTCGACGCGGTGCTCGACGTCGCCGCTCAGAAGCAGGCCGGATCATTGGACGACATCGTCCGCGCGGTCGGCGAGAGCCGCCAACGGCCGATCTCCGTCGCCGTCGACGACCTCGCCCCCGGGGTGTGGGGCCAGCGTCGCGACTACCCCGATCGTGACGTGATCGTGTTGGCCCGAGCCCTCCCCAGTGAGGCTCGCACGCTGGCACACGAACTTGGACACATCGTGTTTTCGCACACCGGCACCGTCGCCGACGAGTCGACCGTTGAAGCTGAGGACGACCTGATCGCCTACATGCTGGGGCTGTCCGAGTCCGGCGATTCGGAACCGGAACACGAACAGGGAGAGTCGATCACCGCCGAAGAACTCGAACTTCAGGAGTGGGAGGCGGAAGCGTTCGCCGCACGGCTGTTGCAACGCTTGCGCCAACTCCACCGCAACCGGTCGCTGCGCCCGATGCTCCGTTACGACGAGGCCCTCGGATGACGCTGCTCACGTGGGTGATCGCGGCCTTGTGCGCTGCCGCCGTCGGCGCACGCATCGGGCGGCTCACCGTCCGCCCTCCGTCGTTGGCACGCACCTCCGTCGCCGTCGCGGCGATCGGCGTCGCACTCGCCGCAGCTGTTCGGACGCCGACCGTCTCGAGAATCCTTGATCCGTTCGGCGACGATGTCGCGGTACTGACCTTCGTCGGCTGCTGGGTGGTGGTCCTGACTGCGACGACATTGATCGGCGCCGCCGCGCTGCCGCGGATGACCCAGAGGGCCCTGCACGTCACCACTGTCATCACCGTCGCGGTGGGCTCGGCCGATATCATCGCGATGAGCGTGGTCGGCGAAGCCGTCGTCGGAACGGTGTTCGTCGTCGTAGCAGGCGTCATCGCCCTGATCAACGGGCTCCGGTACATCGCCTGGCATGCGTTGGGGCGCGCGATCGCCTACTTCTTGACCGGGATCACCGTCGTCACCGTCGTCCTGGCGCTCGACTTGCGCAGCCCG
Organism: Gordonia liuliyuniae; assembly: GCF_021738805.1. NCBI lineage: Bacteria > Bacillati > Actinomycetota > Actinomycetes > Mycobacteriales > Gordoniaceae > Gordonia > Gordonia liuliyuniae. The sequence continues at coordinate 120,103 of NZ_JAKKOR010000002.1, read as the reverse complement.
GACCCGGAGAACGGCTGGTGGGCGGCCGCGATCATCATCATCAGCTTCGCGTGCTCGTCGGTGATGCTGGCGTCGTGGTTCGTCGCCCGTCGTGACCTGCGCCGCACACACCGTCTGTGGGCGGCGCTGGCCGCCGCACACCCGGAGGTCGCGACCGGCGACTACCAGTCGGCGACTCCCGTCCTGGCCGCCAACGACCGCGTCTCACAGATCCTCGACGGTCTATACCTGCATGCGGGCGCGGGTCTGATCACGCCGGGCGACGAACCCGATCACGGCACGCCGCGCGCTCGCGCCCGCCAGATCGCGACGTGGCTGCACGAGACCGAGGTCACCCCGATCGACCCGGACAAGTTGACGACACCGGACGACCTGTCCGATCGCCGGTGGGTCCAGTTGATCGCCCGCGAGTACGAGAAGGCGCCGCCCGCCCGCGCTCAGTGAAGCAGGACGCCGCCGTCGACGGTCAGCGTCTGGCCGGTCATCCAGCCTGCGTCGTCGGACAGCAGGAAGGCGACGACCGATCCGATGTCGTCCGGCACGCCGAGACGCTTGAGCGGGTACGCCGATGCGACCTCTTCTTCCCGACCTTCGTATAGGGCGGTGGCGAAACGTGTCTTGACGACGGCGGGCGCGACGGCATTGACCCGGATGTTCGGACCGAGCTCCTCCGCGAGCGACGAGGTGAGGTCGATGACGGCGGCCTTCGACACCCCGTAGAACGCGATGCCCGGAGCCGGGCGGATGCCCGCGACCGATGCGACGTTGACGACGGCGCCGCCGTGCTCCTTCTGCCACGCCTGGTACACCTTCTGCGTCCACTGCAGAGTGGAGACGACATTGACGTCGAGGATCTTCCGCGCCGCAGCGGCATCAATGTCCATAAGCGAACCGAACACCGGGTTGATCCCGGTGTTGTTGACGAAGAAGTCGGCGCTGCCGAAGGTCTCGATCGCCTTCGCGACGGTCTCGTCCTGATGATCGGAGTCGTCGGCCGAACCCGCGACGGCCAGCGCGACGTCGGGGCCACCGAGTTCGGCGACCGCGTCGTCGAGCGCCTCCTGTTTGCGCGCGGTGATGACGACCTTCGCGCCGTCGCCGACCAGACGATGGGCGACCCCCAACCCGATACCTCTGCTCGCTCCCGTGATGATGGCGGTCTTTCCGGCGAAACGTGCGGTCATGCGGCTCTCCTGCGGTAGTCGACACCCATTTCGAAAAATAAGCGATTGCTTACTTTGTATCGCCGCACCGACTGGCCGTCAAGGCGGACGCCGCGAAAACAGTGACTACACCCGTGGGCCGATGTAGGATTGTCAACAATCAATCGATTTTCGTCGAAGGGTGGCCGCGCTCATGGATTCCAGCGACATCTGCGATCTCTCCGCACTCGAGCTGACTGACGCCTACCGCGCCGGCACTCTGTCACCCGTCGAAGCCGCCGACGCGGTCCTCGACGCGATCGATCGGATCGACGGCAGTCTGTCGGCGTTCTGCGTCGTCGACCAGGACGGCGCGCGCGCCTCGGCGAAGGATGCGCAGCAGCGATACCGCGACGGCCGCACGCTGGGACCGTTGGACGGTGTCCCGACTTCCATCAAAGACGTGTTCCTCACGGCTGGCCTGCCCACCTACCGAGGCTCGACGCTGATCGCGGCCGCCGACGACGGCGTCGCGGCCACTGTCGACGCCCCGGTCACCGCGGCCACGGTCGAAGCGGGCTGCGTAGTCGTCGGTAAGACGACGACCCCGGAGTTCGCTTGGAAGGGCGTCACCGACTCCCTACTGGTCGGCGTGACCCGTAATCCGTACGATCCGGACCGCACCCCGGGCGGGTCGAGCGGCGGGTCCGCCGCCGCCGTCGCCGCCGGACTCGGCCCCCTGTCGACCGGCACCGATGCGGGCGGGTCGGTACGCATCCCCGCAGCCTTCACCGGCACCGTCGCCCTCAAACCGACGTACGGTGTGATCCCGATGTTTCCGTCGAGCCCATTCGGCACGCTCGCGCACGCCGGACCGATGACCCGCACTGTCACGGACACGGCCGCGTTCATGGACGAGCTGATCCGCCCCGACTCACGCGACTGGTCGGCGGTCCCCCGGTCGGCCACCTGCCCCGACGGCGAGGGCTTCCTCACCACGGCGCTCGACGGCCTACGCTCCGACACACCGTTGGCCGGGGTGCGCGTGGCCTACAGCCGAAACCTCGGGTTCGGCGTCAACGATCCCGACGTCGAACGCGAGGTCGACGCCGCCGTCGCCGCGCTGGCCGATCTCGGGGCGCGCGTCGACGAGATCGACCTCGGGCTCAGCGATCCCGTCGACGCGTTCCACGTCCTGTGGTTCGCCGGGGCCGCGGCCGTCGTCAAACCGCTCGGTGACGGCGCGATCGACCGGATCGACCCGACGCTGCGCGACGCGTTGAGCAGGTACCACGACTTCACCGCACAGGACTACCTGGACGCCGTCGCCGAACGGATGGCGTTGGGCGTCCGGCTCGGCGCCGTCCACCACACTTACGACGTCCTCGTGACTCCGACGACCCCGATCCCGGCCTTCGCGGCGGGCGCTGATGTGCCGCCCGGCTGGCACAGCCCCGATTGGACCTCGTGGACCCCGTACACCTACCTTTTCAACATGACTCAGCAACCGGCACTGTCGGTGCCGTGCGGGATGACGGACACCGGCCTTCCGGTGGGGATCCAACTCGTCGGCGCACGATTCGCCGACCGGACCGTGGTGCGGACCGGCGCGGCACTCGAGACCCGCCTCGTCGGACGGACCGCACGCCCCCGAGTCCATGCGTGCAGTCAGGCGCTCGCGTGACCGACCAACTCTCGGGTTCGCTCGCCCCCGTCGTCCAGGAGTCGACGCCCGCGCTGATCGCGCGGTCGCTGCGTCGGGCCATCGCGGCGGGCGACTTCCCGCCGGGCGGTCAGCTCGGGGAGGCCGCGCTGGCCACCCAGCTCGGTGTCAGTCGCGGCCCGCTGCGCGAAGCCATGCAGCGGCTCACGCAGGAGGGACTGCTCGTCTCGAGACGTAACCGCGGATTGTTCGTACCGGAGCTGACGCCCGACGCGGTGTCGGACATGTATCTGCTGCGCACCACCATCGAACGCGCGGCGATCGAGCGGGTTCTCGCGGCGGGCGACGGCCCCGCGTGCGCCGACCGACTCGACGCGGCGGTCGATGCGATGGTCGCGCACTCGGTCCGCCCCGACTCGCCGGAGATGGTCGACGCCGACCTTGACTTCCACCACGAGTTGGTCGAAGCCGCCGGGTCGCCCCGCCTGTCGCGTGTCCACGAGACCGTCATCGTCGAGACCAGCATGTGCCTGCGCGCGACGGCGCCCACCTACGGCGCCGGTGAGGATCGGGCCGCCGAACATCGAGCCCTCGCCGACGCGATCCGGTCCGGGGATCTGGCGCAGACGACCACCCTGCTCGACGAGCACATGCGCGACGGCCTCGCGCGACTGACGTAGTCCAGTCCGGCGTGGTCACGCGGCCCGTCGTATGCAGCAGCCCGGTGTGGCGCACGGATGCAGAGCGCCGGTCCATCCCTCGTTCGACAGACCGATGGCGACCTTCCCTGCCGTCGAGCACGGACGATCGTAGACCTGGCCGAACGTGAGCCGAAGGGTGCGACGGCGCGTTCGACGTTCGTGAGGTAGCCGTGTTCGTGGCTGAGCGCAGCGGGCGCGGCGTAAAGGACCGCACTCCACGCGCGTTGCGCCCACGTCATGGGCCCCGTATGGCTCACATCGACCCCACGGTTCTCCGCAACCCGCTCCCGGCGTCACAGTCGTCGACGAACGTACGAAGAGTCGAGGCCGCATCCGACTATCTGACGGCGGCTCACACGGCAGCGACGCCGACGCTAGCCGTTCACTTGACTGGGATCGCGACGTACTTGGTCTCCAGAAACTCGTCGATCCCGGTCAGCCCGCCTTCACGGCCGAGTCCCGACTGCTTCACGCCGCCGAACGGTGCGGCCGGATTCGAGACCAGGCCGGTGTTGAATCCGACCATCCCCGACTCGAGGCGTTCGGCGATTGAGAGTCCGCGGTCGACGGACTCCGTCATCACGTATGCGACGAGCCCGAACTCGGTGTCGTTCGCCGCGTCGACCGCCTCGTCGTCGGTGTCGAAGCCGACGATCGCGGCCACCGGACCGAAGATCTCGGTGCTCATCAGGTCGGCGTCCTGTGCGACGTCGGTAAGGACCGTCGGCTGATAGAAGTGGCCGACGCCGTCCACGCGTCGACCGCCGCACATCACGGTCGCTCCGCGGTCGACCGCGTCGGCCACGAGGCGGTCGACCTTGTCGACCGCCTTCGCTTCGACGAGCGGCCCGACATCGGTTCCGGCGACCGCCCCGTCACCGACGGTGAGCGCTGACATCCGCTCGGTGAGCGCGGTTACGAACTCATCGATTCTGCTGCGGTGCACGAACATCCGGTTCGCGGCCGTGCATGCTTCGCCCATGTTCCGGGTCTTGGCGACCATCGCCGCGTCGACCGCGGTGTCGAGGTCCGCGTCCTCGCACACGATGAACGGGGCGTTGCCGCCCAACTCCATGGAGGTGCGGAGGACGCCGCGCGCGCACTGTTCCAACAGGAGCTTCCCGACCTCCGTCGACCCCGTGAACGACAGCTTCCGCGCCTGTCCGGAGTCGATCCAGGTCGACACCACGTCGCCGGGCGACGTCGTGCACACCACTGACAGCACGCCGTCGGGAAGTCCGGCTTCTGAGAGGAGGTCGACGACGTACAGAGACGTCAGCGGCGTCAGGTTGGCCGGTTTGTAGACCATCGTGCATCCGGCGGCGATCGCCGGACCGATCTTCCGGGAGACCATCGCGAGCGGGAAGTTCCACGGGGTGATGAGGATCGACGGGCCGACGGGCTCGGCAGTGATGATGAACCGCGACTTCCCGTCGGGGCTACGCCGCGCGTCACCGCGGATCCGGACGGCCTCTTCGGCGTACCACCGGAAGAACTCGGCGGCGTACGCGACTTCACCGCGCGCTTCGGCGAGCGGCTTGCCCATCTCGGCGGTCATCAGCGCGGCCAGTTCGTCGGTCCGCTCGACGACGAGTTCGTATGCGCGACGCAGGATCTCCGAGCGGCGACGTGCCGGAACTGCCGCCCAGTCGCGCTGGTGGCCCGCGGCGGAGGCGATGGCTGCGCTCGCGTCTGCGCGATCCCCGTCCGCCAGCGTCGCGATGGTCTCGCCAGTGGCCGGATTCTCAACGGTGAACGTGCCGCCGGAGGCGGCGCGATGCCACTCGCCGCCCCGGTAGATCCCCGACCCCAGCGTCCCGACGATGTCGGCGACGGCGCGGGTCATGACTGCGCTCCCATCACTCGGCGCACGGCTCGACCGAATCGCTGCACGCCCGTGTCGATCTCGTCGGCGGTGACGACCAGCGGCGGGATGATTCGCACGATCGACCCGGTCGGCCCGCAGGTCAGCGTCAGCAGGTCCTCGTCGATGCACGACTGTTGGACCATGCCCGCCAGCCGCGCCGCCTCGACCGAATCGGGTCCACCCGCCGACGCGGTCGGGTCGCCGAACTCGACGGCCGCCATCAGCCCGGTCGCCCGGATGTCGCAGATCTCCGGAACGCCGGCAAGGTCGGCGCGCAATCCGGCGAGCAGTTGCTCGCCGCGCACCCGAGAGTTCTCGACGAGGCCCTCCCGTTCGATCACGCCGAGGGTCGCGACTCCGGCCGCCGCGGCGACGGCGTTGCCGCCGTATGTTCCGCCCTGCGACCCGGGCCAGGCCTTCGCCATGATCTCCTCGGGCGCCGCGATCGCGGAAATCGGGAAACCTGAGGCGATGCCCTTCGCGGTAATCAGGATGTCCGGGACGAGGCCGTCGGTGTGCTGATGGCCCCAGAACTTTCCGGTCCTACCGACCCCGGCCTGCACTTCGTCGAGGATCATCAACGCGCCGTGTGCGCGCGCCCGCTCGGCCAGCCCGGCGAGGAATGCGGGCGGCACCGCGAGGTAGCCGCCGTCACCGAGGAACGGTTCGACCAGCACCGCCGCGACCTCGCTCGGGTGGACGCGGGTGGCGAGCAGGAAGTCGAACTCGGCGAGTGCGTAAGCGACGGCCTCGTCCACGGACATCCGCAGACGGAGCGCGTCAGGGAACGGCGTCGTCGCCACTCCCGACATGAGCGGGCCGAAGCCCGCCGAGAACTTGGTGCCCGCTGTCGTCAGTGACGCCGCCGCCACGGTGCGTCCGTGGAATCCGCGTTGCACCGTAACAATGTATTGACGCCCGGTCGCCATGCGCGCCAACCGGACCGACGCCTCCACGGCCTCCGACCCGGAGTTCGCGTAGAACACCGAGTCGATCCCGTCGGGGAGGTGGTCACCGAGCCGCTCGGTCAGTTCGAGCAGCGGTTGGTGCATGACCGTGGTGTACTGCGCGTGGATGATCTTCGCGCACTGCGCCTGCGCCGCCGCGACGACGTCGGGGTGACAGTGCCCAGTGCTCGTCACTCCGATACCGGTGGTGAAGTCCAGGTAGTCGCGACCGTCGATGCCGTGAATCCACGACCCCGACGCGCTCTCGACCACGACCGGAGTCGCCTGCTTGAGGATTGGGGAGAGGGATGCGCTGCTCATGAGGCCAGTGTGTGCCGCAACGCAGACCTTGTCAACGGTAGGATTGTAGACAATATTCGTTGCGGACAGTCCTCCGACGTTAGGGTGGGACCATGCGTGTACCGACCGTCGTCCTGTTGACCGCCGACGGCGTCGCCCCGCCTGCCGACCTCGACGCCGTCGCACAGCTGGCGCAGGTCCGCACGGCGACGGCTTCAACGCTCGCTGAGGAACTGCCCGGCGCCGACGTCCTCCTCGTGTGGGACATCTTCTCGGACGCGCTCGCGGACGCCTGGCAGGCCGCCGACACGCTGCGGTGGGTCCACGTCGCTGCCGCAGGCGTCGACAAGATCCTGTTCGACGACCTCCGCGACTCGGATGTCCTGGTCACCAACGCCCGCGGCGTCTTCGACGGCCCGATCGCCGAGTACGTCCTGGCGTGCGTCCTCGTACGCGACAAGCAGTTGCATCTGACGCACGAGTTGCAGCGTCGCCGCGAGTGGCGCCACCGGGAGACGACGCGGGTCGCGGGACGACGGGTCCTGATCGTCGGGACCGGTGGCATCGGACGCGCCATCGCGCGGATGCTGCACGCCGTCGGGCTCGACGTGCGGGGCGCCGGCCGAACCCCGCGCGACGACGATCCTGATTTCGGCGCCGTCGTCGACTCCGCCGATCTCGCCGACCACCTGCCCGACGTCGACCACCTCGTCATGGTCGCACCTCTCACCGATGCAACGCGCGGCATGCTCGGCGCGCGAGAACTGGCCGCGCTCCCCGACGGGGCGCACGTCATCAACGTCGGACGCGGCGCACTCCTCGACCAGTCGGCGTTGACCGCCGAGATCGCCGCGGGTCGGGTCGAGGCCCACCTCGACGTGTTCGACACCGAACCGCTGCCGGACGACGATCCGTTGTGGACGCTGCCTGGAGCCCACCTCAGCCCGCACATGTCGGGCGACGTCGTCGGCTGGCGCGATGAACTGTCGGCCCAGTTCCTCGATCACCTTCGTGTCTATCGAGACGGCGGACTGCCGGGTCCGGCCGTCGACAAGCATCGCGGCTACGTCTCCGGCTGAGTGGTCTGCAGCGTAGCGTCCGGCGTCCGCAGTCCGGCTGCGCGGGCGGCGTCGACCACCGCGTCGACGAACCGTCGGACTGGCCAGCGGTTCTCGTCGCGGATCCGATAGGTGAGCGACAGGTTCCGCTCGAAGGTGGTGGCGAGGGGCGTCAGCTCCACGCCGGGCGGAGCCGTCCGCGCGGCCAGGTCGGACACCAGAGTCACCCCGAGCCCGGCCGCGGCGAGCGCCATAGCGGTCGGCTGCTCACCGACCACGTGCCGCACCTCCGGCTCGAATCCCGCGTTGCGGCACGCGATTCGGACTGCACGGCCAAAGTGCGACCGCGCGTCCGAGAGGATCCACGGGTCCGAGGCGATCGAGGCGAGCTCCACCGGGCCAGGGCCGAGTGCGTCCGTCCGGGCCGCCACGTACATCTGTTCCACAGCGACCAGTCTGCGCGTCAACGTCGGGCTGCTGGGCATCGCATAGTTCGAGTAGTCGATGACGAACGCGACGTCCAACGACCCGTCACGAACCGCGTCCGACCCGGCTTCGGGCATCAGTTCCACCGAGTGCACGACGATGCCGGGCGACCGCTCCGCGAGCAGCGACAGCCCGGTCGGCAGTAGACCAGTCGCGACCGACGCCCACACTCCGGCGTGCAGGGTCGCCCCCGAGCCGTCGCGCAAGGATTCGATGGCCGTGCCCGCACTGTCGACGGCGTCGAGGATCTCGTCCGCATGGTCGGCGAGGAGTTCGCCGGCTTCGGTCAACATGATCCGGCGGCCGTGCCGCGCGAAGAGGTCGGCTCCAGCCTCGCGTTCCAGGAGAGACAGCTGTTGGGACACGGTCGACGTGGAGTAGTGGAGAGCTTCGGCGACCGCTCGGACAGTTCCGCGGCGCCGCAGCTCCCTGAGAAGTTTCAGGCGATGCAGCGTGACCTCCATGCCTCCAGGGTAGGTCGGTTGGTGATCGGTTAAAGCGAACAGTCGTGTTCACAAACAACACGTGGACATAACCGCAGGTCAGCGCCCATCCTGGAGGCACACCCGGAAGGAGGGCACACGATGACACTCACCCCGATCGAACGGCCCGGATCGGTCCCCGCCGTCCCGGAGACACCGGCCGCCCGAACGATGGCCACTCCTCGCAGGCGTTCGCCCTACCTGCGGATGGAGTGGATCGACGCCGAGACCGGCGCCGTCGGGTGGCTCGTCGTCGACTCGCTGGTTCAGGGCATGGCGACAGGCGGCACTCGGATGCGTGCCGGCTGCACGGTCGACGAGGTCGCAGATCTCGCGTACGGCATGTCGAATAAGACGGCCGCGTTCGATCTGCCGGTGGGTGGAGCCAAGGGCGGCATCGACTTCGATCCTAAGGATCCGCGCGCCGTCGACGTGCTCACTCGCTTCTGTGACGCCATGCGTCCGTATCTCGACCGCCACTGGGTAACGGCCGAGGATCTCGGCGTGACACAGGATCTCATCGACACCGTGTTCGCGCGGCTGGGGATGGCGCAGTCGTATCACGCGGCAATCGCACGTTCGGACGATCCGGCAGCGACCACCGCACGGGTGATGGCCGGACTTCACGCGCACGCGCCCGGCGGAGCTCTTGGTGATGTGATCGGCGGATTCGGTGTGGCACGTGCGGTCCTGGCGGCGGCCCGCGCCACCGGTCGTTCGCCGCGCGAGACGACCGTCGCCGTCCAGGGTGTCGGCACGATGGGCGGCGGCACCGCGTTCTACCTCCACCAGGCAGGCTCTCGGGTCGTCGCACTCGCGGACGCTGCGGGGACTCTGTACGACCCGGAAGGCCTCGACGTCCCGGCGCTGTTGGACACGCGGAACCGGTTCGGCGAGATGGACCGCGACCAGGTCCCGGCGTCGGTGCAGCGACTCCCGCGCGAGGCGCTCCTGTCGACCACGTGCGACGTCCTGGTCCCTGCCGCGGTGTCGTACGCGATCACCGCCGACAACTGCGCGGCGATCGACGCCGCGATCGTCGTCGAGGCGGCTAACGCACCGACCACGATCGACGCCGAACTGGACCTGACGGCACGCGGTATCGCCGTTGTGCCAGACTTCATCGCCAACGCGGGCGCCGTCGCTTGGGCATGGTGGCTCCTCCTCGGCTGGGTGGGCGACGACTACCGCGACTCGTTCAGCCTGCTCGACGCCCAGATGACGTCGAAGGTGACGGCGCTGGTCGCGGGGTGGAGGCCGTCGGACGGCCCGATCCGCTGGGCTGCGGATGTGTCGGCGACGGTCCGGAATCCGGAGCCACTCGTAGTTCCGTGAGCAGGTCGTCGGCGGGTTCGGCGAAGGCCGCGTCCAGCGTCGCGGCGGTGTCGGCCGGGTACGTGCGACGCACGAGATCAGCCATGATCGACACCGCCGTCGACGCGCCCGGCGACGCGCCGAGCAGGCCGGCGATCGTTCCGGAGCCGTCGACGACGAGCTCGGTCCCCTGCTGAAGGTCGCCGATCCGAGTCGGATGCGGTTTCACCAGTTGTGCGCGCTGCCCGCCGGGGGCCAGCTCCCACTCGTCGAACTCGGCGTTCGGCCAGAATCGTCGAAGCGCGGCGAACTTGCGTTTCGGCCGCGCGGAGAGCTGCCCAACCAGGTATCGGACGAGGTCGACGTTGTGGAGCATCGCCGCGCCGATCACGTGCAGGTTGTGCCAGCGCAGCGTGGTGAAGAAGTCGACGAGCGACCCCTTCTTCAGCAGTTTGGTGCTGAACGTCGCGTACGGGCCGAACATTAGGTAGTCGCGACCGCCGACGAATCGTCGATCAAGATGCGGCACGGACATCGGCGGCGCACCGCGCTCCGCCTGTCCGTACACCTTCACATCGTGGCGTGCGACGGCGGCGGCGTTGCCCGTGCGGAAGAAGGCCGCACCGACCGGCAGCACCGCGTAGCCGCGGACCTCCGGGACTTTCGCCTTCTGCAGCAGGTGCAGCGCGAAGCCGCCCGCACCGACGAACACCCGCTGGGCGTTCACATCGAAGGGTCGTCCGCCGGACATCGTCCCCCGCACCGTCCAACCGCCGTCCGGCCGGCGACGCAGCCCGCGGACCTCGTGCCCGGTCCGCACCTGCCCGCCCCGTTCGACGACGACGTCGAGCAGAGCTCTCGTCAGAGCGCCGAAGTCGACGTCGGTGCCGCGGACCTGTCGGGTCGCTGCGATCGGTTCCCCGGGTTCACGACCATCCATGAGCAACGGCGCCCACTGCTCGATCATCGCCGGATCGTCGGTGAACTCCATCGTGTCGAACAACCGGTCGGCCGACAGCGTCTGGTGACGAGCACGCAGGTAGTCGACGCCGTCGGTCCCGAACACTACGTTCAGGTGAGGCGTCTGATGGATGAATCGCGTCGGATCGACGAGCCCCTCACGAACCAGGTGTGCCCACCACTGCAGGCTCTGCCGGTACTGCCGAGCGATCTCCGCAGGTTTCGTGCGATCCGTCGGGTCGGGCATGTAGTTGAGTTCGCAGAAGCCCGAATGCCCGGTGCCCGCGTTGTTCCACGGCCCGCTGCTCTCGGCCGCCACGTCGTCAAACCGCTCCAGGACGATGATCCGAAGAGTCGGGTCGCTCACCGCCAGCATCGAACCGAGCGTCGCCGACATGATGCCGCCACCGATCAACACGACGTCGGCCTGCTCCTCGTGCCGATCGAGGTCGTCCCGCGGATTGAGCCGAGTCGAGACCTTCTTGTCTTCCATAACCGCCTCCTGACGCTGACTGCAGCTGACCGAGTTGCTTTCCGCCTTCCACGATCGTCCGTGCATATCAATCCGTCCAATGACATCTGTCAGGATTACAATCCGATTATGGATCAATGGACGGTGGAGTTGGCCCCGCAGTTGCGAGCGCTCGCCGCGCTCGCCGACCATGACGGGTACATGACCGGGGCCGCCGACGCGCTCGGGATCCCGCAGTCGTCGATGAGCCGGCGCGTGCACGCATTGGAGCAGACTCTCCGCATCCCGCTGATCTCGCGGGACGGCCGGGCGGTGCGCCTGACTCCAGCCGCGCGGCGCCTCGCCGAGACCGTCCGTGGGCCGCTCGCCGAGTTGGAGGCCGCCGTCGCCGACGTGACCGACGACTCCGACCCCGAGCACGGCACCGTCCGTTTCGGTTTCCCGCTCACCATGGGGCACGGCACCGTCCCGAGCCTGCTCGCCGATTTCAACCGGGCTCACCCCGATATCCGACTGCAGTTGAAGCAGGCCCACGGCGCCGAACTCGTCGACGACCTACGACGCGGCGACCTCGATCTCGCCCTGACGATCCCGCCGCCGGACGCGCTGCCTCACGCCGTCGTCGCGATTCAGGAGATTTGTGCGACCGTCCCGGCCGGGCATCGTCTCGCAGCGCGTTCACGCATCAATCTCGCCGACCTGTCCGGCGAGCGGTTCATCGCCAATCCGGCAACGTACAACCTCCGCCAACTGACCGAGACATGGTGCCGAACAGCCGGATTCGATCCGGACATCACAGTAGAGATCACCGAGTTCGCGACGGTCCGCGAGTTCGTCGGACTCGGACTGGGCGTCGCACTGCTGCCGTACACCCACCGACCGGAGGACGGGACGGCTCAGGTTCGCCTCCTCGGCGAGCATCGCCGTGCCGTGGGGCTCTCCTCAGCGACGTCGCGCCTGAATCCGGCCGCACGAGGACTGTCGGACTTCATCATCGAGCGGACCGGGTTCGCCAGCAGCGGCCACACGCGGACCCATTCATCTTTCGGATGCACCGGTGGGTAACGGAGAGACAAAGCGGCACCTAGAGTGAAGTAGCTTCGCAGCACCCGAAATCCGAGGTATGCAGGAACATACCGGATGATCCGTGGACGAGTGGCCAAACAAACGCAGACGGTCACGACCATCGGCATGCCGAGGATGGTCGCCACCACTGGCTGCCATGCCATCTGCAGGAACGTCATGTGGAACGGCACCTCCGCAATGACAGCGAACAACAGCAGTGGAGCGAGCATCGCCCGACGGGCGGCATTGACCAATTGAAAGGGCAACACAAAGGTTCCTGTCATGGAACGGCGGTCGAAGAGGATCGAACGATTGTGTGCCGCGATGTGATAAATGCTGCGAAACCAGCGCGTCCGTTGTTCGCGGAGGTGTGCATAGGTGCGCGGCGTCTCGCTGTAGTACACGGCTGTCGGATCAGCGACGGTGTAGTAGCCGGCCGAGTTCAGACGCAGGCAGATGTCGGTGTCCTCACCGTTCATCCCCTGCACCATCGGCCCGACTCGCGTCAACGCGCTCCTCCGGTATGCAGCGAACATGCCCGGCACCCCGAGTACCCCCTGGTATCCAGTGAGCGACAGCTGGAAGAACCCATGCCGCACGTACACCTCGACGAGCCGTACTTTGTCGATCCACGTCTGCTCCGCTGCTGGCAAGGGCATGCCCCCGACAGACCCGACCCGCGGATCGACGAAGTGTCGCATCGCACGCTGCAGACAGTTGGGACCGATGACTGTGTCCGCATCGATCCGAACGACGAATTCCTCGGTAATCCGTGCAATACCCGTATTCAAGGCGATCGCCTTTCCCGGCTTCGGGCAGTCAGTCACCTCGCCGGTGAGGGACGTGCACGCCGCGATCGCTTCCCTCGCTACTCGGGCAGTCGAGTCGCTGGACGCGTTGTCGACGACATAGAGACGGATGTCTCCGCCATAAGTCTGGGCTGCACGGTCGACTGAGGCGATCGTGTCGGCGATGTCGTGCGCCTCGTTGTGCGCAGGCACGATGACCGCAGCCCGCGGCGAGAACATGATCGAGTCCATCCGACGCAGTCGTCGCCAGCCGAAGGCTGCCGTCACACATGCGAGTATTTGTTGCACGAGAAAGACACCCGGCCCGATTCCGCCGAGGATTGCAATCTGCTGTAGCGCATCGACTTCCGCACCGAGCAGTCGCAATGCGAGCGTCGCCCCGAACAGTGCGACGACGAGCGAGAACGCCAGGATCAGGTACGCCGAAAGCGGCGTGCGCGGGCCGAGAGGCGCAGGCCCGTCCGCAGGCAGTCGCGCCTGGCGCATGATCGTGTGCGGCAGGATCGCAAGAGCAACCAGCCCCGAGATCAACTGCAGTCCGAATACCGGCACCGACATGAGCCCGAGGTGATGCAACGCCCACCCGATCGCGTCGAGCCCCAAGCAGAACGCTGCGAACTTCCCGACCAGCGACGCCCCCAGCACGGCCCTCCGCCACACATTCGAATAGGCGAACGCCGCGTATGCAATAAAGAAGATGACAATGAAAAGCCTCGTGGGGACGGCTGCGTCGCCCCGATCCGCCGCGAACAGCACGATATCGTTCGGTCCAATGTCGAGTCCGCTCCGCACGCTGACGGTCCGCACGCACATCGCTACGATGCACAACGCCGCGAAGACCACCAGGAACCCGTTGGTGCCCGACGCCGGACGATCGACTGCATAATCCACCGGCGCACTGTCGACGGATCGGAAGTAGTCGACCGCCGGCTCCCGTACCTCCCCGGCGCCAGTCATCCCGGCGCGACCGCTCGCCGTGGAGCGTCATCGATCGGCAAACCGTCTGCGGTGAAAGCGACCGCACCGTTCCCGGTGATGACCTGTGCCGACTCTGTGCCGAACGGCGGCAAGGCCGTCGCCCCGTGACCGACGGGTACGACGACCAGGCCCGCGACCCGGTTGCCGACCGAACCGCAGGCGACAAGGACGCCATCGGCCATCGCGGTGACATCAGTACGCGGCGGGCTTCCGGATACGAGGCGTCCGTCGGCGACTGCAACCGGCGTCGACACTCTCCCGTCGGCACCGATCTGGATGAACGGTGTGCCAGGTTCGGGGGCACGCCCCCACAGGTAGTCGGGCGCCGCATCCACAGGCATGAACTGTGCGAGCACTGGCACCGCCGAATTCAACACTGCAACTGTGTCCTCGGCAGGTGTCGCGGACACGTACACGGCGAAGCCTGGCGCGAGTGTTCGGGGGATCGCAGTGAATCCCGCACCCGGATCGTCGCCGAGGGACAACACCGAATCGGGGTCCAGTGCCATCGAGTACGGAGTCTGTCGCACATCGCAGCCACCTAGGTCACGGTCGCGTTGCACCGTGAACGTCAGTGTGTTGTCGATCCGTTGAGCTTCCGCAGGCAGCGCGATGGTCGTGACGGGGCGGTCCCTACGAACAGGTCGTGAATCTATGAGTCGGCCATTGAGTGAAGTATCAACGATCCATGTGAGGTCCGGTGGGCTCGCAGGCAGGTGCCAACCGACTCGCGCCGACGCCGGGAGGTGACCGTCGGACAAGTCGGCCAGTGAGTACGAGACTCGCCAGGTGTGCGAATCGACGACCGTCGCAGTGGCGAGATCGGCGCCGAGGTCGCCCAGATCGACGTCGCCCAGCGTTCCCTGTTCAGATGGCACCCGACGCGGATCCCCACCGGTGCCGTCCGCAGTAGCCACGAGTGGACCCGTGATCTGTCGCGTCGCCTCTGTCGCCGATGGGCTGTGCACTGCGAGGGCGGGCATGTCACCGATCGTGCCGACCGAAATCGGGTCGTCCGATGACGCGCTCCAGCCGAGTTCATTGAGCTGCTGGTCGGTGCCCACCATAATGAGGTCGCTTCGGTCATCGGGCACGGAGTCGGTGTACGTCACTCTATGGCCGGACTGAGTGAGTCCGACGCCGAGTTGCGCGGCAACAGTCCGCCATGGATTCTCGCCGTTCGGTACCACCACGGTGACAGTGTCGTCCCACGACGCGACGACGTCGCGCACCGTGCCGACCGGCTCGTCGAGTTCGGCTTCCACGACGGTGTCTGCTGCGATGTGGACGTTGGCCCCAGTGGAGTGGTCAGTTGAGCACGTCTGGTCGTGCAGCGAGCCGTCCAGCCGGAGTTGTACACGCACCTGCCCGTCCGCCACTGCCCCCTCGGGGACATCAACAGTCCGCTCGAGTTCGCCGTCCCCGTGGGAGAGCTCGCTCCGGTCGACCTGGTCGCCGTCGACGGTGACGGCGAGGAAGGCCATGGCGTCGTGCCCGACCTGTGTGCTGCCACGCAGGCGGATCCGTGTCTGCGATTGCCCGACGTCTACGGGGACACGGACCGTGAAGCTTGCCGACGGTGTGTCGTCGTTCAGCCACAGCCCGTCCGGGTGACCGCTGCCGTCGACGGTCCGCTGCATGTGTCGATCGGCGGACACGTGAAGACTGTCATCGTCTGCCGAGCGAGCGAACCACTCGGGTCGTGCCACTAGTAGCACGAGGAGCAACACACAAGCGACAGCGAGGATCCACCACGCGAACGGCGGCACCGTCCGCTGGTGCTCGCTGCGGTGGTACCCGCTCGACTCGTCGGGCGAACTATCGCCGTTCACTGCGTCGTCGTCTCTCTGGCGGCGACGCGTTCTCGATTCCAACAGGACTCAGCGGGCACGTGGGCAGGCTTCACTCGGGCCGCATGGACACGGGCAAGTTCGATCTCCGCGACGAGCAGGTCGGACCGCAGCCCGATCGGGTCGAGACCGAGATTGACGAGATGGTCATTGCGGGCTGATAGATCGTTCACCTCCGCTTCGCGACGAGGGTTCTCCACATGACTCACCACGGCCCCGCTGAGCTCGGCGACAATGGCCGCGAGGTCTGACACCCGGTGGGTCTCAGTCATCTGATTCATCACGCGGACGCGGTCCCCGACGTCATCGCCCGACTCGACGGCCAGCGCGATGCACTGCACACTGTCGTTGATGTTGATGAACGCCCTGGTCTGCCCTCCCGACCCGTGCACCGTCAACGGGAGGCCGACGGCTGCTTCGACAAGGAATCGGTTCAGGACCGTGCCGTAGTCGCCGTCGTAATCGAAGCGGTTCACCAGTCGCGAATCCAGCGAGGTCTCTGCCGTTTGACTGCCCCACACGATCCCCTGGTGCAGATCGGTGATCCGCAGGCCGTCGTTGACCGCGTAGAACTGGAACAGAAGCTGATCGAGCGACTTCGTCAGGTGGTACACACTGCCCGGCTGCGTCGGATAGAGGATGTCCCGGACGTGTGTGTCGCCGTCACGGTCCGGATAGCTGACCGTCAGATACCCTTCGGGTAGGTCCATCGGCACCGTGTCGTAGCCGTACACGCCCATCGTGCCGAGGTGGACGACGTGTGCGTTCACCCCTACCTCGGTGACCGCGGCCAGGAGATTATGAGTCGCGTTCACGTTATTGTCGACCGTGTACCTCCTGTGCGTCGGCGACTTCATCGAGTAGGGCGCGGCTCGCTGCTCGGCGAAGTGCACGATAGCGTCCGGTCTGATGTCACCGAGTACCTGTACGAGACGCTCGTAGTCAGTTGCTACGTCCAATGGCTCGAAGCCGATCGACGTGCCCGTCACTTCTCGCCACGCAACCAGCCGCTCGGGCAAGGAATTGACCGGCGTCAACGAGTCCACGCCGAGTTCGCGGTCGATCTCACGACGCACCAGACTGTCGACGATCGTGATCGCGTGACCGCGCAAGGCGAGACGGAGGCTGCTCGGCCACCCGCAGAACCCGTCTCCGCCGAGCACAATGATTCGCATTCGAGGCTCCTCACATCGCTTTTCACCGAAGTCTGCGCCGGATCGAGCGGTCGCCGCTTCGCCCGCCGCGGGTGATTTCTTCAGCCGGACGCGGCTGATTGCGGCACAACCGAAGCAATCGGCCGATAGACCGGCTGCGATCCACGAGACGAGGTACACCGATGTCTGCCGCACTCAGCGTTCTCGTCCCCGACCACCAACGGCGATCCGTCGACGAACTCCGCGATCGACTGGACTTATCGTCCGGTGATCGCGCTTCAAAGAAGTCGGCGTACTGGATCATGCTGGTTCTCGCGGCCGTCATCGCCATCTCGGGAGTCGTGTCCGATTCGACGGCGACCGTGATCGGCGCGATGATCGTGGCCCCGCTGTCGATTCCCATCCTCGGGATCGGACTCGGCGTCACATCGCACGACTCGCGTCTCGTGCTACGCAGCGCCGGCCTGCTGACCGCGGGCGTCGTCGTGGTCGTCGCACTCGGCTACGTGTTCACTCTGCTACTGCCAGACGCGACGGACGTGCTCACGAACTCGCAGGTGACCGGTCGGACCTCACCCACGCTGATGGATCTGACCGCCGCCCTCGCGACCGGTGTCGTCGCCTCGCTGGCACTCACGCGTCGCGACGTCGGAGACGTGCTGCCCGGCGTCGCCGTCGCGATCTCCCTGGTCCCCCCGCTCGGCGTAGTCGGTGTGTGCCTCGGCTCCGACGCACCGGGGCTCGCCGTCGGAGCGTTCATACTGTTCGTCTCTAACGTCGTCGCTCTCGTGCTCACTGCAATGATCGTGTTGACGCTTGCTGGCTACCATAGGAAGCCAAAGACCACAGGCAGGCACCAGTGGCGCGCGTACGCGATCGTGGCGTCGGCGCTCGTCGCCGTCGCCGTTCCCATGACGATCAACTCGATGACTTCGCTGTGGTCGGCGCAGATCGCAGACGCCGCTAGCGGCTGGATGGGCCAGGTGCCAGGGGCTCAGGTCGCCGACGTCACCCTGCATGGCAGCACTGCGACTGTCTTCGTGCTCGGCCCCGCCGAACTCCCTCCCCTCGGCGACCTGCAGGAGTCAGTCGACGCCCTGGTCCCGTGGCATCCTCGCGTCGTCCTCGTCCACGTCGTGGGCGACCGGACGACCAGCGCACCGTGAACCGCGGGAGCGCCTGCCGTGTGGTTCAGTCCGCGAAGACGTCTCGGAGGGTCGCCTCTTCGGCGTGCGACAGGTTGGTTGAGATGAGGGTGGGCGACTGACCCGCGAACTCCTCGTGGACGCGGTCGAGAGTTGCGTCGGAAGTGAGGACGAACAGCGCTGACGTTCCCGGCGTGACCTTGTCCCGAACCGATTCGATGAAGTCGTCATCGATGCCGACGTCGGTCAACGCTCCGGTGAGCGCTCCCATCGCAGCCCCCACTGCCGCACCGAGCAACGGCACCAAGAAGATCAGCCCGAACAACATGCCCCAGAACGTTCCTCCCAGGGCCCCCGCAGCCGTCAGGTTGTCAGCCTGGCGGGTCTTCGGCTTCTTGGCAGCATCCGGCCACGAAACGGTCGCAGCGTCGTGCACCGTGATCAGTTCCTGCTTCTGCAGATCACGCAGGGTGGTGAGAGCCGTCTCTGCGCCGGTCGGCGTCGGAAATTTCCAAACAGTGAGTGTTCCGGCCATGGTGATTCCTCTCTGAAGCGGGTATCGGACCGTCCAGCCCGATACCTCGATCGTCCAGTCTGGTGGTCGACCGGGCACGACTTCTCACCCGCGACGGGCGACCGCGCGCCTTGTGCGGACTACGATTCCTCGCATGACTTCGGACCTGCCGGTCGGGACGATCCTCGACACCGACGACCCCGCGCAACTACATGCGTCCAAGCTCAACCGACACACGTTCTGGTGCGGCCAGAGCGGCTCGGGCAAAACATACGCGCTCGGCGTACTGCTGGAGCAGGTCCTTCTGCACACCATGCTCCCGATCGTCGTCCTCGACCCCAACACCGACTTCGTGAAGCTCGGATCAGTGCGCGACGACGCTGGCCCTGACGGCGCGAGGATCACCGATCGGGACATCCGCGTCCTGCGGCCCGGGACCAGTGGCGACCCGCTGAAGGTTCGGTTCGTCGATATGGACATCCGGTCGCGCGCCGCAATCCTGCAACTCGACCCGATCCTCGATCGTGAAGAGTTCAACGTGATGTTGCGGACCGACGCCGTGCAGATCGACCAGATCGATGAGCCTCTCGTCGACGTCCTGCGTCGCAGCGATGAGCCGCAGTTTCACCAGATCGCCATGCGGTTGGAGAACCTCGGCGTCACCGACTGGGATCTGTGGGCGTGGGGCCGGCCGGACGTCACCGATGTGATCGATCAGCGCGCAGACGCCACCGTCGTCGACCTCGGATCGTTCGGGACGCCGGAAGAACAGCAGGCGACCGCACTGGCCGTCCTCGATCACCTGTGGGCACACCGCGATGAGCGCATCGGCCGTCTCGTGGTGATCGACGAAGCGCACAACTTGTGTTCGCCGGCACCTACGACACCACTCGAACGCCTGCTCACCGAGCGGATCGTCCAGATCGCAGCGGAGGGTCGGAAGTACGGCATCTGGCTGCTGCTGTCGACGCAGCGTCCGTCCAAGGTTCATCCGAACGCGGTGTCGCAGTGCGACAATCTCGGATTGATGAAGATGAGTTCGGCGAGCGACCTCGCCGAACTCGGTGATGTGTTCGGCTACGCACCCGACGCATTGCTGCAGCGGTCACCGACCTTCGGTCAGGGGCAGGTCCTGTTCGCGGGTGGTTTCACGACCGCACCCCAACTGGTCCAGATCGCGCCGCGGCTGACTCACGAGGGTGGTTCGGACGTAGCTGTCGCCCTGCGCTGACAAGCCGTCCGGCTGCGCCGACAGTCAGGTCCGCATCGGTCAGGCGGTTACACCGCCGATGCCCTTGCCGATCAGTACTGCGCCGATCACCAAAATCAGCACGGCCATCACGCTCTGACTGTTCTCCTGCAACCACGTCTTCAGCGAGTCCAACGGTGCCCGGAGCCGATCCGCCGCGAACTGGAAGCCGATCACCGGGACCGCCACCGTCGCACTCGCAATCGCGGTGTACACGATGACGGCGACCACATCACCCGATCCGCTGAGCCCCGCGCCGCCGATGGTGATGCCCGCAGCTGCGCAGAGCATCAGGTTCTTCGGGTTGATCGCGGCCAGGACGAAACCGATGCCGGCACCGGGAAGCACCGTCATCTCGTCGATCGCCGACATCCACTTCGGTGTTGTCGCCTCCGCTGATCGGGATCTCCACTGGTGCACTCCGAACGCGACGAGCACGACGCCGAGCGCGAGTTTGATCCAGCCGCGCCCCGCCGGACTGCCGTCCATAGCCTGCCCCAGGAATACGAACAGCGTCGTGGCCGCTGCCACGCCGATCGTCCATCCGCAGGCGAAGCCGAGACTCGCCGTTCGGGCGTGCACGCCCATCAGCATCAGGATCGCCGCGATGATCGGGACCGGCGACACCGCGACGCCGACGGCGAGCGGCAGCAGGTCGCCGACCACCGCGCCGAGCACCGCGCTAGTCCGTCCGCCAGGTCGTAACGGCCCAGATCACAACCAGGTCGAGCGCGATCACCAGGATCGACCACCACGGGTAGTAGGGCAGCCAGAGGAAGTTCGCCACGATCGAGACTCCGGCGATGACGATCGCCGATACCCGCGCCCAGGTGGCCCCGGACATCAACCCGATCGCGATGAGCACTCCGAGCGCGCCGACGATCAGGTGGATCCAGCCCCACGAGGTCGTGTCGAGGGCATACGTGTACTCCGGTCCGACGACGAACAGGTCGTCTTCCAGCACCGCGGACAATCCTTGAAAGAAGGCGAGCAGGCCTGCGACGAACAGCAGGATCGCGGCGGCGAACGTGGTGGTGCCCGACACGCCTTGCCGGACGGGATTGGCCTCTCGGTCATCTGTTGTGTGTGTCATCATCTTTCCTCTCACTCGTTGGTTCTCGGTCGTCATTCTTCGGTGCGTAGTTCGCTGGCGGCTTCGCGGTTGCTGGCG
Source organism: Gordonia liuliyuniae (assembly GCF_021738805.1). Classification (NCBI taxonomy): domain Bacteria; kingdom Bacillati; phylum Actinomycetota; class Actinomycetes; order Mycobacteriales; family Gordoniaceae; genus Gordonia; species Gordonia liuliyuniae. Next base: position 98,776 of record NZ_JAKKOR010000002.1, on the reverse strand, counting down.
AAGACACGGTCGGATTCCTTGAGGACGCCGAGTGTCCGCAACCGCGGTCCGACGGCTTCTCTGAGTCGGCTGAATCCGAGAGTGATGTCGTTCGCGGCGAGCCAGTCGCGCAACCGTTCGAGGGCTTCGGCGGCTGTCACGTCGACGTCGGTGACCGCCTCCAGGTCGAACACGAGGTGCTTCACCGGCTTCTCCGCTGCGGCGATGGAGGCCTTCGCCGACCGGACGACGGTGTCGGCGTTCGCGAAGAACAACGGTGCAGCGGGCCGCAGCACGATCAGACCCGGTGCGGTGATCGTCTTGTCGGCTGCGGTGAAGCGCTTGCCCGGAGTCGGGTCCGACTCGTCGGCGTGCAAGACGTCGACCGCCGGATTCGACGCTCGGCGAGCGATGTTGACCACTGCCAGCACGAACGCTACGACGATCCCGGCGATCGATCCGACGAAGATCGTTGTGGCGAAACAGACGGCAGCGATCGAGAACTCGAACCGCTCGACGCGCCACAGCCGGGCGAACTTCCCGATGCCGAGCAGCGGGACGACGGCGACGGCGACGATCGCACCGATCGCCGGCGACGGGATGCTGGTGAGCAGACCCGTTCCGAACAACAGCAACACCAGCGTGACAACCGCCAGGACGAATGACGGGAGTTGTGTACGCGACGCCGCCTGGTCCATCGCCGCCGTCCTCGACGTGGACGAACCCACGGAGAAGCCGCCGGTGAAGCCTGCCGCGACGTTGCCCACCCCGAAGGCCGCCAGATCGCGGTCGGCGGAGACTTCGTAGCCGTGCTTCTCCGCGTACGAACGGGATACCAACAGCCCCTCGACTGTCGTGACCATCGCCAAGGCGATTGCGGACGGAACTAACGCGAGCCATTGGGCGACGCTGAGGGAGGGCCAGGTGAAGATCGGCGGACCGCCCGGCACCTCGCCGAGCACCGACACCCCGTGATCATCGAGATGGGCCGCGGCGACGATCACGGTCGCACCGACGAGGACGATCAACGCCCATGGGACGCGCGGCAGCCGCGTGCGCCACGCGAGGAGCACGATCAGCGACACCCCTGCAATCAGCACCGACCATCCGTTCGCGTCGGGCAGACCGGTGATCAACCCGCCGAGTTTGCCGACGAACTCGTCGCCCGGCTCCAGATGGACGCCGGCCATTTTCGCGGTCTGGGACACCAGGATGTCCAAAGCGAGACCGCCGACGAAGCCGGTCAGGATGGGCTCAGACAGGTAGTTCGCAAGGAAGCCCAGCCGAAAGACAGACATCAGCAGAAGGACAACACCGCAGATGACCGCCTGTGCCATCGCCATCGCCGCATAGTCGTCCCCGGACACCGCAAGACCACCGATCGACGAGGCGACGAGCGCCGCGGCCGCGGCGTCCGGCGACGCGACCAACTGTCTCGAGGACACGACCAGCGCGTACAACACCGTTGGGATGATCAGCGCGTACAGGCCCGCGATCGGCGGCAGCCCGGCGATCTGGGCGTAGCCGATGTTGAGCGGAATCGAGATCGTGACGAGCGTGATCCCAGCCATCGTCTCCCGCGCGATGTTGCGCTTGGTCAGCCCGGGTATCACCCGATAGCCACGAAACCTCGCTGCGACGAGCCCGGTGGACACCTGGCGCTCACCTCCGTCCTCGCTCACCTTCGCTTTCGCTCAGCTGTCGCCGTTACGGCAGCACGATGTTGAACGCCGGATCGGGTTCGTCGACGACCTCAATCAATCGCGCGAAGGCACCGCGATCACCGGTGAACTCCACGCCCGGAGACGTGTCGTCACCGCCGAGCAGTGCGAGCAGGCGCGGCTTGGTCGTGGCCACGGTCACGTCGGCGGGGCCGTCCTTGTCGAGCCTGCGACGGTGGATCAGGACACCGTTGCTGAGCGCGACGCGGTGCGTCTCATCGAGGTCGGTGAATGTGACATCGAGCGACAGTCGTTCGCCCCATGCCTTCGGACCGTTGATCGAGATCGCGACCGAATCGAAGATCTGCGCTGGTGTCAGTTGAGCGAGGATCTCCGGCGCGTTGGGATTGGTCGGCGTCCCGAAGTTGGCTCCACGCAGTTCGGTGGCGCCGGACAGATAGAAGTTGCGCCACGTCCCGTTCTCGACCGTGTACGCCAGCTGGTCGAGGGTGTCCGCGTACAGCGCACGCCCGTCCGAGTGGTCGGGGTCGACGAACACGACATGATCCAGGAGCGTCGCCGCCCACCGGTAGTCACCAGACTCGTATGCGGCCCGCGCTACGTCGACGGTCTTGTCGATCCCACCGATCGCGTCGACGTAGCGAGCCGACAGAGCCTCCGGCGGGTGCGGCCACAGTCGGGCCGGGTTGCCGTCGAACCACCCGATATATCGCTGATATATCGCTTTGATGTTGTGACTGACCGAACCGTAGTAGCCGCGCGCGTGCCACGCGTTCTCCAAGGCGGGCGGAATCTGCATCGTCTCCGCGATCTCAGCGCCCTGGAGACCCTGATTGATCATCCTCAGCGTCTGATCGTGCAGATAGCCGTAGAGATCGCGTTGGAGCGTCAACATCTCGACAATGCGATGGACTCCCCAAGTCGGCCAGTGGTGCGGCGAGAACATCACGTCCACGCGGTCGCCGAAGATATCGATCGCCTCGTTCAAATAGCCCGACCAGCCATGCGGATCACGGACCACTGCGCCGCGCAGGGTGAGGAGATTGTGCAGGGTGTGCGTGGCGTTCTCCGCGATGCACAGCGCTCGGAATCGCGGCAAGTAGACGTGCATCTCCGCGGGGGCCTCCGTCCCCGGGGCCATCTGGAACTCCATCTCGACACCGTCGATCGTCAGCGTCTCACCAGTGGTGTGAATGTCGATGGTCGGCACCACAATGCCCGCGGCACCGGTGGACGGGGCCTGACCGAGACCTGCTCCGACGTGGCCGGATGGTCCGTGCGCAAGGGCCGCGCCGTACATGTATCCGGCGCGCCGCCCCATCGCGGTGCCCGCGTAGACGTTCTCAGCGATGGCGTGCTCGACGAACCCCTCTGGAGCGATCACCGCCACATCACCACGCGCGACCGCCTCTTGGTCGGTAACGCCGAGGACGCCGCCGAAGTGGTCGATGTGGCAGTGGGTGTGGACGATCGCTTTGACCGGACGCTCCCCGCGATGAGCGCGGTAGAGGTCCATAGCTGCCAGTGCCGTCTCACGCGAGGTGAGCGTGTCGATGATGACGACGCCCTCATCGCCTTCGACGATCGACAGGTTCGAGAGGTCAAGTCCGCGGACCTGATAGATGCCCGGAACCACTTCGAAGAGGCCCTGCATGCTCGTCAGTCGAGATTGACGCCAGAGACTCGGGTGGACCGTGTCAGCGGCGTCTTCTGAGTCCAAGAAGTCGAACACGTCGTTGTCCCATACCACCGTGCCGTCTTCGCTGCGGACTACGCCCGGTTCGAGCTTGCCAATGAATCCGCGACCGGCGTCGTCGAAGTCTCTGGTGTCGGTGAAGGGCAGCGATTCGCGTGCTCGACGGTGGGCTGCGACGACGAACTCACTCGCATCTGGTTGGGACATCGGTTCCTCCTCGATTTGGAAACGCACTCGAGTCTGCAGTGGTCCGAAGTGGACCCGTGGGAACAAGTGTTTCGGGTTCTACGGCTCCGGTGCGAACGACCTCATTCTTTGCGGGTGAGTCGAATTCGCGAGTCGTTTCAACCCGCGAACACGCCTCGCACCAAGCGTCGATCCGCGTAAGGTCTCCGCGTATGACCGACTTTCGCGCGTGGTCTTCCTCCCTCCAATTCCAGGCGCCACTGCAACAGCCGGGGCACCTTCCGCGCTCTCGAGTCATCGACGGAATCGACGACCGGATCGACACGTCACACGCGGTTCTCGTCGTCGCGCCGAGCGGTTACGGCAAGACGTCGGCGGTCGCCGAATGGGCGGAGAAGCGGTGCGAGCGCGTCGCCTGGGTGACGTTGAGCAGATTCGACACCGATGTCGACCGAATCCAAGCCGTCGTCCTGCGTGCGTTGCTGTCGCTCGTCGATCACCTGTCGTATGACGGGTTGCAGGCATTGCTTCGCGCCGACCCGTTCAGCGGAGTGTCGCCCACCGACTTCGATCACGTCGCCGAGGCCTTCGCCGACCTGGTCGAGCCCGTCTATCTGGTAATCGATGACGCGCACCGCGCCAAGGACGCTCTGGGCACCGGTCTCATCGGCGCGCTGATCGACGGCTCGTTTCCGAACCTGCACGTCGTAGTCGTCGGCACCAGCTACACAGAACTGGCGCTCAGCCGATTCTCGCTGACGCATCCGCGTGCGGTGATCCGTGCGGTCGACCTCGCCTTCGACATCGGCGAGGTCAGCCGGTTCGTCCGCCGCAATGACACCGCCCTGTCGCCCGATTTCGTACTCGACGCCACGAGGGGATGGCCTATCGCGGTCCGGGTCCTCGCGATGACGGGAGTCCGCCCCGACCTCGACGGCGACCACGGCGTCTTCCATTCCTACGTCCGTGACCACGTGTTGCCGTCCCTGCCGCCCGACCTCGCCGAGTTCGCGTTGGTGACCTCCGTGTGCCGGAGCATCACGCCGGCGCTCGCCGATCAGCTGACCGGGCGCACCGACAGCGCCGATCTGTTGGACCGGTGCGTCGCTGCCGCGCTATTCATCGACCGATACACGTCGTCGAACGGCGACGTGTATCGATGGCACTCCCTGTTCGCCGGCCACTGCCGCGACATCCTGGTCGAGTCCCGTCCGGGCACCGCAGCCAGCGCGCTCCGCGCCGCCGCGTCGTTCTTCGAGGACAGCAGCCCGCTGCACGCGGCCGAGTACTGGCTGAAGGCGGGCGAGCCGACGAACGCCGTGCGGGTCGTCCTCAGCCGGTGGGTCAACGCGGTGGTCGGCCCCGACGCGACCGCCCTCGACCGTCTCTGCGTCGCACTTCCCAGCCCCTGGGACGACGATCCCCGTGTGCTCCTCGTTCGCGCCTGCGTACACCAGTCCACCGGCGAATCGACGTACGCCAAGATGCTCTACACCCGTGCCGTGGCGCGCGGACAAGACTTCGTGACTCCCCCTGACAGCGGCGACGACTACTCCGTCATCCTCGAGCAGGCACGACTGTTCCTGGTCGACGACCGCACCGAACTCGGCGATGCCTGCGACACGGCGCGGCGCCGATTCGAGACGGTCACGGAGTCGACCCGAGACCGAGTGCCCATGCTGTACCTACTCGGCTGGACCGAGATGCGTCTTCGCAGGGCTCCTGCACGCGCGATAGAGCTGCTCGACGCAACGGTGGCCGAAGCCCAGGCGATCGGTGCGACCGGTCTGGCCCATCACGGCCGAAACCATCTGGCGTTCAGCTACGTGTGGGCCGGGCACCTGCACGATGCCCGGCGAGTCGTCGAGGCAGCGGGAGCCGAATCCGGCGGCGACCCATGGGGTCAGTATGTGGGTGGCGGAGCCTCGTTCACGCGTGGATACCTCGCATACTGGCGAAACGATTTGCTGTCTGCCTCTGCCGAATTCGCGAGCTTGATCCGCTCGTCGGACTCGCCTCTGCTGTTCGGCGGTGCAGCACGGATGATGCTCGCGCTGACCGCCGCTGCACGCCGCGAACCCGGCGAGTGCCGGATCGCTCTCGACGAACTGTCGAGCATGCCGGGGCAGATGGATCAGGGCGTCTCGTGGCCCGCATTCCGCCATACCGCACTCGCCGTCTTGAACGAAGCCGCAGGGAATACTGCCCGGGCCATGCGGGTGGTCACGAAGTACGAACATACCGACAGCACACCGTTCGTGAGCGTGGTGCTCGCCGGTATCGCAGCGCGGGCCCGGCAGCTGCGCACAGCGGCACAGATGATGCACCGTTTGCAGCCTCAGTACCAGCAGATCTCGTACGTTCGAGTCGCAACGCTGCTCGCCGACGCCCAAGTGGCCCGGCATGACGGAGACCAGGAGCAAGCACACGACCTTCTCGAACGATCGCTCGATGCCGCTTCTGGAGAAGACATCCGCCGACTCTTCGCGGGTGACGGTGTCGAGCTGCGACAGTTGCTCACCGGGCATCTCTCGTGGGGCACACGACACGAAGACTTCCTCGCGTCGTGCCTCGCTCCACCGCCCAGGAAGGGTGTCCTGCACACCCTCTCCGAGCGGGAACTCGACGTGTTCACCCAGTTGCGCACCACCCGCACGATGCAGGAGATCGCCGAGAGCCTCGGTGTCTCGATCAACACCGTCAAGACACATCAGCGCGCGATCTACCGGAAGCTCGACGTCCGGTCGCGGCGCGAGGCAGTCCGTGTGACCGACTGAACCCACTTCGCCGTCGCCGTCATCCGCAGAGGGTGAGACGTGGATTCGCGGACACCTCGGTAGCCGACGATGACTGTCATGCTCGACGTCCTTTGGCGCATGCTGCCGGTCACCCTGAGCGTAATGGCGAGCCCGGTGGCGATTCTCGCAGTGCTGGGCATGCTGCAGTCGTCTCACCCACTTCTGGTGAACGTCTGCTATCTCGGAGGGTGGGTGGTGGCCACCTCCGGCTCACTCGTCTTCTGGCTTGCTGTGCTCTCGTACTTCGGCATCTCCGAGGCCCACACCGGCTCCGCTCTCGCGAGTGCGCTGCACGCGAGCATCTCCGTGCTGTGCTTCGCCGGCGCGGTGTGGTCGTATCGGCGGGCGCGGGCAACGTTGACGCGCCTCGCCGCGGCCCGCACCCTCGACGAGTTCGCGGCCGCCGCGCCGCAATTGCCCGGCCTCGTTAAGGACTCTGTGGGATACGGCGCGCGCCGATCATTCGTCGTCGGGCTCGGTGTCTTTCTCCTCAACCCGACGAATGTGTCGCTAGTGGCCGCGACCGCGATCGACCTTCTCAACGCGCACGTCTCGTCAATGCAAGTCGTCGGACTGAGTATCGGCTTCGTCGTGGCCGTGTCCCTGCCGCTGGCCCTGCCAGTCATCGCGGTCACGGCCGGACGCCGGGCGCCGGACCGGCTCATCACGCGAGTGCGCGGATGGGTCCTTCGGAACAACGGGTTCATCCGTGCATCCATGCTGCTCGTCGTCGGATTCCTACAATTGACGCGCGCAGTGACGGGCGGTCCGCCATGAAACGCTCGCAGGAAGTCCGCGCCGCGGTACAGACCTACCTCCGCAGGTTCGGCACCCGCCGAACGATCGGATCGGACGTCAAGGCAGGTGTCGTGCTCGGCGTCGAGAGCGTGCCAGACGGGTTGGCTGCAGGCGTCCTCGCGGGCGTCAACCCGCTGCTCGGACTCAACGCCTACCTGGTCGGCACGGTCACCGGGGCGTTGACAACCGGGTCAGTGTTCATGACCGTTCAGGCGACCGGCGCCATGTCGGTCATCATCAGCGACGTGCCGGCCGCGCAGGGTCCGAACGCGGCCTCCGTCATCGCCACTCTGACTGTGCTCGCGGGCCTCATCATGTTGGGTCTCGGGATGGCTGGCCTAGGGAGTCTGGTCCGGTTCATCCCGTCGGCCGTGCTCTACGGGTTCGTCAACGGAGTCGCGATCAACATCATCCTCGGACAGCTCGCCAACTTCACCGGATTCGCGGGCACCGGAGAGAATCGCGTCAGCCGAGCGGTCGACACCGCGGCCCACATCGGCCATTTCAGCTGGCCAACTGTGGCAGTGGGTGCGTCGACGATAGCGCTGATCTTCGCACTGGAAGCCCTCGGGGTGGGCCCACTGGGAATGGTCGTCGCGGTGGTCGTCGGATCAGGTCTCGCGTTCATCTTCCCGCAGGACGCGGTCGTCACGCTCGGCGACTCAGTCGACATCGGCCGCAGTCTTCCATCATTCGTCGCGCCGTCGTTGTCGGAGACGCCCGCACTGCTTGTGCCCGCGTTGTCGTTGGCGCTCGTCGGGCTGGTGCAGGGTGCGGCCGTCTCCGGGTCGACCCCGAACCCGGACGGCCACTACCCGAACGCATCGGCGGACTTCCGCGGGCAGGGCTTGGCGAACATCGCCTCAGGCGTGCTCCAAGGCATGCCCGTAGGCGGATCGATGTCAGCGACGTCGTTGGCCCGGTCGGCGGGCGCACGGAGCGCGTTCGCGAGCATGGTCGCCGGCCTCGTCATGGTGGCCACGATCCTGGTGTGCGGTCCGCTCATCGAAAACGTGGCAATGCCCGCACTCGCGGGCCTCCTAATCCTCGTCGGCGTCCGTACGCTGAAGCCCCACCAGTTCCGGATGATCTGGCAAGCGGGGCGAGTACAGGTCGCCGTGTTCTCGGTGACCTTCGCATTGACCATGACGATCCCCCTCCAGTACGCGGTGCTCTCGGGAGTGGGATTGGCCGTGATCCTGCACGTCGTACAGCAGTCCAACCGGGTGAGGGTCGTCCAGTGGACGTTCGACACACCCGATTCTCGACCACGGGAGACCACGCCTCCGTCCGCCCTCGAGCCCGGCGACGTCGTCGTTCTCTCACCGTACGGAACGCTCTTCTTCGCTTCAGCACAAGCGTTCCGATCTCAACTGCCGACGCCAGTCGCCGATGCGCGCGGCGCAGTCGCCATCATCCGTCTTCGAGGGACGGACGAATTGGGGGTCACGTTCCTCACCATGCTCGGCGAGTACGCGATCGAGCTTCATCGTGCACACGCCACTCTGATGTTGAGCGGAGTCGGCGGCGGCCTCGACGATCAACTCACCGCGACTGGGGTTCGCGAGCAGATCGGCGACAACAACATCTTCTTGAGCCGCAGCCGACTCGGCGACTCGGTGTTCGACGCGTTGGGTCGGGCGCGGGAACGCCGCCAAGAGGGCTGACCGTTCGCTGCCTCGGCGGCGGCCGAGACGTTGGCGTCAGTTGAGCAGTTTCGCCTTCGCGGCGGCGAACTCGTCATCGGTGAGGAGTCCCTGAGACCGCAGATCCGCTAGTCGCGTCAGCTCACCCGTCAGGTCGGATGCGGGCGACGCGGAGCTCGGCGACTGGTATATCGGGGCGGGTTCGGGCGCCATCCTGTCGACAGCACGCTGCGCCTGGCGACTGTTGACTGCGTTTGCTGTCCCGGCGACCACCGCGGTACGGGCGGCCAGACCGATCAGGCCTGGGCGGCCTCCTCGTCGCAACATCATGGTCTCGTTCTCCCGTCCTGCCGCTTCGCGTCGTTCACTCGGCCGCAGCCATTTCGGCGACGGTGTTCACCACATGTGCCGGAATACGCTCCACGGCGACCACCGAGGAGCCGTCCTCGTTCAGTGCGGCTGCGAGGTTTCTCGCCCAGACGAGCTCGAAGGCCACGATCGCCGCCGCCTGTCCCGCTGGCACATGCTCGAGCAGGTCGGTGACATCGTCATCACCGATCAGCCCGGGCGCCGCGAGCGCGGTACCGGCGAGCGCGAACTCGGTGCGGTCCACCTCGTCTACCAGCACCGAACCACTCTCGGCTTTCGTGACGACGACCGCATCGAGGAGCCGTATGACACCCGCATCAAGTTGCTCGGCCAACGCGTGGAACACGACTGTCGAGACCCGAGAGGCCCCCAACATGATGACGTTGATCTCGACCGGACCGAGTCCGCCCGCGCCCGCCAACGATTCGAAACCCATGACGTCTCCCCACTTTCGATGAACCTCCGGCCCGCCTCCCATTCGATGTTCGCACCGGGCGGCCAGTCGCAGTGGCCGCGTCACCCGCATCGGGCGAGACGCCGCAGGAGGTACGGCAGCGCCGACTCATACTCGATTCATGGCCGACACGCCCGTATCCGACCGCTCGTCTGCGCGGACGGTTCCACGCGGACTCGCGGTCCTTGTGGCGCTGGCTTCGATCACCGTCGTGACCGCCGGGATCAAGGTCACCGCGGGCATCGTCGGGCCGGTGTTCCTCGCGTTGATTCTGGTCATCGCGGTTCACCCGGCCGGCACGTATCTCCGCAGACACGGCTGGCCGCGTTGGTTGTCGGCGATCGTCGTCCTCGTCGCCCTATACGGAATACTCGTGGTGATCTTCGGATCGGTCGTCTTCTCGCTGGGCAGGCTCACGACCATCCTCCCCGACTATGCCGACAAGTTCGACGACCTCGTGGACGACGTCAAACAGTTCCTCCAAGATCACGGTGTCGCCACCGCGTCCGCGGACTCGATCCTCGGGAACATCGACTCGCACACGCTCATCTCGGCTGCAGGCTCACTGCTGTCGTCTGCGGTCTCGCTGACGTCGACGCTCATCCTGATCATCTCGGTCGCGCTCTTCCTGGTCGTCGACTCACTCGGAGTGGACGACCGGACGGCCGTGCTCCGCCACGTGCGGCCGAACATCGCCGAAGCCATGATCGGTTTCACGAACGGAACACGCCGGTACCTCCTCGTCACCACACTGTTCGGGTTCATCGTCGCTGTCCTCGACGCCGGCGTCCTGTGGGCGATCGGGATCCCGCTGCCGTTGTTGTGGGGACTGTTGTCGTTCATCACCAACTATATCCCGAATATCGGCTTCGTCCTCGGCGTCGTCCCGCCTGCTGTCCTCGGACTCCTCGAAGGCGGCCCCGGGACCATGCTCCTGGTCATCGTCGTCTACAGCGCGATCAACGTCGTCCTGCAGTCGTTCGTCCAGCCGAAGTTCGTCGGCGACGCCGTCGGCCTCTCTACGACCATCACTTTCCTCTCACTCGTCGTGTGGGGTTGGATCCTCGGCCCGCTCGGCGCGATCCTCGCTGTCCCGCTGACGATCTTCGTCAAATCGCTTCTCGTGGACGTCGACCCACAGACCCGGTGGATGAACATCTTCATCGCCGATACGGTGTCCGCCACCCCGAGCGGCCCATCGAACGAAGGATCAGCCGATGCTTGATGTGAACGGATTGGTGATCGTCGCCGTCGGCGCAGTGCTGTGCTTCTACGGAGTGCGCTCAGCTCACCTGGGCGTCCTTGCAGCCGGGTTCGGGGCCGGTTGGCTCATCGCGGCCCTGTTCAATCCCTCGACGACGACCCTGATCCTGTTCGGTCTGATCGGCGCTGTGTCGTCGTGGGTCATCGTGTCCTTGGTGTTCAAGTTCGCCACCTACCTCATCGGCGGGCTGGCTGGTGCTGTGGCCGGAGCCCGCATCGCCGACCTAGTGCAGCCCGGGGACAACTCGTGGTCGGCCAGCGCGATCATCGTCGTGGCGGTCGCGATCTCCGCGGCGTTCGCCGCCGACAAGTATCGGGAGCGCGCCCTCCTGTGGCTCACGTCGGTCGGCGGCGCCGCGATGGTCCTTCACGGGCTCGGACGAGCCGTAGACGCATTGGATTGGCTGCGGTCGGCAGACTCCACTGCAGGCGAAGTGGCAGGCACTGCGGCATGGGTGGGACTGTCGCTCGCCGGATGGATCGTCCAGCGACGGCTGTTCGCGGAGCGCCTCGGCGTCAAGCATCGAATCGGCCGTGCGAACGCAGATTCGTGACATGCGCTCCGCCGTGGCGGGGTCGGACGAATTCCCGTGTAACGCTCCCCCGTTCTGCGGCGATGCGCCGGGATCAGTACCGTAGTCGCCATGGCAGACATCATGATCATCGGTGGACACGGCAAGATCGCACTGCTTCTCGCCCCTCTGCTGAATGCGCGCGGCGACGCCGTGACCTCGGTCATCCGTAATCCGGAGCACGCCGACGACATCCGTGCCGCGGGCGCCACTCCGCTGGTCCTGGACGTAGAGAACGCCACCCGCGAGCAGCTCGCCGCTGCACTCGACGGATTCGACGCGGTCGTCTGGAGTGCGGGCGCGGGCGGTGGCAACCCGGATCGCACGTACGCGGTCGACCGCGACGCGGCGATCCGCACCATGGAGGCTGCGGGCGATGCAGACGTCGCCCGATTCGTCATGGTCTCGTACCTGGGCGCGCGGCCCGACCACGGTGTGCCCAGCGACAATTCGTTCTTCGCATACGCCGAGGCGAAGGCCGCGGCCGACACCGCACTGCGTGAGACCAACCTTGGCTGGACCGTCCTCATGCCCGGCGCACTGACGATGGACGAGCCGTCGGGCACCATCGACCCGGCCGCGATTCGAGCGGCGAACCTGCCCGGAACCTCGCGCGCCAACGTCGCACTGGTCGCATCCGCCGCACTGGCGACCCCGGAATCGATCCACCAGAACATCTCGTTCACCGACGGCAGCGTCCCGATCGAGGTCGCTCTCGGCGCACTCTGACAACGTTGGCACTCGGCCACGAACCCGTCACTCACGCAGAGGGAGAGCGCACATGCAGGTCGGCGTCGTCTGGACCATCAACGCGAAGAGCTTGTCGATCGACAACGCGGTCGCGAACGCGAACGAACTGCGCGAGGAGGGATTCCGCCGCGTTTGGACCACGCAGATGCCGAACGAGCCGGACGCTCTCACTGTGATCGGCGTCGTCGGGCGCGAGGTCCCCGACATCGAATTCGGCACCAGCGTCCTGCCGATCCAGTCCCAGCACCCGATGAAGCTCGCACAGCAGGCGGCAACGGTGAACCAGATCCTCGGAGGGCGCCTGACCCTGGGTCTCGGACTCAGTCACAAGGTCGTCACCGAAGGCATGTGGGGCGTTCCCTACGGTAAGCCGGTCCAGCGCACCGAAGAATATCTCGACGGCCTCCTCCCCCTCCTCAACGGCGAGAAGGCCAGCGCGGCAGGTGAACTCGTCACGACGCGCGGATCGCTCACCTTGCAGGCCCCCGCCCCGTCGGTCTACTTCGCCGCGCTCGGCCCCAAGATGCTCAACGTCGCAGGACGTCGCACCTCCGGCACGGTCACCTGGATGACCGGCCCGAAGACACTGCGCGACCACGTCATCCCCACGTTGCGTCAGGCCGCCGCCGACGCCGGACGACCCGACGGCGCCGTCCGTACCGTCGCGATGCTCCCCGTCTGTGTGACCGACGACGTCGACGCCGCCCGAGCCGAGGCCGGGCGCCAGTTCGCGATGTACGACGGGCTGCCGTCGTACAAGGCGATGCTCGACCGTGAAGGCTTCACCGGTCCGGCCGACGCCGCTATCGTCGGCGACGAGGCCACCGTCGCCGATCGCCTCGCCGAACTCGCGGCTTTCGGCGTCGACGAGTACGTCGGAATCTTGTTCGACCGCGATCCGGAGGTCCGCGCCCGCACCCGGGCCCTCCTGCGCACACTGGACGAGTAGCCACCGCCACACGCCGAGGAGAACCATGTCGAACACACTCATCACCGTCGACGAACTCGCGGAGGCGATGCTCTCGTCTCGGCCGCCAGCGGTTCTCGACGTGCGCTGGCAGCTAGGACGCGACGACGGTGCGCAACAGTATCGGGAAGGCCATCTGCCCGGGTCGGTGTACGTCGACCTCGACACCGAGTTGGCGGCACCGGGCAGCCCCGAGCGCGGCCGCCATCCGCTGCCGGACGTCGCCGACCTGCAGGCGGCCGCGCGGCGCTGGGGTGTGGACGCGTTGGCCCCGGTCGTCGTTTACGACGACAACGGCGGCATGTCGGCGGCTCGCGCGTGGTGGCTGCTTCGGTGGGGCGGGGTCGCGGACGTGAAGATCCTCGACGGCGGGCTCGACGCCTGGCGCGATGCCGGAATGCGATTGTCGAAGGGCGACGCGAAGCCACGCACGGGCACCGTCGTGCTGACCGGCGGAGGTCTGCCTGCGGTCGACATCGACGACGTCGTCGTCACCGATGCGCTCCTGTTGGACGCCCGCGCCGGCGAACGGTTCCGCGGCGAAGTGGAGCCCGTCGACCCGCGTCCCGGACACATTCCGGGCGCGACCAGTGCCCCGACGGCCGACAACCTGGTGGACGGGAGGTTCCGCACCGCGGACGAACTCCGTTCCCGCTTCACCGATCTCGGCGTCGACGGGCACCGCGACGTGATCGTCTACTGCGGGTCGGGCGTCACCGCTGCGCACCAGATCGCCGCGCTGGAGCACGCTGGTTTCCGCGCGGCGCTGTACCCCGGCTCGTATTCACAGTGGTCGTCGGACCCCGAGCGCGATGTCGAGGTCGGCTGAGAGGTCAGTCGCGCTCTAACAGGAAGAAGTAGGGTCGCGGGGAATTGCGCAGGTCCATCGCGCCCAGGAGAGTGTCGTCGTCCAGTCTCCGGAAGTGGTCGATGATGGCAAGCTGGTCGTAGACCATCGCGGCGCTGACCTTGCCCCGGTACTCGACGTTGCGGAGGCGGGCGCGATGCCTGCGCGTGCGCACTGCCTTGAACGCGGTGGTGATACCCCGGATCTTCGGCCGCGGCATGCGGGTGCCGAGCGTGTTGAGCAGGTTCATCGGAACCGAGCCGGGGTTCACCGGGTACAGGTCGCCCGGCTCACCGAACAGCAGCGGGTGCACGTGATCGGCGCTGTCGAACCGCTTGCCATACCAGCCGGAGACGGCGAGCAGTCCGTCGAGCGGGTGGCCGGTCGGGACTTCGGAACCATGCCACTGACCAAGGATCTCGTCGATGGTGACGGACGGCAGCGAATCGTAGAGTTCGCATGCCGTGTCCGACGAGAGGCCCGCCTGGAGTTCGAGGGCGGTGAGAGTCATCGTGCGCCGACTTTCTGTTCGGTGGGGTAAGAATCCAGGTGCTTCACGGGACAGCCGCTAGGGAACGTGCCCATCGCCTCGACCCGGTAGCCGTCCGGGTACGACTTGACGCGGTGGCTGTCCGACGCACCCTTCGGCTTGCGCCGCGGAGGCAGCATCCTGACGAATGCGGCCCGCGCGCGCATCGCCCGACGGCTGGCGGCGACGACCAGTCGGGGAGGCTTCGCATAGTGGAAGGCGTCGAGCAACCGGTCGTCCATCAGTGCGCGAGAGAACACGCGCACGGCAGGCCGCGACGGCTTCGGGTAGAACGTCGCCATCAGGTCCAACGTCATGTCGGCGACGTGGCGTCCGCCCTCGTCGTACGCGAAGTGCGCAGCCTCGTAGTCGTCGAGGAGCGTCACGAACCCGTCGTACGTCTCGGGGACGTCTTTGATGTTCATGTGCCGCGCGAGTTCGCGGTAGTAGTTGGTGGACGCGACGACCTCGTCGTAGGTGAACTTCCGCCACCCGTGGTCGTCGACCCACCGTTTCGGAACGACGACGAAGGTCGCGAGGACATACAGCATGTCGTCGTTCGTGATGTCGTACGCGCGATGCATCTGGTTGATGCGACGCAGCGCCGCCTTGGCATCCGGCGTCGAGAAGCCCTGTTGCAGGGGGATCTCCAGCAGGATCGCCGTGTCGTCGTATCGCTTCTGCGTGTCGTCGAAGCCGCCGGTGTCGGCGAGGAGTCGCCCGATGCTCGGGACTGCGTACGTGCGGAACAGCGCGAAGCTCAGCGACTGGTTCATGTCCCACGGAAAGTCGAACAGCGACATGTTCCGGTAGATCTCCATGAAGTCACGGTGTGGGTCCAGTCCCGCATTGCGGTCGGGGTCGAACATGTCCTGGCCGTCCTTTCAGTGCGCTTGTGCAACGCCTCCCCCTTAGCATAAGTGGGCTTATGTAGATCGGCAAGGGGTTCGAGCAACACCACGTGACAGAATCTCTCCCATGGAATCCGACGCCGACCCCGACAAGCTTCGCCGCCGCTTCCTCCGCGCGGGCATGACGGTGCTGGCCCGTGACGGCTACTCCGGGTTCAAACAGGCTGCGGTCTGCACCGAGGCCGGCGTCACGACCGGCGCCTTCTACCACTCGTTCCGGAACTGGAAGGCCTTCGAGTCGGCCCTCATCGCACACTGGCGCCTGGAGGCGACAGACCTCCTCGTCGAGTCCGCACGCAACGTCACCGACCCGCACGACCGGATCGACGCACTCATGCAGATCGCCCTGAACCTGCCGCACGACACCGAGCGCGCCATCCGCAGCTGGGCGGCCGTCGACTCCGCCGTCCATGCGGCCCTCACCGAGGTCGAGACCGCGCGACGCGACGCGATCGCGGAGATGGGCGTCGAACTGTTCGGCCGGGAACTCGCCGAACGTCTGGCGGCCACCTCGATGCTGCTGCTGACCGGTTTCGAGAACTCGGCGAACCCGTCAATCGACGATTTCGCGTGGGCCATGCGCACCACGACGGCGACTGCGCTCGCCCTTCTCGACGAGCGTCAGGTGTCGGAGTAGTCGGCGACCCGGCCTCGCTTCGGCGCCTGATACATGGTCCACGCCATCCGTGGGATCAGCCGTCCGGGCAGCCGTGTCGGCCAGTCGTCCGGTCGTAGGAGCGCTTCGGTGCCGCCGTCGACGGTGACGACGCTGCCGACCATGAAGTCGGCGGCAGGCGACAGCATCGTCATCACCCATTCGCCGAGTTGCTCGGGCGTGCCGAATTCGCGGATCGGCACCGGGAACGACCGCACCTGAGACGACGTTGAACTAGCCAGCTGCCCTTGAAGCAGCGGAGTCATCACCGGGCCGGGCGCGATCACGTTCATCCGAATCCCGGCGCCCGCCCACTCATCGGCCACCGCACGCCTACGAACCCATCGCGCCACGGCGATCTTCGACGCCGCATACGACGCCGGGCCGGCGAGTGGCCCGCGGCGGCGCAGGATTCGGGCCGCACCCTCGGTGTCGCCGCCGACGAGGCGCCGGATGGCGCCACGCGGCACCAAAGGCGTCGACGTCGTCGAATTCGATCCGAAGACAACGACTTTCGCGTTCCCTGCGGCGGCGAGGCGAGGTCGCAGCGCGGTAACGAATTCCGTGACACCGAGGACATTGACCTCGACGATCGCTCGCTCACGGCCGCGCTTGGGCCCCACGCCTGCAGCGAGGACGACGCCGTCGAGCGGCCCGTCGACACGCTCGAGCACCTGACCGACCGCATCGGCACGGCCGGCGCTCGTCGAGAGATCGGCCGTCACGTCCGTGCCGGCGAGATCTACGCCGATCACCGTCTGCCCGCTGTCGACCAATCGCTGCGTCACTTCCGCTCCCATGCCGGACGCAGCCCCGGTCACCACATAAGTTCCCATCCCTCAACTAGAACATGTTTCAGCTTTCCGTGGGAGCGGTCAGCGCCGGAAACCAGATATCGGCCAAGATTTCCGCGGCCGACTCGAGGTCGAACTCGATCGTGCCCTGCACGTGCGCGCGCGTGAAATAGCGTTCCAGTTGTGCCACAAGGAGTTCCACCCGAAATCTCGCCTCGCCACGACGCCCTGCGGGCCACCGCGCGAGATACTCCGGCATCGAATCGGTGAGGGCGATGATCGATTCCCTGCCGACCTTTCGGAAGCTGGGCTCGACGGCGAGCGCCTCATCCCATGTGGGCAGGATGTCCCGGTTGCGGACGAACCAGTCAAGCGCCCGCCGGACCCACGCCGTGAACTCGTCCCTTCGACCGCCGCTCAGCACATCGTCGAGGTCGCCGTAGACGGCTCGCGCCCGCTGCTGCATGGTCTCGGCCCCGACCCGCGCCAGGACGTCGCTCTTGTTCGCGAAATGCAGATAGAACGTCGCACGACTACATCCCACCTCTCGCGTGATGTCGTCGACGGTGACTGTGGCGTAACCGTTTTCGATGAACAGTCGCTTCGCCGACGCGAGCAGGGCCGCACGGGTCCGAGCCTTCTGCTGATCACGCAGTGTGCCCTTGTCCCGAGCGCGCGGCTCAGTCTCCCCGGGGTCGTCGTCGAGCATCCGCCCATCATGCCTTCGACCGCCGTATGTGACAATTCTCTGTTCGCTAGACAGCGCTTCAGTCAAAAATCTATCCTTAGGTGCACATTCTTTGGGGCGGACCCGCCGCGCGACACGTTGCGTTCGCGGCGACCGGTGCCGGTGGGCAAGGCTCACGCACGGCGACGGGGCGGGAGCGTCGCCGTGCGTGCTGCGAAGGGCGGCCTTCAATCGACCCGGTAGATGCGCTGCGCGTTCTTCGCGAACAGGTGCGCGAGCAGATGGTCTCCGCGGTCGCCGACTACGTCCAGCAGAGCGCCGACGACGACGTCGATGGTCGCGTTCGGCCGATCGACCGGCATATCGGAGCCGAAGACGACGCGGTCGGGCCCGAAGCGGTCCACGACATGCAGGACCAGCGGGCCGATCATCTCGGCGAGGATATCGCGGCCGCCGATGTTGCCGGATGTCTCACGGCCGTAGCCGAGGAGTCCCAGCGCTAGCCCCGACACCTTGACCACGATGTTCGATCGGGCCGCGAGCATCGCGATCCGATCACGCCACAGACTCAGAATCTCGGCGCGGGCGGCGGCCGTCATCCCGGTCTCCGAGCCGACCGGGCCGAACACGCCGACCGGAAGGCCGAGGTGTTCGACCACGATCGTCGTCGTCGGGAACCGCCGCGCCAACAGGTCCAGTTCGCCGAGTTGATGCGAGTACGCGAACGAATGGAATGCCAGGTCGTGGCGTTCTATCGCTTCGAAGCCGCGAAGGAAGGCCGACGAGCTGAGGCCTCCTGAGCGCCTACTCGCGTGGACGACCTGCGGGTCGGGGTGGCTCGCCCACTTGCAGCGGACGCCGCGCACGAGTCCGGTGTACCGCAACTGGTCGTCGAGGTCGTCGGCGAAACCGGGAGCGCCGGGGTCGCCGGACACGACGAACCCGCCCAGTCGCGGGGCGCGAGACCGCCCGAACGGCAGGCCGGTCACGTACCGGGTCTCAGCGAAAGAGGAGTCGCTCTTCGTCGCGCCCGATCCGCCCCAGTGCGCCTCCACCCCGATGACCGTGTCGATTCCGACGCCGGCGGCTCGTCGCACCCCGCTGGCCTCAGCACCGTACTGGCGCGGCTCGTACGGTGTCCGCACGATGCTCGGGTCGATCATCAGCCGTGTCTCTGATCGGTGCGACGGCAGACCGGACAGCCAGAGCGCCGCACGCGGGAATCTGTTGATCACGGGCATGGCCGCGACGCGCGAGAAACGAGACAGCGCCCACGTCGACCGCATCGGGTCGTAGAAGTGGACGTGCGCGTCGACGATGCCGGGGATCACTCCGCTCAACGTCACGATCTCACAGTGCCACACGGGTCCTGCTCGGGTGAACAATGCAGTGCCACACACTGCATCCGGGTACCGAGGCACGAATTCGTGCTGACACGAACGGAAATGCCCGAGCACTGTCAGGTCCGAGGACTACCCTCGGGTAACAAACATCTCCCACGCCCTGAGGAGGACGTCGCCCGGTGAACTCGCCAGCTCAGCCCGTGCTGTCAGACCTCAGGCGAATGATCGCGGCGAACCCCGACCGTTTCGCCGCAGGCGTGTTCACTCGGCTCTTCTCGACCACGCCTGCGCTACGCGATCTGTTCCCCGTCGAGATGGGCTCGTTGCGTACGACGTTCGCGCAAGTCATCGACTATGTGCTCGACGCCATCTCGGCGGAGGACGGCCACGAGGACCTGATCGAGTTCCTCGCGCAGCTCGGTCGCGACCACCGCAAGTACGGTGTCACGAGCGAACACTACTGGTTGATGTACGACGCACTGATGACCGAGTTCTCGCGGATGCTCGGGGCGCGTTGGACACAGGAGGTCTACGACGCCGTCTCGCACGGCACGATGCTGATCACGGGTGTCATGCGCGGTGCGGCCGAGAGCGCGCCAGGGCCTGCGGTGTGGCACGCGAAGGTCGTGCAGAAGTTCGTGATCAGCAGGGAGCGCGCCGTCGTGCGGCTGATCGCCGACGCAGACGCGCCGCGGTTCCACGCCGGCCAGTACACCGAGGTCCAGATTCCGCAGTGGCCGCACCTGTGGCGCAACCTGTCACCCGCGACGCCGCCGAATGAACGCGGCGAACTCGAGTTCCACCTGCACGCCATCCCTGGTGGATACCTGAGCGGGGCCATCGTCAGGCAGACTCAGCCGGGCGACGTGTGGACCTTCGGCCAGGTGCACGGCACCATGCAGGTGACCGGTGACCGTCCGGTCCTCATGGTGGCGGGCGGTTCCGGGCTCGCGCCGCTGCGCGCGATCCTCCTCGACATGGCGCGACGCGTCGACAATCCGGAGACCCGGCTGTTCTACGGTGCGCGCCATCCGGGAGAGCTGTACGAACTTGGTGTGCTGCAGCAGCTTGCGCGGACCAACCCGTGGCTGCACGTGACGGCCGTCGCCGAGACCGAGACCGACCCGTGGTGGATCGACGGCGCTCCCGATCCTCGCCAGTGGGGTTTCGACCTCCGCTTCGGTCGCGTCGGCGACGTCGCGGTCGAGTATCCGCGCACGCTGTCGCGCCACTCCCTGGAGCCACGCAACTGGATCGACCACCAGATCCTGCTCTCCGGCCCCGCCCCGATGGTGTTCCACACGCAGCTCAAGCTGCGTTCGACGGGCGTCGACCCTGCGAACATCTCCCACGATCCGCTCAACTGACGCGCTGGCGGTCGAGCGCCGCCGAGACCACGCAGGTCGGCCCCGTCGCCACTGAGCGAAGACGGGGCCGAACACGGTGCGGCGGGGGCTATCCGACGCTTCCCGAACACGACGCAGTCGCGAACGGACCGTTCGCCGTCTGCGTGTACTTCACCTGCCCGTCGACGACGATCTCGCACTTGGACGTCGCGCCGTCGGACTCGTCGTTGGTGACGGAGAGAGATGCGTGCTTCGCGAATCCGGTGACGACGACGGTCTTCTCCCACGGCAACGACGCGTTCGTGTCTTGCGCCATGTTGAAGTCCTTGTCAGTCCATGTGATCGACGTCGACCCGGTGCCGGTGACCCGGTAGACGACGGTGACCTCCCGCTTGGACTCCTTGTCGACGGAGTCGACGGCGCTGCCGACGATGGCGAAGCAGCCGCCGATGACCGCGACGAACAAGAGGATGATGCCGCCGACGATCCACGGCCAGATCTTCCGCTTCTTCGGGGGCTGATACGGATAGGGCTGCTGGTATGGGTTGGGAGTACCGCCCGCGGGCGGAGGAGGAGTCGACACTGCGGAGAGTCTCCTTGTTAGACAACGGAATCAGGCAACGGAACGTTAGTCGAGCCAGGTGACTCCGCGTTGTCGATCTCTCCGATTTCGACCGTTCGGACTAAACCGAGCGGCCCGATCTTGCGCTACGTCAGCGGATCGGCTTCTTGTACCGGTCGAGATAGGTGATCTCTTCGACGGGTGGGCGCTGCGCGGACCGGAACGATGTGCCGGTCGTGTAGGCGACGGGGATCAGCCCGGCCTGCGTCATATGCGGCGGGATGCCGAGGAGTTCGGCTGCTTCGGCCTCCGCGTTGAGGTGCAGCGTTGTGAAGCAGCTACCGAGTCCGCGGCTGCGCAGCGCGAGCTGCAGACTCCAGGTCGCGGGCAGGATCGACCCCATCATGCCGGCCGCCGCGGCGGTGTTCGGTTCGCTGCTCAGCTGGTCGAGGCGGCCGATGATCAGCGGGATCACGATCACCGGCACCTCACCGAGATGTTCGGCGAGGTAATTCGCCGACGTCGCCACCCGACCCGACTGGCTGCCCGGCTCGGCGTTCGCCGCGCTCGTCGCCAGATATTCGGCTCCGCCTCGGCGATAGATCTCGGCGAGCTGCTGTTTGGTGGAGTCGTCACGGACGACGAGCCACCGCCACCCCTGGTTGTTCGACCCGGTGGGCGCCTGGACTGCGAGTTCCAAACACTCCAGGAGGACGTCATCCGGCACTGCGCGGGTCAGGTCGAGTCGCTTTCGCACTGATCGGGTCGTCGACAGCAGCGCGTCGGTCTGCGTCAGGTCGAAGTCGGCGGAGTCGAAACGGTCGATGGCGGTCATATGTCGATGGTATCGACGCAAGCAAGGCCCGGCAGGCCGTCGAGGTGGGGCTACGAATCCACTTCGGTCCGCACACCCCTCCACTAGGCTGACACGCAGTGCCAAAAGTCGACTTCGCATGATCGCCGACGCATTCCCCAACCGAGATCGGAGCGCCATGTACCGCTTGACCGTCCTCTACAACCAGCCGACCGACCCGGCAGCATTCGACGAGTACTACTTCAACACGCACATCCCGCTAGCCGGCGAGATTCCCGGGTTGCGCAGCGTCTCGGTGTCGAAGTCGGAGTCTCTCGACGGGTCCACTCCGGACATCTACCTGATCACGACGTTGGACTTCGACTCGAAGGAAGCCCTCGGCGCGGGACTCGGCTCCGAAGCGGGCAAGGCGACCGCAGCCGACGTCGCGAACTTCGCGACCGGCGGGGTGACGATGCTCGGCGCCGAGGTCGTCGTCGAGAACTTCAGTTAGTCGCACGGCATCCTCGCTAGACGCTGCAGGCGTCGCTTCCCGCTACTGGTCCGGACTGTTAGCGGGAAGCGACGCCTGCAGCGTGAAATCGTCTCTCAGCGCCTGCGTTTGCGCGGCTGCCAGACGACCAGCGCGTTGGTGTGCGGGACAGGGACGAGTTCGGCACCCGGGCGAACCGCGCTGCGCATCGCATCGATCTCGTTCTGCATCTCCAACACGCGAGCGCGCAGCGCATCGACCTGGTCGGTCAGCTCGATGATCCGCTTCACGCCCGCGAGGTTCACGCCCTCGTCCTGCGATAGTCGCTGGACCTCGCGGAGCAGGTCGACGTCGCGCGACGAGTAGCGGCGACCGCCGCCGCGCGTGCGCTGCGGCGTGACGATGCCGAGCCGGTCGTAGGTGCGCAGAGTCTGCGCGTGCATGCCGGCCAACTCCGCCGCCACCGAGATCAGATAGGTGGCGGCGGCCTCGCCGGGGACGCCGTGCGGCTTCCCTGCGTTACCTTGTGCCTTCTCCGTAGCCATCGTGCATCACCGCGCCCATCCGTCTCGTGGATCGAACCCGCTCGCCTTCTCGGCAGTCGCGTACGTCTTCAACGCTTCGGTCGCGGTGTCGTCGAGCTTCGCCGGAACCGAGACCTTCACAGTGACCAACAGATCACCCGAGCCGCCCGAACGCTTCGGAACCCCCCGGCCCTTCAGCCGCAGAGTACGCCCGTCCGACGTGCCCGCCGGGATCTTGACACCCACCGAGCCGTCCAACGTCGGAACCGACACCGTCGCACCGAGAGCGACCTCGGAGAACGACACCGGCAGCTCGACCTTCAGGTCATTGCCGTTGCGGGTGAAGACCTTGTCGGCCATCACGTGGACGGTCACGTACAGGTCGCCGGACGGCGCGCCGCGTCGGCCGGCCTCGCCTTGGCCGGCGAGCCGGATGCGTTGCCCGTCTTCGACGCCCTGCGGGACGCGGACGTTGATGGTGCGGGGCCGCACCGTGACGCCCGAGCCGGAGCAGTCCGGGCACGGATCGTCGATCTTGGTGCCGGTGCCCTGGCAGTCGGGACACGGCTCCGAGAACCCGAAGTGTCCCTGGTTGCGCGTTACGAAACCCGAACCGCTGCACGACGTACACGTTCGTGGACTGGTGCCCGGCTTGGCGCCGCTGCCATGACAGTTGGTGCACGGCGACGGGCTCGTGACCCGCAACTGCACCGTGGTGCCTTGGACAGCGTCCCGGAACGCGAGCGTCGTCTCGGTCTCCAGGTCGTTGCCGCGACGTTGCCGCGGGGACGTGGCCGCCCCTCGGGTGCGGCCGCCGCCTCCGAAGAGGCCGCCGAACATGTCACCGAGGTCGGCTCCGCCTGCGCCGCCGCCGCCGAACAGGTCACCGATGTCGAAGCCACCCGCGCCGCCGCCAGCGCC
This sequence comes from Gordonia liuliyuniae, assembly GCF_021738805.1. Taxonomy (NCBI): domain Bacteria; kingdom Bacillati; phylum Actinomycetota; class Actinomycetes; order Mycobacteriales; family Gordoniaceae; genus Gordonia; species Gordonia liuliyuniae. The sequence continues at coordinate 75,210 of NZ_JAKKOR010000002.1, read as the reverse complement.
GCCGAAGCCACCGGGAAAACCCCCGCCGCCTCCGCCGTCGGCCCGGAACCTGCCGCTCGCCATGAGATTCCGCATCTCGTCGTACTCTTTGCGCTTCTCGTCGTCGGCGAGCACGCTGTGGGCTTCCGACACTCGTTTGAAGCGCTCCTCGGCTGCGGTGTCTCCGGGATTCGCATCGGGATGCAGTTCGCGAGCCAGCTTTCGGTAGGCCTTCTTGATCTGCTCCGCCGTGGCGTCGGAAGAAACGCCGAGGTCTGCGTAGAAATCGCGTTCCAGCCATTCACGCTGTGGTGCCATCAGACGTCACCTCCTGGAATTAAGTCTGTTGTCGTATGTCGTGGTTTCGACTCGCTTCGCTCGCTCGACCAGCGGCGGACGGGTCGGTAGTTGCGGGGCTCCGGTCGGTCGGCGGATGCGGAGTCCCTCGCTGATCGAGCGGAGCCGAGATCTCGGCTCCGCTCGATCAGCATGGCGATCATGCAGGATCGGTGACGGTGACCGTCGCGGTGCGGATCACCTTGTCGCCGAGCCGGTATCCGGCGCGGTAGACGAGCCCGACGACGGGCGCGTCACTGCTGCCCTCATGCTGGATCGCTTCGTGAACCTCCGGATCGAATGCGTCGCCCGGCTCTCCGAACTTGACGAGTTGCTCGCCCGCGAGGATGCCGGCCAGCTTGTCGGCGAAGGCGCGCAGCGGCCCCTCGTCGAGGTCGCCGTGCTCGCGGGCGCGGTCCAGGTCGTCGAGGATCGGGAGCAGCTTCTCGACGAGAACCTGCTTGCCGCGAGCCACCGACTGCAACGCCTCCTCGGCGCTGCGGCGACGGAAGTTGGCGAACTGCGCCCGCTCCCGCTGCAGCGCTTCGGTCAGTTCCGTGACCTGTTGCGCCTCGGGGGCCGCGTCGGCCGGGGCCGCTGCAGCATCTGCAGCGGTCTCGGCGTCGGCGGTCTCGTCGACCGTCACGTCGACGACCTCCTCGACGAACTCGTCCGGTTCCGTGGAGCCGGTCTCGGGGCTGGTCACTTGTTGTCACCTTCCGCGGGGTCGTCCACGACCTCGGCGTCGACGACATCGTCAGCTCCGTCAGCGGCTGCGCCTGCAGCGTCGCCCTCGGCCTGAGCGTTGGCGTAGATCGCCTGCCCCATGGCCTGTGACTCCTCCGACAGCTTCTCGATCGCGGTGCGGATCGCAGCCGAATCGGTGCCCTTCAGAGCCTCGTTGGCGTCGGTGATAGCAGCCTCGACCTTGGTCTTGACGTCGGCCGGGACCTTGTCCTCGTTCTCCTTGAGGAACTTCTCGGTCTGGTTGACCAGCGACTCCGCCTGGTTGCGGGTCTCCGCCTCCTCGCGACGAGCACGGTCCTCTTCTGCGTGAGCCTCAGCGTCCTTGACCATGCGGTCGATCTCGTCCTTGGAGAGACCCGAACCGTCCTGGATGCGGATGCTGTTCTCGGTTCCGGTGCCCTTGTCCTTTGCGGTGACGTGCACGATGCCGTTGGCGTCGATGTCGAAGGTCACCTCGATCTGCGGGACGCCCTGCGGTGCAGGAGCGATGCCGCCGAGCTCGAAGGAGCCGAGGAGCTTGTTGTGCGAAGCGATCTCGCGCTCCCCCTGGAACACCTGGATCTGCACGGACGGCTGGTTGTCCTCCGCCGTCGTGTAGGTCTCCGAACGCTTGGTCGGGATCGTGGTGTTGCGCTCGATGAGCTTGTGCATCACGCCGCCCTTGGTCTCGATGCCGAGAGACAGGGGCGTCACGTCGAGCAGCAGCACGTCCTTGACCTCGCCGCGCAGCACGCCGGCCTGCAGGGCGGCGCCGACGGCGACGACCTCGTCCGGGTTGACGCCCTTGTTGGGGTCCTGGCCGCCGGTCAACTCCTTGACCAGTTCGGTGACTGCGGGCATACGCGTCGAACCGCCGACGAGCACCACGTGGTCGATGTCACCGACCGCGATGCCCGCGTCCTTGATGACGGCCTGGAACGGGGTGCGCGTGCGCTCCAGGAGATCACTGGTGATCTTCTGGAACTCGCTGCGCGAGAGCTGCTCGTCGAGGAACAGCGGGTTCTTGTCGGCGTCCACCGTGATGTACGGCAGGTTGATCGACGTGCTCTGCGACGACGACAACTCGATCTTGGCCTTCTCGGCAGCCTCGCGGAGGCGCTGGTTGGCCATCTTGTCCTTGGTCAGGTCGATGCCGTTGACCGCCTTGAACTTGTCGACGAGCCATTCGACGATGCGCTCGTCCCAGTCGTCGCCACCGAGGTTGTTGTCGCCCGAGGTCGCGCGAACTTCGACGACGCCGTCGCCGATCTCCAGCAACGAGACGTCGAAAGTGCCGCCACCGAGGTCGAAGACGAGGATGGTCTGTTCCTTCTCGCCCTTGTCCAGGCCGTAGGCCAGCGCGGCCGCGGTCGGCTCGTTGACGATGCGCAGCACGTTCATACCTGCGATCTGGCCGGCTTCCTTGGTCGCCTGGCGCTGTGCGTCGTTGAAGTACGCGGGGACCGTGATGACGGCGTCGGAGACGTCCTCACCCAGGTATGCCTCGGCGTCGCGCTTGAGCTTCATCAGCGTGCGGGCGCTGATCTCCTGCGGGGTGTATTTCTTGTCGTCGATCTCGACGGCCCAGTCGCCTTCGCCCATGTGGCGCTTGACGGAGCGGATCGTGCGATCGACGTTGGTGACCGCCTGGTTCTTGGCGGGCTGTCCGACGAGGACTTCGCCGTTACGGGCGAACGCGACGACGGACGGGGTGGTGCGGGAGCCTTCGGCGTTCGCGATGACGGTGGGCTCGCCGCCTTCTAGAACGGACACCACGGAGTTGGTGGTGCCGAGGTCGATTCCGACAGCACGGGACATATGTGTTCCTCCTTGTAGGCGGCTTCGGGAAGCCGGTTCGTGTATGGGCCTGTTGGCCTGTGGTTGATGAAACCTCAGCGCCTTCGACTCAGGTCTACCGTGCGGCTCAGCCTGCGTCAAATCATCTTGAGTCTCATTCACTCAGGTTTCTCGATCTGTTCAACCGGGTTCCCGCCGGATTCATTCCACCTAGTTGAGCCAATACCGCTCAATTGCGGGAGACGCTGGTCACAGATCGACGACTTCCCACGCATCCGCGGGCTCGAGCGACATCCGCGGCCTCCCTGAACACTGCGAATGTCAACGAACACAGCGGATGCGTCAGCTGCGTATACCGTCAACCCATGAGCAACATCAGCTACGAGGTGCGCGACCAGGTGGCGCACGTCCGGCTCGACCGCCCCGACAAGCACAACGGCCTCACCCTCGACATGCTCGACGACCTCGCGGCCACTGCCGACCGCGTCAGTAAGGACCGCAGTGTGCGCGCCGTCGTCCTCGCAGGCGAAGGAGAGTCGTTCTCGTCCGGCCTCGACTTCGCGTCCGCGGGCAAGGAACGCACCCGGATCATGCGGAACCTGATCCCGAAACGATCGTCCGCGGCGAACAGCTTCCAGAACGCCGGATGGGCCTGGCGAAGCGTCCCGGTCCCGGTGATCGCCGTCCTGCATGGCCACTGTTACGGCGGTGGACTCCAGATCGCGCTCGGTGCCGACTTCCGGTTCGCCGCGACGACGACCGATCTGTCGATCATGGAAGCCAAGTGGGGTCTCATCCCCGACATGTCACTGTCGGCGAGCATTGCCCAACTGACGAGCATCGACGTCGCCAAGCGACTGACGATGACCGGCGAGACATTCGACGCGCAGCAGGCGCTCGGATGGGGACTGGTCAGCGGTGTGTCCGACGACCCGCACCGCGACGCCGACGCACTGATCGACCGGATCAAGCAGCGTTCTCCCGATGCTGTGGCCGCGTCGAAGTCGCTGTTCGAGAACACCTGGTACAACGGCTCACGCCTCTCGTTCCCCATCGAGCAGGCCCTGCAGATCCGGCTCCTGCGCGGCCGCAACGCCGCCATCGCCCGGACGGCGGGACTCGCGAAGCAGAAGCCGCAGTTCGTCGAACGACAGCTGTAGGCATGGCCGCGAGCTGGCGCGAGATCGAAGACCGGGACCCGGCCGGCCCTCTGTGGCGTGCAGCTCAGATCTTCCGACTGCTCTCGTTCGTCTACGCACTCGGCTTCCAGATCGTCATCAATGGCGACCTCGCCCATCCTCGAATCACTTGGATCCTGTTCGCAGTCCTGACCGCGGCAAACATTTGGTGGGCTATCGGCTACCTCGTCGGGTTCGGGCGACGACCCTGGTTCGTCGCCGTCGAAGTGGTCGTCTCCGCGGGCATGATGCTGTCCACATCGCTCGTCACCGACGACTCCTGGATCTCGCACAATCAGACGTGGCCGACGACATTGTGGATGACGAACGCCGCGCTGTCGGCGGCGATCGTCGGCGGTCCGCTGTGGGGTGCGGTCGCCGGGCTCGCCGTTGCGGGCGCCAACTATTACGTCAAAGGCCACATCGACGTGAACTTCGGACGCAACGCGACGACCATCCTGCTCGTCTCCGCGGCCGCGGCTGTCGGGATGGCCGCGGCCCGCGCCCGGACCGTCCACGAGGAACTGACCGAAGCGATCGGCCTGGCGGCGCGGTCGGCCGAACGCGAACGGCTCTCCCGCGAAGTGCACGACGGCGTACTCCAAGTACTCGCGCTCATCGCCAAGCGAGGTCGCGAGATCGGCGGGGAGACAGCCGAACTCGCTGAACTGTCCGCCGAACAGGAGCGTAGGCTCCGAGCGCTCATCGCCGACACCGCAGAACCGTCGCCCGCCTTGACCCCGACGTCACGAGACCTCGCCGCGGCGCTCCGATCTGCCGCCGCGCCCCGCGCCAACGTGAGCGCCCCCGCTCACCCGGTGACCGTCGACGCCGAAATCGCGAACGACCTGCTCGCCGCCGTCGACAACATCCTCGACAACGTCGCCCACCACGCCGGACCTGACGCACAGGCGTACATCCTCCTGGAAGACCTCGGCGACACCGTCGTCGTCTCGGTGCGCGACGACGGAATCGGCATCGCAGACGGGCGTCTCGCCGCCGCCGAAGCCGAAGGCCGCATGGGCATCTCCGCGTCGATCATCGGACGCGTCGAGAACATCGGCGGCACCGCGCGCCTGGAGTCCGCGCCCGGCGCCGGGACAGAATGGGAACTGTCCGCACCCCGCACGAAGGGCACGCCGTGAGTGAACTGAGAGTCATGGTCGTCGACGACCACCCGATGTGGCGCGACGGCGTCGCGCGCGACCTCACCGCCATCGGGTTCGACGTCGTCGCCACCGCTGACAGCGTCGCATCGGCGACCGCCCGCGCGGGCGCCGTCCGACCCGACGTGGTCCTGATGGACATGAACCTGCCCGACGGCACCGGCGCGCAGGCGACCGCGGGCGTCCTCGCCGCACACCCCGGAACGCGCGTGCTGATTCTGTCGGCGTCGGACGAACGCGACGACGTGCTCGACGCCATCAAAGCCGGCGCCACCGGCTATCTCGTGAAGAGCGCCCAGCAGTCCGAGCTGGTCGCGGCCGTCCGGGCGACCGGCGACGGGCAGACCGTGTTCACGCCGGGCCTCGCCGGACTCGTCCTCGGCGAGTACCGCCGCATGTCGCAAGGACCGGAGAACGACGCGCCCGTCCTCACCGGACGCGAGACCGAAGTGCTGCGGTACGTCGCGAAAGGCATGTCGTCCCGCCAGATCGCGACGCGCCTCGAGATCAGCCCGCGCACCGTCGAGAACCATGTCGGATCGTCACTGCGGAAACTCCAGCTCGGCAACCGCGTCGAATTGGCGCGGTACGCGATCGAGCACGGGTTGGACGCCGAGTGAGGTCGAATCTGACGTTCCTCACGTGAGTACCCGCAGAGAAGTCCTCATGCGCACTAGGTAGTTCCACGCATGTCTTCACCTTCGGCCAGGTCAAGAGTGGAAACCATGAACGAGACACCGCAGCACCAACCACCCGCGGGCTCCAACCCGACGCCCGTCAACCGACTCACCGCCCCGCTCCCGCCGACCTACCCCGCTTCTGGTCAGCCGTTCGTGCAGTACCAGTCCAACGGCTACGCGCCGTTCCCCGCTCCCGGGCCCCGCGCCTCGTCTCCGACGTTCAGCCAGCGCGTCGCCAAAGCCGCCGAGAGCGGACTCATCGGCAAGATCCTCGCCGGAGTCGGTGTCGCCATCACCCTCTCCGGCATCGTCATGCTCCTGGTCCTGGCCGCACAAGCCGGTTTGCTGCGCCCGGAAATCCGAGTCGCCGGCGGCGCTGTCCTCACCGGGCTCCTCGCCGGTCTCGGCGTCTGGATCGGCCGAACGCCCGCCCGCCGAGCGGGCGCCGTCGCACTCGTCGCCACCGGCATCGCAGGCCTCCTGTTCGACGTCATGGCGATGAGCACCATCTACCACTGGTTGCCCGACGTCGCAGCCCTCGCAGTCGCGGGCCTCGTCGCAGGCGTCGGACTCGGCATCTCGCACCGCTGGCACAGCCAGGCGTTGACGTTGATGGTCTCGATTCCGATGCTGGTCCTCGCCCCCGTCGTCACCGACGGCGTCGATGAGATCCTCGTCGGATTCATGCTCGTCTACGCGGCGGCGACCGTTTGGATCCAGGTGGGACGAGACTGGCCCGCCGTCTTCATCGTCAACACAGCCGCAGTCATGGTCCCGACCCTCGTCCTCACACAGACCTCCGACCAGTCGTGGCCGACGGCCTGCCTCGCGTTCGCCGGAGTCGTCATCGCCGTCGGCGCGTCGATCCTGTTGATCCGCAGCGCGAAGAACTCCGAGATCGTCGCCGTGACGTCGGCACTCGCAGCAGCCCCGCTGATGTTCGCCGTCTACCCGCTCGGGACCGCGGCGACGGCCGTCCTCGCCGCGGGCGCCGTGCTCTACCTCGTCGCGGCGTTCTCCACGACCCGCCTCGTCGGCCGCGAGACGCGGATCGTGTGGCTCGTCGCCGCGAATCTGCACCTGCTGGTCGCGACCGGTTACGTCCTCGACGCCGACTACCGCCCGTCCGTCCTCATGATCGTCGGCCTCCTGCTCGCCGTCGCCGCCCCGTTCGCAGGCGATCTCGCCCTAACCATTCGGATCCTCGACACCGTCTTCACCGGCCTCGGCATTCTCGTCCTCACCGGTGACGGCGCGCTGCGCCAATTGGTCGCCGCTGATCCGCTCACCAGCGACGGCACGCACGCCTCGCTGCTGGTCGGCGGACTGATGGGTCTGGTAGCCACCGCGCTGATCACCTGGTCGTGGGTCGACGCCTACCCGGGAGCAGCCCATCGAGTCACCGTCACCGGCGCCATGATCGGCCTTTGGATGGCCACCACCGTCACACTCAGCGCCGCGCACCTGCTCTCAACCGACGCCGACGCGGCCTTCCGCGGCGGGCACGCCGCCGCCACCATTACGTGGGGCACGGCGGCCGCAGCCGCGCTGCTGTGGGCGCGCCGGCTCCACGGCACCGACCGCGCAGTGGTCCTCACCGCAGGCCTGGCCGTCATGGCCGCCGCGATCGCAAAACTGTTCGTCTTCGACCTCGCCGCCCTCGACGGAGTCTTCCGCGTCATCGCGTTCATCGGCGTCGGCCTCATCCTTCTGGCGCTCGGCGTCTCGTACGCGCAAAAGCTCAGCGGGAGCGACACCGCCGACGCGGCGCCCGTCGCCTGACAGTACCGACGCAGCGGGCCGGATCCATCAGGACCCGGCCCGCTTCGTCATGTGGAGCTACCAGTCGGCTTCGTCGTAGACAATCATGCCGCGGATGTTGCGGCCGGCGAGCATGTCGTCGTACGCCGTGTTGATGTCCTCGAGGCGGTACGTCGTAGTCACCAGATCCGTCAGATTCAAGACACCCGATCGGTACTCGTTGAGCAGTTTCGGGATCTGCGTGCGCGGGCCCGCGCCGCCGAAGATCGCACCCTGCACCCGTTTCTGCAGCAGGGTCAGTTCGAAGAGGCTCATCGGGACCTGCGAGACCATCTCACCCATTCCGACGACCAACACCTGTCCGCCCTTACCCGCCAGAGCGAGCGCGGGTGCGACGAACTCGCCCGTCATCTCACCGACCGTGAGGATCACGCTGTTGGCCAGCCTCCCCCACGTCATCTCGCCGACCGGCCCGAGCGCGTCCTCCATGCTTTCGAAAGTGTGTGTGGCCCCGAGCTTCTCGGCCATGTCACGCTTGAACTTGACCGGGTCGACCGCGACGACGAACCGAGCGCCCGCGGCTTTCGCGCCCTGCACCGCGTTGATGCCGACACCGCCGACGCCGACCACCACGACAGTGTCGCCGACCTTCGTGCCGCCAATCTCCGACGCAGACCCCCAGCCCGTCGCGATGCCGCAGCCCAGGAGCGCGGCCTCCTTCAACGGGATGTCTCCCTCGATCTTCACCAGCGACGCTTCGTGCACGGTGATGTGCGGGGAGAACGTGCCGAGCAGACACATCTGCGCCAGACCCGTATCCCCCTGCGTCACGCGATGCGACTTGTCCGCGATCGACAGACCCGACAACAGTCCGGCGCCCTCGTCGCACAAGTTCTGTGCGCCTCGCGAACACGGCTCGCAGACACCGCACGCCGGGATGAACGCGGTCACCACATGGTCGCCCTCCGCGAACCGGGTGACGCCCGGGCCGACCTTGGTGACCACGCCGGACCCCTCGTGTCCGCCGACGACGGGGAACGGGACCGGCGACTGGCCGGTCCGCAGGTGGTGGTCGGAGTGGCACAACCCCGACGCCACCAGACGGACCTGGACTTCGCCTGCGACAGGGTCGCCGAGCTCAACCTCTTCGATCTGCCATTCTTCTCCGACGCCGTGCAGGACCGCGGCTTTCGTCTTCATCAACGACTCACTCTCGTTCTAGTTCTCGACTACCCGGTTCGTGTCGCGCGGCGAGGTGACGGGCACTGTGACCGCAGTCTCATCCTGCACGGGCGTGCACCCCGGCGGGCGAATTCGTCGGAATCGGTCACCACCTGCGCTATCACCTGAACGGAGGGTTCAACCGGCACCGGCGAAATGGAAAAATGCACGTCCCGCCACGTAGCATCCCCGCTGTGACGAAAGCCGGATCGATCAGCGGACCCCAGTCGCACCCGACACCGAACGAGGATGCGGCCGCCGGAACGAACTCGGGATACCGCCTCGACCTCGACGGTCTGCGAGGCATCGCGATCTTCCTCGTCGCGATATTTCATGTCTGGTTCGGCCGGGTGTCCGGCGGCGTCGACGTCTTCCTCACCCTCTCCGGCTACTTCTTCGTAGCGTCACTGCTCAAGCACGTCATCAGGACGAATCCGTCCGACCAGAGCTGGTCGGTGGCGATCAACCCGTGGCCGCGACTGTCGAGAATGCTCCGCCGCCTCGTTCCGGCACTGTTCCTACTCCTCGCCGCGGTCGCCGCCCTGACCTGGTGGCTGATGCCGTCGACGCGGTGGGCGCCACTCGGCAAAGAGCTCGTCGCCTCGGCCTTCTACTACCAGAACTATCACCTGGCGTTCGCCTCCCAGGACTACGGCGCAGCCGACTCCGCAGTCAGCCCGCTCCAGCACCTGTGGTCGATGGCGATGCAGGGCCAGTTCTTCTTCATCACGATCGTCTGTGCGCTCGCCCTCGGCGGCCTGTTGAAACTCGGCGCCCGATTCTGGCCGGTGTTAGGCCGTCCCAAGGTGATCACCGGCGTCGTCGGAGGCAGCCTCGCATTCGTCGCGCTGGCGTCCTTCGCGTGGGCCAACTATCGGCACGGAATCAACCAGCCGTTCAACTATTACGACACGATCGCCCGCGTGTGGGAGCCGATCACCGGCGGCCTGCTCGCCATCTGGATGCCGCGGATCAAGCTGGCCGACTGGCTGCGAACGGTGCTCACCGCGGCCGCCGTCGTCCTCATCGCATCGTCGGGAATCTGGATCACTGGCGTCGAGCAGTACCCGGCGTACATGGCGCTCGTACCCGCAGGCTCCACGCTGCTGCTGATTTGGCTCGGCTCGTCGGCGACCGCGCCCCGCCGAATCCCGGGCAACGACCTGTCGCCCGGCGGCCGCGTCCTCGCCCACCCGTGGATCGTCTGGCTCGGCTCCATCGCCTACGCCCTCTACCTGTGGCACTGGCCGCTTCTGATCTTTTACATGACGTGGCGTTTCAAGGACGACGTCTCGTTCATCGAAGGCACCGCGATTCTCATCGCGTCGGTGATCATCGCATGGGTCACGACCAAGTTCGTCGAAGCGCCGTTGCGCGCAGGCCGCGGCGACGGCTTCTCCACGCAGTACCGCAAGATCATGGCCGTCGGACTGGTCGTCGCCACCCTGTTCGCACTCGGCAGCGCCGGATACTGGCAGTACCGCGCCGACCACCGGCACGTCGACACCACGAACCTCAACCCGCGCGACTACCCGGGTGCACGTGCGTTCCTCAGCGACTTCCCGGCACCCGCCATCGAGGCGGTCCCGTCACCGGAGGCCGCCGAGGGCGATTGGCCGATCAACCACCGCCCCCACTTCTCCAACTTCGGCGACCCGTCCATCAAGGTCGGCGTCTACGGCGATCCGAAGGCCACACGGACGATCGCCGTCGTCGGCGGATCGCATTCCGAGCATTGGATGACGGCTCTCGACGTGATCGGCAAGAAGCGTGGATTCCGCGTCACCACCTATATGAAGGCCGGGTGCGCGATGAGCACCGAAGCCGCCGTCGAGTTCAACGGCCGACTGCTCACCGAATGCAACGACTGGTCGCAGCGGGTCGCCGATCGACTGGACGAGGACAAGCCGGACGTCGTGTTCACGACCGCCTCGCGACCCGCCGACGACGGCCCCGGCGACGTGACGCCGAAGGGTTACCTCGACTACTTCAGCTTGTTCCGCGATCGCGGCCAGCAGGTGATCGCCGTCCGCGACACCCCGTGGACGCACGGTCCGATGGTCCCCCGCGATTGCATCGCGGCAGGTGAGAGTCCGGACGTCTGCGGCGTCTCGCGCGAACGCGCACTCTCGGACGTCAGCCCGATCGATGCGATCGCCGACGACTTCCCGAACATCACGTTCCTCGACTACAGCGAAGCCTTCTGCCGGGACGGCTACTGCCCGGCAGTGGTGGGCAACATACTCGTCTGGCACGACACCCACCATCTGACGACTGCCTTCGTCCGCAGCCTGATCCCGTACCTGGACGCCGACATCGGAGAGGCGACCCAGTGGTGGCCACTCCAGCCGCCCATGTTCCGGTAGGCGGCTCCAGCGGCGGACAGGTGAGCACTCAGGAGGGCATTTTCAAACGGCACCGCACCGAGGCTGTCGGCGACATCTCGTCCGCCGCGACGAGCACCACGTCGTAGCGGCCCGCCGCCCGGCAGTCGAGGAGCGCCCTGACCGGCGACGCCGACCGCAGGACGTACGGCCCGAGCGCGTCACTGCGAGCCTGGTCGAACTCGAACGTGGCAGGTTCCGGCGACGTCCCGCCGGCCAACACGATCGACGCCGACGTGCCGTCTCTCTCGGCGACAGTGATCAGCACTCCCCCGTCGTCGTCCAAGAGAGACGCGCCGACAGCGAGCGCGGAAACGACGCCTGCCGCACCGCCGTCGACGTCGAAGGTGCGCAGACAGCCCGTCGCACCGATCCCGTCACGGACAGCCTCGGACACCGACCCGACGCCGCGCCGATCAGCATGGACTGCGCCGACATGGATCACGGCGGCGATCGCCGAGACCGGGAAGCGGGCGTCGTGCAACGCTGCGTACGCCTCGCGTACCGGGACCACCGAGTGCGCGGCGACGCCTGCGGTCACCGCGAGACCGGCCACGTCCAATCCGGGTGTTCCGGTCGTCACCATGCGATCACGCTATTCCGGCTGCGCCGGACGCCTATTCGCTTGAATGACTTCGCACTGGACGTCAGTGCGCACGCAGTGAATCGACGACGGCGCGGGGCCGCGAACCGAGGGATTCACGCAGCTGGTTGCGGAGCACGCTGAGAATCGAGCAGTGACCGCAGGGGGCGATCACGCCCGTCGCGTCCAGCCCGTACGCGTCGCACAGCATCACGGCACGGCCCACGTGAAAGTTCTGGGTGACGATCAACGCTGATCGAATCCCGAACCGGTCGGCGGCACGCTCACAGGTGGCTGCCGTGTTGATCCCGAGACCGTCGTCGACGATCGCTGTCGGCGGAACGCCTGCGCTCTCCAGATACGCACGCATCACCCGGACTTCGTTGCCTGCGTCGTCGGCATCGTTGCCCGACACGAGAATCCGGTCGGCGCGCTGCTCGCGGTACAGGTAGACGGCGACGTCGAGGCGGGCACGAACGTAGTCGCCCGGCTGTCCGTCCTCGACTTTCGAGCCGAGGACGATCACCGTGTGCGGTGCGCCGTCGGGAACCTCGTCGGAGCCGACCACCCGGCCGCGTGAAGCAACAGCCACCCACGCTGACGTGACCGCGACCAGAACTTCCACGACGACGACCGCCAGCAACACGAGGAGTCCGAGGCGTCGTCGACTGAGCACCCGTTCACGGTAGTGGGCGCCACTGCGGGCCACTCAATCGTGCGGGACCGGCTGCCCGAATCAGACTTTGTGCGCCGTGTCACAATTGGGGCCGATCGTGCGTGGTGGGCGCACGCGTGAGGGAGGGAGATCCGACATGCAGTACATGCCGGTCACCGATTCGATGTTCTTGATCGCGGAGACCCGCGATCAGCCGATGCACGTCGGTGGACTGCAGTTATTCGTCCCGCGCGCGGGACAGACCCCCGACGATCTCGCTGAGGAGATGGCGGAGAAGTTCCACGTCCCGAGCGGCGACGTCTCGTCGATGTTCTTGAAACGCCCGGCGACTCCCGCCCAGATCGCCGGCTACACGGCGTGGTCGTACGACGATGACATCGACATGGACTACCACGTGCGCCGCGCCATCCTGCCTCGGCCGGGCGCGATCCGCGACCTGCTGCAGTACGTGTCCCTCAACCACGGGGGCCTCCTCGATAGGCGCCGCCCGATGTGGGAGTCGCACATCATCGAAGGCTTGGCCGACGGTCGGATCGCGGTGTACACGAAGATCCACCATTCGGTGGTGGACGGCGTGACCTCGCTGCGGCTGCTGCAGCGGTGTCTGTCGACGGACCCCGACGACCGGTCGGGCACCGCGGTCTGGGACGAACGGCCGAAGCGCCGGCGCCGTGCGGAGAAGGACGCGCAGAAGCATACCGAGAAGGCCGAGCCCAAAGCGAAAGGCCTGCTGTCGTCCATCACGGGCGCCGTCGCGCAGGTAGTCGACGTCGCCGACCAGGTGGTCGGGCTGGCGCCCGCCGCGGCGAAGATCGCCGTCGCCGGTGTCACCGACAAGGATTACGTCGCGCCGCTGAAGCAGGCCCCGAGCACCATCCTCAACGTGTCAATCGGATCGGCGCGACGCTTCGCTGCGCAAGACTGGCCGATCGAACGACTCCGTGCCGTCGGAAAAGCCCAGGGCATGACGTTGAACGACGTGATGGTCGCGATGTGCTCCGGCGCTCTGCGCACGTATCTGGCCGACCAGGACGCGCTGCCCGACGAGTCGCTCATCGCCGTGCAACCGGTGTCCTTGCACAGCGACGGTGATTCGGACGGCAACTCGATCACCGCGATCGCCGTGCGGATGGCGACCGATCTCGACGACCCCGCCGAACGAGCCGCCGCGATCAAGGCGTCGACCGACAGCGCGAAGGCCGCAGTTCGCGGCCTCCGTCCCCTGCAGGCTCTGGCGCTCGGCGCGGCGATCGTCTGGCCGCTCGCATTCACCACGATTCCTGGGTTCGTCCAGTACACGCCGTCCGGTTTCAACCTGATGATCTCGAGCGTCCCCGGCCCCGAAGAGCAGTTGTACTGGAACGGCGCCCGGCTCGACGGCTGCTACCCGGTGTCGATTCCCCTCGAGGGGATGGCGTTGAACATCACGATCGCCACGATCTCCGGCAAAGCCAACTTCGGTGTCACCGGCGCGCGCGCCGAACTCCCCAGTCTTCAGCGCATCCTCGACCATCTGGAGACGACCCTCGCTGAGTTGGAGGCCCTGCCGCCGAAGGCATAGTCGCGACCCCTGCATGACGAACGGAGTCGGACCCGTCGAGGGTCCGACTCGGTTCATCTCAGCCGAGGATCACGCTGCGGCCGATGCGGCATCTTCTTCGGTAGCTGGGGTCTCGGGAGCTGGGGTCTCGTCGGCTGGGGCCTCGTCGGCTGAGGTCTCGTCGGCTGAGGTCTCGTCGGTTGAGGTCTCAGCCTCGGGGGTCTCGTCGGCTGGGGTCTCTTGGGCTGGGGCCTCTTCAACGACTGTCTCGTCCTCTGACGGAGCCGTCTCTGTCTCGGTGGGGGTTGTCTCGGTGGGAGCATCGACAGTTCCGTCCGACTCGGCCGGAGTATTCACCGTGACTTCTTCGGTGCCGACCGCGGCGCCGGGGGCCGCGGCGTCTGCAGCCTCCGTCGGAGCACTCTTCGCTGCGACAACCGTGGACTTCGCGGTGGTCACCGTGCCCTTCGCGCCGAACAGGTCCGTCTCGATCTTCGGTCCGTCGTCGGACATCACGATGCGGATGAGGTCATCGGTGAACTTCGGGATGATGTTCCCACCCAGGAGTTCCATGATCTCTTTCGAGATCGGCAGCTCGATGCCCAGCGACTCCTGGACTGCGCTGAAGTCCGCGAGCACCTTCAGCGGGTCGCCGAGAGCCAGCGAGAGAGGGTTCTTGATGGCGTAGACGACTGGACCGTCGCCCTCCTGTGACTTCTGGAAGATGAATAGCACGCTGGTGCACGACGAGAGGTTGGCGCCGGTCGTCGGGTCCGTCACGGTCGCCGAGCCGTAGACCGCGGTACAGATCGACTGGGCCTCGTTCAAGTCGCCGTTGCCCGATGCTGCCGCGACACCGCCGAGTGCGATAGCGGTGGCGTCGTTCCCGAGGCCGACGGCCAGCGCGATGCCACCGGGCAACGCCTTCGCGTTCGCCTGGGCGTCACCGATTCCGGCCGCCAGCGCGAACCCGCCGAGATTCGCATGGGCCAGGCCGGTGGCGCCCAGACCGCCGATGCCGATCGCGCCGCTCAGAACGTAGTCGGCGATCGCCGTTCCGGTACCGCCCACGCCCATGGCCGACGCGAAGCCGCTACCAGAGATCGTCGCGCTGCCCGGGAACAACAGGCTCGGGTCCCATTGTGAGCCGAGATCGAGGGGCAGCGCGATGGCCTTGTTCAGATCGCCCAGCTTTATGCCGAGGTCGGGTGCGAGGAGGCCGAGGATGGCGTCGGCGCCCTGGGCGATCACGGACGGAGTTGCGGTGGAGCAGTCGACGGACCACTTGAGGACGGCGTCGCTGGTCCGCCCCTCGCCTGGGTCGCACGAGTAGGTGGGCAGAGCGGTCGTCTCGGCTGCGGATGCCGGGGCCGCCATGCCGCCTGCGATCAGGGTCGCCGAGGCGAATGTCGCCTGGAGTCCCTTATGGAGTGTCGACTTCTTCACGTCAACTCCTTCTTCTATGTGGTTCCTGTCCGGAACACGGAGATCGCGAGAAATGACCACGACCGGCTCCGACGCTAAGCCGAGGAGCTACTCGCGAGTAGGAAGTCGCTCAATCGGAGTGTTCTACGGCACACTTTCGCCGGGGAATGCGATAGATCATGCCAATGCAGGATGTGACGTTCAGCTCGGACCGCCTGTGATCATCGTTCAGCACGGATCGGGACACGAGGGTCAACGGCACCACGAAACAACAGAACGGAGCCGGGCCCGACGGGACCCGACTCCGTTCTGCGTCAGCCGACCGTCACGCAGCAGTCGGAGCGACTCCTTCATCCGCCGCAGCCTGCTCGTCGGCGGACGGAGCGGGTTCCGCCTCAGTTTCCGCCGGAGCCGCCTCCGCCTCAGTCTCCTCCGGAGCCGCCTCCGCCTCGGCTTCGGCCGCAGGAGTCTCGGTCTCGGTTTCCTCCGGAGCCGTCTCGGCCTCAGCCTCGGCGACAGGGGCCTCTGCGGCGGGACCCTCTACCTCGATCGCGTCCTCCGACTCGGCCGGAGCGCCTGCCGTCACGTCGCCCGCGGTGACCGCGTCGGCAGCGACTGCGTCATCGTCCGAAGCCTGGGGCGACGTGTGCTTCGCCGCGAGAGCAGTCGGCGTCGCAGTGGTCGCCGCGTCCTTCGAGCCGAACAGGTCCGTCTCGATCTTCGGTCCGTCGTCGGACATCACGATGCGGATGAGGTCGTCGGTGAACGTCGGCACGAAGCCGACGCCGAGGAGATCGGTGACCGCCTTCGGGAACGGCAGTTCCAACCCCAGTTGCTCGGCCATGCCGATCACCGGCAACAGTTCAGCGAGCGGTGACGTAAGCGTGAGGGCGAACGGGTTCTTGACGGCGTACACCACCGGACCGTCGCCCTGCTGTGACTGTTGGAAGATGAAAAGGACACTGGTGCAGGATGAGAGATTGTCGCCGCCGTCGCTGACCGACGCGGTCCCGTACAGCGCAGTGCACACGGTGCTCGCTGACGACTGCCCAGCGAGGAGCGGAGATGTACCGGCCGCCGACGCGAACCCACCGAGCGCGGTCGCAGCCGTGTCGTATCCGAATCCGACTGACGTGGCGATCCCGAGAGGCAGCGCGTGTGCACTCGATGTCGTGCTTCCCCCGCCAGCGGCGAATGAGACGCCTCCGAACGTGGACTCAGCATCCCCGACCCCATCCAGCGAGCCGATCGCGATGGCGCCGCTCACCACCCCGTCCGCCTTCGCATGAGCGGTGCCGGTCGCACCGACCGCCGTCGTGAACCCGTCGCCTGAAATCGTCGCATCGCCCGTGAGAATGCCGAGCACCCCGATTGCGAACGCCTTGTTGAGATCGCTCAGCTTGAGGCCGAGGTCGGGCGCCACCAGCGCGATGAGCGCATCCGCGCCTTGCGCGATGAGCGAAGCGCTGGCTGCCGTGCAGTCGACAGAACCCCCGAGGACCGGGTTGTCGATCGGGCCTTCGCCCGGCGAACAGATGGGCACCTCGAGCGAGGGCTCAGCGGCCGTCGCCGGCGCAGGCGCCAGACTTCCAGCCGCGACGGCCGCAGCGGCGGCCGCCGCCATCATTCCGCGGCGGATTGCCGACTTCTTCATGCCAACTCCTTCTATCGGTTCCCGAGTGGGGAACGGCCGTCTCGACCTGCCCGATCGCGACGTACTGGACAGTAAGTTGACTCGTGGGTAGCCACTCGGTTTTCGTCAGGACATCCGCATTCACGGCACGCATGCGCCTCGCCAAGGCGAGAACTGTGCCACCGTCGCCGCGGCCGCCTCTCACACCCGTGCGCCCTTGTCCGACGTCACACGAACTCCACGGTGTGTGAACTTGGCCCACACCCTACTGGCGAGTAACATTGGGTTTGGAAACCTGGAAGCCGTTGCAACCTGCGAAGTTAGGTAATCCTTGGCGGCGCACGACGGGGGCGAAGCCTTACGGTTACCAGGAGAAAAACGTCGACTTCGACGCGGGCCTCGGCCGCTCACGTCGAGTCTTGGTACGACCTGAAGAAAGGCCGGTACTTCCAATGACGACGACCACGATCGTGATCGGATCGATCGCCGCGTTCATCAGCCTGGTGTGTTGGGCGCTGTTCCTGCGGGGCGTGTTCACCATGATCCGCTCCATAGCGCAAGGCCAGAAGGTCGACGCGCAGCGCTTCGCGCACCCGGGCAAGCGCCTGATGACGATGCTGAAAGAGTTCGTCGCACACACGCGGATGGTCAAATTCCGCACCGTGGGCTGGGCTCACTGGCTCGTGATGTTCGGCTTCATGATCGGTGCGATCTTCTGGTTCGAAGCCTACGGGCAGATCTTCGACCCCGAATTCCACTGGCCGGTGATCGGCGCCTGGAACATCTACATCTTCGCCGACGAGGTTCTCGGCCTGGGAACGGTGATCGGCATCTCGGTGATGATGATCATCCGCCAGCTCAATCACCCGCGTCGCCCCGGTCGCCTCTCACGCTTCTCGGGTTCACGCTTCGGCGCCGCGTACTTCGTCGAGCTCGTCGTCCTCATCGAGGGCCTCGGCATGATCTTCGTGAAGACCTTCAAGATCTCATCGGGCATCGAGGATCCGCCGATCTGGACCTCGTTCTTCACCCACTACTTCGCACAGCTGTTCGAGGGCTGGTCTGTGTACTGGGTGACCGGAGCCGCGGTCATCAAACTGATGTCCGGCATGATCTGGCTGGCCGTGGTCGGCCTCAACATCGACTGGGGTGTCGCGTGGCACCGTTTCGCCGCGTTCCCCAACATCTTCTTCAAGCGTGAGTCCGACGGCGGTGTCGCCCTCGGTGCCGCGAAGCCGATGATGAGCCAGGGCAAGGTCCTCGACATGGAGACCGCCGACCCCGACGTCGACGCTTTCGGCGCAGGAAAGGTCGAGGACTTCTCGTGGAAGGGCTGGCTGGACTTCACCACCTGCACCGAGTGCGGTCGTTGCCAGTCGCAGTGTCCGGCCTGGAACACCGGTAAGCCGCTGTCGCCGAAGCTGATGATCATGGCGCTGCGCGACCACGGCCAGGCGAAAGCCCCGTACCTGTTCGCAGGCGGCAGCAAAGACACGGGCGGCGACGAGATCGGCATCGTCGACAATGACGGCAACGTCGATCAGGCGAAGCTCGACGCGGTTCCGGCCGCGGCACTCGCCGAGGCCGACCGCAAGCTGGTCGGCGACTCGCTCGGCGGAGACCCCGCCGGCGCTGTCATCGACGCCGAAGCGCTCTGGTCGTGCACCACGTGTGGTGCGTGTGTCGAGCAGTGCCCGGTCGACATCGAGCACGTCGACCACTTCATCGACATGCGTCGCTACCAAGTCCTGATCGAATCGGACTTCCCGACCGAGCTGGCCGGCATGTTCAAAAATCTCGAGAACAAGGGCAACCCGTGGGGGCAGAACTCCTCGCAGCGGACCGCTTGGATCGACGAGATGGACATCGACATCCCGGTCTACGGCAAGGACGTCGAATCGTTCGAAGGCTACGAGTACCTCTTTTGGGTCGGCTGTGCCGGCGCGTACGAGGACCGTGCGAAGAAGACCACGAAGGCCGTAGCCGAACTGCTCGACATCGCTGCCGTCGACTTCCTGGTCCTCGGCCAGGGTGAGACCTGCACCGGCGACTCCGCTCGCCGCGCGGGCAACGAGTTCCTGTTCCAGATGCTGGCGCAGCAGAACATCGAGACATTCAACGAACTGTTCGCGACCGCACCGACCCAGCGCAAGAAGATCGTCGTGACCTGTGCGCACTGCTTCAACGCACTCGGGAACGAGTACCCGCAGGTCGGCGGCGAGTACGAGGTGGTTCACCACACGCAGCTGCTGAACCGCCTCGTCCGAGAGAAGCGGCTCGTTCCGGTCGCCCCGGTCGGCGGCCAGGCCATCACGTACCACGACCCCTGCTACCTGGGTCGGCACAACAAGGTCTACGACGCTCCGCGTGAACTGATGGACGCCGCGGGCGGTCAGCTGACCGAGATGCCGCGTCACGGCGAACGCTCGATGTGCTGTGGCGCCGGCGGTGCGCGCATGTGGATGGAAGAGCAGATCGGTAAGCGCATCAACGTCGACCGCGTCGACGAGGCGCTCGACACGCTCTCCGCGACACAGGCTCCGGCTGGCGACGGCGCCACGAAGAAGATCGCGACCGGCTGCCCGTTCTGCCGCGTCATGCTCACCGACGGTGTGACCGCACAGACCAGCGGCACGGACGACGAGGGCAAGGTCGAGGTCGTCGACGTCGCACAGATGATCCTTGAGGGCGTGCTCCGCGGACGCGAGACCGTCGAACGCGGTGGCAAGTTCCTGCGCCCGATCCAGTCCGAACCGGTGGTGGCTCCCGAGCCCGAACCGGTGGCGGCGGCGAAGGCTGAAGCACCTGCTGCCGCGGCTCCGACCGACGCCAAGCCCGCGGTGGGTCTTGCACCCAAGGGCGGCGGACTCAAGAAGCCCGGCGGTTTGAAGAAGCCGGGCGGGGCACCCAAGCCGGGCGGCGCAGCAGCACCAGCCGCTCCTCCGGCCGAGGCGACCGAAGCCGCACCGGCCAAGGGGTTGGCCATGGGCGGCGGACTCAAGAAGCCCGGCGGTTTGAAGAAGCCGGGCGGGGCACCCAAGCCGGGCGGCGCAGCAGCACCAGCCGCTCCTGCGGCCGAGACCGCGGCACCCGCCGCAACCGAGGCTTCGGAAGGCAAGGCCAAGGGATTCGGCATGGCAGGCGGGATCAAGAAGCCCGGCGCCAAAAAGCCAGGAGCCCCAGCACCGGCAGCGGCGGCCGCACCCGCGGACGACGCTCCAGCGCAGGCTCCGGAGACAGAATCTTCCGCGTCGACGACGGAGTCCGCCACCACCGCGGGCACCGAGGGCAAGGCCAAGGGATTCGGCATGGCAGGCGGCGTGAAGAAGCCCGGCGCCAAGAAGCCGGGAGCGCCCAAGCCGGCCGCAGCTGCGCCGGAGCCGGAAGCTCCTGCCGAGGCCTCGAACGAGGCGCCGGTCGAGGCACCAACCGCCACGTCGGAGGCTCCGGCAGAGCCCTCGGTGACCGACGGGACCGAGGGCAAGGCCAAGGGATTCGGCATGGCGGGCGGGATCAAGAAGCCCGGCGCCAAGAAGCCGGGAGCACCCAAGCCAGCCGCAGCTGCGCCGGAGCCGGAAACTCCTGCCGAGCCCGAGCCTGAAGCCCAAGCCGAGTCTGAAGCCCCCGAGCCTGAGGCTCCGGAACCTGAGTCGACCGAAGCATCGGCCGCTCCGGCATCGGATGACCGGACGATCACCGAGACCGGCACCGCGAAGGCGAAAGGCTTCGGCCTAGCGGCCGGGAAGAAGCGCCCCGGCGCAAAGTAGCCCGCACCGCTGACAACGTTGGCACTCGAACCTGTTCCCCAGGAGCGGTTCGAGTGCCAACGTCATTTAGTCGAAGGACTCTCGTGACTCGATCGCAGCAGCCAATTCCCGGATGACCGACTCTTCCTCGAACCTGAGTCGCTTCCAGGGAAAGCTCAGCGGCAAGAATCCCACGAGTCCGAGCATGTCGGCGGTCCGCAGGTCACGGTCCCACCGGTCGTAGCGGCGGTGGAACATCCACCCGTGAACAGACACAACAATGCCAAGTTCGGGCCAAACGAAGTCCATGCGAACGCCGTTGGTCCACTGCTGCTGGACCCATCCGGTGATTCGATGCTTCGTGAGCATGCGGACGAACAAGCGCTCGGCCTCGGACTCCGAATCGTCCTCGGCCGCAGCGACGAGGGCGCGTGCCTGCCGCATCCCATGAGCGCCGGAGTTCCGGCCGAGACTCGCCCTCAGCTCGCGGACCCGAATGCGCTCAGTCTGCACCGCGCGGTCGATGATCGTGATCGCTTCGTCGATCGCCAGCACAGATGCGAGTTGTAGGAGTGTCAGCGCCTTGCGGGTCACCGAGACGCCTCGTGTGACCATGACGTCCTCAGCAGGAAGACTCCGCCGCTTGCAATCCGGCTCCACTGCGCATTGGGCCGCACTGTGCGCCGATCGTGGAAGGGCGTGAGGAATCCACAGGCCTGCAGTCAGTTTGCCGTGCACTTCGCCTGCGCTCATCCCCAGGTCGCAAGCTTGGGCCGCAGTGATCACCCCGTCATGGATCGCCAGATGCTCGGCGACCCTCACGCAGACGCGTGCGGCGCCCTCGTTGTTCTCCCCCACATTCGGTTAGACGCACGCGCACACCGTTCGGTTCCGTTCACCGCATCGTTGGCACTCGAACCGTTCGCCAGGAACAGTTCGAGTGCCAACGTGTCAGATCACTCCCGGTACCGCACGATCAGCGGCGCATGGTCGGACAGCCGCGCGTCCGACGACGGCTCCTTGTCCACCCACACGGCTTCCGCGCGCCGCGCGAGCGACGGGGACGCCAGCTGATGGTCCACCCGCCAGCCGACGTCCTTGACGAACGACTGCCCCGCCCAACTCCACCAGGTGAGCGGCCCCGGCTCGTCGCCGTGCAGCGTCCGCACCACGTCGATCAGCCGCCGCGGCGACAGCAGCGACGAGAACCACTCGCGCTCCTCCGGCAGGAACCCCTCCATCTTGCGAGCGGGCCGCCAGTTGGTCACGTCGTGCCGGGTGTGTGCGACGTTGAGGTCGCCCACGAGTAGGAACTCGCGACCGTCCCGCGCGGCAGCGAGCCGGTTGCGGTCGAGTTCCCGGGCGAAGCCCGCGAGGAACGCCATCTTCCGCTCGTATTTGGCTCCGCCGTCTGCCTCCGCACGCATGCCGCCAGGCCGCTGCATGTCCGCAGGCAGACCACCCTTCGGCAGGTAGAGGCACGCGACTGTGAGCGGGCGGTCGGACAGATCCACCTCGATGTAACGGCCGTGAGACGCATAGGCGCCCAGGCCCCGAGCCCTCGGCGGCGCCACCGCCCACGAGCGGACCGCTGCAGGGTGATGCCGCGTCAAGAGCCCGACGCCGTTCCGGCCCGGGATCGAGCCGACGTCGATCGACGCCGCATAACCCGGGAACTCGCCGACCTCTGACAACGGACACCTCAACTCTTGGAGTCCGACGACGTCGGGGAACCTGTCGGCGAGCCAGCCGTCAAATCCGCGACGGCGAGAAGCCCGTATGCCGTTGACGTTGAACGAGGCGACGGTGAACGAGGTGGAAGTCACGCCTGCCAGTGTCCCCGGCGAATTCAATTCGGTTGCATCCGACTGACAGAATGTACCCATGAGTCGCCCCCACGTGTCGCACCAGAACCTCAATCTCCGCACGCTCGAGCAGTCCGAGAAGCTGCAGAACGTCTGCTACGAGATCCGCGGTCCGGTACACGCGGAGGCGGCGCGACTCGAGGCTGAGGGCCACCGCATCCTCAAGCTCAACATCGGCAATCCCGCCCTGTTCGGGTTCGAGGCCCCGGACGTCATCCTGCGCGACATGATCCACTCGCTGCCCTTCTCGCAGGGTTACTCGGAGTCGGCAGGCGTCCTGTCGGCCCGCCGTGCTGTGGTGACCCGCTACGAGCTGATCCCGGATTTCCCGTACTTCGACGTCGACGACGTGCTGCTGGGCAACGGCGTGTCCGAGCTGATCACGATGACGATGCAGGCCCTGCTCAACAATGGCGACGAAGTGCTCATCCCGTCGCCCGACTATCCGCTGTGGACCGCGATGACCTCCCTCTCGGGCGGCACCCCGGTGCACTACGAGTGCGACGAGGGCAACGGCTGGAATCCGAGCATCGAGGACATCGAATCGAAGATCACCGCACGCACCAAGGCGATCGTCGTGATCAACCCGAACAACCCGACGGGCGCCGTCTACTCGCGTGATGTGCTTGAGCGTCTCGTCGAGGTGGCCCGCAAGAATTCGCTGCTGATCCTCGCCGACGAGATCTACGACAAGATCCTCTACGACGACGCCGAACACATCAACGTTGCGTCGTTGGCTCCGGACCTGCTGACGTTCACGTTCAACGGGTTGTCGAAGGCGTACCGAGTCTGCGGCTACCGTGCGGGATGGGTCGTCATGACCGGCCCGAAGGACCACGCGAGGGGCTTTATCGAGGGCATGGGCATCCTGGCGTCGACGCGTCTGTGCGCGAACGTCCCGGCCCAGCATGCGATCCAGGTGGCGCTCGGCGGTTATCAGAGCATCGACGCCCTGGTGAAGCCCGGCGGCCGCCTATTGGAGCAGCGCAACGTGACATGGGAGAAGCTCAACGACATCCCGGGCGTCAGCTGTGTGAAGCCGATGGGCGCGTTGTACGCGTTCCCGAAGCTCGACCCCGAAGTGCACGAGATCCACGATGACGAGAAGTTCGTCCAGGATCTGCTCCTGCAGGAGAAGATCCTCGTGGTGCAGGGATCAGGGTTCAACCTCCGCGACACGAACCACTTCCGGATCGTCACGTTGCCGTGGACGCGCGACCTGTCGGAGGCGATCGACCGCATCGGCAACTTCCTGTCGTCGTACCGACAGTGACCTGCACAGAAACCCCAGCTGACGGGGTCTAGCGCGTATCTGTTACCGGTGGTACCGTGTCAATGAACAATGGCACGATCGGAGACGATATGACCGACTGGCACCGTACGGACATCACCGCGGGTGACGTTCGCCTGGCGACCTATCAGTACGGCGACACTGTGCACAGTGACACCGCGGCTGACGCCCGCCCGGCCGTGGTTCTCGTACACGGCTGGCCCGACACGCACCACCTGTGGGATCGCATCGCTCCCCGACTCGCCGAGCACTACCGTGTCTTCGCCTACGACACTCGCGGATTCGGCGAGAGCGATCGACCGAACGACGTCCCGTCGTACCGTCTCGCAGGGCTCGCGCAAGACCTGTTCGCGGTCATCTCGTCGGTCACCGATGGCGGCAGCGCGCACGTCGTCGCCCACGACTGGGGGTCGGTGCAGACATGGGAGGCCGTCACGACGCCGGGCGCCGAGACATCCATCTCGTCGTTCACGTCGGTCTCGGGGCCGAATCTCGACTTCTTGGGTGAGTGGGCCCGCGCCCAACTCGCGTCGCCGACTCCGCGCAGCATCTCGCGCGCACTCTCGCAGGTCGCGTCGTCGGCGTACACCGGGTTCTTCCAGATCCCCGGGGTTTCGGACGCGTTCTTCCGAACGCTCGGCACCGAGAAACTGTGGACCGAGTTCCTGCACGTCATCGAGGGCACGCCCCGCGAGAACGTCTCGTTCGCGCCGACGCTCCGCGAGGACATGATCTCCGGGCTCAAGCTGTATCGCGCCAACATCCGCGGCAAGCTCGCCCGCCCGGAGCCGCGGCCGACGTCGGTACCCGTTCTCGAAGTCGTGAACGACCGCGACATCGCCCTGCGACCCGCGATCTACGACCGCACCTACACGCACGCGGCGAAACTGTGGCGCAAGTCGTCCACCACCGGGCACTGGCTGCCCTACACGAACCCCGACTACCTCGCGACGACGGCGATCGAGTTCATCGACTCCATCGAGAACGGCACCTCACGCGCCCCGAACACGATCGACCGCGCACGCCAACTGGGAGCGCCGCTCGCATTGACAGGAAAGCTGGCGGTCATCACCGGCGCGGGCAGTGGCATCGGCCGCGAGACGGCGTACGCGTTGGCCGCGCTCGGCTGCGAAGTGGTCCTCGCCGACATCGACACAGCGGCGGCCGACGAGACCGCCACCGAGTGCAAGTCCATGGGGGTGCTGACGAACGTCTACGAGCTGGACGTCTCCAAGACGGCTGCGGTGAACGAGTTCGCCGAGAACATCCGGACCAGGCACGGCGTCCCCGACATCGTCGTCAACAACGCGGGCATCGGATTGGGCGGCAGCGCGCTGGACGCGTCCGACGATCAGATCGACCGGCTCATCGACATCAACCTGCGGGGTGTGATCAGCGGCAGTCGCGCGTTCGCCAAGCAGATGGTCGCCCGCGGCACCGGCGGACACATCGTGAATCTGGCGTCGGCGGCGGCATTCACCCCGTCCCGCGAACTCGGCCTCTACTCGGCCAGCAAAGCGGGCGTGCTGATGTTCTCGGAGAGTCTGCGCGCCGAACTCGCGACCCATCGGATCGGCGTCAGCGCGATCTGCCCGGGCATCGTCAACACCAACATCACGTCGGCCACCGAGTATGCGGGCGTCGACGATCAGGACGCCATGCGCCGCAAGGTGACCGGGTTCTACGAGAAGCGGAACTACACGCCCGACAAGGTGGCCCGCGAGATCGTCGCAGCCGTGGTCTCCAACAAGGCCGTCGTGCCGGTCACGCCGGAAGCCAAGTTCGGGTACCGCGTGTACCGATTCGTCCCGTGGGCGTCGCGCATCGCGGCACGCCAGAAGCTGACCGGATAGGAGCCTTGAAATGACGAGCACGCACGCCGCACGTCCCACCGCCGACACCGATCCCGGCGAGGTGGAGCTGCACGCCCGCAACGTCGAATTCGATCTGTCGAACAGTCCGCTGCACTGGATCCCGACCAGCCCGGTCGCGTCCAATCTGATCACCTCGTTGAATCTGCTCCTTCCCGAAGGCGAGCGTTGGTTCGTGACGACGTTCAACGAAGCGCTGCCGATGGTGAAGGACGCCAAGCTCGCGGAGGACATCCGCGGCTTCGTCGGCCAGGAGGCTATGCACGCGGAAGCCCACGACAAGGCCGTCCACACCTGGCTGGAGGACCGTGGTGTCGACGCCACCGCCTACCTGAAGCAGATGGAGTGGGTGTTCCAGCGGGTCCTCGGGCCGCGGGAGGGGCAGACTCCCGCCGCCGCACAGAAGCACCTCGTCGAGCGTCTCTGGTTGATCGCCGCGATCGAGCACTACACTGCGCTCCTCGGCGACTTCGCTTTGAACAGTTCGTGGGTGCGGGTCGGCGCCGATCCCGACTTGACGGACTTGTACATGTGGCACGGTGCCGAAGAGGTGGAGCATCGTTCGGTCGCGCACGAGGCCGCGGCCTATTTCGGCGACAGTCCGATCCGACGTGCTCGTGCGATGTCGCTCGCGCTGCCGTTCCTGTTGATCCTGCTTATTCGCAGCTTCTTGTTCGTCAACAGCCAAGACCCGACGTTCACCCGGATGAGCCTGCCGAAACGTTCAGCGACGTACTTGAAGGACTACTTCGTCCAGTCCCGGAAGGGCACGCTTCCGAAGCTCGGTCGTCTGGTCCTGTCGACGGTCACCTACTTCAAGCCCGGCTTCCACCCGTCCCACATCGGCGACACCGCTCAAGCTGTCGCCTACCTCGCATCTTCACCGGGTGCTCGGCGCGCGGGATGACGACGATGACCGGCTCCAAACATCTCCACGAGACGGGTCTGGTGGTCGAGCCGCCACATCTCAAGGGTCGATGGCAGCGCGATCCCCTCATGCGTTTCCTCTCCGGGCTCGGCCGGGTGTGGTTCCCAGCCTGGGCCCCGGTCACCCGATTGCGCGCGGTCACCGAGCGAGACGGTGTACAGCAACTCGAGATCGTCCGACGGGAGGTCGTCGCGCACGATGAGAACGTGATCGCGTTGACGTTCGCCGCGGCCGACCGCGCGGTGCTGCCGGAGTGGCGCGCGGGAGCCCATCTGGATCTGGTGCTGCCATCGGGACGCATGCGCGAGTACTCGTTGTGCGGCGACCCCGGCGACCGCACGACATACCGCATCGCCGTCCGTAGGATCCCCGACGGAGGTGGTGGCTCGGTGGAGGTGCACGACGACCTACATGTCGGCGACACCGTCTCGATCATGGGTCCGCGCAATGCTTTCCCGCTCGCCTTGCCGGGGTACGGATCACCTGTCGGCCGGCTCCGTTTCGTCGCTGCGGGCATCGGCATCACGCCGATCCTGCCGATGGTCGCGATCGCCGACCGGCTCGGACTCGACTGGACGATGATCTACACCGGCCGCACGCTCGACTCGATCCCGTTCCGCGAGGAGCTCGCCCGCTACGGTGACCGCGTGCAGATCCGCACCGACGACGAGCACGGTCTGCCGACGATGGACGACCTGATCGGGGCGGTCGGCGACGGTGGCGTCGCGCTGTACTGCTGTGGGCCGACCCCTATGTTGGAGGGCTTGCGCACGCGTCTCGTCGACCGTGGCGACGTCGAACTGCACTACGAGCGGTTCTCACCACCGCCTATCGAGAACGGGACCGAGTTCGCGATCAGGCTCGCGTCGACCGGCGAGACAGAGACTGTGGCCGCCGACGAGTCGATGTTGACCGCGCTTCGGCGGCTGCGTCCCAGCACGCCGTACTCGTGCCAGCAGGGGTTCTGCGGGACGTGCAAGCTACGCGTCGCCGACGGCACCGTCGATCACCGTGACGGCAGTCTGATGGACACCGAGCGCGCGTCCGGCTACTTCCTGCCGTGCGTCTCGCGCTGCAATTCGGAGTCGCTGACGATCGACGTGTAGGGCATCTCACCGGAGTCTGCACGCCTCGAGCCTCGGGGTTTGGAAGAATCATGTGAATGACCGAGTATCGGATCGACGATCTTGCGCAAGCTGCCGGCACGACGACGCGGAACGTCCGCGGCTACCAGGACCGTGGACTGATTCCGCGGCCGGAGCGCCGCGGGCGGATCGCGATCTACGGTGACGAGCACTTGTCTCGGCTGCATGTCATCAACGACCTGCTGGGCCGCGGTTTCACGATGACGCACATCGCCGAGTTCTTCGAGCGTATGGAGCAGGGCGAGGATCTCGCCGAAGTCCTCGGTCTTCGGGAGCTCGTAACGGCGCCGTGGTCGCGGACGCCGTCAGAGACCGTCTCGGTGGAAGAACTGTACGAGCTGCTCGGGACCGATGACGCGGGACTTCTGGAGCGAATGCGCGCATCGGGACTCATCGAGCCGATCGGCGACGATGCACTGCCGGAGAAGTACACGATCACCGACACCGAGAGCATCGACGGCTACGTGCGGCTGATGGCGAACGGCATGCCGTTGTCGTATGTGCTCGACCTGCAGGAGAAGCTCGACGAAGACATGCAGCGCGCTGCCCACACGCTCGTCTCGGCGGGTCGTAGCGCGATCACCGAGGGCAGGTTCGACGGCTGGATTCCCGAGGTCGGCGAAGAGTCGGAGTGGGCGTCTGACTTCCTCAGCGAGCTGCGGCGCACCGGTCGCGTCACCGCCCACAACACCTTGTACCGCGCCCTGGACCGGGAGCTGTCCCGTCAGCTCGACGACTATCTCGCCGTCGCCCGCGGCCGCAAGCACCACCGCGACTGACGATCAGCGCTATCCGACGACGATCGGAGGCAGTCCTGGAATCGGGTTCGGGATGGTGCGCTTGCGTGGCTTCGGTTGCGGTTTCGGGCCGGGCGCAGGCTGTTCTTCCGTCGTCTGCTGCGGCTTCTTCGTCGACGTCGACGTTGGCTTCGGCGGCGGCGGAGGTGTCGTGTACTTGAGCATCTTCGCGCGGGCGGACTTCACTTCTTTCGGGTCCGCCGTGTTCGGGATATGTTCGGGGGCAACCGATTTCTCATCTGAGGTGGTCTGCGTTCGGGACACGTCGCTCAGCTCGTCCATGCTGGGGCCGGTGTGTTCGTGGATGTTCATGGCGACAGCCGTCCCGACGCCACCGAGCCCGAGGACGACGACGATCGCCGCAGCTGCGGTGATTCGCCAGCGTCGTCGCTGTTCGGCGGCGCGTCGTTGTTCGGCTGCTTCCGCGTCTGCGTCGTACGGGCCGTCGTCCGAGTTCTCGTCGGCCGCCGCGTCAGTGTCGTACTGGACGTTCCCGTATTCGTCGAGCCCATAGTCGGCGGGGTCGATGCCGGATGCACTGAAGGAGAGCGGTCCGTCACCGGATGGTTCCGCACCCCACGCGAGTGCCGCGGGTGCGACCGCGACGCGGTCGAGGGTGTTGGTCGGATCGTCGTCGCCGCCGAATGTGGTGGGGAACGGATCGCCGGGTGCGAGGGTGGTGAAGCCTCGTTCGGTGAGCGCCTCCCACAGGCCGGGCCACTGGTCGGTTCCGGGCCCGAGAAGGATCGCGTCGACGGGTGCGGTGTCGGCGAGTTCGACGATCATGCCGTGGACGCGATTCACTTCGGGCACAGTCGCTTCGACGATGTCGCCGCGTGTCACGGAGACGAATCGCAGCGATCCGGCGCCCATGAGGAGAATGCTGTCGCGGTCGCCGATCGTGCCGCGGGCTTGCGCGACGAGCGCGGTCAGTTCGTCGAACACCGCGGGATCGGCGGCCTCTGGCACCTTGCCGTTCTCAACAAATTCTGCGGCGATCCGCATGTCGAGGACGCTCGGCACGATCCGGCGTTCGGTCCGTGCCGACACGATGCGCCTACGGCCGTCGACGCGGCCGGTCCAGATACCGGACGGCCCGAACGTGATGGCGAGTACGGCCCCGGTCGGGGCTTCGGGGACGTTGAATCCGGCGAGCCAGGGCGGTGTGTCGTACTGATCGGCCATCGGTCAGCTCGGAAAGTTCAAATACGCTTTGGAGGGGGTCGGACCACGCTGCCCTTGGTACTTGGATCCGACGGCAGCGCTCCCGTACGGGGACTGGGCCGGACTCGAGAGGCGGAACAGGCAGAGCTGTCCGATCTTCATTCCGGGCCACAACGTGATCGGCAGGTTCGCGACGTTCGACAGTTCCAGCGTGATGTGGCCGGAGAAGCCGGGATCGATGAATCCCGCGGTCGAGTGGGTCAGCAGGCCGAGACGGCCGAGCGACGACTTGCCTTCCAGGCGGCCCGCGAGATCGTCTGGCAGCGAGCACACTTCGAGGGTGGATCCGAGGACGAACTCCCCCGGGTGCAGCACGAACGGTTCACCCTCGGTGGGCTCGACGAGGGTCGTGAGCTCGTCTTGCCGCTTCGCAGGGTCGATGTGCGTGTACTTCGTGTTGTTGAATACGCGGAAGAGCCCGTCAAGGCGAACGTCGACGCTCGACGGCTGCACGAGGGCCGAGTCGAACGGCTCGATGCCGAGGCGGCCTCCCTCGATCTCGGCACGGATGTCGCGGTCTGATAACAGCACGCAGATGAGGTTACTGCAGATAGGTACAGTTTTCGGCATCGGCGGCACACCGGTGGCAAGCCTCACCCCCGATGGAAACGACGATCCAGGCGCACCGACGGCACCGACCCGCCCGACGGTTTGTTATGGTGATGCTCGCATCGTTCGAGGTGCGCAGTGCCGATGTAGTTTAGTGGTAGAACATCAGCTTCCCAAGCTGAGAGTGCGGGTTCGATTCCCGTCATCGGCTCCATTGGATTGCAGGTCGGAGTCAATGGACGTGCATTGAGCAGCTCACGTCAATGCTGACCGGGGGAGCATACGGGCCGCTGTTTCCAGTCGTGGAAAACGCCGGGCAGTTCGACGACTGACAGGTCGGCCGCAGCCTCGCGAAGGCGGTCCATCGATTCGCCTCACGCATACCTTCGCCTGCCAATACGATCGACTCAGGCACGCAAGAGAAGAGCAGCGGCATGAAGTCCTCATCGACCCGCACGACGTGGGTTCTCGCTTCTCTCGCGGTCGCTCTGCTCGTCGCAGTCGCCGTCGTCGTCGCACTCATCGTGAGCGACCGCATCGGTTTCACCGACGGCGACGCCGACGTGACCGAGACCGTGGTGACGGTGACGTCCGCCGTCAGCCCACCGTCCGCTCCGACGACCACCGAGTCCCCGGCGACGACAACCGAATATGTCGCACCTGAACCCGCCGGCTCCACACCCGTACAAGGCGGACCGTGCTTCGAGGCTGAAGTCCGCTCATTCGCGACGTCGGCCGACGGGCAGAATCTCGTCTGCACCTACATGGGCACAGGCGGCGGATACGTGTGGGTCAGCCACGCCGAGAACGACGGCAGCGTGCACGACATCGGAGACCCCTGCGACTCATCGGTCGACCGCGTCGCACAAGATCCCTCCGGCCAGGCGATCATGTGCGGCGGCGACACCTGGGTGGGCGGGCCGTGAACGGCAACGACCGAACCACCGGATCCACGGCTCGTCCAGCCGCATGGCTCGCCGAGAACTTCCGCATCAAACCGGCTGCGATCCCGGTGGGCCACTCGATTCGCTCCGGGCTGTCCGTGGGCCTGCCGTTCGTCATCGGCGCGCTCACCGACCACGTCCTCACCGGCATGTGGATCGCGCTGGCGACCCTGCTGTTGGCGGCCGGTGAGCGCGAAGGCACCTACCGGCTGAACTTCTGGATCATCGCCGTCTCCACTCCGATCGGCGCCAGCGGCTATCTACTCGGCTTCGTCGCCGACGTGCCGTTGGCGGCGCTCATCGCACTGATGGCGGCACTGGCCTTCCTGGCCGGGCTCATCGCCGGCTTCGGTCCCGCCTTCTCGGTGGCGGGCATGCAGTTCCTGCTCGTCTCAGCGATCGCGATCGGTGTGCCCGACATCGACTGGTGGACCCCGTTGTGGCTCTACTTCGTCGGCGCCGCCGCTTACGCCACGCTCCTCGCGGTGGAGATGCTGATCGATCCGCGCCGCCCGCAGCGGCTAGTGCTCCTCGCGCTCCTGCAGTCCCTCGAAGAACTGGCGCAGGCGCGCGCAGCAGACCTGGCCGACGGCGGCGACCGAACCACGCAGGCCAGGTCCGCGGCCACCACCGCCTATCAGAATGCGGCGGGGCGGGTATCCGAACTACCGGTGTGGCGGATGGGGTCGGCGGGCGACTGGAACCTGGATGGGCGGGTCGTCAACGCCGCCGAACGTGTGCTGGCTTTCCTTCTGGCGGCCGACGATCCCGGCGTCCTCCCGCGGGCGCAGCAGCAGCTGTCGGCGTTGGCCGGATCGGTGCGCACCGGAACACCTGCGTCGAACGAACCTGATCGCACCGACCCACTCGACGGCGTTCTCGTCGACCTGCGCACCGCACTGGCCGACAGCGGCGGACGCGGCAGCACGACCGAGCCCCTGGTAAACCCGGCCATCGGAGCCGAGGTTGTCCGGGCCGCGTGCCGACTCGGGCTCTGCTACGCGATCGCCGTGGGCGCCAAAGAGTACTTCCCGTACAGCCACTGGTTCTGGGTGCCGCTGACCGTCTGCCTGGTGATGAAGCCCGACTTCGGCTCCGTCTTCTCCCGGGCAGTGCTGCGCGTGGTCGGGACGACGGTCGGCGTGGCCCTGGCCACCCTGATCATCGCCCTGGTCCCGAAAGGCGCGGCCATCGGCATCGCGATCGGTCTGCTCTCGGCCTGCGTTCCGTGGTTCATGATGCGGTCGTACGCGCTGCAAGCGGTGGCCATCGCGCCAGTCGTGATCCTGCTCGTCGACGAGATCTCGCCGGGCGGAGACACTGCGAACTATTCATGGCAGCGGATCGCCGCGACAGCCCTCGGCGGCGCCGTGGTGATCGTCTTCGGCTACCTGATCTGGCCGCACTCGCGCCGGGCCTGGGTGGCGCAGACCTTCGGTGAGGCGACGACGGCGATCGCCGACCAGCTGCGGCTGGCTTCTAGCGCGATCCCCGACGACCCGGCTGCTGCGCAACGTCGCCACGACGACCTGGTGACTGCTCGCCGGCGGGCCTACCGTGCATTGTCGGACATGCAGGTCCGGATGTCCCGGGCACAGTCCGAGCCGCCCCCGGCGTCGACGGTGGCCCTGGCCTGGCTGCCGGTGGCCGCGGCCGCCGACCGG
Organism: Gordonia liuliyuniae; assembly: GCF_021738805.1. Classification (NCBI taxonomy): domain Bacteria; kingdom Bacillati; phylum Actinomycetota; class Actinomycetes; order Mycobacteriales; family Gordoniaceae; genus Gordonia; species Gordonia liuliyuniae. Next base: position 42,101 of record NZ_JAKKOR010000002.1, on the reverse strand, counting down.
CTGGCAGACACGGTATCGGCGTACGCGGTGGCCCGCCGGTCCGGAGCAAAAGCGCCCGACTCCGAGCCGGGCGCAGAGCTTGCCGACCAGATCGAGACTCTCGGACGCGGCGAGCCGCCGACCCCCGTTCGCCTCGTAGCCGCTCCGTTGGACCCGATCGCCGACCAGACTCGACGTCTTCGCTCGCTCCTGGAAACTACGGAGGTCCGGCCGCGACGAGTGTGACGAGGGCGGCAGCGCAATGCCACCCTCGTCACCGGTGAGACGCGCCGAGTTGATGCCGAGCGACTTGGGCAGTGCTCAATCATTTCGACATGCCGCCGTCGTGTACCAGGGAGACCGAGACCCCTGCCTCGAGTCTGCCGTCGACCTGGGTGCCTCGGCGCGGCTCACGCAGCGCCCAACCGCCGACCACCGCCGACACCAGCGAGACGCCGACGGCGACCCACGTGGCCTGCGCGAGACCGTCGATGAATACGGATGCGACGACGTCGTGGATCGCGGCTCCGGTGCCTCCGGGCGCACGAGCCGATGCTTCGACACCGGCCATCACCGACTGCTCGGCGATCTCCTTCACAGGGCCGGGTACACCGATCGACGTGAGACGGTCGGCGACATCCGAGGCGTACACCGAGGTCAGGACGGATCCGAGGACGGCCACGCCGAGCGTGCCACCGATCTCGCGAGTGGTGTCGTTGACCGCAGACCCCGCCCCGGCCTGCTCGGGTGTGAGCGCGTCCATGATGACCTGGGTGCACGGGCCGGAGATGAGCGCGAGCCCCGCGGCCATCAGCATCATCGACCAGATGATCAGCCCGAAGTACGTCGACTGCTGATCGACGAGCTGCACCAGCCCGAAACCCGACGCCATGAGGAGCGCGCCGGTCACTGCGACGGGCCGCGGACCGAATCGGTGCGACGCGGCCATCGCTCCGGGCGACAGCGCCGCGACGACGATCGCGAACGGAAGGGTCCGGATGCCCGCTTGCAGCGGCGTGTACCCCTGGACCGCCTGGAAGTACTGGGTGATCAGGAAGATGAAGCCGAACAGCGCGAAGAAGGCGACTGCCACCATGCCCGCGGCCGCCGCGAATCGACGGTTGGCGAAGAGGCGGACATCGAAGATCGGGTGCGCGACGCGACGCTGATGCACGACGAAGCCGACGAGGACCCCGACAGCGACGAGCAGACCACCGACGGTCCGGACCGAACCCCAGCCCGCAGACGGCCCCTCGATGACGGAGTATGTGAGCAGACCGAGCCCGACGATCGACAGGACCACGCCGACGGCGTCGATGCGCGGGAGTGGTGTCCCGTCGCCGACCCCTCGGGCCGGGATGACGACGGCCACCGCGGCGAACGCCGCGATGCCGAACGGCACGTTGACCCAGAAGACGGACGCCCACGAGAAGTGTTCGAGCAGCCATCCGCCGAGCACCGGACCGATGGCTATCGCGATGCCCGACGTGGCCGCCCACACGCCGACTGCGGCGGCGCGCTGCTTCGGATCGGTGAAGATGCCGACGATCAGCGCGAGAGTCGCCGGGAACACCAGTGCGGCGAACAGTCCAAGACCGGCGCGGGCGGCGATCAGCTCACCAAGCGTTCCGGCGAGCGCGGCACCGACCGAGACGACGACGAAGCCGACCACACCGGTCAGCAGCATCCGCCGGTGCTCGAAGCGGTCGCCGAGATAGCCGCCAGTGAGCAGCAGTCCGGCGAACACCAGAGTGTAAGCGTCGACGATCCACTGCAGTCCCGAGACCCCCGCGTTCAGATCGCGGCTCATCGTCGGCAGCGCGACGTTGACGATCGTGTTGTCGACCATCACGAGCAACTCTGCGAAGCACAGCGCGGCGAGGGCAAGCCATTTGGTCCTCATCAAATCCTCCATCAATAGAACGACGTTCCACACTAGTAGAACGCCGTACTACATCAGAGTCAAGGTATTTGCAGAACAATGTTCTAGTACGGTGGGGCCATGGTCCCCGTCGATTCCACCCCTGGCCGCCGCACACCGGCATCACAAGTGCGCTCGTCCCTGGTCACGGCCGGTCGTAAGATTCTCGAAACGAAGGGGCCGTCCGGACTCACTGTCCGCGCCGTCGCATCGGCCGCAGGCGTCGCCCCCATGGGCGTCTACAACCATTTCGACGGCAAGGACGGTCTGCTCGATGCCGTGGTCACCGACGGATTCGCCGAGTTCGGGCGCGCCATCGCCGCCGCCGACAGCGACCCGACCGAACGTCTGCTCGCCTCGGGTCGCGCCTACCGCGCCTTCGCCCTGGCCAACCCGACGTTGTACTCGCTGATGTTCGGCGGCATGTGCCGCCCAGACGACGCAACCGCGAGCGGTGCGTTCCTCGCACTCATCGAAGTCGTGCAGTACGGCCAGGTCGGCGGGATCATCCGCGACGACGACCCCGCCGCCCTGGCGATGCAGATCTGGTCGTGCGTCCACGGCGCGACCAGCCTCGAGCTGTCGTCACCCATGCCGCCCGGCGCGGACATGGACGCGAACTACGAGAGCGTGATCGCTCTCATTGCGCGGGGGGTCGCACCCGCCGAAGGTACTTAGTGCCGTTTCAGGATGGTGTGAGCGGGCCGCGTCCGGACCAGTGCCACGCATACGCAGGGTCATCACACGCCCTGCCGCCTTCGCCGACCTCGAGCGGATTGAAGGTGTCGACCATGAACGCCATCTCGTTGCTCTGCGTCATCGTCGGCGAGTCCAGATAGGCCTGTCGCCCGGGTCCGTGCGTGTACGCGGCCGGATGCAGCGACACCGATGCGTTGCCGATCCCCGATCCCTTCCGGGCCGCGGTCTCGCCCGCGTGATAGAACATCACCTCGTCTGAGTCGACGTTCGAGTGGTAGTACGGCACCTTGATCGCCTGCGGATGGAACTCGAGCGGGCGCGGAACGAAGTTGCAGATCACGAAGTTGCGTCCTTCGAGGATCTGATACGTCGGCGGCGGTTGGACGATCTCGCCGACCACCGGCGAGAAGTCCCGATAATTGAACGCGTACGGATACAGGCAGCCGTCCCAGCCGACGACGTCGAACGGGTGGTGGTCGTACGTGACGATCGACCCGGCCAGTTCCGAACGGCTCCGATGGCGGACATAGACCTCGGTGTCCGCGGACGCTTCGGGACCGGTCACCTCGGCGCGGCCCGACGCGACGCGCAGGTCCCGCTCACAGAGCGGCGCGCCCTCCAGAAATTGTCCGAACTCGCTGAGGTAGCGCTTCGGGAAGCGGATGTGTCCGGAGCCGTCGACACAGTACGCCTTGAGCGGCCCCGAACTCTCGACATCGACGGGGACCCAGCGGTGGATGGTGACGCGCGGGATTACGACGTTGTCGCCTGCCGACACCTCGATGCTGCCGAACACGCTCTCCAGCACGCCACGACCGCTCTCGATGTAGACGACTTCGTCGCCGACCCCGTTGCTGTACAGCGGGCTCGGCGAGTCGGCGACGACGTAGCTGATCCGGACGTCATCGTTTGCCAGGATCAAGCGTCGGTGGCGCACCACATCACGCCCGGCCGCGGTGTCCGAGAAGAGCTCCGGCAGCCGGAAGTGTCGCGGCCCCAGCGGCGTGTTCGGCTCGGTGGACACGTCGCCGAGCGACCAGTCACGCGAGTCGACGAGGTTGGCGGGCACGCCGCGGTGATACAGCAGCGACCCCGTCGACGAGAATCCCTCTTCGCCGATGAACTCCTCGAAGCAGGGGGCGCCGTCGGATGCTTCGAACGCAATGTGGCGTTTGCGTGGGATCTCTCCCACTGCGCGGTAGTAGACCATCTTCAGCGATCCTTCTCTCGTCGTGAGGTGCCCTCTGGCGATGCTGCGGTCAGCGGGCGAGGTCGTGTTCACGCAGCCAGTCGACGACGGTGTCGGCGACGAATGCGATCTTCTCCGGCTGCCCGGACAGGTAGTGCAGTCCGTCGGTCACCGGGACCAGCCGTTTGTCGTCGTGCGACACCGCGTCGAACATCTGCGTGGCGTAGCTCGGGAAGCAGACCTGGTCGGCGGTGCCGTACATGACGAGCGCAGGCACGCTGATCCGCGACATGTGGAGCGCGCCGTCGCAGTTGGACTCGTCGACGCTCCACTGCGAGAGCCACGACCGCAGGCTGCTGTAGTGCGCGAGCGACGCGGGCATCATGTTGGCGACCTCCGTCGGACCCCACATGGTGCCCGGTTCGCGGTCGGACGGGTCGATGGCAGTGTCGACGAATCTGGGGTCGGCCGTGGTGCCGTGCACGACGAACGGCAGATCCTGCAGTTCGCCGTCCGCGGCGGCGAGGCGGTCGAGCTGCTCGCGGACCCACGCCGTGATCCGCCGGTTTCGCGCGAACTGCGCTGCCCGATACCGTTCGATGAACTCGGGTGGGAACGGCGGGCGGATCCTTCCGCTGAAGATGTCGAGCTCTTCGTCTCGCGTCCACGGGTCGGCTTCGTCGACGACGGCGGGGTCGATCCAGTCGGTGAGCACCTGTGCCCGACCCGGGTGTGCCATCAACTGCAGCAGCGCGTCGGCGGGCGGCAGGTCGGCGCGAGTCAGGTCCGGCGGGTCGCCGGCCGGGGTGCACGTGATCGTCGGCGACTCGGCCTGCGACTGGTAGAGCGCGGCGAGCCCGCCGCCGCCCGAGTTGCCGATGAGGACGACCTTCTCGTACCCGCGCTCCCGCAGGAATCGGATGGCCGCGCCGACGTCGAGGACACAGTTCTCCATGGTCAGCGAACTGTCGTTGCCGATGTAGCGGGTCGCGAGGCCGACGGCGTCGATCCCCCGCTCGGCCAACGGCGCGAGGAGGTAATGCCCCATGAAGTTCGACGTCGGGTGCACGAGCAGTGCCGCGCTCTTCGACGGCGTCGCCTCGGCCGAATGCAATGCCGCCCAGATCTTCCCGGCCATTCGGGATACCCCGGAGTAGACGTCGATACGGTCGCTGGCCTGCATCGGAATGCCGAGCAGTTCCGTCACGGTGGTGTCCTTCTCTCGTCCGCGCCCGCTATCAACGCACTAAAAATGAACCAGTCCAGGTTAAATAACGAACCTGACGACCGTATCCCTGGTCACATATGACCGTCAACGAGTTCGTCGAACCCACCGACGCCCCGGATAGACTGACTCGCGTCTCAGCGCAGCGGAGACGACCGATTTCGAAAGGCGGTGGGATGTGCACATCTCGTCGACGGTCGACCAGGCACTACGCCTCCTCCTTCATCTGACGGATTCGCCCGATCAGACGCCCGCCGACCTGGCCCGAGACCTCGACATGAACCGGACCACCGTTCACCGACTGCTCGCGACGCTGCATGGCCGGGGCTTCGTCACCCGGGTGGGTGGCGCCGCCGTCTACTCGATCGGCCCCACCGTGCTGCGCATGGCCGAATCCGTCGGACCCGATATCCGCACGGTGGCCCACCACGTCGTCGAGCAACTGTCCGAGAAGACGTCGGAGACCGCCTTGCTGTTCGTCCCCGAGTTCTCCGGGCGACGGCCGCAGGCGATCGCGGTCGACCAGGTCGAGACCCGCGCGCACGTCGTACGCGTCGAGTTCACAGTCGGCCACCGGATCCCGTTGCATCAGGGGGCGGCAGCGCAGGCCATCCTGGCCCATGCGGCTCCCGACGTAGTCGAAGCCGCGCTGAGCAACGCCGACGATCCCGACGCGGTCCGGGCCGCGCTCGCCCGCACCCGCGAGCGTGGATACTCCGCGACACACGACGAACTCCTCCTCGACGTCGCCGGCATCGCTGCACCGGTCCTGGACAGCGCCGGACATCCGCTCGGCAGCGTGTCCATCGTCGCGCCGTCGAGCAGGGCCGAACAGCTCAACGGCATGGTCGACGATCTGCTCGAGTCGGTGAGAATCATCCAAGACCTCGTCACGTCCTGACCGCCGACTTCGCCGAGTCAATCCCGCGACGCGCGTGAACCTACACCGGGCGGCACGAGCATCTGCCTATAGACCACCGCATGGCCTGAGCGGTGTAGGTCGCCACCGCGCTTCGGCACCGATCCGCATCGTCCGCCTCACTCTCCGAGAGCCGCCGCCCTGCGCGCAAGGTCGATGTCGAACACGAACGCCGACTCGGGGTCGGCCGCCAACTGCTCGGTGGCTGCCGCATGGCCGCGAATCACCGGATCCGTCGACCGCTGCCCGAGTGCGACAGCATGGTTTGCTGCGTCGCCGAGTTCAACGAGGGCCCGACTGAGACTGCGGTGCATGTCGGCGTCTCCTCGCCCGAACTGCGACACCAGTATCGCGGCCAGCGCTGCCCGCTCATCGTCGGGCACGAGGACCACCGCCGCTCGCCACGCGCTGCGCGAGACTTCGTCGTCGTCGTCGGTGAGCAGTTCGCGCGTGATCGCTGGCCACGTCGAGCCGTCACCGATCTTCGAGAGAGTGTGCAACGCCTGGCTGCGCGCCTGCGCGCACGAGGATTCGAGCTCAGCCGTCACTGCTGGCACGGTGCGCTCGACCGGATACCGGGTGATCGCCCAGGTCAGCATGTCGCGCACGTAAAAGTCGGGCTCCACACCGCATCGCGCGACCAACTCGTCGAGCAGTTCGGGCTCCGGATCGGTGCCCGCGGCAAGCGCGGCACGCAGCCGCGTCTCCGACCGCTCGGCGCCGAGAGCCGCCACGAGTCCTTGGGTCTCGTTCATCGGGGCAACCACCTTCCTCACACTCCACAGGTTGACACAGTCGAAGGTCAAGGCGCTCAGGATCTTCAGTGAAGCGCGAAGCCGCGATTCCCCACCGACCCCGCAGCAGAACCGGCCATACTGACCCAATGGGACATCGCCTCGTCGCCGTACTGACCGCCCTCTCGCTCATCGTCGCTGTGGCCGTCGCGCCCGCCGCGTCGGCGAGTCCGCGTGCCGGGGCGCTTCCCGACGACTTCCTGTGGGGTGTCGCGTCGTCCGGTTTCCAGTCTGAAGGCCACTCCCCTGACAGCAATTGGACGCGGTACATTCGGCAGGGCAAGACCGACGATACGATCGGCTCCTCGGTCGACTTCCGGCACCGTTACCGGCAGGACGTCGCACTCGCGAAGGGCCTCGGCGTCAAGGTGTACCGGGTCGGGATCGAGTGGGCACGCGTGGAACCGCGGCCCGGCGTGATCGATCGGCGAGAACTCGCCTACTACGACGATCTGGTCAGGGCGATCGTCGACGCCGGAATGCGTCCGATGATCACCCTCGACCACTGGGTCTATCCCGGTTGGGTGGCCGACCGCGGCGGCTGGGCGTGGTCCGGCACGCCCGCCGCGTGGTTGACGCACAACACGATGATCGTCGATCGCTACGCGAAATATCATCCGTTGTGGATCACGATCAACGAGCCGACCGTCTACGTGCAGAAGGAACTGCAGAAGGGCGGGATCTCGCTCGACGCGGTACCGACGATGATCGACCGGATGGTGCGCGTGCACCGAACGATCTACGACCGCATCCATCACCGAGACTCGGATGCGATGGTGTCGTCTAACATCGCCTATCTGCCGACCGTCGAACCGCTCGTGGACACCGCCGTCGAGAACCGGATCGTCGACAAGCTCGACTTCGTCGGCGTCGACTACTACTACTACTACTCGGTCTCGCCGACGGACTTGACCGCAGCGAATGCGGCGATCGACCGCATGTGGGACGCGTCGATGGCCGCCGACGGCGTCTACTACGCGCTACGCGACCTGCACGAACGTTTTCCCGGCAAGCCGTTGTACGTCGTGGAGGCGGGAATGGTCACCGAGAACGGGAAGCCGCGCCGCGATGGCTACCAGCGCGCCGACCATCTGCGCGACCTCGTCTACTGGATGCAGCGCGCCCGCGCCGACGGCATGCCGCTCATCGGCTTCAACTACTGGACGCTCACCGACAACTACGAGTGGGGTAACTATGCGTCCCGTTTCGGCCTGTACACGGTGGACGTGAAGACCGACCCGACACTGACCCGCCGCCCCACCGACGGTGTCGCCGCATACCGAGACGTGACCACCCACAACGGCGTCGGACCGTCGTACCGCCCGAGCAGACCCGCCACCTGGTGTTCGCTCGTCGCCGCCCCCGCGAGTTGCGCCCGCCCGGCGAGGTGAAGGCCACCCTCATCCCTTCGGGCTCCGACCGGCCTGTTTCAACGCGAGGCGCAGCGCGTACTCGAGTTGCCCGTTGACGCTGCGCAGATCGTCGGCGGCCCACTTGGCGATCGCGCTGTGCACGTCCGGATCCAAGCGCAGCAGAACCTTCTTGGGTGCGCGCTTGGCCGACTGCTCGATTTCGGTCATCCGTACAGCGAGCCCGCGTTCACCACAGGCTGAGTAGCTCGGTCACCGCACAGCACGACGAGGAGATTCGACACCATGCTGGCCCGACGCTCCTCGTCGAGTTCCACGACTCCCTGTTCGGCGAGACGATCCAACGCGAGGCCGACCATGCCGACCGCGCCTTCGACGATCTGCTGGCGTGCGGCGACGACCTGGGCGGCCTGCTGCCGGACGAGCATCGCCTGCGCGATCTCGGGTGCATACGCGAGGTGCGTGATGCGGGCTTCGATGACCTCGATGCCCGCGGTCGCCGTACGCTCGCGCAGTTCGTCCGTCAGTTCCTCGGCGACGGTTGCTCCGTCGCGGAGGCTGGTCCGGTCGTCCTGGTGGGCGTCGTACGGGTGAATCGTCGCCAGGTGACGGACGGCGGCCTCCGACTGCGTCGCGACGTACTGTTCGTAGTCGTCCACCGCGAACGCGGCTTTGAAGCTGTCGACCACGCGGTAGACGACAACGGCGGCGATCTCGACCGGGTTGCCGTCGGCGTCGTTCACTTTGAGCATCTGCGTCTCGAAGTTCCGCACGCGCAACGAGATCGACTGCTTGTCCGAGAGCGGAACGAGCAACGAGAACCCTGGCTCGTTCACTGATCCGATGTAGCGCCCGAAAAACTGGACGACTTTGGCCTCGTTCGGTCCGACGACGGTCAGCCCGGTCAGTGTGAGGAGCGCTGTGACCCCGATGATGATCGCGACGACGACGAGAGCAACCCAGGCGGGCGATCCTCCGTCGGACAGCATCGCGATCGATGCGATGGCGGCGACCGCGCAGATCGCGATCACCACGATCCCGCCGATCAATCCGAAGAAGCCGTTCGTCCGCCAGGCCTGACGTAGTTCCATCCCGCGCCCCTAACTATCGAAGTGATATCACCACGGTATCGGTTCTCGGCTCCGGTGGGCCAGGGCTCGTCAGGGCTTGGTCATACGGCGCGAGCCGTTCTTCACCGTCCACGAATGCGCGTACCGCTGTCCCGTGCGACGGTCGGTGAGGTCGTCGACGAAGTACCAGTCCATCCGAGCGGCCGACGGCGTGACAGTCATGACGCCGTATCCGTGCTCGTCGGTGTCGACCCAGCGAGTGTGGTGGTTGGTCGCCATAATCGCGGCGGCTGCCGCACCGCCGACGGTGTGCACGGGCGCCTTCACGATGTCGTCGAGGTTGTTCGACGTCACGGACGTGACGACGAATTCGGTGGCGACGGTCCCCGCGCCCGGATAGTCGGCAGCCTTGCGCGGGATCTCGTTGGCCCATGACATGTGGATGTCGCCGGTAAGGAAGACGACGTTCTTCTTCCCGGCGTCATCGACGGCGTCGAGCAGCCGTTGGCGGTCGGCGACGTACCCGTCCCATTGGTCGCCATTGAACGGGACACCATTCTCCGGAATGCCAACGAGATCGGTGATCGCCTTGGTGCGTGCCGGGTCGAGCGGCGGGATGAGCAGCGGGGAGATCATCACAGAGTTGCCGATGATCTGCCATCTCGTGTTCGACGTCGCGATGCCGTTCTTCACCCACTCCAACTGGCGACGCCCCATGATGGTGCGCTCGGGGTCGTCGGACTCGCGGGAGAAGCGATCGGCCGAGCTGTCGCGGTACGTGCGCAGATCGAGCATCGACAGTTCCAGAAGGTCGCCGTACGCGAGACGCCGGTAGATGTGGCGGTTGTCGCCGGAGACCTGCGGACGTACCGGCATCCACTCGAAGTAGGCACGATCGGCGTGCGCCTTCCGCTGCCCCCATGCGCCCTGCGATCTCGTGTGGTTCTCGGCGCCGCCCGACCACGCGTCGTTCGCGGACTCGTGGTCGTCCCAGGTGGCGATGAACGGATGCTGCCGGTGAACGGCCTGCAGGTCCGGATCCGTCTTGTACTGTCCGTGGCGGATCCGGTAGTCGGCGAGGGTGACGATGTCCCTGGCCGGCTCGTGTCGACGGACGACGCCGCCCTTGCCCGCATATCCGCCGGGCCCGTACTCGTACAGGTAGTCGCCGAGATGAACGACCGCGTCGAGGTCGGTCCGGTCGGCGAGGAACCGGTACGAACTGAAGTAGCCTGCTTCCCAATTCGAGCAACTCACCACTCCGAAACGGACGCGCGCGACGTCCGCACCCGCGGCGGGCGCCGTCTTGGTCCGACCGATCGGCGACACTGCGCCCACCGCCGACCCACCCGTCACACGGAAGCGGTACCAGTAGACGGTCGCCGGACGCAGACCCGACGCGTCCACCTTGACGGTGTGGTCACGGGAGGTGTCAGTGGTGACGGATCCAAAGGCGACGACCCGGTTGAAGTCTCGACTACCCGACATCTCCCAGGTGATGGTCGACGCACCACCTCGCCGCGACCCCGGGCTCGCGTCCGTGCTCGGCGTGACGCGAGTCCACAAGATGATCCGGTCGGGCAGCGGGTCCCCCGAGGCGACGCCGTGACGGAACACGGCGGAGGCGGCGGAGGCGGCGTCGGCCGGGCCCGCGGCGACGGGCAGTCCGACGGCTATCGCGCCGGCTCCCGCCGCTCCGATGAAGCCGCGGCGGGTGAACGTGAACGGGGCTGTTGACTCAGACATCGCGCTCACGGTTCCACACCGCGACGACCGGCCGGCAACGCGCGAGAGAACATGCGGGGCCGATCCGTCGGCCTCGAAGTCACCTATCGTTCACCCGCTCATGCCAGTATCGATCGCATGATCGAGAACAGCCCAGAATCGGTCGGCCCAGATCGTCGTACGTTCCTCGCGGCGGCTGCGACCGCAGCCGGTACCGCCGCCGCCATCGGTGCGTCCGGCGCATTGGCGTCCAACTCTGCCGCCGCGCAACGCTTTCCACTTCCGTTTCAAGCCGGACAGCTCCGCGTGCTCGTCACCGGTGATGCAGGCACCGGCGAGAAGCCGCAGTACGCGGTGGCCGACGCGGCCCGCAGACTGCACGCTGCGCACCCGTTCGACATCGCGGTCGGACTCGGCGACAACATCTACGAGGCCGGACCGAACGGCCCAGACGACCGACAGTTCCGAAGCAAGTTCGAGAAGCCGAACGCGGGCCTCGACTTCCCGTGGCTGATGACGCTCGGCAACCACGACAACACGGCGATCTTCCCGGGCGACGGCGGTTGGCTGCTCCGCGGCGACGACGAGGTGAAGTACCACTCGCGGTCGCGTAGGTGGCATATGCCGTCGCGCTACTACTCGGTCGAGCTCGGGGTCGCCGACTTCTTCGTCCTCGATCTGAACCCGTTGGCCGCCTACATTCCGCCGTTCCTCTCGCCGGAGTGGGAGCCAGGCGGACGGTATATGACCCGCCAGGCCCGGTGGCTCGACGAGGCCCTCGCCGCGTCGACGGCCCCGTGGAAGTTCGTCTGCACCCACCACCCGTACGCGAACAACGGGCCGCACGGTCCGGCGGGCGACTACGACGGGCTGCCCGCACCGCTGAGCGGCGGCGCGGCGAAGACGTTCTTCGAACGGCACGTCGCAGGCCGCGCCCAGTTCCTGATGTCGGGCCACGACCACAGCCAGCAGGTGCTCGAGAACGTCGCGGGTCTGCGCGGCACCCGCCAGATCGTGTCCGGCGCGGCTGGCAAGACCGTGAACAAGGCGTCGTCGAAGCGTTTCCGTGCCCGCTACGAGAACCTGCGGGACCGCGGTTTCATGACGCTGGACATCACGCCGTCGACAGTCGGGCTCACCGCGTACGAGGTGTCGGCGAGTCGACCCAGCGCACGGAAGGCCTTTGAGACCACGTACCGGCGCTAACGGCGCGCGATGCCCGGCACCGGCGGCGTGCCTCGCCGCGGGGGGACCAGCTCGGCGCGCGCATGCGCGACGACGATGTCGGTGAGTGCCGTGACGAGCGGCGACCGGAGTTTCCAGTACTGCCAGTACAACGGGATGTCGACGGGCTTGCGCGAGAGCCGAACGAGACCGGCCCCGGTATGGACGTCGTCGATCTCCACTTCGGGCACCGCGCCCCAGCCGATGCCCGCTTGAATCGCGCGACGGTACTCGGCGGCCGCCGGAATGTAGGTGATCGGCGGGGAGACCGGCTCGGGCACCAGATGGTTGAGCGCCTTCAGCTGGAGGTGATCGTTGTGGTCGAACATCACCATCGGCGCGAAGCGCAGGTCGCGGGCGCGCGCCCCGTTCGGCAGCCAGCGCTCGATGAACGCCGAGCTGGCCACCGGAAAGTAGCGGAGCGAACCGAGTTCGACGGTCTCGCAGCCGCGCACCACCACCGGATCAGAGGTGACCGCGCCGACGACGTCGCCCGCCCGGAGCAGAGCCGTCGTGACGCTCTCGTCGTCGCGGTGCAGGTCGATGTCGACCGGGTGCGCGTCGTGGTACTCGGCGATCACCGGCAGGAACCAGGTGGCGAGGGAGTCGGCGTTGCATGCGATCTGGATGCTCACACGCGGCAGCCTCCGCGGGTCCGTCACCTGTGCGACACCGGCTGGCCCGTGAGCGATCCCGGTCAGTTCGCCCTGCGCTTCGGCGACGAGCAGTGACCACTGTTCGCCGAGCCTCGCGAGGATCTCGCCGTCGGGCGTCGCGGTCACGGGTTTGACACGTCGAACCAGGATTCGACCGACCGAGTGCTCAAGCGCCTTGATGCGCTGACTCACCGCGGACGGGGTGACGTGCAACGATGCGGCCGCGGCTTCGAAGGTCCCTTCGCGCAGGACCGCTGTCAAGGTCATGAGGCTTTCCGCGGAAACGTCCATGCCAGGAATCACAATTAGCGATTCTAATCTTTACGAAGAATCACTATCTCGACTTACCCACCTTCCGTTCGTAGCGTCGATGAGCGTGACCACGACCCTCCTGCTCGCCGCGTTCACCGGACTGTTCACCGGTGCGGGGCTCATCATCGCTATCGGACCACAGAACGTGTTCGTGCTCCGCCAAGGAATCAGCGGCGCGCACGTGGCACCGGTGATCGCGGTGTGCATCGTCTCCGACATCGTGTTGATCACCGCGGGCACCGTCGGGCTGGGCACCGCCGTCGCAGCCCACCCGGGGATCGTCACCGTCGCGAAGGTCGTCGGCGGCGCCTACCTCGTCGTGCTGGGGCTGGCGGCAGCCAGACGTGCGTGGCGGCCGACCGAATCGTCGTTGACCAACGACGACGCCGGACGCAACCGCGGCATGTGGGCGGCGCTCGGCACCGCGCTCGCCCTCACCTGGCTGAACCCGCACACCTACCTCGACACCGTCCTCACCCTGGGGTCAATCGCGAACAGTCACTCGGACGCCCGATGGGCGTTCACGGTCGGCGCGTGCGTGGCGAGCCTCGTGTGGTTCCTCGCTCTCGGTCTCGGCGCACGCAAGGTGGCTCCGATGTTCGCGTCGGTCCGCGCGTGGCGGATACTGGACGCGGTGATCGCGCTCGTCATGGTCGGGCTCGGCGTCGGCCTCGTCGCTATGAGCTGACCCAGATCCGCAGCCGCCCGAGGAATCAGGTCCGACTCCGGTCAGAAGTGAAACATGTTCGCGTTATGCTCCGAACGTGAAGATCCCACGCGCATCCCTTCTGGCTGTCGTCGCCACGGCCGCAACGCTGCTGGTCGCGCCCGGTATCGGCGACGGCGTCGCACATGCCGGACCCGCGTCGTGCGTCCCGGTCGGAACGGCACAGCTACCGCCGGGCGCACCAGCCACCGGCAGCCGGGCGGGTCTGACGGACTTCCCGCGCTACACCGGGCGGTCGGCACCGAAGCACGTGGAGTTGCGGACTGAGACCACCCAGTTCAACCTGCATTGGGAGTTCGCCCTAGTCGGACGTCGGCTGATCACGCGGCCGAGAGGGACGGACGGGCCGTGGCGGGCCGTGCCGCTGCCGAGCTGCCTGCAGAATCGTCTCGTCGCGATCTCGCTCGACGACGACGAACTCGTCGGCGTCGACCGCCGGGGCTGGATCTACACGATGGACAACGTGAATCAGTCGCCGCGCCTGTGGAACTGGACGTCGGCGTGGGGCGCGATGCTATGGACCGCTCCCGGGCGCACCCTTCCCGATCAGCGCACCGGTGGTTGGGCACTGTCGGTCACCTCACCGTCGGACAACCGCGCGTACCAGGACATCGCGGGCCGCGTGCACCCCAGCGGTCAGGCCAAGATGACGATGATCCCGGCATTGACCGGTGACGGCAGCCGCATCACGTATGCCGATCCGTGGCTACCGAACGACAACAGTTACGAGGTGGGTGGCCCGCTCGGCGGCCGCTTCACGTCGATGTCACTTTCGGCCGCAGCGTCGACGATGTTCGTGATCAACCGCTTCGGCGACATGTACACCCGCACGTTCGACTTCGACTCGTCCGGCTCGGACTCGGTGTTCTTCCGCTACAGCTGGGACTCCCAGGACGGCAAGCCGAGCGCCACCGATCTGAACACCGAGACGTGGGACCGGTCGACCGCGGCGATCCAGCTCCCGGCTCCCGACTGGAGGCGCCAGCCGAAGATCCCGGGCGAGATCACCTCGACGATCACCGTCATCGCGACCGGACCCGGCGTCGAACGCCGAGAACTGCGCGTCGCGGGGCGACGCGACGGGGTCGCCGGGTTCTGGCACAAGGATCTGCACGCGTCGACGTGGTCGTTCTCCCCGACCGGCGGCGCCCTGTCGGGCACTCCGCTGCAGAATTCGGCAGCGGACCGTTCGTCGGAGACTCTCGCCCCACCGGTCCCGTGGAATCTGTCGGCCTCGCTCCCGTCGCGTAAGGCCGCCGTCGACGGGGAGACGCTGCTCGACATCGGGCTGCCCTACAGCGTGGTCGACCCACGTGCCCTGGACCGCATCGGTCTGCATGCGCCGAAGTCGGGCTATCGCCTGTACGTGAAAGCGTTCGACCCGGCGGCCACCACCCGGCCCGCCGTCGTGATCGCGCCGAACGGTCGACGCATCGACGTCCTCCTGCACACTGCCGACGGGATGCGGATGACTCCGAGCAGGCCCGGTCTGACTGCGACGCCGCGCCACCTGATCGGCGCGGTCGCGCTCGATGATGCGACGTACGCCCGCCGCGGTTCCGATCCGACGGTGAGGGCGTTCGTCCGTGACTGGATGAAGGGGAAGTCGATCGCACCGATCTCGCTGAGCGCCACGTCGAAGGACCTGGTGATCCGATGAGCGGGGAGTTCGTCGATGTCGGCGACGACGTGCAGATCTGGGCGTCGAGCAGCGGTGAGGGGCCGACCGTCCTGTTGTCCGCCGGGCTCGGCATGCCCGCCCAGACGTGGGCGTTCAGCGGTCTCCCGGACGCGCTCGTCGCGGCCGGATTCCGGGTCGTCACGTATTCGGCGCGCGGCGTCGCCCCGTCGTCGGCTCCGCCCGCCCCGTACTCGGTGCACGACATCGCGGCCGACGCCGCCGAAGTCCTCGACCACTTCGAGGTGAACGAGGCGATCGTCGTCGGCTACTCGATGGGCTGTTACATCTCGCAAGCGCTGTTCGACGTGTGGGGCGGCACGGTCCGCGGTCTCGCGATGGTCGGCGGCCTCCGCTCGTCGACGATCGGGTTGGTCGTCAACGAGATGGAACTCGAACTGCTCGAGAAGCTCGGTCATGTCCCGGGATCGGTGTCGTTGTTCGAGCAGCTGATGACCATTCCGTCGGCGGCCATCTTGCGCGACGACGCCCAGGTCGCGAACTGGCGCGCCATGCTCACCGCCTCCAGCGAGAACGTGTGGACTTCGGTCGACGGCCAGCACGGGCAGACCCGGGCGTCGTACGACTGGATGCGCTTGGGTGAGCCGACGGTCGAACGGTTGGCGGACATCACGTGCCCGACCTTGGTCGTCGGTTTCGGCGACGACCTGTTCTTTCCCGCAACCCAATCGCAGGAAGCCGCCTCGCACATCCCGAACGCGCAGTGGCTGCTCGTCGACGGTGTCGGACACGGCGGCCTCATCTTCGATCCGGAGCGAGGCGCCACCGACGCGGTCACCGCGTTCTGCCGCAAGCTCTAATGCCGAGCGTCGTCACTTCCTGAATGGTTCGGCAGCGCTCCGACTCAGATCGGTCGGCCGTCCCATTCGTGGTCGTGCATGAAGCCGCCGTCGAGGCCGACGTGGTAGCGCCGGGCGTCGCGCAGAATGCCCGCGTACGCGATCGGCATCATGACGCCGGGCTTCGGATCCCGCTTGGACGCGATGACGTCGTCCGCCTTACGCATCTCGGCGAAGAACTTCCGGAAGGTGTTGTCCGGGTACGAACTCTTCCGCCAGCCGTACAGCGCCATGCCTGCGCCGATCATCGTCGTACGCCCCTTGGGCGGCGTGATCAGATCGGTGTTCTCGCCGAAGAACGCCCGGTCGACGCGCTCCTCGTCCGTGAACATCATGATCCCGCTGGTGCCGCGCGGGTTGCATTCGATCGTGACGAGACCGCGGTCGGGGTGGTCGATGAAGTCGAGGCCCAGGTGTCCGGTGAACTCGAACTCCTTCACCAGTCGGCGACTCCAGTCGACGATGCCGGGGTGGTCGACGTGCTCGAACGTCAGACACGAGCTGCCGCCGATCGCGTAACTGACCGGATAGGTCGCGTGCGCATACATCTCACCGTCACGGCACACCGAGTACGTGCAGTACCGGTCGCCTTCGAGCCACTCCTGCGCGATCCACGGATTGGTCGGGTCGTAGGTGAGGTAGCTCAGATCGTCGCCCGGGTACGCCTTGTACACCTTCTGAGATCCGCGCGAGTACGCCTGTTTGATCGCGAACGGCGTCGTGAACTCCTCCGACGCCGCGACCGCATCCTCCGCTGACGAGATCTCCCGGAACTCGAGCGTGGATATCCCGTGGTCGACGAGCGCCTGCTGGTACTTGAGCTTGTTGTGGAGCGTGTCCTCGACCTCGAACGGGGAGAGGAACAAGTCGCACGACGGCGGGAACAGTCCGGCCATCATCGCGAGGATGTCGGTCTCTTCGTGGATCGGGATGACGATGTCGACCTTCTCGCGTTCGACGATCGCCGCCAACTCCCGGCAGTACTCCTGAGGCTTGTACTTCGGCGGGCTGACCCGATGGAACGCCGAGACCGCGTTCGAGTACCTGCTGACTCCGACGGCCATGCTGTCGACGACGGTCACCTTGTGCCCGGCGGCAGCCATCCGGCGTGCCAGGTTGAGGGTCAGGAACGACCGCGCGAAGGTGATGAGGACGTGTCTGCGCTCGGTGGATGCCACGCATACAGACTAGACACAGACCTATAGCCGACGTGTAGCGTGATGCACCTAGTGTCTCTTCCCTACTTGAATAGGACTCAGTTTTGTTCGCAATAGGCGTCATCGCTGCTGCAATGGCGGCGGTAGCGTACGGCGTTTCCACCGTTTTGCGCGCTCTCGGCGCTCGTCGCGTGGCCGTTGAGATGCGGGAGAACCCGGCGAGCGGACCGCACGCCTCGGAGGGGGCGGAGTCGTCGACGCCGTCCATCACGTCGACGATGTCGACGATCGCCGACCCCGCGTTCCTCCTCGGCACCCTCATGGTGATCGTTGGCTTCGGCGGTGGAGCCCTCGCCGCTCGCTTCCTCCCGTTGTTCCTGGCGCAGTCGATCGTGGCGGCGAACCTAGTGGTCACCGCACTGTTGGGCACGCTGCTGCTGAACATCACGCTGCACACACGCGACTGGGTCGCGATCTGGCTCGTGGTGTTGTCGCTGTTCCTGTTGGGCGTCTCGTCGGCGCAGCACGCGGTGGACACCGTCGAGCGACCGTTCCACTGGGGACTACTCGCCGCGACCATCCTGGTCTGCGCGATCGCACTGATCAGCGTCTACACGCTCAAGAAGTACGCGGCGATCGTCGGCGGAGCCACGGCCGGGCTGTTGTTCGGCATCATCGCGATCGCGGTGCGTGTGCTGGACGGCATGTCGCCGTTCAATCTCGTGACGATCCTGTCCGACCCGGCCGCCTGGTCGATCGCCGTCGCAGGAGCCGTCGGCTTCTATGTTCAGACCGTCGCGCTGCAGGTCGGCGCCGTGAACGGGGTGACCGCGCTGCTGGTGGTCTTCGAAACGGCAGGCCCGAGCCTGATCGGCGTCCTCTTCCTCCACGACTCGGCGCGGCCGGGATTAGCGTGGCTGGCGTTCGTCGGATTCATCGGCGCCGTGGTGGGCGCAGTCCTCGTCGCCTGGTACAGCACCGGCGACCCCGACCACTTCGGCGAGGCTCCACCGGAGAAGGGCGGCTGGCACCGCGGCCGCGAGAAACTCTCCGAAAGCTAGCCGAACTCGCTACTCCCGGGCCGGGCTCGACGCATGTGCCCAGAACCGCTTCGGGATGCGTCCGGCCCCGGCTGCCAGACGTCCGCCGATGACGGCGTGCCGCATGGCCGACGCCATCGCCTCAGGATCGTTAGCACGAGTCACCGCACTGGCGAGAAGCACTGCGTCACAGCCCAGTTCCATGGCAAGGGCGGCATCGCTCGCGGTGCCGATCCCGGCGTCGAGGACAACAGGAATCCCGGCACGGGCGACGATCATCTCGATGTTGTGCGGGTTGGCGATGCCGAGGCCGGTGCCGATGGGTGACCCGAGTGGCATCACGGCTGCGACGCCCGTGTCCTCGAGCCGACGCGCGAGAACCGGGTCGTCGTTGGTGTAAGCCAGGACGTCGAAGCCGTCGGCGACGAGCATCTCGGCGGCTTCGACGAGTTCCAGCGGATCGGGCAGGAGTGTGTGATCGTCGGCGACGACTTCGAGCTTCACGAGATTCGTCTGAACCGCTTCGCGCCCGAGTTGCGCGCACAGCACGGCTTCCGCGGTGGTGTGGCACCCCGCGGTGTTCGGCAGCACTTCGATGTCGAGTCGGCGCAGCAGGTCGAGGACCCCGGTCCCCGACGCCGGATCCACGCGTCGCATCGCCACCGTCGTCAGTTCGGTGCCGGACGCGACGAGTGCACGTTCGAGGACGGCGAGGTTGACGGCGCCGCCGGTTCCGGTGATCAGACGGGAGCCGTACTCGCGGCCCGCGACGGTGAACGCGTCAGCCACCCTGCACCGCCGTGAGGACGTCTATCTCAGAGTAGTCGCCGATCTCCTCACTCCACCGGGTCTTCGGCCGCACCACGCCGTCGATCGCGACCGCAACGCCTTGGTCGGGGAATCCCATGTGCGCGAGGAGTTTCGGTACGTCGACCGGCCCGTCGATCTGCACTGGGTCGCCATTGATGGTCAATTCCATGCTCGCCTCTTTCCTACTCGGATTCTCGGAGTTTTCGGGGTTCTCGGGATTCTCGGGGCTCTCCGGCCAGCACGTCCATGACGCGGGCCGCCGTCCACGGCGACAACGCGATCCCGTTGCGGCCGTGCCCGGTCGCGACGAGGATGCGGTCGTCGATCCGCTGCACGACGGGCACGCCGTCCGGCGACGACGGCCGGATCCCGGCGCCCGCCTCGGCGAGCTCGTAAGTGCTCAGGCCTGGCATGACGGCGATCGCGTCGGCGAGGAGGTCGGCGACGCCACCGGCTTGCGGTACGCGATCGTCGGAACCAACCGCCTCGTACTGGGTGGCACCGACCACGACGGCGTCGGCGCGTGGCACCAGGTAGATGGGGCGGCCGTGTCGCCGTCCGCGGATCACGTGCTTCGGGGGCGGCACCGACCACCGAGTTCGGCGCAGCCGGAGGATCTCTCCTTTCTCACCGTGGACGGAGATGTCGGCTCCGGCGACGGCGGCGAGCGCGGCGCTGCCCAGGCCCGCTGCGATCAGGATCTGATCGCCCGGCAGTTCGGTCGGGTCGTCCACACCGGCGCGAACGATCCGTCCACCCGCTTCGCCGAGCCGTTCTTCGAGCGCTGCGACCAGGAGCCGATTGTCCACGGCGCCTTCGCCTTCGGCGAGATACCCGCCTGCGAGTCCGCGCGCCAACGCGGTCTCGCAGCGCCGCAGCTGCGCTCCCGTCGACCGCGCCAACGTCGCACCGGGTATACGGTCACGAACGAAGCCGACCTGGTCGTCGAGGTAGGCCAGATCGGTGGCAGACGCGGCGAGCAGGATGCTGTCGGTGGCCGTACGGACGGTCGGATCACCGAGTCTGGTGAGGAAGTCCGGCCACAACGCTGCCGACTGCGCGGAGATGTCGAGGATTCGCCGTTCGCCGGGATGGCCTTCGCCGAAGCATCCGAGCATTCCGCCTGCCACGTGCGCGGCACGACTCGCCGACCCGGCGTCGTACACGGTCGTGGTCCATCCGGCGTCCGCGGCGGCCAGCGCGCACGCCAACCCGATCGCGCCGCCGCCGACGACGGAGAGTTCTCGTCCCACGTGGATCAAATCCCTTCGCCGGCATTATCCGGATCAGGTCAGACGGTCAGCGACGGCTCGCGTCGCACTCTCAGCCCAGCGCCCCGGACTCCCGTGTGTGCTTCTTGGTTCCCTGTCAGCCTACCGTTGCAGGCATGTCTCCCCACCCCCGCACCGCGCTCTCGAACGCTCGCCTCTACCTCTGCACCGATGCACGTCGGGAACGCGGCGACCTCCTGGATTTCGTCGCCGATGCCGTGGCGGGCGGCGTGGACATCGTCCAACTCCGCGACAAGGGGTCGCCGGGCGCGGCACAGTTCGGTGAACTGGATACGTCGGCGGAGCTGACGATTCTGGCGGAGCTACGAGAGGTCGTTCATACCGGCGGCGCCCTGCTGTCGGTGAACGACCGTGCCGACATCGCCCATGCCGTGCAGGCAGACGTCCTGCACCTCGGCCAAGATGACCTCCCGCCCGCCGCTGCTCGCGCGATCGTCGGACCGGACATGGTGATTGGCAGTTCGACGCACGACGTCGACCAGATGCGTTCGGCTGTCGCCGACGGCGACGTCGACTACTTCTGCACCGGCCCGCTGTGGACCACGCCAACCAAACCCGGTCGTCCGGCCACTGGGCTCGACCTGGTGCGCGCCGCGGCTACCGATGCGAACGGCAAACCGTGGTTCGCGATCGGCGGCATCAACCTAGAACGCGTGCGGGAAGTGACCGACGCGGGCGCGTCGCGCATCGTGGTGGTTCGAGCGATCACCGCCGCCGCCGATCCGACGAGCGTCTCTTCCGCCCTGCGGACGGCAGTGCTAGGGTCGTGACCACTATGACGTGGAAACTTCTCGTAACCCGCCGCAGCGGGGTCTGATTCGACCGACCCCCCGCTGCGGGTTCGTCGGCTTTCCACCCTTCTTCTCGTCGGTCACCTAGTCTTCGACCGAAATGAACCGACGTGATGCATTCCATTCAAATCCAGCCGACATCCTTTACCCGTGACGGGCGCGGCGACCACCGTTCCGACCGATCCTGCGTCGACCGCCGTATGCCCGCCTGGTTCCCCCGGGAGGCGGCCGCCATGACCACTGCACACTTCGACACGACATACGCTCCCACCGGCGCGATCGCCTTGGAGGCCTTCCAGTTCGAGCACGGCCGCGCCGACACGATCCACTGCACCGCCGACATCCGGATCGCGCACCGAAAGATCAGATTGAGCGCGACGGCGTCCGGCGTCATCGGCGCAATGACTTCGATGCTCTACGACATCGATGCAGGCGTCGAGATCGTCGCGCTCTCCCAGCAGGTCGACGATGACGAGGTCACAACCTATCTGCGGTGCAATGCCGACGGCCGACGCTGCTGGTCGTACGGGATCGCCGGCACCGCAGACGAATCCGCGGTCGCCGCGCTGATCTCCGGGGCCAACCAGCTGTCGAAGCGCTGAGGATCTCGGCGTTCAGCCGAGCCGATCGACCAGGCCCGGCCAGGCAGCGGCCAGCCCTGGATGCAGCGGAAGCTCTGCGACTTTCGCGGTCGGCACCCAGCGCAGCTCGGTCGACTCGCCGTTCGGAGTGGTCGCGATCGGAGACGCAGCCTCGGCGAGCACCGTCGTGTACGTCCACCCGCTGGACGCTCGATGCGTGACTATCGCGTCGACCACGTCGAGGTCGTCGACCGAGATGCCCGCCTCTTCGAAGGCTTCCCGGACCGCGGCCTGCTCGACCGTCTCGTGTGAGTCGCGGGCACCGCCCGGCAGCCCCCAGGTTCCGCCCTGATGCGACCAGATCGCGCGGTGCTGTAGCAGCACGGCGACACCCTCGTCGGTCGCAGCGGTCAGCAGGAGTCCGGCGGCGCCGTGCCGTCCCCAGTACCGCTGTCCATCGGCGTCGAAGACCCAGCCGTCGCCGTCTCCCTGCACGCTGTCGTCTCCCTGCGGTCGCATGTCGATGATCTCGCTGTCGTCGGCATGAACCCGACGACTCGCCCCTCACCGTACCGGGTGTTGCCCACTGACCACAGGCACGACGACTAGGCTGAAAAGCGACCCAAATGAAGGGAATGTCGTGACCGGCCAGGTTTCGGGAGTGCGTTCGGCACTCACGCATGCCGGTCGCACGGTCATCCCGGATCGGGGCAACCCCGGCCCCACCCTTCGCCAGGTGATCGCCGACCGCCGCGAACTCGCTGCCATGACTCGCGAACGAGTCAGCTCGCCCCTCGTCGCCTTCCGCTTCTACGCGACGACGACGCCGGGCAAACTTGTCATCATCCTGCTCGCGATGGTCCTGGCCTGCACACTCACCGGTTGGTACTCGTCTGCGTCGTTGACCACCCGCAGCGAGACACTCTCGTCGTTGATCGACCGGAGCGAACCTCAGGCAGAAGCCGCTGAAACGCTGTACAGCTCGCTGTCGGTGGCCGACGCGTCCGCGAACTCGGCATTCATCTCCGGTGGCCGCGAATCGCCCGAGCTGCGCGCCTCGTTCACCGACTCCATCGCCACCGCGTCCACCGCGCTGATCGCGGCGACCGACGGCTACCGCGACGACGCCTCTGCGCACACCGACGACGAAGAGGGTGCTCGCGCCGATCTCAACACGCTGGCCGTCAAGATCCCCGAGTACACCGGACTCGTCGAGACCGCGCGGACCAACAATCGGCTGGGCTATCCCGTTGGGTCGGCGTACCTGACCGTCGCGTCGACGCTCATGCAGGACACGATTCTTCCTGCGGCACAGCGGCTCTACGAGCAGAGGTCGGCGGCCATCTCCGAGCCGCAACGCACCCTGACCGTCCCGCCGTGGGGGGTGTACGTCGCACTGCTCCTGATCATCATCATGCTCGTCGGGACCGGACGTTATCTGGCGCGCCGCACGCGTCGCCACTTCAACATCGGTCTGATCGCCGCGCTGACGGCACTCGGGCTCGGCACCGTCTGGCTACTCGTGTCCGGCCTGACGTCGGTCGCCGCCGCGAACACGGCGAAGGAGTCCGGGGCCGACCCGCTGCACACGCTGACCAGCATGCGGATCCTCACGCAGCAGGCCCGCTCGGCCGAGACACTGTCGTTGGTGCGCCGATCCGACCCCGGAGAGCTGGACCGCATGTTCGAGACGTCGATGGCCCAGATCGTCGCCCGGGCCGACGACCTCCAGGGGTCGGCCGAACTCGACGACGACGCGGGTATCACCGATCCGCTCGACGATGTGAAGTCGGCGGTCGGACGCTGGCGGTCGGCACACTCCGAAGTCGGCAGGCTGCTGACCGCCGGAGACTTCACCAGCGCCCGCTCACTCACTGTCGGCGACGGCGCGATCAGCACCGCCACCGGTTACAGCGAAGCGAACGAGGCCCTCGTCGAAGCTATCGCTGAGGCGCGCTCGACCTTCCGCACCAACATCAACACCGCCCAGCGGGTGCTCGGATTCACCGGTACCGGGATCGCCGTACTGTGTGGCGTAGCAGCTATCGCCGTGTTCGGCGGCCTGTTCCCGCGGATCCGGGAGTACCGATGAGTCGCAGGGAATTTCAACGCTGGCTGTCGGTGGCTGTGCTCGCGGTCGCCGTGACGGTCGGCGTCGCCGCGTGCGGTCAACAGGCTCAGGAGAACGGTGATCCGCCGACCACGACAGCCGAGATCCCCCTCCCGCCGGACGTCTCCTTCGACGACTCGGCAAACGGGCCGACCCAGCCCACCGAGTCGACCGACTGCGACACGTCGAGTCTTCGGCCGGACGAGACACTCCCCGCACCCGGCGAGATGCCCCGAGGCTCGACCATGGAAGAGATCGAGAAACGTGGACGTCTGGTCGTCGGCACCGACCTCGGATCGAACCCGTTGAGCTTCCGTGACCCGTTGACCGGCGACGTCATGGGATTCGATGTCGACGTCGCGCACTGGATCTCCGAAGCGATCTTCGGCGACCCGAACCGGATCGACTACCGGATGGTGTCGACGGACGACCGGGTGGACGCGTTGACCAACGGATCCGTCGACATCGTCGTCAAGTCGATGTCGATCACCTGCGAACGGCTGGCGTCGATAGATTTCTCGATCCCGTACTTCCAAGCGTCCCAACGGATCCTCGCATACCGTCATTCCGGTATCGAGAGCGTCGCAGACCTCAACGGCAAGCGGGTGTGCGCGACGTCGGCGTCGACGTCGGCCGGCCGCGTCAAAGCGCTGGCGCCGAAGGCGAAGTTCGCAACCACCTCCAGTTGGGCCGACTGTCTGGTGATGATGCAGCAGGGCCGCGTGGACGCCATCACATCCGACACCCCGATCCTCGCGGGCATCGCCGCCCAGGACCCGTGGGCCAAGGTTGTCGGAGAGAGCCTCGGCGCCGAGAATTACGCCGTAGGCATCGCCAAAGGGCATCCCGACCTGGTGCGGTTCATCAACGGGGTCCTCGCGCAACGCCGCACCGACGGCAGTTGGCAGTCGTCCTACAACCAGTGGCTGTCGGTCCTCGGCCCCGGATCACCCCCTCCGTACACCTACCGCGATTGATGACGATGAACGACAGCACTGGCGACTCCCAGACCGACCCCGTCCACACGGTGCCGTCGGAGACGGTCGACGACGGCCCCGCCACCCAGGCGACCGCGGCTGCGGACCCCGTGTCGACGGTTGGCACGACGCCCGTCGCGCTCGGCACCCAGGGCACCCAGGTGCGGCGACTGTTCGAAGACATCACATCGTCACGCCGCAAGATCCGCAAGGCCCCGTCACATATCCACGACCGACGTCTCGGTAGCGGCCTGGTGCAACTCCCCGACGTCACCGACATCGACCCGGCGGACGCGGTCCTGGCCGATCCGATGATCGTCGAGTCCAAACGGTTCTGCTGGAAGTGTGGCGCCGAGGTCGGCCGGAGTTCCGGCCCGGGGAAGGGCCCGGCCCAGGGCACCTGCCCGAACTGCGGGTCGCGCTACTCGTTCGTCCCCGGCCTCCCCCGCGGGACGATGGTCGCCGACCAGTACGAGATCGCGGGAGCCATCGCGCACGGCGGCATGGGGTGGATATACCTGGCCGTCGACCACAACGTGTCCGACCGACCCGTCGTCCTCAAAGGTCTGCTGAACTCGTCGGATTCGCAGGCGCAAGCCGTCGCCATCGCGGAGCGCCAGTTCTTGGCCTCGGTGAACGATCCCGGTATCGTGAAGATCTTCAACTTCGTCGAGTGGGCCGACGACGACGGCCGACTGTTCGGCTATATCGTGATGGAGTACGTCGGCGGTCACACGCTCAAGCAGTTGACCACCGGTCCGACCGGCAAGACCAAGCCGATGCCCGTCGAACAGGCGATGGCGTACATCCTCGAAGTCCTGTCGGCCGTCGGCTACCTGCATTCGGTCGGACTCGTCTACAACGACGTGAAACCCGACAACATCATGATCACCTCCGACGAGGTGAAGCTGATCGACCTCGGCGCCGTCTCGGCCGCCAACGGATACGGGCGCCTGTACGGCACACCCGGATTCCAGGCGCCGGAGATCGTCGAGACCGGACCGCAGGTCGTCACCGACATCTACTCGATCGGTCGCACACTCGCCGTGCTGACCGTCGACATGCCGATGGAGGACGGCCGCTACGTCGACGGGCTCCCCGATCCGGAGACCACCCCGACCTTCGTCGAGAACCCGTCGTTCTACTTCCTGCTGCAACGTGCCACGTCGACGGACCCGGCCGAACGGTTCGAGTCCGCGGAGGAGATGACCACACAGGTCCTCAATGTGCTGCGTGAGACGGTCGCCCTCCACACCGGCGTTCCCCGCCCGTCGATGTCGACGGTCTTCACGCCGCAGCGTTCGACGTTCGGAACCGAACTGCTGCTGGCCCCGGTCGACGGCTTCTTCGACCCGAAGGACGCCGCGATCCACGACCCGGCCGACATCGCCCACGCACTCCCGATACCGCTCGTCGACCCGGCGGATCCGGCCGCCAGCGTCCTCACGTCGGCTGCGCTCTCGTACCCCCGCCAGACGCTGGACACGATCAAAGCGGCTCGCGCCGAAGGATTCTCGACACTGATGTCTCCCGACCAGGTGCCGTACCCCAGGCAGAACGCCGAGCATCCGTCGTTGGAGATCGACCTCGCCGAGGCCCGCGCGCATCTGGAGTTGGGCAACCTCGACACCGCGTTGCAACTGCTGCGGGAAGTCGCCGACAATCACGGCGACTCGTGGCGCCTGCACTGGTTCCTCGGTATCTGCGCGCTCCTCAACGCCGAACCAGAACTCGCCTACGACCGGTTCCGCGAAGTGCTCGAAGCACTGCCCGGAGAGGTCGCGCCGAAGCTGGCCGTGGCGGGCACCGCCGAACTGATCGGCTACTGGCTGTCCGCCGAAGGGTTGTCGACGAACGAACAGGCCGCCCAGGTGGAACGCTGGTACGACATCGCCCGTCAGGCGTACCACGACCTGTGGCTCACCGACCACGCCATCGTCACGGCCGCGTTCGGGTATGCACGGATGCTGCTGTCCGAAGGGGAGATCGCGCAGGCGATCGAGCCGCTCGACGAGGTGCCGATCACGAGCAGACACTTCGGCACCGCGCAGATCAGCGCGATCCTGGCCCTCGTGCACGGCCGCCCACCCGCCGAGTTCACGACAGACGAACTGTTCGAGGCGTCGACCCGATTCGATCAGATCGGGTTCGACGACCCGCGTCGCCGCCGTTTGAAGTTGATCATTCTCGGCAGCGCGCTCGGCTGGATCGAAGCGCATCCAGAGCAGGGTGAGGGCGAAGACTTCCTCGGCTTCCCGTTCACCGAACCCGGTCTGCGCGCGGGCACCGAGCGATCACTGCGAGAGCTGGCGCGGGCCACTCGCGACAACCGCGCCCACCGCTTCCTCCTCGTCGACCTCGCGAACCTGGTCCGCCCCGCAACGCTGTTCTAGCGTTAGAACCGAATCGACACCGGCTCCGCTCCGGACAGCGACAACGCGGCCAGCGATGTCGGGGTGATCCCGTCGCGGAACGTGGCGCGCACGCCCGTGACGTCGGTGCTCTTCGCGAGGCGCGAAGCCTGTGCCTTCGTCAGGTGCAAGTCCGCAACGTCGATGCGACGCAGGCGGTCGTCGCCGTTCATGTCGGTCGACGACGTCTTCATCGACAGCACTGCGTGCGTCCCGTTCACGCGGATGACCGGATCGGCGAGAGCGATCTCGAGCAGGTGGAACCGCGTATAGACGACGGCGGTGCCGTGGAACCGGAGTTCGCCTCGCCCGTTTCTGATCGTGTTGTCGGCGAGTTCGAACGTCATGTCCCCACGGTCGTCGACGTCGGCTCCGTCCTTGCCGGACACTGTGCCTTCGGTGGCCTCGACCGCGTCGGCGAAGGTCGACGAGTATCCCCAGACGAGGTTCTGTTCCGCAGGCTTCGGCGTGTTCGGGCCCGGTGTGGTCACGTAGTTGATCGGGACGTACTTCTCCTGCGCGGCGTTGACTGCGTTCGCGGCACCGTACGTGTAGACGCCCCACCGCTTATTCGCAGGCGCCTTCTCCGGGGTGGCGAGTGTCAGACGCGCGGTGAACTGGCCTTTAGCGTCGAGTGGGACCCACCCTTCGCGTACGGTGCGACGCAGATCGAACGGCACGTCCGGGACCTTGTTGAGTGCGGCGGGCGACAGCGCCCACTTTGTCTTACTGCGGGTCTCGGCACGCGACGACGCCGGCGCTCCCTTGGAGGGCTGCCACACCGGCGCGAAGCCGCCGAAGGTCACGAAGGTGCCATGCGGGACGCCCGGCGGGACGGGGACCGGCAAACCGGACGTGTTGGCGGCGGGATCGAACCCGGTGCCCTTCACGACCACCTGGTCGCCGGGATGCAACTCGGTGTCGCCCACCGGAGTCGTGCCGTCGGCCAGGTAGACGCTGATCGCCGGCGTGAAACGTTCCGCATGCGCGGCCCCGACACCGACCGCGCTCCCGGCAAGAGCGCACAGCGCGACGACGAGCATGACGACGAGACCACGTAAACGAGACATAAAGCTGAGCCTAACCTATGGTCCCACGTTTCCGATTCGGCCTTTAGTCCCATGTTGTGCCGAAATGTTCAAGAGACTCAAGCGGCTCGGCGAGCAGAATCGAACCATGAGTACACGCAAAGACATGAACATCTGGCCCAGCGTCACCTGCAACGACCCTCTCGCCGAACGGGACTGGCTCGCTCGTCTCGGCTTCGAACCCGGCGTCCTCGTCGAGGGCGACGGCTCCGGTGAGGTGTTCCATTCGGAGATGCTGTGGCCCACCGGCGGCCGGGTCATGGTCAGCTCGGCGGGCAAGACCGATTCGACGTTCGCCACTCCCGTCGGAAGCACGAGCGTCTACGTCGTCGTCTCCGATCCGGACGCTGTGTACGCGCGCGCCACCGATCTCGGCGCGAAGCTGGTGCGGGACATGGCGGAAGAGGATTATGGGTCGCGGGGCTTCTCCATCGCCGACCCGGAGGGCAATCTGTGGAGTTTCGGGACGTACGCGGGCTGACCGGCAGGCTGTGCCGGGCGGGCGTCCTAGTCACGCCGTACGACATCAGGGGCGCTCGCCCCGGCACTCACCTGGGCATTCCGTCACCGACGGTCACACTGATCGTCGATCTGCGCGACGGGCTTCTCCTCACCGGGCCCGGCCTGGCTCGACCGACGAGCTTCCGCTGCGGCATCGGCGAACTGCACCTCGAATCGTTCACGATCCATCACGACGGAGCCCAGGTGGGCGTGCAGCTCGACCTCACCCCAGGCGCGGTGCGGCGATTGTTCGGCGTCCCCGTCGGATCGCTGACGTCGATGCTCGAACTCGACCATCTCGACGCCGCGTTCGCCTCACGGCTCCGTGATGCGGTCGGCTCCGTGTCCCACCATGCACGCAGCGCGGTGGCGACCGACCTCCTCAGTGCGCAGCTGGGTGATGCCGCCGGCACGCCGACCGGAGCCGACCCCGATGCCGTCCGAACGTGGCAGCGGATCCTGCGGTCGAACGGTCGTGTGACCGTCTCCGAACTGGTCGAGCAGTCGGGCTGGTCGGCTCGACGTCTGACCGGCGTGTTCACCGCAGAATTCGGGATGGGCCCTAAGCAGGCGGCGCGCCTGGTCCGCTTCGACACGGCCCGGCACGCGATCGACTCAGGCCGCGCCCCGAGCGACGTCGCCGCCGACTGCGGCTTCGCCGACCAGGCGCACATGTCACGCGAGTTCACCGCGTTCACCGGCCTCCCGCCGACGCAGTACCTGGTCGAACGCGACAGCGACTTCCTCGTCGCCGATCACGCCGACGAACCCGCACGACCTACACCTATACCGACCAGCATCACCGTATAGACGACTGTCCCGCCGTATAGGTGTAGGTTCTCCGCGCCGAACGCTACTTCTCGATTCTGTTCCCGTCCGAGTCCCAGTGCTCGGCGACCTTCTTGCTTGGTTGGACGCGCGGCGGCTCGCCCGGCATCTTCGGGTATGACGGCGGGTACGGCAGGTCACCGAGCCCGTCGGCGTCGTCACGCTGGACCATCTCCAGCAGCGGTTCCAGCCCGGCCGCACAGTCGGCGATGTCTGCCCACGGGTCGTCGCGTCGTTCGAGTAGCCCGGGCACCGTCGCGATGGTCAGGTCGCCGGGGTCGATGTCGGCGAGCTCGTCCCACGTCAACGGCGTCGACACCCGTGCGATCGGCGACTTCCGCACCGAATAGGGTGCGGCCATCGACCGGTCGCGGGCGTTCTGGTTGTAGTCGATGAAGATCCGGTCGCCACGATCCTCTTTCCACCACGACGTGGTGAACAGGTCGGGTGCACGACGCTCCAGCTCCCGCCCGAACGCGATCACGGCGCGACGTGTCGCGATGAAGTCCCACTCGGCACGGATCGGCACGAACACGTGGATCCCGCGGCTACCCGAGGTCTTCACAAAACCCGTGTATCCGAGTTCGTCCAGGAGCGGGCGGACGTACTCGATCGCGGCGGCCCGCACGTCATCGAAGCCGCGGCCGTCGGTCGGATCAAGGTCGATGCGCAGTTGATCTGGGTGGTCGTTGTCCGGATCGACGGTCGGCCAGGTGTGGAAGGTGACCGTTCCCAGATTGGCCGCCCACACGATGTCCGCCGGGATCCGCGGACAGAACGCCTGCCCGGTCCGCTTGGACGGGAAGACGATCTTCGTGGACTCGACGTGGCCGGGATGGTACTTCGTCAGATGCTTCTGGTAGATCTCGTCGCCCTCGACGCCGTCGGGAAACCGCTGCAGAAATGTGGGCCGCCCGGCAACAGCGTCCAGCAGTGGGCCCGTCGTCACCATGGTCCGGTAGTAGTCGACGAGGTCGCCTTTGCGCCCGCCGTCCTCACCGAGCTGGGGGAAGTAGATCTTGTCCGGGTTGCTGAGTTTCACCTCGACTCCGTCGACGTCGAGCATGAGCGGTTTCGGCTTCGAACTGGCCATCACGAACCTTCCAGGACGTCGTGGACGTCGTAGGTGAGCGGGACTTCGAGTTGTTCGTATCCGCAACTGATCGGATCACGATCGGGTCGCCATCGCAGGAACTTGACGGTGTGCCGGAAGCGACCGTTCTCCATCTGGTCGTACGCGACTTCGACGACGAGTTCGGGTCGGATCGGAATCCACTCCCCGTTGCCCGCCGACCGCCACCGCGACACCTCGCCCTGCGCGACGTTGTCGGGGTCCAGGCGCATCGGCTCGAACATCTCCTGCAGTTCGATCCGCTTTTTGTCGGCGAACGCACTCGATCCGCCGACCATCCGGACTTCGCCGTCGTCGCCGTACAGTCCGAGGAGCATCGATCCGAGTCCGGTCCCACTCTTGTGGACGCGGTATCCGAGGACCACGCAGTCGGCGGTCCGCTTGTGCTTGATCTTGACCATCTCGCGTTTGTTCGGCACGTAGAGCCCGTCGAGACTTTTGGCGACGACACCGTCGAGGCCTGCTCCTTCGAAGGCGCTGAACCAGTCCCGCGCGACGGCCGAATCCTGGGTCACCCGGCTGACCTGTAGCGATCCGCCCGGCGCGATGGCGTGTCGCAGCGCGTCGCGGCGCCTCGGAAACGGTTCGCCGGTCAGGTCGGCGTCGCCGAGTGCGAGAGCGTCGAATCCGATGAAGGTCGCGGGGGTCTCGCCGGCGAGCTTGTCGATGCGCGACGCCGCCGGATGGATGCGCTGGCTCAGCGAATCCCAGTCGAGCCTGCGAACGCCGCCGATCTCACGGACCACACCGACTTCGCCGTCGACGACCACCCGCTCGGGCAGTTCGGCGCGGGCGGCGTCCACGAGTTCGGGGAAGTAGCGGGCGAGGTCCTTGCCGCTGCGCGAGACGACGACGACCTCGTCGCCGTCACGAAAAATCAACGCGCGGAATCCGTCCCACTTCGGTTCGTACGACCACACCGGCCCGTCGTCTGGTTGCTCGGGCACCGCGGCGACGGCTTTCGCGAGCATCGGCGCGACAGGCGGATTGATCGGGAGGTCCACTCGTTCATCGTCCACGACGCCACCGACAAGAGCAACGGTTTTCGGGCGCCGCACATCACCGCTGCGCCGCCGACTCGTCGCCCCCGCGCCACGGCGCCGACACCGCGGGGCCATCGGGCACTCGTACTGTCGGCCTTGATGGCAACACCACCGAAATCGGTCTCGTCCCATTCGCGCAGACACTTCCTCGGATTGACTGCGACCGCCGCCGGAACTGCCGCCGCGACAACACTTCTTCCTCCGTCGCTGCTCGAGGCCGTGGCACGGGGCAGACCCGCGGGCAGTCTGCGCGACGTGGAGCACGTCGTCGTCCTGATGCAGGAGAACCGCTCGTTCGACCACTATTTCGGGACGCTGCGCGGGGTGCGCGGTTTCGCCGACAACTCGGCCAAACCGGGAGTCTTCGACCAGGACGGGGTACGCCCGTTCCTGGCTCGCGACGCCGCGAACCGCGGTGACCTGTCGGTGGAATACCTCACGTCCCTTCCACATTCGTGGCCGGACGGCCAGCAGGCTCTCAACGGGGGACGGTGCGACGGGTGGGTCGGCGCGAAGGGCCGGGCGACGATGGCTGCCTACGATCGACGCGACATCGCCTTCCAGTACGCGTTGGCCGAGACGTTCACGGTGTGCGACGGATACTTCTCGTCGTGTCCGACGTCGACGAGCCCGAACCGCAACTTCCTGTTCTCGGGCACCAGCGGCTCCGAACCGTGGGGACCACGGGCGGTCGGCAACGACGCCTACGACTCGACGCATCCCGGTTACGCCTGGAAGACGTATGCCGAGAGCCTGCACGAAGCGGGTGTGGATTGGCGTGTCTACCAGGAGTGGGACAACTACACCGACAACAATCTCGACTTCTTCGCGACGTTCCGCACCATCGGCCGCGCAGCCGTTCAACTCGCGGGTGAACGCGGCGGCGACCTGACCGGCTTCTACGAGGATCTGCTGGCGACGTCCGACCGCGACGAGCAGCGCACTCGCGCACAGAGCGTGCACAACAGCGCGGCAGGCATGCGCGGCGTCGTCGCCGATCTCTATCGCCGAGCCCTGTATCGCGGCGAACCCGGTTCACTGATCCCCCGGTTTCGCAGAGACGTACAGTCGGGCAAGCTTCCGGCCGTGTCGTGGATCGTCGCATCGGCGGCCGACTCCGAGCACCCGTCGGCGTCGTCCCCGATCCAATCGTCCACGCTCACCTACCGGTTGCTCGATGCGCTCTCGTCGAACCCGCAGGTATGGGACAAGACGGCGGTGCTGCTGACGTTCGACGAATTCGACGGGTACTTCGACCATGTCGTTCCGCCCCTGCCGCCGCAGGGCGAACCCGACGAGTGGTGGGACGGCAAACCGATGGGCCTCGGGTTCCGCGTGCCGATGACGATCGTCTCGCCGTGGACGGTCGGCGGGCGCGTATCCTCTGAGGTCTTCGACCACACGTCGGTGGTCCGTCTGATGGAGCGGGTGACGGGTGTGCGCTGCCCGAACATCTCGCGGTGGCGTCGCCGAGCGTGCGGCGATCTGGTGTCTGCGTTCGACTTCTCCCGCTCGGACGGCCTCCGACTTCCCGCTCGTCCCGGTCCGGTCCCGCCGATCGAGAAGCGGTGGGACGCCGAGCCGGGCGGCGACTATCCGGTGCAGGAGACCGCCCAGACTGTGGCCCTCCCGACCCCGTACCGGCTGTCGGCCACCGTCGTCGACGGGGTCCTGCACCTGCGGAACGACGGATCGCGCGCCGCAGTGTTCGGAGTCTTCTACGACGGGCGCGTCGAGCATCACACGGTGCGCGGCAGGCGACGTGTGCAATTGGCGTCGGTCACCGTGCGCGTCGTGGTGACCGGGCCGGACCGCTTTCTCCGGGACCTGTGTTTTCCACGGAACGGGTCGTCCGCGGACGTCGCCCTCGACCACGAGCGTCGACAGGTCAGCGTCGACGGACGCGACGTCACTGCGACCGCGGTCGCCGACAGCTGGTACGAGGTGACCGTCTCAAGTCCGGCGGGACGCCAGTACTTCACCGGTCGGCTGGAGAACGGGCGCCCGACGAGGACATCTGGCTTCCGCTCCTGACTGGGTTCTCGCGCTTGACTGGCTCCCGCGCTTGACTGTGTTCCACACCGCCGTAGACCGTGCTTTACGGTGGTGGCGTGGCCAACGACTTCGCTCCCGCAGGCCGGTTCGCGCCTTCTCCATCCGGCGACCTGCACATCGGGAATCTGCGGACAGCGGTGCTCGCGCAACTCTTCGCTCGATCGTCGAACCGCCGCTTCCTGATGCGCGTGGAAGACCTCGACCGTGTGCGTCCCGGAGCGAGGGAACGGCAACTCGCCGACCTCGCCGCGATCGGGCTCGGGTGGGACGAGCCGGTGACCCTGCAGAGCGAACGGTACGACGCGTACGCCTCGGTCATCGGCGGGCTCGTCGCCGACGGCGACACCTTCGAGTGCTTCTGCACTCGCCGCGAGATCTTGGACGCGCCGACGGCGCCGCACGCCCCGCAGGGGGCGTACCCGGGCACCTGCCGCGAGTTGACCGAGGCCGAGCGCGCCGAACGGCGACGCATTCGCCCCGCGGCGATCCGTCTTCGTGCGGACGTCACCTCGTTTACGGTCACCGATATCTTGAACAATGAGTTCACCGGAGACGTCGATGACTTCGTCCTGCAGCGCAACGACGGAACACCCGCCTACAACCTCGCGGTGGTCGTCGACGACGCGGCGTCCGGCGTCGACCAGGTGGTGCGCGGTGACGATCTGCTGACATCCGCGCCTCGGCAGGCGTATCTGGCGACCCGGCTCGGCTATTCGCCGCCCGAGTACGCGCACGTCCCGATGGTCCTCAACGCCGACCACAAGCGGCTCGCGAAACGCGACGGCGCGGTGACTCTCGCCGATCTCGCCGAGCGCGGTGTCGACGCGGTGTCGGTCCTGTCCATGATTGCCGTCTCGCTCGGGTTGGCCGATCAGGGCGAGACAGTCACGATGGACGCCCTCACCGAACGGTTCTCCCCGTCGGCCCTCCCCCGCGATCCGTGGATCTTTGAGGCTATCTCTGGTTGATGCGCAGCAGGTTTCCGGCGGGGTCACGGAAGGCGCAGTCGCGTACCCCATAGTCCTGGTCGGCGGGTTCGGCGATCACGTCGGCGCCTGCGGCGACGAGCCTGTCGAAGAGTGCGTCGAGGTCGTCGGTCGCGAGCGTAACCGCACCATACGACCCTTTCGCGATCAGATCGAGCACCACCGCGCGTTCCGTGTCGGTCACTCCGGGATCGACGACCGGCGGCTGCAGGACGATCGACGTCGGCGACCCGACGGGGCCGACGGTGATCCAGCGCATGCCGCCGTAGCCGACGTCGTTGCGGACTTCGAAGCCGAGCGCGTCGCGGTAGAAGGCGAGCGACGCATCGGCGTCGACGTGCGGAAGGAACGTGTAATGGATGTCGATGTTCATAGGAGCAACGCTAAGCGGATCCGCGCGGATTCGCTTCTCGATTCCTGACCGGCCTGGCGGCCTGCCGAGCCAGACACGATGGGACACCTTCCAGGTCGCCGGCCATGTCGCGGCGGTACACACTCGGGGAGACGCCGACGAGCTCGGTGAAGCGGGTGCTGAACGTCCCCAACGACGACGATCCGACCGCGAAGCACACCTCGGTCACCGACATGTCGCCGCGCCGCAGCAGTGTCATCGCGCGTTCGACGCGGCGCGTCATCAGATACGAGTACGGCGACTCGCCGTAGATGCGTTTGAACTCTCGACTCAAGTGGCCGGCCGACATGTAGGCTCCGCGCGCGAGCTCCTCCACGTCGAGCGGCTGATGGAACTCGCGGTCTATGCGGTCACGAACCTTTCGGATCGCGACGATGGCCTGGGTGCGGGCCGCCCGGTCGGCTGCGCTGGTCACGAACTCAATTGTTGCGTCCGCGAGCGGCCACGCGCCACACATCGACGATGAGCCCACCTTTGGCGACGGCGACCTCGTCGACCAGATTGAGGACCGTGCAGACGTGGTTCGGCACCACACGCACCCGCGACCCTCGCACGGGAAGCTTTGCGTCACCAGGAAATTCGACAGTCGCGTGATGTTCGGACAGCCCGGTGACCCGTGCGTCGGGATAGTCGATGAGCCGACCGAACCCCGACGCGTAGCCTGGCCGGTCCGCACCGAGGACCTTGCTGCCCGCGTCGAGCACGATCCGCCGCTCGGGCCCGTCGGACCGGCTGATGACGGTCGCGAGGACGGTCAACGCGATGTCGGCCGGCTCGGTCCGGCCCAGCTCCCACTGCTGCGCGTCACCGAACACGTAGACGCCCGGGCGCAACTCGGTGAGCGCTCCGCCGTCGGACAGCAACGCGGTCGGCGTCGACCCGCCGCTGCGGACTTTCACCGGGACGCCCGACTCGGCGAGGAGCCGGGACGCTTTCCGCAGCGACTTCGCCTCGTCGTGTGCTGCGGAGTCGGCCTGCCCGACCCCGTAGCTATGCCCCGGGAACGTGAACACGCCGGCCACGTGCAGCCCGGCGTCGTCGGCCGCCGCCGCGATTTCGGTGACGCCGTCCGGATGCACGCCGCTGCGGTGGTGGCCGCTGTCGACCTCGATCAGCACCTCGAAGCGTCGTGCCGCGTCCCCGAGTCGAGCGCCCGCGTTGCGTACGCCTTCCACCGAGTCGACGCCGAACGAGATGCGGGCCTGCTCGGACGCGGCGACGAGCCGGGCGGCGCTCGACCGGGTAAGCCACAGCGGATATGCGATGAACAGGTCGTCGACCGCCGCTCCGCTCGGGTCGGCGAACACTTCAGCCTCACCGATCGTCGCGACCGTCAATCCGGTTGCGCCCGCAGCGATCTGCTTGCGTGCGATCTCGACGATCTTGTGCGTCTTGATGTGCGGGCGCAGCGCGAGCCCGTTGGCTTGCACAGCGTCTGCCATCGCCGCGATGTTCCGGTCGAGGATGTCGACGTCGACGATGACCGTCGGCGTGCTCACCATGTCACCCATCGGCTCACTCCCCTGCTCGCTTGGTTCCCGCGTAGTAGCGGCCCAGGAACTCGTCCCGGTAGTCGTAATAGTTCCCGTCCTCGATCGCCTTGCGCGCACGGTCGACGAGGGTGATCGTGAACGACAGGTTGTGGAGGGTGGCGAGCGTCGACGCCAGGCCCTCCTTCGCCTTGAACAGGTGGTGGAGGTATGCGCGCGTGTACTGGGTCGAATAGTTGTCGAGTTCGGCGTCGAGCGGACCGAAATCGTCTCGGAACTTGCGGTTCGTCACGTTGTAGCGGCCGTCGAACGAGTAGATCGCCCCATTGCGGGCGACTCGCGTCGGTGACACACAGTCGAACGTGTCGGCGCCGTTCTCGATCGCGGTGAAGATGTCGTCGGGTTCACTGATGCCCAACAGGTGACGTGGCGCGTCGTCAGGGAGTTCGTCGGTGACCCAGCTGACGATAGTCCCGAGATTGTCCTTCTCCAACGCACCGCCGATCCCGTACCCGCCGAACCCCTTGCCGCCGTTCTCTCGGTCGATCCGGCTCAGTTCGACGAGGTCGCGCGTCGCCTTACGCCGCAGGTCCTCGTACTGCGCCCCCTGGACGACGCCCCACAGCGACTGCTGCGGCCGGTGCGAGCGCTCGGCGGAGAGTCGATTGTGTTCGGCCAGGCACCGGATCGCCCACTGTCGGGTCCGTTCGAGCGACGTCTCCTGATATCCGCGGGTGTTCATCAGCGTCGTCAGTTCGTCGAACGCGAAAATGATGTCGGCGCCCAACTGGTGTTGGATGCCCATCGACACCTCGGGGGTGAACCGGTGCATCGACCCGTCGAGATGCGATTTGAAGGTGACCCCGTCGTCGTCGACGTTCGCCAACCGTTCCTTGCCTTCGGCGATCCGCGAATCGTCTTGGGGACCGGTCGCCTCCATCGAGATGACCTTCTTGAAGCCCACCCCGAGGGACATCACCTGGAAGCCGCCGCTGTCGGTGTACGTGGGACCCGACCAGTTCATGAACGCGCCGAGACCGCCCGCCCGGTCGAGGATCTCCGGCCCCGGCTGCAGGTACAGGTGGTACGCGTTGGCGAGGACCGCTTGCGCGCCGAGCGCCGCGACCGACTCGGGCAGCACAGTCTTCACGGTCGCTTTAGTGCCGACCGGAACGAAAGCGGGTGTGTGGATCTCGCCATGCGGAGTGACGATGGTGCCGGTACGGCCTGCCGTCCCGTCGAGGGTGGCGCGCCGGATGAACTCACTGCTGGTCACAAGGCAATAGTGCCCCACCTGCGTCGGGCCCGATGGGCCGACCCGCGGTTACATGACCCGATTTCGCTGCTCGTCTGCATTACCGTGGGACCATGACCCGCACGATGAAGCTCGCCGCCACCGCGGTCCTCGGCCTGTCGATCGCCCTGTCCGCTGCTGCGTGCGGCGACGAACAGGAAGCTCCGAACGCCGAATCCTCGACGACGGTGGCGACACCGCCCAGCGACCGCAGCGTGCCCGTCGTCCCCGGCCCGAAACCGCGGTCGTCGACGCCCCCGACGAGCGAGAGCCCCGAGACGGCGACCGGCGACGGTCAGTCGTGTGGCTCGGCCAAGGGACCGGACGGTGCACTGCAGATCCGGGTCGTCGAAGGCGACGTCTCGTGTGAGACAGCGACGGGGATCGCGAAGGAGTACAGCCCGCTGATCGCAACCGGTCAACCCCAGGACGTCAACGGCTGGGACTGCGGTCCGTCGACGACGGCGGGTGAACTGGCCCGGTGCACCAAGGATTCGCAGGCCTTCGCGTTCGTCCCGTAGACGCCCCAGCCAGCCGCCCAGTCAGCCCAGGGCGGTCGCGACCCGCTCCAACGCGGCCACTCGGCTGCCCTTGACGAGCACGGCGTCGCCCTCGGACAGGTCGCCGAGAGCCGCGACCGCGTCGTCGACGCCCGACACGTGGACGGCGTCGTCGCCGTAGTCGGGTTCGTCGACGGCGATCACGGTGATGCCGAGATCCGTGGCCTGCCGGGCGATGTCGCGGTGGGCGGCCGGCCCGTCCGCGCCGAGTTCGGCCATCGTGCCGACGACGGCGAACCGGCGGCGCGCAGCGAGTCGGGCGAGTGAGGAGAGTCCGGCGGCCATCGACGTCGGGTTGGCGTTGTACGCGTCGTTGATGACTACGACGCCGGACGGCGTCGTACTCATCTCCATGCGCAGGCCCGACAGCGCGGCGTCGCTGAGTCCGGCAGCGAGCGCATCGATCGGGACGCCGAGGCCACAGCCTGCGGCAGCGGCGGCGAGCGCGTTCGGCACCTGGTGTTCGCCGCGAGCCTGCAGATCGATCGCGGTGGAGCCCCACGGGCTGTGCAGCGTGAACGACGCACGTAACTGGTCGTCGAGCACGATGCCGGTCGCTCGCACGTCGGCGTCGTCGTCGGCCACACCGTAGGTCAGCACGCGGGCCTGGGTCCGGTCGGTCATGCCTCGGACGATCGGGGCGTCAGCGTTGAGGACGGCGATCCCGTCCGCAGGCAGCGACTCGACGAGCTCGCCCTTGGCCTGCGCGACGTCGGCGAGCGTCCCGAACATCTCCAGGTGCACGGCTTCGACGCGGGTGATGATGCCGACCGTCGGCGACGCGATGTCGCACAGCAACGCGATGTGCCCGACACCGCGCGCGCCCATCTCCAGGACGACGGCTTCGGTGTCGTCGGGCGCGCCGAGGAGCGTGAGCGGCAGTCCGAGTTCGTTGTTGAAGCTCTTCTCGCTGGCCGCCGTGGCGTAAGTGGTGGCCAGGACTCCGGCCAGAAGGTCCTTGGTGGACGTCTTGCCGACCGATCCGGTGACGCCGACGACGCGTGGCGGAAGACCCGCCCGCACGGCGCGTCCTAGGTCGGCGAGCGCCAGGGAGGTGTCGGCGACCTGTACGGCCGTCGCGGCGACGCCCGGCTCCGGGGCGCGGTCGGTCAGATAGACACCAGCGCCCGCGTCGACAGCGTTCGCGATGAAGTCGTGTCCGTCGCGTGCCGCGACGATCGGAACGAAAAGCTGACCTGCTCGAATGGAACGCGAGTCGATGCTCGCCGAAGACACCTCGATGTCGGGTCCGTGGAGCGTTCCGCCGGTGGCTGCTGCGATCTGGCTGGCGTGAAGGTGCACTACCCGAACGGTACAGGAATGGCAGAACGGCACAGGCGAGAGCCGACGTAGGCGAACACGTATCCTGGCATCCATGAGCACCCCCCTCCTGCGGTTGGTCGTCCTCTACGGCGGAGTGTCCGCCGAACACGATGTGTCTCGCGTCAGCGCGGCCCATGTGCTGGCCGCCGCGGATCGCGACAAGTACACGATGGTCCCGGTCGGCGTCGACAAGAACGGCGTCTGGCACCGCAACGACGCGGTGGCTGCCGCGATCGCGGCGGGTGAGCCGCTGCCGAACCGTCTCGACGTCGAAGGACCGGAAGTCGATCCGCTCCACGTGGTGCGGGGCGACGGTGAGCTGACCGTCGTCTTGCCGCTGCTGCACGGGCCGCACGGTGAGGACGGAACCGTCCAGGGCATGCTCGAACTGTTCAAGGTGCCGTACGTCGGCTGCGGCGTCCTCGGGTCGGCGCTGTGCATGGACAAGGCGATGGCCAAGGAGGTCGCCGCCCGCGCAGGCATCCCGCAGTGCGACTGGATCACGTTCCGTGACGGCGTCGACGATGCGCGCAACATCGTCGACCGCGCGATCAACGAACTCGGCCTGCCGATCTTCGTGAAGCCCGCCAACATGGGGTCGTCGGTCGGCGTTTCTCGTGCGGGCACGGCCGACGAACTCGATAAGGCGATCAACGTCGCACTCCGGTACGACGACGTCGTCGTCCTCGAAGAAGCGGTCACCGCACGGGAGATCGAGGTCGGTGTCCTCGGCAACAACGCCCCGGACACGACGTTCCCGGGTGAGATCAAGGCAGGCAGCGACTTCTACGACTACGAGGACAAGTACGTCACCGGGGCAGCCGAACTGATGATCCCGGCTCCGCTGGACGACGCTG
Source organism: Gordonia liuliyuniae (assembly GCF_021738805.1). Lineage (NCBI taxonomy): Bacteria > Bacillati > Actinomycetota > Actinomycetes > Mycobacteriales > Gordoniaceae > Gordonia > Gordonia liuliyuniae. Next base: position 1,015 of record NZ_JAKKOR010000002.1, on the reverse strand, counting down.
CGGTCACGCAGGTCCGGGAGTTGGCCGCTGACGCGTTCACCGCGCTGCGATGCGCAGGGATGGCTCGGGTCGACTTCTTCTACGAGGAGGGCGGCCGCGGGTGGCTGCTCAACGAGATCAACACGATTCCCGGGTTCACCCCGAGCTCGATGTACCCGAAAATGTGGGAGAACTCGGGGATCGCCTACCCCGACCTCATCGACCGTCTCGTGGCGTTGGCGCTCGAGGTGCATCGCCGTCGGAGTTCGTTCTCCACCGAGCACTGACACCCGCCGACTCTCGCCGGAACCCTCACGGACGAGCCGCGTTCCTGCGAGAGTGTCTGGGTGACTTATCTTCTCGCCGTCGACTCGTCCATCTCCGGCCCCGACTCGGTGTCACGTCCCCTCGTCGCGGAGTTCGCCGACTCGTGGTGTGCGGCCGGTCCCGACCGCAGCGTCGTCTCGCGTGACCTCGCCGCGAACCCCGTCCCGCACCTAACGACGGCGGGGTTGCATTACGCCGAGGTTCTGCGTCGACCGCACGAGAGCGTCGACCCGGCTGCCGCGGACCTTCAACGCGAGTTGATCGACGAGGTCGCGGGCGCCGCGGCCGTCGTGATCGGCGCGCCCATGTACAACTGGTCGATCCCGTCGACGCTCAAGACTTGGCTCGATCACCTACACGTGCTAGGTGTAACGACGTCGAGCGACGACCAGCCAGGCAAACTGCAGGGCATTCCCGTCGTTGTAGTGTCGCCGCGCGGTCTGGCGTACGACGATTCCGATCCGGGCCAGGCGGGCGACCACACGGTGCCTGCGATCGAGAAGATTCTGGCCGGATCGATGGGCATGGACGTGACGAGCGTGGTCGTCGACTACACGCTCGCCGAGCGTCTGCCTGCGGTCGCCGAACACGCCCCCGCCGGTGAGTCGTCGAAGGCTGCGGCCCGCGAGCGCATACGGGAGTTGGGGGGGGGGGGGGGGGGGGGCCCCCCCCCCCCCCCCCCCGAGGTTAAAATATGCCATCAAGACCA